>JAYFMV010000034.1:0-251091 GCA_042408245.1 Potamolinea sp.
ATCAGCAGACAAATTCAGTCACTGGAAACTGACTTGGGTTTGCCATTGTTTCATCGTACAGCTCAGGCAAAGTTGACGCTGGGAGGGGAACAGCTTTTACCTCGTGCTCGCAAAATCTGTCAGGAGTGGCAAAATGCTACCCAGGAATTAGCAGACTTAATGGCTGGAAAGCAGCCAGAACTCTGTATAGCGGCAATTCACTCAGTCTGTGCTTACTACTTGCCTCCAGTTTTACAGCTATTTTGTCGTAAATACCCAGAGGTACAGTTGCGGGTGACCGCTTTGGGGAGCGATCGCGCTCTCAAAGTCCTGAGAGATGGTTTGGTCGATGTGGCGATTGTGATGCATAATCGCTTTTTAACCTCGACACCGGAAATGCTCGTAGATGTCCTCTTCCATGAGTCAATTCAGGTCTTGATGGCGTCTCAATCATCCCTCTCGCTCAGTATGAGGATGATACCTTGGTCAGAACTGGTCAAATATCCCCAAGTTGTCTTCAAGGATGGCTACGGAATGCAACGTTTAGTACAAGAGCAGCTTTGTCCGTTTAGGCGCTAAACTGCAAGCTGTGATGGAGTTAAACACCCTGGAAGCTTTTCGAGGTGTTGTGCGACAGGGGGAACTGATTGCCCTTATTGCCACAGTCTGCTTTGGTAGAAGCTGGCAAAGACCCAACTTTAGCAGTGCGCTCGCTTGCCCATCTTGAGCCGTCAATAGCTAAGCCAAGCAACGTTGTCAGCAGTATCTCAACTTTAGATTCTAAGCTGACTCGTCAGGTTGTCTTGGTTACGACTAATGACCGCTTACAGATTCCACCGATTCAGCACTTTTGCCAATTGGTGCGACAGTTAGAAATACCATCTTTTCAACCTTTGAGCGGACGAGAAGGCAATAATTCCCACAACTTCAGTTATTAGTCATTAGTTATTTGTTGTTGGTTGTTTGTAATTTTTCATTAGTTATTTATTGTTTTTTATTTTTCCTTAGTACTTGATTTTTCACCGACAACCAACAACTAACAACTAACAACTAACAACTGTTTTCATGCCCGGTTTTCATGCCCGTAGGGCTGTAGGGCTGTACAACCAACAACTAACAACTAACAACCAACAACCAAAATTACTATGAGTGATATCTTCAGAGAATTATTAAAAAAAGTCGGCAGTGGCGTCCACACTGGCAAAGATTTAAGTCGTGAGGAAGCAGCAACAGCTACTCGGAATGATGTTGTTACAAGAAGCAACACCCGCGCAGATTGGGGCGTTTATGATTGCTCACCGAATTAAGCGCCCTACCAGTGCAGAAATTGCCGGAATGCTGGATGCTTTTGACGAACTTGGGCCAAAGTTGTCACCAAAAAATCAGGCAAATAACGAGAATTTTAGGCAAAATATTCCAGTAACCGTATTTGGGATACCTTATGATGGGCGATCGCGCACAGCACCAGTGACTCCTCTCACAACTCTCATCCTTGCTGCTGCTGGGGTACCCGTACTGATGCATGGAGGCGATTCTATGCCTACTAAATATGGAGTACCTTTGATTGAAATTTGGCAAAAATTGGGTGTTGATTTCAGCCAAACTAAGCCTTGTCCAAGTTCAACAATTGTTAGAGAAAACAGGCATAGGCTTTATCTATTTACCCCAACACTTTCCCTTAGCACAAGGCTTAGTGCCCTACCGCGACCAAATTGGCAAACGTCCACCAGCAGCAACAATGGAACTGATTTGGTGTCCCTATGCTGGAGATGTTCATATGGTTGCAGGCTACGTTCATCCTCCTACGGAAAACCGATTTATAGAAACCTTTAAGATGCGGGGAGTGACGAATTTTACGCTGGTGAAAGGATTAGAAGGAAGCTGCGATTTGCCACGAGATCGCACGGCAATTATTGCTATTAGTAAACCAGATTCTGACGAATTTGAACGCTTATTATTGCATCCCCGTGACTATGGTTTTGAGGGTAAAGAAGTACCTCTCGAATCAACAACTCAGCTAATAGAACAGATACAGGAAGTGTTGTCAGGAAAAGCTTCAGAATTGATGCAAGCAGCTATCTGGAACGGTGGTTTTTATCTGTGGCGTTGTGGTGTTTGTCCAGATTTTTCTACAGGTCTTGCTAAAGCTGAAGATTTATGCATTAGTGGTCAGGCTGCCCAGAAATTAGACGAGGTAAGCAAAGCGATCGCTTCCATGTAGTTATAAGACACAATAAATGCGATTTAATCGACATTTTGATAGCAAATTGCAGTCTAATAGACAAGATTGCAAAAATACAAGGAACCCCACCCCAACCCTCCCCTTACTAAGGGGAGGGAGCTTGATTGCTCTTATTTGTTCGGTTAAGGTTACGTAGACGTTAGCCTTCTCGAAGAGTAACCCAACATTTGTCGATTAAGTGGTTGGGTTTCGCTAAAAGCTCCACCCAACCTACTGCAAAATCCTAGGGTTGAGGACAACTCCCAAGTCCCCAATCAACAAAAAGATCGCGAGGGTCTGATTCACGTAACCAACTTACCAATCTCTTGTAGTCGGCGATTGTGCTTACCCCAATGCAACCTGCAGTACCAGGAGCACCATAATCTTTATTCCAGTCAAGATGAATTTCAATGGCTTCTCGTTCCGTTGTACCAGGTTTAACGTATTCGAGAGGGATTGATACTGGCCCAATCCCAGTAGTTAAAAACTTCGCCGTCATAGTTATCTGTACCATCGGCCCAGGCAATATCACCAATGGCCCATTTTCCTTCTGGTAGTGGCTCAAATGAACCTGAAAAAGTTTCATAACCTGTACAGAAATTTTGGTTCCAAGGACCCCCAGAACAAACCTCTAGTTTATCCTTTAATTGCCCATTTTTAAAATACTCCAATTTTAAGATGTAACACCCATCTGGATCTTGTCTCTCAGTATTAGTCAGTCGGAGATAATTCTTACCTGAAACAACTTGAGTTGGAACGGAAACATGATGAGTCACATCTCCATGCAATTTTTCCCAGGTAAGATTTCCCACCTTACCATCAGCTGCAGCTAAACCAAAATAATCTGCTTGAAAATCTTTAACGGCTGCATCTGTTTTAGCCCCAAAAACTCCATCAACTTGACCAACATTATACCGAAGATCATTTAACTGCTTTTGCAATTCCTTAACATCATCACCTTTCATTCCGCGCACTAAAGTACGGTTAAGCTTAAATGGTCTACTTAACTTGAAAATTGGCTTTCCTTTACCAGAAACTGAAATACGTTTACCGCTAGGAATCGCCTTTCCAGCAGATGCAAAACCAAAAGTTTTGGCATTCTTATATTGTTGCAATACAGTAATTAAGTCTTCTTTAATTTGGCTTTCCAAAGTTAGGATTTCAGCAACTTCAGAACCAGCCCAAGCGACGATAACAATTTGATCACCTTCCCGATACCCTTCCAGGAATGTAACTTTATCTTGTAGGGATTCTGTAACCTTAGTGGGGGTTCCTTCTCCACCTTGTTTCTCAAAAAGTGCTCGTTCTTCTTTGCGGCGCTTAACTAAACCCTCAAGGGTGATTTTTTCACCGTTAACAGTACCTTTAACCCACCTATCAAACTCATTTGCTGCACCAGTAAAGTCATTAGATTTCAGTTTTTTTAACAGGGTACTTTCCGCTAAGGCTCCCGAACCAAAGTTGTAAGAAAATGAGACAAGAGCATCAAATTGATTTTGGTTGAGTGAAATACCACTAACTATTTGAGAGACTTCTTCGGCTACTTTGTCACACTCTAATTTCAGGAAAGCCTCAGCTTGCTGTACTGTAATTTTGTTACCTAACTGAACCTTCTGTCCATTAGGATAGCGATTAGTACCATAACCTATTGTTGGGATGCCATTAATGTCTGAATAAGCTTCTAAGCGGCATCCCTCAAATTTTTTAATTAGCTCTAAACAATTTTGGGAAATATTCATAACAACATCCTAATTGTACTGAGAAAAACTGACTCGGCTTCTTAGATACCCGACTTCTTGGAGAAGTCGGGTATCTCTCCTTTCTACTTTAGGGTAACTCTCCTTTACAGCAGTTTCCTCTGTATTGCGGTACATTAACCTCTCTCCAAACCTCTCTCCTTTAAGGAGAGAGGCTTTGACATTAACCCCATTCCAACTAACAAATCTTATTCCTTTTCCCCCTCCTTGTAGGAGGGGGTAGGGGGAGGTGGGAAGGGGGAAGGGGGTTAGGTCTGACTGTACCTCATAACAGCAGTAACCGCTGTAATTGTTAACGTTTCACTGGATTACTAGGCTTTGGTGGCTGAATTTGATCGGCTGGTTCTGGTGTGATATTTGGGACAAAAACCGGTGGTGGTGGTGTTGGTACAGTGGGCGCTGCAGGTACAAAATTTGGGTATAAATTGCGGGGAAAATCTTCTGCAGCAATACAAGTCCGCAAGGCTTTGGGAGGGGAAAAGTCAATCTCGCGACTCAATCCGATAACGCACTCAGAAAAGCGTAGGGGAAGAAGACTACGACGACAGTGATCTAGAACTGTGGCTGAATCTGGCTTTTGGGTTTTTGCATGGATATCATGGACGCAACCTGCTAACTCTAAGGGCCGTCTTACTTTGAAACAAGCAAATAAAGCATCCTGAGCTCGCGTTGGTGTGAGTTCAGAAATTTTCAAGACACATCTAGATAATTCTTTGGGCGCCAATGCTTGAGCACAAGCTACTGAGGCTGCTTCCTGGGAAAGTGCAGCAAAACGCACTAATTCAGCAGCGCAGAATTGAGCTTCAGTGAAAGCATTAACTGGAGTACTGGGAATCGCAATTGCGAATAAACTGGCGATAGCCATCAACATCCCCGATTTATTGGAAAAGTTGGGTATCTGAGTTCTGAAGTTTGGACTAAATCCCATGCCACTTTGTTTGCTCATAATTGTTTTTTATACAAAGATGTCAAAGGATATGTTAACGCTCGCTAGGGGCAATCATTGTACTGGAAATGATACACAAACCAGCAACTAAAAAGGCGATCGCCCCTAAGATTGCACCCGTCATCGGTGGAGTTTTGTTGATAGAACCGAATACTAAGTCAAACATAGCAGCAGCAGCGGCACTTCCACCAAAATACAACCCAATCCCTAAACCAGCACGTTCTGAGGGTACTCTCGACAAAGCATAGGGGATTGCACCATTGAGAATGAAACTAAAAGCAATAACTAAAATAGCTACAACGACAACCAAAATCCCCCAACTAGGCGACAACGCCATCAGCAACAATAAACCAGTAGTTGCAGCAATGCCAAACAGCATAGCGCGTTCGTTACCCTGTTTGAAGGCAATTGCTCCTGCAGGTATCGCAGCCAAAGCTAAACCAAGAGCAATCACAAACATTATCCCCTGGACATTCGCAGCAGCTTGCTGACTTCTGATCACCTTTCCCAGCGTATCCATCAGGAAACGGGAACCCCAGGCTACACCAGCACCAGTGAAAAAAATCAATGCTATAGTCAAAATTTGAGAGTTGAGAGTCCAGGTTGGCGATGAATTCTGATCTTGAATTACTGGAGGTGTATCTGGTGGATTAACAGACCGCAAAAATGCCGTTACTCCCAGTAAGACAAAAGAACCAATAGCAAAAGTAAAAACAGGCCCCAACCCTAAAATGAACTTACTAACAAAAGGTTGAAAAGCACCAATCAATCCACCGCTCAAAGTTACTAAACTTGCAGCTAAAGGTAATGATGCTGGCGTCGAATATTTAAGCAACAAAGCCATAGCTGGGCTGCGAAACACCGTCATCGCCAAAGCCCAGGTTATTAAAACTACTATAAATACCCAGCGCAGGGCACTGCTGGGATTACCGAAAATAGCGATCGCAGGAAGAGAAATAAATAGAGCCGACGACAAAATGACGCCCACAGAGATAAACCCAAACCGCGTCCCCAAAAAACGCTGTGCTTGGTCAGATAAGCCGCCCATCAACGGTTCCATTACCGCCGCTAGAAAGCTTTCCACAATCAGCAGAGTAGCAGCTAGCGCTAAGGGAAAGCCAAACTGAGCTAATAACTGAGGCAAGTATGCTTTGTAGATTACCCAAGAAAGAGTAAATGCTCCCTGTACGGCTGCTAAGCTAGCCACTTGTAACCACAAAACCCCTAATCCAGATGGGTTTAGGGGCGATGGCTGTTCGCCAGGGGATGGGGTAAGGGGTGAGCTTGGATTGTTCAACTCTGGGCTCCTTACAAAGGCGATTGAGGGTGTTTTTGGAGGCGCAGGTTCGTGCGCCCCTACGCTTTAATATTCTGGCACGGAGGGGTCAATTTCCTTACTCCAGGCGGCAATACCACCCTTAACATTAATGCCTTCAATGCCAGCATCTTTCAAGATTCCCACAGCTTTCGCAGAACGACCGCCCAATTTACAATGGACAATCAAGCGATGACCATTGGTCAGTTCCTTCACTTTTTCCACACCATTACCATTTTCAATATCTGGTAAAGGTACGAGAACAGAACCAGGAATCTTTGGCAATCTGATACTCATTAGGATTGCGAACATCCAGCAGCACAAAATCTTTTGCACCACTATCCAACAATTCCTTGAGTTGCTTGAACCGTCATTTCTTGCATTTCTTGTTGGCGTTTGGCTTCTTCTGCCTTGGCTTGAGTAACACCGCAGAATTGCTGATAGTCAACTAACTTTCTCAATTACCGGTCGTACGGGATTTGGTCGTAACTTCAGTTCCCGGAACGTCATGTTTAAAGCATTGTACAGCAACAAACGACCACTCAAGGTGTTACCTTGACCCAAGATAATTTTGACAGTTTCTGTTGCTTGAATAACGCCAATTATTCCTGGTAAAATACCTAAAACGCCCCCTTCTGCACAAGAAGGAACCATTCCCGGTGGTGGTGGTTCTGGGTACAGGTCACGATAGTTAGGCCCATCTTGGTAATTAAAGACTGAAGCCTGACCTTCAAACCGGAAAATTGAACCATAGACGTTGGGCTTATTTAACAGCACACAAGCGTCATTCACCAAGTAACGAGTAGGGAAGTTATCAGTACCATCGACAACGATATCGTATGGCTCCATAATTTCCAGCGCATTTTCGGAACTAAGGAGAGTTTCGTACAAATCTACTTGACAGTAAGGATTAATTTCCAAAATCCGGTCTTTTGCTGACTGAATTTTTGGTTTACCTACCCAAGAAGTACCGTGAATAATCTGACGTTGCAGGTTAGAGTGATCAACTACATCAAAGTCTACAAGTCCAAGGCGTCCAATACCTGCAGCAGCAAGGTACAGTAACAGTGGAGAACCAAGTCCACCACTACCAATGCAAAGTACACTGGCCGCTTTGAGGCGTTTTTGCCCATCCAGTCCTACTTCCGGCAAAATTAGATGTCGGGAGTATCGTTCGTATTCTTGTTTTGTAAGCTGGATTTCTTCGAGATTGGGATTGAGCATTTTAGTCTAGTAGTGCAGACATGATTTATATACTAACCAAAGGCTTCTCAAGTTGGTATATTTGTGGACTTTCATTAAGTTTTAATCCACCTGTGGTGAGATTGTCAGTATCTCTTCTGGCTGAAATTGATGATGATCATCTAAAATCCAGCTTTTCAGGTCACAAACTTTGCCTTGTTGTACAGAAAGAATAATATACGAGTATTGTTGCCACGCGATCGCCCGATCAAATTCTGAGGGAACGGCTGGACTATCGGGGTGAGAGTGGAAGATCCCGATGATATCAAGATGGCGATCGCGTGCGTCTTTTTGGGCAAAAAGCATCACTTTCGGTGCAATGCTGAAACGATTACGTTTACTAGACTTAGGTAGACTTGAACTTTCGCTTGCTGGGAAGACATCATCTGCATCATCTCCCCAACTATTCTCTGTTGGCAATACTTCTATCAGAGTTTTAGTATCACCAGTCAGTTTACCCAATATTAAGCCACAACATTCTTCAGGATAAATACTTTCTGCATGAATTCGCATTGCCTCGATATGATCCCAGTTGAGTGTTAGCACTTTGCCAAACTTGTCCTCAATTAGTTAAAGAAACGTCAGGTATCCGGAGTAAAAGATAAGGCTATTGTATTCCAATAGTAGCGATGTCAGATGTACTGACCAAGAGAAATTTGGAAAATGAGCGAATGTATATACAGTCCAGACAACAAACCCAAATTTTCCTTATTTCAAGCTAAATTCAGACCTGGGGACTGCTTTCCAAAATCCAAAATCCAAAATCCAAAATCGAACGACTCAAGCCCATCATTATTAAATATGATTACAACCCTTCATCAAACTCAAACTTACAAAGATTCCCTAGAATTTCTCCATCAATATGCTCTCGAATCTCTAAGCCAGCACAACTCTGAAGTTAAGGAAGCCTTAAAGCGCAGACAGATTTCTACAACTCAGATTCTACCACTAGAAGAAACTTACAAAATAAACCTCAAACTGGGAGATAACCTTTCCTTACAGCAAATCGAAAATACTCTCTTAAAACAAGTTGACGCTGCTGCTTATTTTATTCGAGATTTTCAGATTGGTGTCTTAGGTCAACGTACCAGTATCTTCCAAATATATGAGATAGAAATTCAAATTGAGGATAACCTTAAGTATGGCTTCAGCTTTGAATGTGGAAAACTTTTAATTCAGATTCCTTCTGGACAAATCACATTTTTCTCCCGTTATCTGAACGAGCGAGAAATGAAAAATCGTTGGCATCGAGGATTACATTTACCAAGCTTTTCTCCATCGCGTCGGGTTTGGTGGTTATTCAATCCCATTGGTGAATTTCGTTCTAATCTGAGAACAATGCTTTTGTTAGCTGTCCAAAAACAAATCTTGGGAATTGATAAGCTGTTTGCCAAGTTTGGACTTATCGATATTGAGGATAACCCAAGTATTGTTATCCAGCAAGATCAGAGTTTTAAGGATAAGGCGATCGCCTTCCTTCAGCAAACTGTAAATGAGGATAAACTGGGAGCGAATCTTGAGCAAATTCTCAGGAATCAAGATGAGACAACGCTAGTTAAGTTACTGGGGTTATTCAAGAAAAACTTAGCAGATCCAGGACAAATAGAAGAGTTAATTGACGCTGGAACCTTAACTCTACAAGAAGTCATGCAAGAAGAACAATCTCAGGTGAATATCAAAATGTTTGGCTTCGTGAATGTGGGCAATTATCACCGCATTGATGTATCACTGAATCTGAGTACAGGCTACTTAAAAAAATATGTGGAGTTGGTTCCCAGAAAAGCTGATGTTAAGGCTATCCTTTTAGGATTTGTCAATGTTTACACGATTGATGACATCACCGTGAAACCGAACTTTCATAGTGCGATCAAGTTCAATTTTGAAACGGCTGCTTTGGAAAGGGCGCTTAAGGAATTACAATTGTTGGGATGAGATTTTGAAAGCAAATATACGCCCACAGGCTTCCAGCCTGTGGCTAAACAAACAAAGCCTGCCTACGCAGGCTGAATTCAAGTCCGCGTAGGCGGACTTTGTTTAGATAGCCGCAACTTTAGTCGTTAGGCATTCTTTTAAAATCTTAGTCCGCGTAGGAGGACTTTGTTTGTATAGCCACGACTTTAGTCGTTATATCATTGACCTATGCATCGGAATTAACTGAGATTACGCTCAAAAAACTCTGCGTTTCTCTGCGCAAAACTCGGCGTACTCTGCGTTAAAAAAAAGATATGATTCCGATGCCAACAGATTTGATATTAGGCATTTTTACAATCCTCAACTTTCGAGAAGAAACAATCCACCTCAACAGCACCTTCCACTCCCACTAACTCAATCGCACCAACACCCCATCCAATACTCAACCCCAAAGGCAGATGTCCAACAGGAGCACTTGAAGTAAAATTCACCTCAGTGTAGGGTTTCCAAGTATCATTTTCTCGCCAACCAACGCGCTCACCAAACTTTTCATAAACCTTCGGATCATAAACTCCTGGTTCCCCATCTTCTTCCATCCAAATGCGCTTTTGTACGGAAAAACCAAAACGTTCCTTGCTATAGTAAACCCACAATTGGTCAATGGTGCCAAAGTCTTGACAAGGGAACTTTTCAATATCTTCATTATCTAGATATCCCCGTTGCTGTTGTCCCATCACTTCCAACATTTTTTGACGTGTTTCCTGATCAGCTTCCTTCCACTTACCAACACCGAGTAAATCTCGTAATTTGGTGTAATCAATTGCTTTGTCAGATTCCAGAACTACATCCAACACACGGGAGGAAGAATTATTACTATCACTGAAATTTAAATCTTGCAGAACTTCATCAACTGATTGATAACGATCCTTCACCAATGACTGAATCAATTTATCTAAAATTTCCCCTAAATCCTGACTAATTATTGTACCTTCTTGTAGATATTCTCGCCAGACTAAGCAACCTTCCAGGGGATTATAGAGATTAAAAGGACGCATTCCAGTTAGTAAGTGAACGCAAGTTGCACCCACAGCATATAAATCACTTGCGGGATAGGCTTGGCCAGATTGGAGTTGTTCTGCTGGTGCATATCCAAGAGTACCAATCATTGTGCCTTTTCCTGGCAAAACTTCTCCCGTTGCTTGTTTAGCCACACCAAAATCAATCAATACTAATTTGCCATCACTACGACGACGGATGATATTTTCTGGCTTGATATCCCTGTGAATCACACCTTGTTCATGGATAAACTTCAGCACTGGTAACAAATCAGCTAAAAAATGCCGAATATAGCTTTCTTTGTAGGAGGCAAATTCCGGTGATTCCTTATCCTCCAGTTCCTCCCCTAAGTTCTGTCCATCGATAAATTCTTGCACCAGATACAGGCGATTATCTTGTTGAAAATGGGCGTATAATTCAGGGATTTGGTCATGTTTGCCCAAGTCATACAATCGCACTGCTTCTTGATTAAATAATTCCGTTGCTTTTTTATCTCGATCCGGCGGTAATGTAAATAATTTAATTACACAAGGATGATTCAATCGGTCTTGATCTACTGCTTCAAATGTTCTACTATATCCGCCTCGGCCTAGTGGTTTAGTAGCACGATAGCGGTCTTTCAATAATAACTTTGTGCCACAAGCGTGACAAAAGTTTGCATTATCTGGATTCTGGGGTTTTGGGCAGTCGGAAGTGAGACAGTAGCTCATACTAGGGCAGAATACAGGCTTTCTCTCTATTCTGCCTTCTTCTATTGGTTAAAGCTGTATAACGCTGTATCAATAAAGTCAACATTAACTTACGGTAGGGTGCGTTAGGCGCATACTAGGGGTAATCCTTTGCTGACAATAGAACTGTTTGCGCCGCAGGGCACCGCTTGAAGATGGTGCGTTACACTTCGTTAACGCACCCTACGAATTTAAGATTTACTGGGGTGTACTTTGCAAATCTGGTCGCTCTTCTGGTATAATAGCTCCCTCTACTGGACAGACTTGCAGACAGATGCCACAGTCAATACAAGTGGCAAAGTCAATCCAGTACCAATCAGTACCTTTGACATTTTTGCCGGGACCTTCATGGATGCAAGCCACAGGACAAGCATCAACGCAATCTGCGACGCCTTCGCAGGTGTTTGTAACAATAGTATGTGGCACCTCTTGAACTCCTGTATGTGACATCCTTGTACAAAGCATTATGACTCAAACCGCTCCTGCCTATGTTCTGTCCCTAGACCTTGGTACCACAGGTAACCGAGCAATTCTCTTCGATGCACAAGGGGCTATTATAAGTCAAGCTTACAAGGAGCTAACTCAGTTTTACCCGCAACCTGGCTGGTTGGAACATGACCCCAGAGAAATTTGGCAAGATACTTGTTGGGCTATGCAAACTGCTTTGCAAAAAGCGGGGGTGAGTGCTGCAAATGTCGCTGCAATTGGCATAAGTGTACAACGGGAAACCTGTCTGTTGTGGGACAAAACTACTGGGCGTCCTTTGCATAATGCTATTGTCTGGCAAGACCGTCGCACAGCACCACTCTGCAATCAACTGACCGAACAAGGTTATGCTGCTGAAATTAGCTATCGCACTGGCTTAGTCCTCGATGCTTACTTCTCTGCGACTAAACTTGCTTGGTTGCTCAATCATATTCAACCACAAAACCCCCCAATCGACCTGGATAATGTTCTCGCTGGGACAATTGATACCTGGATTCTCTGGAACTTGACAGGAGGACAGATTCATGCTACAGAACATAGCAATGCCAGTCGCACAATGTTGATGAATCTGGCAGAAAGACAATGGGATAGTAAGCTATTAGAACTATTTGGGATTCCGGCGCATTTGATGCCGAAAATTCAGCCAAGTTTGGGGTTATTTGGTTATACCAAGCCGGAATTATTAGGTGAATCAGTGCCGATTACGGCGATGTTGGGTGATCAACAAGCTTCGTTGTTTGCTCATGGATGCGATCGGCCTGGGTTATTAAAATGTACTTATGGTACTGGCTGCTTTTTGGTTGCGCATACAGGAGAAGTGTTACCGCGATCGCAACATCAACTGCTCTCTACAATTGCTTGGACACAGGGAAATCAATTCGGCTATGCTCTGGAAGGCAGTATGTTTACTAGCGGTGCTTGTATTCAGTGGTTGCGGGATGGTATTAGGATAATTACCGCTGCTGATGACACAGAAGCAATGGCCCGCAAAGTTGCAGATAACGGAGGAGTTTACTTTGTCCCTGCGTTGAGTGGTTTAGGAGCACCTCACTGGGATATGACAGCGCGGGGAGCATTTTTTGGGATTACTGGAGGGGTACAGCGAGAGCATTTGGTGCGATCGGTGTTGGAGGCGATCGCCTTTCAAGTGAAGGAAGTTGTCGAGGTAATTAATCAGGATTCAGGTATCCCAATTAATCTGTTGAAAGTGGATGGGGGAGCGTGTCAGAATGATTTTTTGATGCAATTCCAAGCAGATGTTTTAGGTATCCCTGTAGAACGTCCAAAAGTGCTGGATGCTTCAGCGCAAGGGGCTGCATTTGCGGCTGGTTTAGCAGTAGGATTTTGGCAGGATTATGAAAGTCTTACAGCTAGTCGTCAGATTGACCGAATTTTCCAGCCAGGTGAAGGTGTTAGTCAAGCGCAGGCTAATTTTCAAACTTGGTTGAAAGCGGTTGAGAGAGCGAAGTATTGGGAGTGTTGAGTAGAAGCAGAAATGCTTTAATATTTCGTTGGAATGTTAGCTGGGTTGATAAGTTATGGAGCAAGCATCAAGATTAACAACAACCATTCCTCCTCGATTCTTCTCCACTTTACGCCATACTTCGTAGCCCATAATAATCGATTTTTCCCAGTCACCAAGCGAACATTGAGCAACTTCTAAATGAGAAGTCATGTTCTTAATAGTCTTGAGCAATTGGTAGTCAATTGTTGAAATTCCTTCCAAAAAATTATGATCCTTTGCATAACTAAAAACGAGTGCTGATATACCTTCTTCAATTGCCTTAGCGCGACCACCGTCTTCAACTTCATCCACTTTAAGATTGCTTTTCCTTTTACATCCACCAAGTAGTTGACGGGTAACAGGAGACCAACCTAAAACTCCAGCATATGCTAGGTGAAAAACATCATGAAAGCGGTAACCATCATTTGCATAGGAGTTATCGGTTAGATCATCTCCAATCTGTTGTCCGTTGACAAATGCTTTCATTTTCACTGAGTTATCTTTGCTCACCTCAGTAATCTCTACTGAAAACTGTCGTAGCAAACGTTCTTTTTCTGGAAAGTCACTGTCGAATATGTATCCTATAGTTTTAACACCTTTTTGTTCTGAATCTCTCCATCCCCAACGGTCATGACACTTTTGAAGATTGCCTTCTGCAATTTCTTCTAAATCAAGCTCAAACTTGCTTGCTACATTGGCAACATACCAAAGTAAATCTCCTAATTCTTCTGCAATGCCATCTTTGAATAATTTGTGGGAATCTCCGTCACGGAGGTATTTCTTGTACTCAGTGAGAAGTGTACCTGCTTCACCGACCAAACCAAGCAGAGGTACGATTATTCCATTTCCACTATTGCTAGGAATCTGATCGGTTTTCAGCGCTTCTTCTTGATACTTGCGAAAATCCATTATTCACTCCTGGTGATTCTATTTGATTTAGACAGGTTTGTTGCTTTGGTTCTTCTGGATTCTTCTATCGCTTGGTTAATTTCCCACTTGGGTGGATACCAATAATTGATTGCCTCTCCATTACCTGAATACTTCTGTTTTATACGAGTTCGACCTGATATTCCGGAGATTTCCGGGTGTTTCATCCTTGCATACTTATCGACCTCACAAAATAGATTTTGGCAGTCGATTAACTGCAAAGGTCGTCCAAAAAGAGACTGAAAATCAAGACCTAAACGCTCAAACTCAGCTTCTTGGTTTTCTGCCATCAATTTAATGATTTCAGGTTCATTGAGACCACCAAGATCAGAAAAACATTTCCGAATACCATCAAGCGCACCTGGTCCTGGAACTACAAAACTCATTTCGCTGAAGTTGGTAATTTCGCTGTAATTGACATCAGTAATAAACTGGTAGGCAAGAAAGTCACCAATAGTGGGATATGCTCGCAAAAGGTCAAATCCTCGGTGCATATTTGGCGCATCTTTAAGCTTCTTAGGCAATTCATCAGCCATCATTTTTTCAATCAGCTTGAGATGAGTGTGGTGCTTTCTTGTATGTCTAAGTCCTTTTCCTCCTGACGGCATAATGTATGCTGCTGAATAAATACTTTGACCTTGTTCTATAGCTTCGGTAAGAATTTCGTCGTAGCGCTTAAAAGAATATTCTGTGTAGAGAATATTGCCTAGCCTATTTTCCAAAAGTCGCCAAGTTTCGATTTTGTTAAAAATTTTAAACAGAATAATTCTGAAAAACACTTCCTCCGCAGTGGAAGGGAGATCTTCTCGGTAGATAACATGACGGATCAGGTATTGACTGGTGCGATCTGATGCACGATAAGCATTAGTAAATTTGAAGGTAGAAATAATTGGATCTTCAGTCCAAGGCATTGGTTCTGCGAGATACTTTTTGAAAAATACTTTTTGCCTTTCTACGGCAAAACGCCAGTAGGTATCAAACACAACGGTAGGCTTGGCAGGCAGAAGGTGAGAATATGCAGCAACATCTATAATTTCAGAGATTTTAGACCTACTACAGTCACCTAAGTCAAGACTTAGTTGTTTGTCAAGAGATGTATCTTTTTGATTAGTTTTAAAATTTCCCCTCGTTGGGTGCTTGGTTGGCATTCTGTGTTCCATCCATTGCTTGTTAGTCCGTCCTTGAGATTATCACTTTTTGACATGCTTCTATGACTGGAGTGAGAATAGGTGATTTCTTAGGAATGTTCTTTTCCTTGCCAATATGCTCTAGCTTGGCTACACCTACAAAGCAGTTCATGCGGCTAAATGTTAGCTCCATTTCGTGAGCCATAAAATTTCCCAGCCTGCATAGTCCCAAGTAATTGCCGTAGGCTTTATTGAGTAGCTGCTGTGTTGCATAAAAAGCGTTCAGTGTAAGTGTTTCTCCCTGTGGAACAAAGCTGACGTGTTGTAGACAGGGAAAGGGGAGATAAGGAGTAGAAATATGGTCTTCTCTAGGGTCAAAAATTGACGCCTGGAACATCGATCTCCTAACTCCTGAACGTTTTGGATTTTCCTTGCCTTTGTGATATTCAGAAATAATGAACTCAAGTTGGTTTATTTTAGGCTGATCAGGTTTCTTGGGTTCAAAGGCAATAAGTCTTTCAAAGTAAATGCCACGTCTATTTTTATTTAGTTCTACGGCTTTTATTCTGGGGAAAATTTTGAGATATCGCTCAAATAACTCCTTTCGTTTGTCTTTAGAAGGTCTCCAAAGGGAATGAGGAAAAATCGTATTTGCAACCGTATCAATTTTTTGCTCGCCATTATCAGCAAGACACTTATCAAGCGATTGTCGAATATCTTTATTCTCCTGGGGTTTGCCGTCAGTGAAACCTGTTATGCTCACCACAAGAGGGGAAATTTCTTTACCTGGATTATCAATGATGTGCAAAAATGCTTTTGCCCAAGCATATGACAGGTTGGTTTCATCAATAAGAAGAGGTGAACTGTTACTCATCTTCCATTTCCTCAAGATGTCGATATTGACTTAAACCAATAAACTGATAACGCGAGACACGAACAAATACAGCCCATCCGGTGTCGCGGCAATAAACCCGCACAAGACCGGGACGATTAGCTTTGAAAAGGCGTCCCTTCAGGTGATTTTTTTCAAAGGTGATAGTATCATTCGCTGCTTCTGCGCCAGTTGGAAGCAAAAGTAAACTCCCAACTTCAGCATCAATTGTTGGCATTGACCAGTGTTCGTCAGCGATAATCAGCGAGTTCGTAGATGGATGCCCAAGCACATTTTCACGAATAGTTTTTGGCTTGGTTTTAAGAAGTAAATTAACTCTTAGGGGAGAAATCATCTTAAGAGAATAAGCCATGTGAGTAATCAGAGTTTCATACCCAACGCCAAAACTACAGGCAACTGTAAAAATCTGTTCTGGCGTTGCCGAAGCAGCATCCCACCCTCGCGAAACGAATGCTTTCCGCACCCCTAAAACTGGCATGAGCAAGAATCCAGCAAATGAGTCAGCTAGAAACTCTTCTGCTTGAAAAGCCTTAGAATTTTCTGAATCTTCTATCAGTTCATCGATAGTTGAACCGTGACCAAAAACATGATGACCGAGTTCGTGAGCGCAGGTAAAGGTGCGCCTTGGAAAGGGACGTAATGCGGAAAGTAGAATAACCGATTCTGCTTCTCGGAGATAGATACCCTCCATACTGATGTCAACAAACTTGACCCTTACATTAAGCTTGTCGCACAAGCTGTAAATGCAGAGTGGGCTTTTGTGGTCAAAACCTGCTTTCCTTCGCACATCAATTGCTTTCTGCTGGGCTTGTTGTGCCAAAACCTGTCTCTGATTTCTCAAAGTCTGATTCCTCAAAGTACTTCTCCCCCTCTACGCATTGAAGCAAGTATTGTTAAAAGTCGATCTAGGTCATCTGGCTTGAGCTTTCGGAGTTCTCTGGCTGCAAGCTGAATCTTGTCATCATGAATATCAAGTTTGTCTGCTCCCTCCCCAAGCAGCCATGACAAACTTACGTCGTAAATTTCGGCAAGCTTCGTGATCTCATCAGCAGAAACCTTTCTATTTCCAGCTTCCGCTTCTGAAATTGAGGGTCGATGAAGACCAAGCATCTTAGCTACCTGAGCTTGGGAAAGCCCCGCCATCTTACGAGCTTCACGCAATCGTGCTGCAATAATTGACCTTTTCTCTTCTGTGTGACTCATACCTAAGTCTCTCCTCAGTTGAAAATCTAACATACTACATCAACAGACTCATCAATGGTGAGCCACTGCTTGCCGTCCTTTGAGAGAAATATGTTGTTACCGTTGGGAATCTCAACACCGAGTTTGTCGGCTAGCATACCAATCGCTTCAATGCAGAGGAGGCTATCGAACCCTTCAAGGTCAGTCATGGGACAGGTTTTTCCTGTGATTGGCGTTGCTTCGTACCCACTGTCACTTTGGATCTCTTGGAAAACTTCTATAAGCTTGACTTTCACATCCTCTGGGTTCATGGCATGGACTCTTTACTTACCACCAGTAAGAATATCTTACCTTGCTTCAACAAGGATTGCCAAGCTCTATTTGGCTTTAAGAGAAAAAAGCGCTTTGGGCTTTTCTGATACACTGACGCCAGGAGAGTATTCACTCAAGCCATGACCACAACTACCAAACAAAAATTAACCTTCGATCAATTTCTAGAACAGTGTCCAGAGGAAGGCTTATATGAACTTGTCAATGGAGAAATTGTAGAGGTGAGAGCAACAAGAAACCATGAAGATGTAGCTGATTTAAGCTACAAATATTTTGACCGAGAAATTGATCGCCTGGGACTCAACTACGTGGTGAAGCGCAATGCAGTCATCAAAACCATGACCAGCGATGGCAAAGAACAAGGCAGAAATCCTGATGTCAGTGTCATAGATCGGACTGTTTGGCGTTCAAACCGCTCTGATTACAATGCTCTAGAAGAACCAATTCAGTTAGCAGTAGAAGTCACATCAACCAATTGGGATGATGACTACATTGATAAACTAGATGAATATCAACGCTTGGGTATTCCTGAATACTGGATTGTCGATTATTTAGCCATTGCTTCTAGGGAATATCTGGGAAATCCCAAAGTTCCTACTATTTTTGTCTTCCTGTTAGATACTGAAGGTAAATACCAGCGTACTCAGTTTAAAGGTGATGAAAGAATAGTCTCTCCCACTTTCCCAGAACTGACACTAACTGCTGCTCAATTGTTGAACGCATAGCAATAACAAAAACCGCGAAAGATAAATTGGCGATAGCGAAGCGCTGCTGCAAGCAGATCGCCCTACGAAAATCCCCCACTTCCTCAAGAAGTCGCAGATTTAGACTGTTTCACCAATTCCCCTGCTAGCTGAATCGCTGCTTTCATACTCGTAGCATTAGCAACACCATGACCCGCAATATCAAATGCTGTCCCATGATCGGGAGAGGTGCGTACAAATGGTAAACCAATCGTAGTATTAATCGCTCTGTCAAAAGCCATGAGCTTGACAGGAATTAACCCTTGGTCGTGGTAAAGCGCCAAGTACGCATCTGGGAGATTTTGGATTTTGGATTTTGGATTTTGGATTGCAGAGTTTTCCCCATACCAAGCTTGACCAGCTTTCACCCAAAGTGTATCCGGAGGTACAGGCCCATCCAACTGCAATTCAGGACGTTTCTCGCGCTCTTGTTCTAACCACGGAATCAGCCAATCTTGTTCTTCTCTACCTAATTGTCCTTGTTCCCCACTGTGAGGATTTAAGCCAGAAATCGCAATCCTGGGCGTTTCTAGCCCAAAATCCTGACGCAAACATTCCACCAGCAAGTCAAGCTTTTTCGACATCAACTCAGGATTCAAGGTAGTTGATACTTGACACAAAGGAATATGTGTGGTAGCAAGAAGGGTACGCAACAACCAACCAGTATGAGGCGATCGCGCGACAAATAACATCCCGAATCTCTCCACACCCGCATACTTAGCTAATACCTCAGTTTGCCCTGGATACTCATGTCCTGCTGCTTTCCATAAAGACTTGGCGATCGGTGCGGTGACGATACCATCAAATTCGCCAGCTAAAGTTAAGGCGATCGCTTTTTCCAGATAGGCAAAACTCGCCGCACCGCTAGCTACATTCCCGACACCAGGAACAATTTCACCTTCAACTGACCCATCTAACTGGATGATTTTGTTGGTGAATTCGGAAAACCTAACCCCCCCACCCCCTTCCCTGCAAGGGAAGGGGGAGTTTCTTAGCCCCTCTCCTCTTAGGGGAGGGGTTGGGGAGGGGTCTAACTCCCCTGTTAATTTGCCAGTAGTATGCGGGATATCGAGAATTGACAATACATCTGGATTTGCCAAAACACATCCATGTTCCAGCAGTTGAGTGTAAGTGGCTTGCAAAAGCGCCTGACTACCAATTACCGTAATCTCACAATCCTTTGTGACCTCTGGATCTGCCAAAGCCTTGAGTACCACTTCCGGGCCAATCCCTGCTGGATCTCCCAAAGTTACCACCAAGCGGGGTTTGTCTGTAAAGAAAGTTTTCCCTGTATTCATTTTCAATTACGCCTTTTCCTGGAGATTGACCACCTCGCTGTTCTAAAATACCCCCTATGGCTCTAGGTGTCTCTTATATAATGAGGGCGCTAAGGTTAGAGTTATCAAACTTTTTTGCAAACGCAGTAGGAGATTAAAAAAATGGGCGGCGAAATGTTTAATGCAGCGTTCTTGTCCTTTACCCTGATTCTCGTTGGGTTAGGCCTTGGGCTTTTTACTGCTGAAAATCCAAGGTGGCGAAGAGGAAGCATAAGGCGATCAGCGAAAGCTGGTGCGAATTGTGCGCAATCGCCGATGTGGTTGCTGCCTATCACTATTGTGACGCAAGCCACCACCTCGGCAGCCCTGGAGTCCAGATTTTTCCTGGTACACAGCAGTTTGATCAACCTTTATCAGAAATAGTGCCAAGATTTCTGATAGAATCATGTAGAAAGTTTAAGATTCTTTACTAAAAAAACTTAGATGAACTTGTTGGTCGTCGGTGCAACTGGCACCTTAGGTAGGCAGGTGGTTCGTCGCGCACTCGACGAAGGCCATCAGGTACGCTGTTTAGTACGCAGCCAGAAAAGAGCGGCATTTTTGAAAGAATGGGGCGCAGAAATTGTCAAAGGAGACTTGACATCTCCTGAAACTCTACCACCTGCACTCGAAGGTATCACTGCGGTCATCGATGCAGCAACATCTCGGCCGACAGATTCTCTGAGTATCAAAAATGTTGACTGGGAAGGAAAAGTCTCACTGATTCAAGCGGCCGCTACTGCTGGTGTTGAACGGTTTATCTTTTTTTCGATTCTGAACGCGAAAGATTTTCCTCACGTACCCTTGATGGAAATCAAGCGCTGTACAGAAGCTTTCCTAGCAGAATCGGGCTTGAAATACACAATTTTGAAGCCTTGCGGCTTTATGCAAGGGCTGATTGGTCAGTATGCAGTTCCAATTTTAGATAATCAGGCGGTTTGGATTACTGGCGATAGTTCTCCCATCGCTTATATGGATACGCAGGATATTGCCAAATTTGCCGTTCGTGCCCTGGAGGTTCCAGAAACGGAAAATCAGGAATATCCAATCGTCGGGACTCGTGCTTGGGGTGCTTATGAAATCATCCGTTTGTGCGAACGATTAGCTGGGAAGGATGCCAAAATTGCTCGACTTCCCCTGGGCTTTTTGCGCGGGGTACGCGGGTTTTTGAGATTTTTCCAGTGGGGATGGAATGTTTCTGACAGACTTGCCTTCACTGAGGTGTTAGCAACAGGCAAGCCTTTGGATGCCCCGATGGAGGAAGTATATCAGGTCTTTGGGCTGGACTCTCAGGAAACCACAACCTTGGAAGCCTATATGCAAGAGTATTTCAGCCGGATTATGAAAAAGCTCAAGGAAATCGATTTCGAGAAAAATAAAGCAAAATCCAAGAAAGCGAAGAAGACTCCTTTTAAAACTAAAACTTAGCCTCAGTTCTTTCTGAGAGAGTCTCAGGCTATTATAAGTGAATAAGCAAAAATACTGAATTACTGGCTCAAGGCGTCTCCAGAAAAAATAGAGCAGCAATTGTTGCTACTGTTACTCTAGACGCCTTCGCCCTGTAACCAATGGCTTTTGTAGAGAACCGTTGTTTGGCATTGTCAAGGTAAATTCTTGCGTAAGCTTAACATTGCTCTCATTTTTCTCACTCCTTTGACCCCTAAGTGGACTGGTAAGCGTGCCCAAAGTAGGCATTATATACAACGACCTCAAACCCGCAGCTTGTCGTATAGCTACGGAGTTGGAAGACAAACTGATCGCTTCGGGTTGGGAAGTCTGTATGGCTACCGGACTCGGAGGAATTCTCGGCTATTCGCGTCCTGACTCTCCAGTTTGTCGCACACCAATCGACAAACTCGCACCTCCCGGTTTTGATGAGCAAATGGCATTTGCAATTGTCCTGGGGGGAGATGGCACAGTTTTAGCTGCTTTTCGTCAAGTTGCTCCCTTTGGCATTCCATTACTCACAGTAAATACCGGTCACATGGGTTTCCTAACAGAAGCTTATGCGAACGAACTCCCCTTTGCCTTAGAAAAGGTAATGGCGGGAGAATATGAAATTGAAGAGCGCACCATGCTTGCGGTACAGATATTCCGCAAGGAAAACCTGTGGTGGGAAGCGCTTGGTCTCAATGAAATGGTACTACATCGGGAACCGTTAACCTGTATGTGCCATTTTGAAATTAAAATTGGGCGTCACTCACCCGTAGATATTGCTGCTGATGGGATCATTGTCTCAACTCCCACTGGTTCCACAGCTTATTCTCTCAGTGCTGGGGGACCAGTGGTAACGCCTGGAGTTCCAGTATTGCAATTGGTGCCTATCTGTCCTCATTCTCTAGCTTCTAGGGCGTTGGTTTTTGCTGATAATGAGCCATTAATGATTTTACCTGCGACTCCCAATCAGTTGATTTTGGTAGTTGATGGCAATGCTGGATGTTATGTTTTACCAGAAGATCTGGTGTATTTGGAGCGATCGCATTACCCAGCTAAATTCATCCGCTTACAAGCGCCAGAATACTTCAAAGTTTTACGAGAAAAGTTAGGCTGGGGTTTGCCCCACATTGCTAAACCAACTTCTGTAGAATTACCATAGTTCAACTTAACCACGGGTATCAGTCATGACGACTACACTCACCCCAAGTGTTAACCAAGTTCTTCTCAAAAATATCACTTGGCAGACGTATCTAGCCTTACTCAAAGATGTAGAAGAACAGTCGGGAATACGTCTGACTTATGACAGTGGAAAATTGGAAATTATGACACCATTACCCCCTCATGAAAATTACAAAAAAGTTTTAGGACGTTTTGTAGAAACTATTACTGAGGAGTTAAATATTGAAATAAAAAGTTTAGGTTCACTAACTTGTAAGCGTGAAGATTTAGCTCGTGGATTAGAACCAGATCAGTGTTACTACATCCAGAATGAAGAAATTGTCAGACAGATAGACCAAATCGACCTTAATCAAGATCCACCACCAGATTTAGCAGTAGAAATTGACATTACTAGCAGTTCCATCAACAGATTAAATTTGTATGCAGCTTTGGGTGTACCCGAAGTTTGGCGCTATGATGGTAGCTGCCTGACAATTTATCGGTTACAAGGCAATAGTTATCAAGTTTGTGACTTTTCTCCTACTTTTCCCTTTGTCTCACCAACGGAAATTATCCGTTTCTTGGAATTGAGGAAAACAATGGGAGAAAACAGCATGATTCGTTCGTTCCGCGAATGGGTAAGAAGCCAGTCAACCTCAACTTGAGTTTGGTTATTGCTTATTGATAATTAGTGTATTTTTTAGCGGGCAATGGTTTCATCTTCCCATTACCTATTGCCTATTACCAGCTCCAACAATATGCTTTCTTTCCTGTGCAATAGCTTATTACCTTTTTATTTTTTTATCTTTTAGTATTTTCAAAACCTAATCTTTAATATTTTTTCTTATGGATACTATAGAGCTTCGCCAGCAAGTTAAGGAATATATCGAGCAACTCTCTCCTGAGCGTTTGCGTGTTGCTGCTGATTTTTTGGCATATTTAGCAGATAAAGAGAGTGAAGAAGCAACTCAGGAATTGTTGAATATTCCTGGTTTTTTGGAAGCTTTTGAGAAGGCGAAAAAAAATATTGCTGCGGGTAATGTAGTCAACTGGCGAGAAGTGAGAAAAGATGTATAACGTTCGCCTAACATCAGAGGCACAGGAATTTTATGCAGGAGCTGATTTGCCTCTAGCTAAGAAAATTGCCAGATGCTTTGAAGTTTTGGAACAAACTCCCAGCTACCACCCAAATATCAAAGCACTCAAAGGTAATTTTGCTGGTTATTATCGATATCGCGTTGGTGATTATCGCGTGATTTACACTCGTCAGCGATGAACCTGAGTTTCTTGTAACTGTAGTGTTAATTGCTCCTCGTAGCCAAGTTTATGAATAATTTCAAAGCAGGAAGTGTTTTTTAAAGACGCTTTCCCGCTTTTTAAGGCTTAGTTATTGCCAATAAATTTATCAGATCAAACTATTAAGCCAATTTACTAAATCCGCCTCTCCCTGAAAATCCAACAACGCTACACCTAAATCCTCCACCTGTTCAATCGGTAAGCTACGAATTTGTTCCTCAAAGCTAGGATTAAGGCTTCCCAAACGGCGGTTGAGTTGACGCAAGACTAGGGCTATTTCTCGCTCAATCCCCTGCTGAAGACCCTGCTCCATCCAACTGGTGACAATTTCCATAACATCCTCCTGCTGAACTAATCCTATCCTATCAAGCTCAGCCCGAAATACCTGTTCTTCTGTAGCATTCAGCCGTAAATAGGTATCGATAAACCCAGAAATCATTTGCATTCGAGCCGCATCTAGGCGTAAAGTTGCTAACAACCGCAAACATTCTGACTTCACCTTGGGTCTGTCTTGTGGCTTGATTTTCATTTTCGACATTAAAGCGGCCGCTACTGGATTTTGCTGTTGAAGAAAATCTCGCCAATTTAGACGATTGAGTTGAATGGAAACGTAACTAAAATCTAAGACTTTTCGATCAGGAAACTGAACTTGATAGCGATTTGGTTCTGGTCTTTGCGGACTCTCAAAGGAAAAGATAACGACAGGATAAACTGGCAGAGCATACTTTTCATCCAAACGAGCAAAGTAGTGAAACATCCGTCGCTCAAAACCAGCTTGGGAGTGGGATTGATTTTCTAGATGGATTAAAAAGCAAGTGTCTTGACCTCTAAATTTAACTTGTGCTAGTACAGCCTTTTTCGATTGGATGAGATACAATCTGACCTCTCTCCAAACCTCTCTCCTACAAGGAGAGAGGCTTTAATTCTTGCTCCCCTTCCGACTAACAAAAGCTTTTCCTTTTCCCTCCCCTCGTAGGGGAGGGTTAGGGAGGGGTGGGAAGGGGTTGGGGGTTAGGTTTTTATGATGTACTTCATGCAACTGAGAACCGCTATAAATCGACTTCCCGACGCTCTCCAGAGGTGACATCGGTGAAGACTTCTTGGTTTAGGAAGAAAATAGAGTCACGCTCTAAATATGCAGCAACTTTCGGTAAAAATAACTCGACAAATTCCCAGAAAAATGTGGAAAGTAGTTCTTTGAATAAGCGGTCGTGGTCGATCATCTGCTTGATACTCCCATGTTTTAACCTCAAATCATCATGTAAATAAGCTAAAAAACCTTTTAAGGAGAAGGGCAATTGCTCTATACTCATTTAACAGGAATTAACTTTCAATATGAAACCTTATCAAACAATACCTATCCTAGAGTGTGGCGAACCGCTAGTACCAATTCCCTTGGAAAAATTTGCTATCGAATCGCCTCACCCCTACGAAAAATTGCAAGCACCATATGGCGAAGCTTCACCGTATTTTCTGCGTCAAAGTGTCCTGGAGTCCCTGATTAATGCTCAAGCAAAACTACAACAAGAATATCCCGGTTGGCGCATCCAAATTTTTGATGCTTATCGACCTGTAGAAGTTCAACAATTCATGGTAGATTACACTTTCGCTGAAATAGTTCGGGAACAAAAATTAAATTCAGCAGAGTTATCTGAACAACAACAGGAAGCTATTTGGCAAGAAGTATATAAATTTTGGGCCGCACCGACGCTTAACCCCATGACGCCACCACCTCACAGTACTGGTGCTGTGTTGGATATTACTCTAGTGGATGCGAGTGGGCAAATTGTGGATATGGGTTCTGCGATTGATGAAATTTCGCCTCGCTCTTATCCCGATTACTACCTCAATCAACCAGAATTTCCTTATCACAGAAATCGGCAACTGATGCATGATGTTATGTATTCGGTTGGTTTCCGGCGTCATCCTAACGAGTGGTGGCACTTTTCCCTAGGGGATCAGATGTGGGCCTGGCTGTGTAATCTTGAAAATCCCAGGAATACTGTTATTGCTCGTTATGGTCGTGTGGCAATCGACACCTGATTGTTAGGCGATTTTTACTGAGATGGGACTTAAGCAAAAGCGTCTACTGGTCAGGTGCGCTAATAAAGCATCCTACAAATCCTTTGGTTGGAGGCGGTTTTTTCTGTACTATCGACACAGATGACCGAATCTCAGCATCTTTAGCTGACGCCTGTCAGATATTCTAAGTAAAGAAGGTAATGTTCAAGCGCTTACCCCAGAAAGTCAACAAAAGTTTATGGCTGCACCCAAACGAGTATTTGTTCTATTATTTAACGCCCGAACGGAAAACGAGGGAATTCACTCGATTCAGATTGGCGATCGCAACAAAGTGCTGATGTTCGAGTCAGAAGACGACGCCACCCGTTTTGGGGTGATGCTGGAGGCACAGGATTTTCCAGAACCCACGGTGGAAGAATTTGATAGCAAGGAGATTGAGGAGTTTTGCAGCGGTGCTGGTTATGACGCAGAACTGATTACAGAAGGAATGTTAGAGCTACCACCGGAAGTAAACGTAGAACAAACTGATTGGCAAGCGAATAGACAAGAAACTCAAGAACCAGAAATATCAGATTTAGACCGCATTCGACGTCAGCTAGAAGGATTGTTATGAAGAATTTAGAAGAGCGGGGACATCTATTAACCGAGCAGGTTAACCCCAACAGTCAGAACCTAGACCAGTTGACATCCCTAGAGTTAGTGGATCTGTTTAATCGCGAAGATGCGCAAACTCTGAGTGCGATCGCTGCAGCCAGAACTCAGCTAGCTCAAGCAATTGACCGCACAGCAGTGGCTCTGGGTAGAGGTGGACGCCTCTTCTATGTCGGTGCTGGGACAAGTGGACGCTTGGGAGTACTGGATGCTGCTGAGTGTCCCCCCACCTTTTGTACACCGCCAGAGTTGGTACAGGGAATCATTGCAGGGGGTGCTGGAGCATTAGTCCGTAGCTCGGAAGATTTGGAAGACAAAGCCGAAGATGGAGCAGAAGCGATCGCCCATCGCCAAATTACTGAACTAGATGTCGTTGTCGGTATCACCGCTGGGGGAACCACTCCTTTCGTTCACGGTGCGATTCAAGCAGCACGAGGGCGGGGAGCTACTACCGTTTTGATTGCTTGTGTTCCTGCTGAGCAAGTAACTATTGAGGCTGACTTGGATATTCGCTTGCTGGTTGGCCCGGAAATCTTGGCTGGTTCCACGCGCTTGAAAGCTGGTACGGTTACGAAGATGGCATTAAACATTCTCTCCACAGGCGTTATGGTACGCATTGGCAAAGTCTACGGTAATCGTATGGTAGATGTTGCCGTTACTAACAAAAAACTTCATGACCGAGCCTTGCGAATGCTGCAAGACTTGACTGACCTGAGTCGGGAAGACGCTGGTTACTTACTAGAGCGCAGTGGACGCAAGGTGAAATTGGCGCTGCTAATGCATTGGACCCGATTAGACCAACAAGAAGGCGATCGCCTTCTTGCTGAACACCAAGGTGATCTCAGAGCCGCTGTCCAAAGCTGTAGTTAGTTATTTGTTGTTTGTTGTTTGTTGTTTCTTGCTTGGTATTATCACTTAACCAATAACCAACAACCAATAACCAATAACCAAGAATCACTAATCAATAACTAATAATCAAAAAATGTTTATATCGGAGACTGCTGCAACTTTTTTAATTATCTTGGTAGCTATCGGTGTCCTAGGTTGGGGCTTCAACCGTGCTAGAACTTACGGCAAAATAGGAATATTAGCCTGGTTGCAGTCGGTAGTCTTGACTGCTCCCTGGTTGTTGTTTTTTGGCTTATTTTCGGCTGGAGTTTACATTAATTTCGTTGGCATTTTATTTTTGTTAGTTGCTTCGTCAGGGTTGTACATTTACTTGGGCAAGCAGTTACGTGAAGCCGGACAAGATACTGTTTTACAAGAACGTGCAACCAAGCTGTTGAAAGAACAACAAGAAGCAAAAGAGGCAAAAAATCCGGATGAGCCAGCATCTGCAACCCAAAAGAATCTAACATTGCCGACAAATGGCACAAATTCCGCAGCAACAGAAGTTGTGCCAATTCCCACAGAAGACCTCAAAATTATTCAGGGAATTTTTGGCATCGATACCTTCTTTTCCACAGAAACAATTCCCTATCAGGAAGGGGCAATTTTCAAAGGGAATATGCGGGGAACAGACCCAGAAACAGTCTATTCCCGTTTGTCAGCACTGTTAGAGGAAAGATTAGGCACGCGCTATCGCTTATTTTTAGTAGAAGGTGCTGAAGGTAGACCAGTTGTTATTATTCTTCCCAGTAGCAATGACCCACAGCCTTCAACAATAGCTCAAAAAATCTTGGCAATTGTTTTACTTTTAGCGACAATTGCTACTAGCTTGGAAGCTGCTGGAGTGTTGCTCAACTTCGATTTTTTCAACAACCTAGGGCGCTATCAGGAAGTACTACCTATCAGTGTTGGGATTTGGGCTGTTTTTGCCGCTCATGAACTCGGTCACTGGTTACAAGCACGACGTTATAACGTAAAACTCAGCCTCCCTTTTTTCATTCCTAGCTGGCAAATCGGCTCTTTCGGTGCCATTACCCGCTTTGAATCTTTAATACCCAACCGGAAAGCTTTGTTTGATATCTCAATCACAGGGCCGGCCGCTGGTGGTGCTGTCTCCTTGCTATTGCTGATGACGGGATTGCTGCTTTCTCATCCGGGTAGCGGTTTTCAGGTACCAGTTCAGTTTTTCCAAGGATCGATGTTAGTGGGGCTTTTGACAAAGCTTTTCCTTGGTGCTTCCATGGAAGCGAATCTTGTTGATGTTCACCCGCTAACGATTATAGGTTGGCTGGGGTTAGTGGTGAGTGCACTCAACATCATGCCAGCAGGACAGCTAGATGGTGGAAGGGCTGTTCAAGCAATCTACGGACGTAAAATCGCTCGACGCACCACCATTGCGACATTAGTTATCTTGGGAATTATTGCTTTGGCAAATCCAGCCAATTCCCTCGTCTTGTATTGGGCGATCGTGATTTTGTTCTTGCAACGCTCTTTGGAACGTCCTAGCTTAAATGAAATCACAGAACCAGATGATACCAGAGCAATTTTGGCTTTGTTAGCACTGTTTTTGATGGTAGCAACGCTGATCCCCTTAACTCCAGCTTTGGCACTTCGTCTGGGAATTGGTGGTTAATAAAAGGGTTGTAGCCTCTAAGGTTGGAAGGTTGGAAGGTAAGCTGTAATTAGCAACCTCTGAACCGTCAACCTGAAAAACAGCTTGTTTTACAACAAAATAACTTATATGAGCATCATCTAATCTTTATCAAAGCATTATGATGATGCAGTATTTTCCTAGTTAAAATATCATCAGAGCCACAAAAATTACTACACAGATAAATTAGAATAGTTTTTTGCTTTCAAAAACTTGATTTGATGGCAAAACCAATTACCGAAGTACAAGTGTCTGGGCTTGTGCAAGACATTAGGTTTTGGTAACAAAAACTCTTTTGAGTAGAACATCAGCACAACGTCTGTGTAGCTGGCGCAGGCATACATCAGCTATACAAGCATTAGACATCAGTCCAATGTAACTTTCCCGTTGCGGTTGATAGCGTCTGCTCAAAAAACAACGCTCACGCTCCGGGTCAAAACCTAAAAACAAGTGTAATAACATTCTACAACCGGAAGAAATATATTAGGGTTTCCGGAACAGTTCATTATTGAGGTGCATTTATCTATCGATTACTACTTTCTCAGGTATTACAGCACCCACTTGTGAGGTTTGCGATGGAAGATATCAAAAATCAAGTTTCTACTACAGAAACGATTGAGCAAAAACTGCTCCAGCCCCGTCTGATTATCCAAGCAATCGCGTTTACAGCTATCTTATATTTCTGTGCCGGACAGACACCGCCAAACCCCTCTAAAGTTATGTATCAATCCGTTCAGTCTCCTCCACCTTTATCCACAGCCGTTAGTCATTCCGTGTTGCGCCATGCTTCGCAGCTATCGGGATTACCTACTTCAGCTTTACGGGTTATCGATGCTCAACCTCAAACTTGGTCGGATAACTGTTTAGGCCTTAGTGAATCTGGAGTTTCTTGTATCCCGACTACTGTCTCCGGCTGGAAAGTTGCTGTTGCTAGCGAACAGCAACGCTGGATTTATCGCACAAACACATCAGGCTCGATAATCAAGCTGGAGCGTGGCATTTCTTTACCCAAAAAAGAGCCTAAAGAGGTTGCATTAGTTGGTCATTAATCATTGGTTGTTGGTTGTTGGTTGTTGGTTATTGGTTATTGGTTATTGGTTATTGGTTATTAGTTATTGGTAGTTGGTTAAGTGATCTGACCAAACAACAAATAACAACTAACAAACAACAAACAACAACTAACATCAACTCTCTGACTTTAACAATTCTGAAATCTCAGGAGATTTCGCAGGCATCGGGAAGATTAACCTAAAAGCAGATTGACGTTGCCCCGATGGTTCTGCTGCATTATTCCACAAAGTTTCGTAGAAGAAAAACGACACTCCAGCAAATCCGCGACTTCTTACCGCCTCAACTTGCTTTTGGATTTGTGATAGTGAAACTGGTTTGTTTTTTAAACCACTCAAAATACCAATACTAACCGGAATATGACTACGTGCCAGCTTAACTTCCGGTTTCTCTAATTCAGAAATAAAAGTATTGAAATTATCGCGATAAATCTGCACGATCAATTCCTCCACCAAGCCCCGCCGTTCCCAATTCGCCCAGTCTGCTAAAAAGAATTGGTAAGAGTCTTGCTGCGGATTAGGAGAAACAGACACAATCGCTTTCTGCTTGGTGTTTTTAATAGCTCGGAACGTCTGCGTCAGTAAATCAGTAATTTTATTTGCCCGCCAACGAACCCATTCTGCATCTTGAGGATTACTAGGTGGAGCTTTTCCTTGGTGTTCTTGTTTGTATAACTGTACGGTGAAGTTATCGTAACCAAACTCAGAAGGTAAGCCAAAATGATCATCAAATTGGATACCATCAACGTCATAGTTACCAACAATTTCAATAACTAAATCTTGAATAAATTTTTGTACTTCTGGATGAAAAGGATTGAGCCAAACGCGCTGATCATTACCTTCTTTCCAAATTTTTTCGCCTTTGTTGTTTTGAGTGAGCCAATTAGGATGGCGCTTGGCTAATTCAGAATCAGCAGGTGCCATGAAACCAAATTCAAACCAAGGTATGACTCTCATGCCTTTTTGATGTCCCTGGTCTACCATCTCCTTAAGCATATCTCGCCCTTTCACCCCTAATTCTGGGTCGAGAGATGGATCAGTTGGCGTTACTAGCTTCACCGCACGCCCAATTTCTTTTTCAGCTACTTTGCTGGGGTAAAGTGTGTAACCCCAATTCCAGACAGTAGGATAAACAGTATTGAAGTTCAATTTAGAAAGTTGTTGGATGGCGTCGGTGACACCAGCTTGGGAAAATAGTACTTTACTATCAATATTCGTCAGCCAAACTCCCCGTAATTCAGCTTTTGCCTGATCTGGTTTCTGTGTTCCTACTTGGGCAATGTATTGTTGAGGAACCACTCCCGCTGTTGCAGTTGCTTGGCACATAAAAGCTGCAACATCGGCTCGACTGGCAAATTGATTTGGGTTGAGTGTTTTAACGTTTGGGTAATTGACAACTAACTGTTTTTCTGTAGCAGCAGCGATCGCACTTCGAGAATATTCAGGAATTGCTGAAACATCGGTAAAAGCTGCATTCAAAGTCTCTTGAGTGGCGTTAACTGGTACATACTTCAAACCACTTGACAAAGACACCAAAGCCTGAACTTTGGGAATATTTTCACTTGGCTGGAAGACACCACCCGGATAGCCAGCAAGAAACCCCGTTTGATAAGCCTTGCGAATCGATTCAGAAGCCCAGTAGTTATTGGGGACATCGGCAAATTTCCCTCCTGTGCGCACCACAGGAGCGTCAGGGAAAGCTTTTGCCAACATTGCGGCAAATTCAGCCCTGTTTACGGGAGCATTCGGCTTAAAACTGCCATCTGGATAACCATTGATAATCTGTCGCTGCGCCAGTGTGGTAATGCAAGGTTGCGCCCAATTTCCTTGGATATCGTTAAAGCTTGTCTGAGAGAAAGCAGCAGTTGGTTTTAGTACCGTGATTGTTAGGCCCAAGACAAACAGGACAACATACCAGGCCTGACGCCCGCAAGTGTGGCTAAAATGCACAAGCCCATCTGCACAGGCTGTAAAAGAGCTTTTGAGAAACCGTTTCATAAGGATTGAAGTAGATATAACATTATTGACGCCAGCGCCTTGGACTAATCAGGAATGACTGGGATAGTTGGGCAAAGGTTGCGCGAACCTCTGGGCCTCTCTCCTCATAAGGTGGCACTACTACAACAGCCTTTAATTTTGGGATGAGGGGTTGCACACCTCATTCTGTCAGATAAGCTATATATAGGCGGATGTATATAAATTTTAAGTTTCATTGCAAGTCAGGGGATTTGTAGACAAACAGACTGTGGTTCTAGATCAGCTAACGTAAGCAATTTATCCGATATCACCCGATGTTAGGACGCCAAAAAACTTTTTTTGGAAAAAAATCAAGTTAGAAACTTAATCGCTATTTTTTTATGTCTCACCAACATTACCCAGAAAATGAAGATTCAGTGGCCAATAACCAGCGATCGCTCAAAAGCCTGGAAAGAGCGATCGCCATGTCTCAGGGTCAGTTTTCACTGATTTTGGCGTACTCAAACTGTGCAGCGTTGCGACGCAAGCTGGTAAAGCAACTAAAAGAACTCTCCTCAGTACCAATTCGGGAACTCACTCTCCATCCATCGGTTAACACGCTGTTTACGACTATACTCACAACAGTTGCAGAACCACCGTCAGCATTAATGGTTTTTGGTCTAGAGTCAGTGGTAACAATAGATGAATTGTTAACTGCGACAAACCTGGTGCGAGATGAGTTTCGCAAGCAGTTTCCTTTTCCTATTGTCTTGTGGATTGATGATGAGATTCTGCAAAAAATGATTCGACTGGCACCTGATTTTAAAAATTGGGCAGCAACCCCAATTCGGTTTGATGTCCCAAAATTTCAGGCATATAAAAGAATAGCAATCACGGCATAATTCTTCAGAAAACTGGTAATTACACCATTTAATTACTTGTTTTATAGTCTATTTTTTTTGCCTAGTCTAAAATACAACATTTCCAGTCTACTTAAAGCTGAAAGAGGCGATCGCTAAACAACCCCATCCCACAAGAAACCCAACTCCTCCAAGTGGGGTAATTGCTCCCAACCACTTGATCCCTGTAAAACTCAAGCTGTATAAACTACCTGAGAAAATCACAACTCCGGCAATGAAGGAAATCCCAGCAGCAGTGAGAGTTGACTGTGCTGTTTCGGTGCGGCTTAAGAGCAAGGCTACTAACAATAATGCCAGTGCGTGATACATCTGATAACGAGCCGCAGTCTCAAAAATTGAGATCGCTTGTTCGCTTAGTTTTTCCTTCAAAGCATGAGCACCAAAAGCACCAGCGGCTACAGAGATACCGCCTAAAATTGCTGCTACAAACAAAAAAATTCGAGTCATCAATACCTACAACCTTTAGTCGCGAGTTGCTTCCAAAAGACGAGAGAAGTAAAAGCGAGTGCTAGTCATCGCATTACGCTTAATTGAAAAGCCGTTACTTTCCAAAATTTTGATAATGTCAGCTTCTCGATGTTGATAAGCGCGAGTAGCTTTACTTGGCCCTGGGAAAAAATCACCAATTTTTTTGAGCAAAGTAAGAGCAAGAGTTTTGGGTGCAAAGCTGAGAATTAGGCGCGATTCTGCAAGACTTGCGAGGTGGGAAATCATTTCTACTGCTTTGTCTTGGGGATAGTGAATCAAGACATCCAGGCAAATTACACTGTGGTAGCTACCGCTCAATGTTTCCAAATCTTGTACTGCAAAAGTGGGATTGTGATTGTTGCCAAAAATATCCTTAGCTCTTTCCTGGGCTTCTCCCACCATTTTTTCAGAGATATCGCTACTATTGACTTTTGCGTTTAATTGTGCTAAAGGAATGCTAAGACTACCAACACCACAACCAGCGTCGCAGATGGATAAACCTTGTAAATTCCCGTCAGCTTCCAGCCAGCTAAGGACTGTATCAACCGTTTGCTGATGTCCGGTGCGGATATCTAGCTGAACTGTGTTTACTTCGCCATCGCCGTAAATTCGCCGCCAACGGTCAAAGCCTGTGGCATTGAAGTATTCTTTAACAACGGTTTTGTCATCAACTGTATTCATAAACTGGATGCGTGATAAATGATTGGCAACGGTTACATACTTTAGCAGTTGTTGCGGATGCTGTGTAAGTCCGAGGCTAAGTACAACCAAAATTACAGCTTGCCCATGCTCTGAATTATAGTAGGGTGAGTCGGGTAGACTACCTCTCATTCACTCTTCGGAAAGTAGACAATGATGTTATACGACGAATCATTGCTGGAGGATTCCAATGGCTGGTTTGACGGTTAAAGACCTGGAAAAATTGCAAGTGCAGAATCCGGACTATCAGATGGAATTAGTAGCTGGGGAGATTTTTGTCATGAGTCCGTCAGGGTATGAATCTGATGAAGTTGCTGCTGAAATTATCGCCCAGTTGCGTAATTGGGTCAGACCTCGCAAACTAGGACGAGTAACTGCATCCAATGCTGGATTTGTTCTCCCCAATGCTGACCAGGACGTACGGGCTCCTGATGCGTCGTTTGTACGAGCAGAACGATTGCGGCGAACAACAGGAGAGTATGCTCAATTAGTCCCTGATTTGATGTTTGAGGTCAAGTCCAAAACTGACTCTTTGTCTAAGCTGCGTGAGAAGATTCAGGAGTTTCTAGCTTTAGGAACACTTGTTGGGGTATTAGTTGACCCGCGAAGTCGAACGATGGAGGTTTATCGTTTGGGTGTGGAGAAAGTGGTTTTGCGGGATGGAGATGTGTTGACGGTACCGGAATTGTTGCCGGGATGGGAGATGGTAGTTGCTGAGGTTTGGGCACCGGAGTTTGATTAAGATCGCACCTTAAAATATTTGCAATCCAGTCTCAATCGTAAACACAAATACTTCAATACTTCAGAGCAACCCTCCGCTTCATCAACTTGTTAGGACAATCAATGTTTAGCCTTGCTATCAAGACTCCAACCAATCACATGAAGCTTTTCACTCATGAGTGGCCCATAAGTTGTAACCGATAAAACATTACCAAAGTGATCATAAAATGACATCTTGCAATATCCTTGACCACTACATGATGATATTTCTGGATACTCATTACAGATTTTGACTTTTCCGAAGCACTCTGATCTGACCTTTTGATCTGTTTCCCGATAGCCATATGCTGGTAAACTCGCATACTGCCAACCTGCATTTACCAGTAAAGTTTTTGCATCTTGATAGGGCATATTTTTGCGTAACTTTATTTCCAGAACTTCTGCTAAAACTGGAAACACCGTACTCAAGAAAGTAATACTAGCTAAAACTATTAAGCCCAGTCTAGGATACATAAATTCTGTAGTTTTCATGACTGTTCGCTTTATTGATTTCTTAGGTAAACTACTCGACTCAATTTTAAGCTAAGTGATTAACTTTAAAGCTGACTAGGAACATATTTCTGTCCGTTGAATTTCAATAGCTGCCTCTCGGAAAAGGGCTTTCCTCTACGTATCCCCTGACGCTCCACTAATATGTTGAAGAATCCTTTCGTACCTGGTTGGATTGTAATCTTACTTTCCCAATTGGTTTGAGCCAATCCATTTTGCCCTCCACCTGCTCCACTATTATTTTCACTTGTTTGGAGGACGGGTAATACTTCGCGCAGAGAGCCGTCTACCTTGGCATATATCGATGTACTAGAAACGAATATTCCCTGTCCTACATAACTCCCCTCATGCACTATTCCGTAGAGATTATCGCCATTATTGCCTAATACTTTCACCTTGATATCGCTCGGTTGAACCGTGCCCCAAGATCCCCAATGAGAAACAGCGATATCAGAATTTACTAACTTCCATCCAGTAGTCTGTTTCTCAAACTCAAAAAAGCTCAGGTGTGGAGCGCAAGCGTGACAGTCAAAGCCTTTGTTAATTGAAGCTGTAGCAACAAGTATTGCCTCTTTATTTTTATATGGAAGTTTGTACTGAGAAAGAAATGTATGAACTGGATTACATGGGCTTTTACTACAGAAATCTTTAACGTTGTTCCAGTTATTTCTCTGAAGATATGGCAAGATAATTTTCTGTGCTTGCTGAAAATTCCACTCTCCCTTGATATCCACTACCTCCGAGTTCTGTGCTAATTGTCCGCGCGAGGGATTGACAACTATAGTTTCATTTGTTCTATCTACAATTTGAGTATTGCTGTTTCCTAGTCTCACGAACTGTGATGTAGGAACTTTAGTCTGTTGATCAGATGTATAACTTCCAGCTACGTCTATCAAAAGGCTATTGGTTGCAGCAGCGACTACAAGAGCTAAAATTAGCTTGCTCATAAACTAGCATTTTTCCTTTTACTGTTGACTACTTAAAAAAGTCAAGATGCACTTCCTTGAAATTTATTGCCTTTTAGTAACAATTCATTGTACACATTCTTGATTATTGTTTGTACAGACTTAAAGCGCAAACTCGTTGCAACATTTTCTGACTAGCAACACTGTCAGCTTCTACTCCAAAATATTCGGGTAATTAGGCAATTTGCAGAGTACTGGGTTCAGGGATGGATTCACCAAACCATTGAACAATCATGCTGTATCGATTCATGAATCTTCATCCTTTTCAAGGACAAAGTATTGCTTGGATCTAAAATCTAAAGCTCTGTGGTACATCACTACAAAATATTTCTCTAATTTTCTGTTGTACTGCTTATGCTGTTGAATAATTAGGCTCAAGTCACTATCAATCAAACAACGTTCAAAGAATAACCAACCTAATAAATGGGCTGTAGTTTGCACCATTTGGTGAGTTAAGACTTCTTCAGCAAGATTCCTTGCATTGATATCATCAGTTAAGACAGCCTGACAAGTCTTTTTTGCAAAAACAATGGATGACAGTTCTCCTTTCCCAAGATTCTTACGCTTCTGTAATACCTCAATTTCTTGTAAATCTTCAATCTCTAGGTGATAATTCTTAAACTGTCCATTCAGCCTTTCTTGTCTTAATATATTTTGCAGCGCAATATCTTCAGGTTTAACTTCTGTTCGAGGCTTGTATAGACACTCATAATAAACAAAGTCAGTACAGCAAAAGTAACATTTTATAGAGTAAGCTGTTGTACGAAGGAGTTGAGTTGAGATAATATTCCAAATTGCACAAGTGTCTACAACATTAAGCTTATGAAATTTAGATGGATCACGCTCAGTTGCCATACTTTAAAGTTCTTCCATAGAGATCTGCCATTGCATCTAGCTCACGCTCACTTACTAAAAGCATTTCTGCCAATTTACCTGCTGATATGAAGCGTTGTTCATATGCATCAAGGCAAAGGCTGACATAAAAAGATGATAATCCTCTTTTCAGTGATTTTTCTCGACGCTCACGAGAACCTGGAGATAAACTTGCTGGCAACTCTGGATCTACTTTTCTGTCTGATGGCACTCTGACAGATTTAAGTTGTGTTTCGATAGATGGTGATATGAGATTTGCATTTCTTAAGGCTATAGCTAAAGCTTCAGTACTGACTTTAAGTCTATTTGCCAAATCAATTGCTTTATCAGTAGTCCAGTTACTTGAGTCATGAATATTCTTTAAGCAATCTGGTGGCATGAGATAATGAGATGCAAATGTATTTGCTCTGATTTCCACAAGATTACTTTTATCCCCTACAAAAGAAACAATAAAATCTTCTTCATCATCTAAAATTGCATGAGCTGATTCATGAGCAGCAGTAAACCTTTGTCTGTATACATCTTCACTATAGTTAACCAATATACATTTTCCAGCAGTGGGGTGTTTAATGTATAAACCAGAAATGTTTGAATTACCCAGTTGGCGACGAAAGAGATGAAATCCTAAACAGCGGAAATCATCATAAATATCACTACCTACTTGAATAGAGGAGTAACCGAGATGCTCTCTAAGTCTTGCTGCCGCTTTCTCACCATGACCTTTGAAGTAGTTTCCCTGTTTAACAAAACTAAACGGTTTGTAGTCTCTTCTCGGAATTAAGTTAAGTAAAAATTCCTCACACTCACATAAGAATAAAAATTCTTGTATAGCCCAACGGTCTTCTTTTGAAAACTCATCACCATGTCTTCTGTATAACATTTCAGTTTGTTCAAATGGAGCGAGTTTTTCATTTGAAATAAAGAATTGGTAGTCACATTGATAGTAATCTGCTAGGATTAAAACCTCATCTCCTGTAGGTCGTCTTTCTGCTCTTTCTAAAGCAGCTAGAGTTTTAGTTGATATACCTGTTTTTGCTGAAACTTCGTCAAGGGAAGTTTTGAGTTGCTCACGATATTTCTTCAATTTTGAACTAAATAGACTCAGGTCAAATGTCATAGAGTGACATCCTTAGAGGATTATTGATCTAAGATAACCTTATCAAGAGAGAGCTAACTGTTGCACAAATTCGGTATGTTCCGATACCGCCAATCCTTCCTGCAATACAGCTAATACTTTTCCCATATTCCCACTCAATAAGTCATTCACTGCTAACCATAAACCTGGAAATACTTGAGAGCGAATCACTCCATTCTCATCCACTGGTAGCGGCACATACTCCCCCTCTTGTAAGTAAAACCAGTCTATTTTCTGTTCAAATACTTGCCAAACAATATACTCTTTAATCCCATTACGACGATAAGCACGTTTTTTATCACCTAAATCAATCGCTGCGCTACTTGCTGCAATCTCTGCTACTAATTCCGGTGCCCCTTCGATATAATCATCCTCACTGATTCTCGCCTGACCTCCAGCTTTTTCCTCAATCAGCAGCACTGCATCGGGCTGTGGTTCGTTGTCCAAATCTAAACGAACAGTGGGTTCAATCGCCAACTCAATACCCGGTGTCGCAACCTTATAATTTCCCAACCAACCTATCAAATTTCCGTGGGGTTGAGCATGACTTCTAAAACCCACCGCAGCAGCTATGTAGACGACTCCTTCTATCAATTCAGCTTTCCTGATATCGGACATGAAATTGTAGCGTCGCTCAAATTCATAGCGATTTAATCTATCGCCACTTTCCAACGGTGGTACTAGCAAAGGTTTTTGTTGAGGAGGTATTTTGACCATTGCTTTTTGTTTTAGGTTTGGGTTTCACAGGCCTGCTTTCTCCGATCATATCGGCTATGACCATCGCTTTGCAGGCTCTTTTAGGCGGACGGACAACCGCTATAATCTTTGCCAAGTCAATTCCCTAGTTGCTTCATCCAAATGCCAACGCAAAAGATGAGCTGATTGACCAAGGTACAATTCTGTGATACCAATAGCAAGACGCGGGGCAACAGTAGCAAGAGCGATCGCCTCTGGGACTCCACAAATCCCCCACTTCACCAAATTCTGTACTCCCACCAACAACGGTAGCGTTGTCCCCGAAAGCGTACCATCCTCTAACCTTGCAGTACCGTTTTTCACTTCAATTTGACGCGAATCCCAAGGATAGACACCATCAGACAATCCAATCGGTGCTAAGGCGTCGCTAACTAGAAAAATCCCTTTTTCATAACAACCAGCCCGCAAGAGCAACTGTATCATTGTCGAACTGACATGCTGACCATCAGCAATCAAACCACACCTAACACCTGGATGGACAAGGGCCGCACCAAGTAATCCTGGTTCCCTGTGGTGCAGTGTTGGCATAGCATTAAAGGCATGAGTTACCATTGATGCTCCTTGTTCAAAAGCTTTTTGTGCTTGTGTTGCTGTTGCTTGTGAGTGACCCAGACTAACTGTGATACCAAGAGAACGTAGATAAGGAATTACCTCACCCGTTGAATCTAATTCCGGTGCTAGTGTCATGACTTTGACGATATGAGCATAATCTCCCAAGACTCGTTTCACGTTGTCAATTGTCAGTGGTAACAAGTGTTCTGCTGGATGTGCTCCTCGTTTTTGGGGATTGAGAAATGGGCCTTCTAGATGTACCCCAAGTATCTTGGCTTCCCCCGCAAAAAAAAGGCTTCCATCCTCTTTCCTCCCTCCTTTTAGGGGGGAATGAGGGGGGTGAGAGTCTAGAAAATCAGCAATGACAGACAGCGATCGCCCAATCTTCTCGACGGAAGTAGTAACCAAAGTCGGCAAAAAAGCATCCACACCCTGACACCACAGGTATTGACAAATTTCCCTCAACTTGTCACTATCAGCAGGACTCAAGTCTGTGAACGCTAAGCCAAGACCGCCATTTATCTGCAAATCTACCCCACCTAGCGACACCCAATCACCAGCAACATCAATAGTGTCTTGGGATTGATAAATTGTCCCCGACCTAGGTGAGATTGCTGCAATAATTCCCTGTTGATCAATCTTTATTTGCTGCAAACCATGATAACCGGGTACTTGAGCATTGATAATATTTAAAGTCATTTGTCATACAGCCCTTCGGGCATGAAAACTGTCATTGGTTATTTGTCATTTGTCATTTGTCATTTGTCAAGTGACCAACAACTAACAACTAACAACTAACAACTAACAACTAACAAACAACAACTAACAACCAATGACCAATAACAAACCCTTAGTTGGTATTATTATGGGCAGCGATTCTGATTTGCCCACTATGCAGGGAGCGATCGCCGTTTGTGAAGAATTTGGCATACCCTGCGAAGTTGCGATTGTTTCAGCTCATCGAACACCGGAACGTATGGTGAAATACGCCCAAGAGGCACACCAGCGCAACCTTAAGGTAATTATCGCAGGTGCTGGAGGTGCTGCCCATCTTCCCGGTATGGTTGCAGCTTTGACGCCTTTACCTGTGATTGGGGTTCCTGTACCCAGTCGCCATTTACAAGGTATAGATTCGCTTTATTCCATTGTACAAATGCCGACGGGAATTCCTGTGGCAACAGTAGCTATTGGTAATGCTAAAAATGCGGGTTTATTAGCCGTACAAATGTTAGCTTCTCACCAGCCAGAATTACTAGAGAAAGTTCAACAATATCGGCAAAATTTAAATCAATCTGTGATGGAAAAGCAAGCTAAGCTTGATGAATTAGGCTACCAACAATATTTGGAACAGCAGTAATATTAATTGGGGAATGGGGATTGGAGATTAAAGATTGGGGAGAGAAGGAGTAATGTAGGGGCGGGTTTAGAATAAAACCTCATGGTAAAACAGACAACCTCTCAACAAAACCCGCCCTATGCAAGGGTAAATTTGCGACATTACCCAGTCCCCAGTCCCCAGTCCCCAGTCCCCAGTCCCCAGTCCCCAGTCTCCAGTCCCCAGTCCCCAGTCCCCAGTCTCCAGTACCCATTCAAGAACTCAGCGCAGACATCACAGCTTGCTGACTTACTGTCTTATAAACCTCGTTAAAATATTGCATCACGCTAGCGTCAGCAGATGCTAAAGGAATTGGCCCTACAACATCCAAAACAGTGCGATTGTCTGGTGGTGGTGCAATCACAACTAATGAAGAATCTAGCGGCTCATAATATTGCCAAAATTCTTCAATATTAAGCTGACTTGTCTTTAGTTTAGTCGCGGCTAAAAGTGACTTTTTTTCTACGGAGGAAGCCTCTTTCTTAGAGAAATTACTATCTTTTTTAGACTCAGTTTCAGCACTTAGGGTACTGCGCAGACGACGCAAATCATCAAGGATTTGTTCTTTAGTGCGTCCCCGCAACTGGAATAAAACGAAGGGGTCTTCACTAAAGCGATCGCCTAATTGATAGTAAACCGCTCCAATATGTTTACAGGGATTTTGTGGATCAGGACAGCTACAGCGTGAATGGATATCAGCAAGCGTGAAAGGAAACAAACTCAAACCATTGGCTGTGAAGACTTGTTCGATATTTTGTGGCATTTGTCCTGACAACAATTCGGCTGAATAAATGGCTTGACTTACCATTGTTTCCAGAACATAACCCCAATCTTCTTCACTGAAAGGGTCAAGAGATAGGGAGACTTTATAAGGTTCTGGTGCTGTGCCTTGAACCTTAGCTAATACTTCTGGCCCTGTAAATTCAATACTTAGAACATTGCCTTCCTTTGCATAATTGCGTGCCCTTTCCAAACGCTTTTTGAAGCGATAGGAATTTAGCAAATCAATCCAGCGTTGCACCCACCATTCTGGGCTTGAAATTTCGTAATTAGTCATTAGCTTTATATATAATCCAGAAGCTTTGGTCTACGATTGTTGTCTATTTTTAAGATTCCATCCTCCAAATTCTTTCAAGCATTTCAATCTGCTGAACCAGAAGAGTTGCGCGATGAACGCGATTTTTTTTGAACCAAAGCCTTGTCAAAATATAGCCAACTAACAAAGAGGCAAGAAAAACGCCTCCAGGGGTGATTTCTAGCCAGTTCATTGTTTCATTCAAGCTTGATTGATCAGATTGAGTTGGCTGCTTTGTAGCTGTAATAAGCTGAGATTGTGTCCTCACTGTTGCTTTACCCTCCTCTACCAGTCTTTGACTCTGAATCCACTCTTGCTTAGTATCGCTCCTGCTTCCAGTCTCACTTAATAAAAGCTGTGCCTCTTTGGTGTTAGTCTGATAATCAAGGCTTTCCGCCAAAGATTTTTGAGAGGGTGTAAGCAATACCGAAGTGGCTAAAGAGACAGTTATCAGATTAAACAGTTTATTTTTCATCTCTGCGTGAGCGCTTCCCTTGACTCCTGTGTTACCGACAAAAATAGAAATGGTTTGATACCATTTCTCCCAGCTTTTGAACACGCAAACCAATGCTATTTTTGTAGCTTCTGTTACTAATATACATCTGTAATCCAGCTATTCATCCTAGATTAGTTCGGTATGGGAAACGATACTATGGGAACGCAACTTGAGATGCTTGGTATCATTGTATTCCTTGTAACTTTTTAACAGTCTATTTACATTTTTCACATATGTAATCTTTGATACAGCATATATTGTCAGGGAATTGTGAAATTAGCTTCATATCCTCAATTCCCCCCTAGCATTGACTCTCTAGAAAATTTTATTGAGTCAAAATGTCAAATCTTGACGCAGTTTGCAAATTATTGGAAGACGGCACACTGCCAGTATCCATTGCGGTTTTGATTTAGGAGGAAACAAATGAATAAGCGCAGTCAGCTTCGTCAACGAATGCTGTCATCTGCGAGGGGCTGGCTATTTCCCTGGAAGGCGAAAATTGCTAGTCACTCAGCACAGCATAAGTCTAACTCCCCATTGCCTCGCCTACTAGCACTGGCAATTGGCTCTATGGTTTTTGCAGTATTTGCACCCACCTTCGTTCAAGCAGCAGACCCACCTACCCTGGACTCGCTAGCTAAAACAACCACCAATCTACAAGTATCAATTGATACTACCTGGGTGCTGATTACTGGCTTCTTGGTCTTCTTCATGCAAACAGGTTTTGCCATGTTAGAAGCTGGTCTAATCCGTCAGCGAGGAGTTGTCAATGCTTTGCTAGAAAACTTCATTGATGCTGCAGTAACCATCCTCGTCTGGTGGGCGATCGGCTTTGGTGTAGCTTTTGGCACCAGTGCAGGTGGCTTCATCGGTACCGATACCTTCTTCCTCGGCAACCTCCCTAATGCCAATGGAGAATGGTCAATGGCTGCTCCTGGATCTGCTGCAGGCATTTCCACATATACCTTATTCTTCTTCCAATTTGCCTTTGCTGCCACAGCTAGTACGATCACTACTGGCTCAATGGCTGAAAGAACAGACTTCCTGGGAGACTTGATTTACAGCGCCATTATGGGAGCAATCAGCTATCCCCTCATCGTCCACTGGGTCTGGAATAGCGGCGGCTGGCTAGCAAAACTCGGCTACCATGACTTTGCTGGGAGTTCCGTTGTCCACAGTGTAGGTGGTTGGACAGCTTTAGTGGGTGCTTACTTACTCGGCCCTCGTCCTGGTCGGCCTGCATGGGGTACTCTACCACCTGCACACAACTTAGGCCTAGCTACACTAGGTACAATGATTCTCTGGTTTGGCTGGTACGGGTTCAATCCAGGCTCAACCTTGGCAATGAGTGGTGTTAATACTGGCTTAACTGGTCTGGTAACAGTCAACACAACCCTAGCTGCAGGAGCAGGCGCATTATCAGCTTTAATCTTCCAATACTTCCGCACCGGAAAATGGGATTTGGCTTACACTCTCAATGGTTCCCTGGCTGGATTGGTTGCAATTACAGCTCCTTGTGCTTTTGTTGCAACTTGGGCTGCTGTCCTGATTGGTTTCACAGGTGGCATTTTGGTTGTGATTGGCGTCGATATCATTGAATCTGTCCACATTGATGACCCAGTAGGAGCATTCGCTGTACATGGTATCAATGGCATGATGGGAACGCTAGCAGTCGGCTTCCTTGGTCAGTCGGAACTGACACTCAACAAGAAGGCTGGGTTATTGTTGGGCGGAGGTTTTGATTTGCTTGGGGTACAGCTTCTCGGTGTTGCTTCAATTGCTGTTTTTACTATTGCTTTTTCTTTCGCCATGTTTGGTGCTCTGAAAGCGATGGGTAGAATACGTGTCCATAGCCGTGCTGATGAAATCGGTATCGATGCTTATGAACACGGTGTTTCTGTTTGGCCAGATATTACCCCAGTTGATGAGCGAGGTTTGGGAGAAAATGCGGCTAAACCTTCCGATCATCGAGCGCTGATTGAGTGAAATTGCTACTACAGAAAGCCACTCTTCACCTCTTAGTCAAAGCGGTGGCTTTCTCCTCGCCAAAAAATGTGAGTATTACCTATTACCTATCTTGTTGAGGCTTCATCTTCCATATTCTCTCCAGCATCTCAATCTGCTGGACGAGAAGCACGGTACGATGGACGCGATGTTTCCTATACTTCAGCCCTGCTAAAATATAGGCAATGAACACAAAGGTAACAAACAATCCTCCAACTGTATTACTAACCTCAGAAGTTTTGCTGACTGAGTTTGTTTGTGTCGCCTCAGTATTCTGGTTAGTGGCTGCAACAAGCTGAAATTTCCCACTAATATTTGCTTCACCCGACTCTATCAGTTGTCCTTGATTACTCCTGTTAATTTCGATCTCATTTACTAAAATCTGTGCTTCTTTTGTGTTTGTTTGAGACTTAATTCTGTTAGCAAAAGCTTCTTGAGTGGGTGCAAGTAAGACCGAGGTTGCTAAAGAGATAGTGATAAACTTTAACACTTGGCTTTTCATATTTTTTAGGGATGGCATTTTTTAGTTAACGACCGGGAAAAATGATCCAAGCCTGCCTATAAATAGCTAGAACCATTTCCTAACTTGTGCTATTCATAAGCAAGCTGTTAATTCTGTAGCAGACAATACTATTTTAGATCCGTTCATCAACACAGTCATCGTTCTTTTTGACGAATTTATTGAGGAGCAGCTTTATGTAGTCTGCTATACAGAATTTTAGGTACCGGAATTGGTGCAATCAGATTCATTTCCTTTATTGGCGCTTGCGTTGAAGGACACAAAGAAGTGTTGAAGAAAGTTCTGATTACCGGGGCTATTGCCCTGTGGTTGCTCAGTGGTCCTTTAATGGACAATGGGCTTGCTGCACCATTTGACCCAGAAGCGGCATTCAAGAGCGCTCAAACAGCCGCTGAGAGCGCCCAAACAGCCGCAGATACAGGGTTTATGCTGATTTCCTCAGCCCTGGTGTTGCTGATGACACCAGGGCTAGCATTTTTCTACGGAGGATTTGTGCGATCGCGCAACGTCCTCAACACGATGATGATGAGCTTCTTTGCGATGGGACTCATCGGAGTAACCTGGATTCTCGTTGGTTACAGTCTCTCTTTTGCCCCTGGCTTGCCCTTTATTGGCGGCTTAGATTGGGCATTTTTGAATAAAGTAGGCCTAGAGACAGCAGGTTACCTGCCGAAAATGGCTTACGAGTCAGGTGTTGCTGATGATAAAGTTCTCACTTCCTACGCGGGGACTATTCCCCACCAGGCTTACATGATCTATCAAGCCATGTTTGCCATCATCACCCCAGCACTAATATCAGGGGCGATCGCTGAGCGGATGACATTTCGCTCCTATGTCCTCTTCATGCTGCTGTGGTCGCTATTTATTTACTGTCCAATGGCACACATGGTTTGGGCAAAAGGTGGCTTCCTGGGCTTATACGGTGGCTTAAATGCTCTAGACTTTGCTGGTGGAACAGTAGTGCATATTAGCTCCGGCGTTTCCGCCCTAGTCGCCGCGATTGTGCTTGGTCCCCGAAGAACTTTTCCCAACCAACTCACTCCACCCCATAATGTGCCATACGTTCTCTTAGGGCGCTGGCTTGCTATGGTTTGGCTGGTTTGGTTTTAATGCTGGTAGCGCTTTAGGTGCTAATTCCGTAGCTACTGTTGCCTTTGTTGCTACAAACACAGCAGCAGCAGCCGGTCTTTTAACTTGGCTAGTTCTAGAACAAGTTTTGCGGGGTAAAGCGACAGCAATTGGAGCCGCTACAGGTGCTGTGGCTGGCTTAGTGGGAGTAACACCAGCCGCCGGCTTTGTTACTCCAATTGCTGCAATGTTGATGGGTAGCATCGTCTCAGCCGCCTGCTTCTTTGCAGTCAGTTTCAAGATGAAAGCAGGAGTGGACGATGCTTTGGACACCTACCCAGTACATGGAGTTGGTGGAACCCTCGGCGCTATCCTGACCGGAGTATTTGCTACCAAAGCCGTCAACGAAGCGGGAGCAAATGGCTTGCTTTATGGTAATGCTGGTCAGTTGGTCACACAAATCATTGCCACTCTGATCACCTATGTGATTGCTGCTGCTGGTACTTTTATCATTCTCAAGGTACTGGATGCAACTGTTGGCTTGCGTCCGAAACCAGAAGCTGAATACCAAGGTATGGATATCACCGAACATGGTGAAGAAGGCTATGGTGAAGAGTTTGGCGGTGGAGTGCGGATCACAGAAGGGTAAGTTGCTTTCCCTCTCATTTGCGCCATCAAAAACTAAGTTTGCTGTACTTTCTGAGTTTTCTGTCCCTAAAAAAAGCTTTTCCAATTGATCAAACCTCTAAACTATAAAAATCCCGCCTGCTTGTTTGACCTTGGATTTAAAAAGCAGGCGGAATTTTTTGTTTGGAAACAAGCTATCAGGAACTTTTGTAGCCAACATTACGTTTACAGCCACCAAAAACACAACAGTAGCTAAAGTTGATTTGAGCAGATGAGTGCGATACCACTAAGATCTGATTCAAACCAAATGCTAGATCTAAACTAAGTGTCCACTCGCTTCAAGACTCTTCCTGGTTGGGCTGTCCTCTCCCTCGCGGCTAATGGGCTACTGGTATTAGCGATCGCCTGGGTGTTATTACCTGATAACAGGTGGTCAGTATCATCTGCAGTTAGCCAAAAAACAGCGACAGTCCCCGTATCTTATCCAACGCCTGAACCGACATCTGAACTAGGACCGCGCCACCAGTTAAACTACCAGCAGTGGCTAGGTTTACTAGCGCGGGAGGCTGAAGTAGTCGCCACAAAACAGCCTGAACATTTAGCGATACTTCTTGGCGATTCTCTGAGTTTGTGGTTTCCTGTTCAAATGTTGCCAATAGACAAAAACTGGCTGAATCAGGGAATTTCTGGGGAAACCTCAGAAGGATTACTCAATAGATTGGATTTATTCGACAAGACTCAACCTGAAGTTATTTTTGTGCTGATTGGCATCAATGACCTGATTCGGGGGTTGAGTGACGAGACAATTTTGACAAACCAACAGCAGATTGTTCGCTACTTGCGGCGAGTTCATCCCCAAGCAAAGATAGTCATACAGTCAATCTTGCCTCACGGGGGTCAAAAAACCACCTGGGAAAAACGCGATAGCCTACTGTCAATTCCCAATAGTCGCATCCAGGAACTGAACCAGCAACTAAAAGCGATCGCCCAGGAGGAAGCAGCCTCTTATCTAGACCTTTACCAACTATTTGCCGATGCTGAGGGTAACCTAAAAACTGAGCTGAGTAGCGATGGATTGCACCTGAGTTCCCAAGGCTACTTAATCTGGCGCTCTGCACTAATAGTCTTCAACCAGCTGATCTTGCCAAATCCCGATGTCAAGGCAACAACAGGGCTTGAGTGACTCATTGATCGTTGGTTTTTAACCAATGACCAATATGCTGCTCTAATGTACTAGCTTCTGGGCTAAGTACTTGCTTACACTGGGATTGGTGAAAACAGGAGTTTAAGAGCTACTTATGGATGCCGCAGCACTCTGGCAACGCTACCAAGACTGGTTATATTACCATGAAGGGCTGGAATTTTACCTAGATGTCAGCCGTATGCGGTTTGATGATGCCTTTGTCGAGAAGATGCAACCTAAATTCGAGAAGGCATTTCAAGACATGGACGCCCTGGAGGGGGGCGCGATCGCCAATCCCGACGAAGACCGCATGGTTGGTCACTACTGGTTAAGAGACAGCGAACTAGCCCCAACGCCCGAACTCCAACAAGAAATCAAAACTACATTAGAAAAAATTTCAGCCTTTACTCAAAAAGTTCATACTGGTACGATCCATCCCCCCGGAGCGACCAAATTTACCGATATACTTTCCATCGGTATTGGTGGTTCAGCCCTTGGCCCTCAATTTGTCGCCCAGGCCCTGTCCCCAATCTCCCCACCCCTAGCAATTCACTTTCTTGACAATAGTGACCCAGCAGGAATTGATGACATCCTCACGAGGCTGCAAGACCGATTAGACCGCACCCTGGTCTTAGTCATCTCCAAGTCTGGAGGAACGCCGGAAACCCGCAATGGGATGATTGAAGTTAAAAAAGCCTACGAATCTCAGAAACTAGACTTTGCTCCCCATGCTGTGGCGATTACCGGCAACGACAGCAACCTAGATAAACTGGCTAAATCTGAAAATTGGCTAGCAACTTTTCTCATGTACGACTGGGTAGGAGGAAGAACCTCAGAATTGTCAGCAGTGGGACTACTTCCAGCCGCACTGCAAGGAATCGATATCTTTGAAATGCTTGCTGGTGCCAAGGAGATGGACGCTGCTACCCGCAAGCCCAAGTTGAAAGAAAATCCTGCTGCAATGCTGGCGCTTTCCTGGTACTTTGCCTGTAACGGTAAGGGCGAGAAAGATATGGTAGTTTTACCCTACAAAGACAGCCTGTTGCTCTTTTCCCGCTACCTGCAACAGTTGGTGATGGAATCTCTGGGTAAGGAGAAAGACTTAGATGGCAATATCGTTTACCAGGGTATTGCTGTTTACGGTAACAAAGGTTCCACAGACCAACACGCCTACGTACAGCAGTTGCGAGAAGGCGTTCCTAATTTCTTCTTGACGTTTATTGAGGTATTGGAAGACCGCCAGGGAACTTCTCCAGAAATTGATCCTGGGGTAACATCAGGAGACTATCTATCTGGCTTTTTGCTAGGTTCTCGACAAGCGCTGTACGAGAATCAGCGAGATTCACTCACCTTGACGATTTCTCGCGTGACGCCCCGCACCGTGGGCGCTTTAATTGCCCTCTATGAACGCGCTGTGGGACTTTATGCCTTTTTGGTTAATGTCAACGCTTACCATCAGCCTGGGGTGGAAGCTGGAAAGAAAGCTGCTGCTGTCATCTTGGATTTACAGAAACGGGTGATGCAGGTCATACAGGAGGCTGATAGTCCAATGTCCCTGAATGATTTGGCTCAAAAAGCTGAGGCTTCTGACCAAATTGAAGCAATTTACAAAATCTTGCGTCATTTACAGGCAAACAAGCGGAATGTCTCATTACAGGGCAATCTGGCGCAACCTAGCAGTTTGATGGTTTCTGGCAGTTGAAGGTAGGACAGGCATCCTGCCTGTCATTAGTCATTGGTCATTGGTGTAGGGGCGTAAGGCCTTACGTCCCTACTAGCACAAAGGACTAACATTTTTGTCTTTATCATAAAATGGCAATTTTTTGTTGCCTATGAAACTTTTTTTTTCTGTTGCGTATTTTAAATTGAAGACAAAGCTTCAACTGAGGATGCGACCTATGGGATTAAGCAATGGGGTAGAGATTCGTCGGTTAGAGTCTATCAAAGGGGGAATGGTCGAGTTTTACACCCCCCAAGCCAGTCACGAGACAATATTGGTGCAGATTGCGCCCGCAACCTTAGACGATTTGTTTGTGCACCGATTTCAGACAGATCAGCTACTGGTGGTTCGGGGAAGTTTTGTGCTGGTAATCTTACACAACCGTCGCTACCAGTACATTTCCCTGAGCGAAAACCAGCCGAGGGTGGTGACAATCCCCCCATTTGTTCCCCACGCGGCGATTAATCTCAGTTCCGAACCTTGTCTGGTGGTGAATGCAGTTCTACGTCACGGGCCAGCCCACGAGCGAGATTACCAACCTCTCAAGCGACCCTTTCCCTTACGATTTAGAAGCGGTTCATGCCAAGCTTAAGAGGAACTTGAATATCCTGCAGTTGCCTAATATGCCAAGTCTCAGGTACGGGTGAGACAGCTAAGGCTTTCCAGACTCTATCAGTTAATCTCATTCAACCTTGAGCGACTAAGCAGCGCAAAAGTAAGCCAATTTCATCCCAAGGCCTTGAAGCATTAGGACGAATTGGCGGCTATTCTAAGAGTAGATTAGCTCTTATACTGAAACCCCATGACCTTGACAATCCTGGTTGCAGATGACGACCTGGGAACCCGCATTTCTGTGAGTGATTACCTAGAGTTATTAGGTTACTCAGTCATCGTGGCTAAAGATGGCAAACAAGCGCTGTCGATGATTGAGAAATACCAACCTCATGCACTGATTACAGATATCAATATGCCTCGAATGGACGGCTATGATCTAGTGCGCCAAGTCCGTCATAAACCAGCATTTCGCTTGTTCCCTGTTGTTTTTTTAAGTGAGCGAAACACTGTAGAGGAAAGAATTCGGGGTTACGAAGCAGGGTGCGATGCTTATCTCCCCAAGCCTTTTGAGATACAAGAATTGGTCGTGGTTATTCGCAGTCTCTTTGAGAAAGCGCTTGAGATGCGAAGAGGTGGAATGCATCCCTCGCCACAGGAAGAACCTCCAAAGCCTCCAGCTACAGCACCAACACCGCTCCTAGACGATGTTCCCAAGTCCCTTAATTTCAGTCTAACCAAGCGAGAAAAGGAAGTTTTGGATTTACTGACTACAGGCCTATCCAACACCAAAATTGGTACAAAGCTGCACCTCAGTCCTAGAACAATTGAAAAGCACGTCAGCAAACTCTTCAGCAAAACGCAAACTAGCAACCGCACAGAACTTTCTCGATTCGCCCTGGAAAATCATTTAGTCGATTAACGAAGACGAGGGAGACTCAAGAAGTAAAGCTCGTAGCTTGAAAATTTTTTCACAGTTCAGACAGAGAAAAAGTTTTTCCTTTCCCCCTTTCACCTCTCAGACTTCATCAATTCTGCCCCCTCTCAAGAAGCTATGCTTCATCCCCTCTTAGGCTCATCCACCTGGGGGAAGTCGCGAACTGGGAAAAAAGTACAAGCTATTTTTAGAAGAAATTTAGCCAAACAATTGAATCAGAGCGAGAGGAAGCCCTAAATTGACTCAAAGAACGGGAAGCAAGTCTAGCAAATGCTAACCATCTGGTGCCTTGGTGGTAAACCAATGTACAAAAACCGCGTCAGTGGCTAGAGTGGGAAATTGATTGGCTTGTCTCACTGGCCACACAACTAGCGATCGCCATCCAACAAGCCGAACTTTACCTACAAATTACAGATCTCAACACTGATCTAGAATGCCAAGTCGAGGAACGTACCCAAGAACTGTGTACCAAAATGACTGAACTTCAGGAACTCAACCAACTTAAGGATGTTTTCCTGCAAGCCGTATCCCACGACTTACGTACATCTTTGTTCGGTATGTCAATGATTTCCAACAATTTGTATAAATCAGCAGGAGAAACGGTGACACTTTCTAGTTCTCTGACGTAGCATTTGGACATAAAATCTTGGGTTTAATTGATAATTTATCGCCCAAAGGACACGCCACTACAGATACATTTTGATTTTTGCCGTAGGTCTAAAGATTATCAGCATCTGGTTGTAGACGATATTGTTCACCAACACTTCTTAATAACTTAATATTAATTTGCAGTCTGAAGTACCAAAAATTCTGTAAACCACAAAATAAACCTAGTGTTGTTACCACTAGGTGAATGATGTCCTATTCGGCATCCAAATAAGCAAAGGTGTGATAAGATAACGCCAAAAAATTATTAATTAAGGCGGCACTATTTCAATTGTCTCTGCTCAAGGTTAGCAAAGCCTTATGAAGTGTTTAAGTTTTGCCTAGGGTTGTTTTCCATAAACCGCCAAGTTTGATTTACAGATTTCTGTAGATTTTTACTAGCGGTTAATCGGTATCCCAGATCCCCGACAACTCCTGCGAAGTCGGGGATCTAGCTTCGGAGGGGCGATCGCTATTTTTTTGCTGTCAATGAGTCAGTCTTAACAACGTGTTGGAGCAAACCTTCACAAGCGTCTAGCAATAAATCTATCACCTTGTTAAATCCCTCCACACCACCGTAGTAAGGGTCAGGAACTTCTTTTTCACGATGATGGGAAGCAAAGTCACACATTAGTTTTACCTTGTCCTGATACTTGCCGGTTGGGTCGAGGGAGAGAATATCTCGATAATTGTCCTTATCCATCGCCAAAATCAGGTCAAATTCTTCAAAATCAGACCTCTGAAACTGTCGTGCTTGACCCAGAAGCATTATTCCTCGTCGTTCAGCAGCAGCGGCCATGCGTCGGTCAGGGAGGAGCACCAATGTGATAACCAGCAGTACCAGCAGAATCGCAGATAATGCTCTCACTAAGGTTCGCTTGTGATACCAAATGATTCATAATATTCTCGGCTGATGGAGAACGGCAAATATTACCAAGGCAGACAAAGAGTAACTTGCAGGACATGGGTATAATGTTTAATTTCTCGTGCAGTTAAAACAACAACAAATGGCGGTATCTGATACATTTGATCGATTCGTCATCTGGTATGTTGCTTTTTTGTTCTTGCTTAGTAGTCACTTGTCAATAGTTATTAATTACTAACAACTGACCACTGGCAACAAACAAACAAGGTTAAGTTTAGCAACGAAGCTGCTCAATGCTGCTGTAGTGAGATCAAGGATGCCTAACTCAGGGCTGCAAACTTTGGTAATTCCCAAACTAAGAAAGCCCACTCGTCACTCCAGAAATTTTTTCTAGTTATTTATAGTACTCCTCACAATTCCATGGCCATGCGAGAAAATTCATTAATGTTCAGGTCGCGTCGTAGCAGTTACCGCAAGCAAAACCAAGTATTGCCGTGGCCGCTGCTTTTGCCGGCAATACCCCTAGCCTTGCTTATCCTGGAATTGTTTACACGGATTGTTGTTGGTGTTGCGGGAAAAAGCGCTGAGTTGGAAGCTTACCAGGGAACAGGAGAAATTACTACCGCTTACACTCTCAAGTTTCTGGGCAAAACACAACAGCCTTACGATGGCTTATCAGACCGTGGAGGACTCGCGGCCCAAAGGCAGTCAGCTATGGGCTACAGCCTTGTTGGCAACCAAGAAAGCAAATTTTGGCGCATTAATGAGCAAGGTTTCCGCAACGATAACCCCCTTTCCCTGGAAAAACCTAAAAATGAAATTCGGATTTTTCTGGTAGGTGGTTCCACTGCATTTGGTCAAGGGAATGCCAATAACCAAGCGACATTAGCTAGTAAGCTGGAAACTCGTCTCAACGCACGGGTAGCACAGCAGAAGCGTACCCCAGAGAAATACCGACCGCAGGTTTTGCCTTTCTATAGACCGGAACTAGAGAAAGCGCTGACTCTACCGTTACAACTAAAAGAAGCTAAGTATCGCGTGATCAATGCGGCTGTTCCTGGCTATAGTTCTGGCAATGAACTAGCACAGGTAGCTTTGCAAATTTTGCCCTACAGTCCAGATGCGATTGTGTCCTTGAATGGATACACAGACTTGATGCTACCCAGTGATCAGCAGCAAAGAGATATTCCGAATATAGAAAACTTCCTCGACAACGCACCAGGGCATTTTTGGACGCACCTAACTCAGCAGTTTAACTATGGGGTGACAAACACTTATTTATTTAAAGCCACACAAGCCTGGATGTTCAAGCCGCAGCCTTCTGTGAGTAAAACGACTTTAGTCGCAACTGAATCTACAGCGCCACTGGGGGAGCAACTTCCTGCAGATTCTGCTGAACTGGAACGTCGAACAGCACGCTATCGCGAATTCCTTACTCAAATGGCGATGTTGACAAAAGGGGCAAAAATTCCTTTGGTTGTGGCCGTTCAGCCAGAAATTACTGGTCGCAGCCAAGCTAAGCTTTCGTCACAAGAAAAGTCCATTTTAAAAGAACTAGGGACTGTGTACAAGCAACGGGTAGAAACTGGCTATGGACAATTAGCGAAAGTCAGCCAGGAATTACAGGAAGCGTTTCCCAGAAATGTGAAATCTCTAAATTTTTACAAACTTGAGGAAGAGTTGTCTAAGGGAGGCTTTTCTGACGCTATCCATTTGAGTGAGGAAGCCAATACGGTGCTAGCAGAGCGCTTTTATCGAACGCTGACTGGTCTAAGCAATCTGCAAGTTACTCCCCCAAAGATTCCCGAATAAAGGGGATTGAGGATTGAGGATTGGGGATTTGGGAAAAAATTATTTTCCATCTCCCTAAGCAACAACCAACAACAAATAAAACAAAATCCCCCGTGATTCAGTCGGGGGATTAGTTAACCTAATTACATTCCAGGTAGATTTAATCCGCTGGTCAGTTCTTCCATGCGTTCCCGCATCGTCGCTGTAGACTTTTCATAAGCATCTCTCATCGCCAATGTCACGAGTTCAGAAAGTGCTTCTGCACCCTTGGCCACAGCATCATGGGAAATTTCTACTCTTATGGGTTCCTGGTTACCACTCAGAACAACTTTAACGGTGCCATCTTCCGATGTTCCCTCAATCTCCATTTGTTCCAATTCTTCTTGGAGCTTTTTCGCGCCTTGTTGAACCTCTTGGGCTTTTTTGAACGCCTCAGCAAGTTCTTTCATCTTGCCTAAGCCGAAACCAAATCCTTGTCCTTTTGTCATAAATTCTTGACTCTATCTGAGTTGAACCGATTTATCAATGTTAAGTCTTAATCTTAGTACCGCTCATGTCAGTACGACAGCTAGCTTACGTTGGAAACTCGCCTAAGATTCTCACTTCTGGCTCTAAGGAGACTGACCAATGATGTTTCACTTGTTCTTGAATATAGCGGATTAATTGGAAGATATCGTTAGCTTTAGCACCACCACAGTTGAGGATAAAGTTTGCATGGCGTTCAGAGATTTGCGCACCACCGATTTTGTGGCCCTTCAGACCAATTTGTTCAATCAATCTCGCGGCATAATAAGGAGTTGGATTGCGGAAGACACTACCACAGCTAGGTAAGTGATAGGGCTGAGAGCGCTTTCGTTGCTCCAAATCCTTAGATGTTGCTGCTACTACCTGCGCTGGATCGGCACCTGGTTTTAGCTGAAATGTTGCTTGTGTAACCAGGCGATCGCCTCCTTGCAAAATAGAAGTGCGATAGCTAAAGCCCAATTCTTGGGGAGTCAGCAGAGCAAATTTACCTGTGGGTGAGAGAGTCTGAGTAGAAAATAGAATATCAGCAGTGCAACTAGAGTGAGCACCAGCATTCATGACCACTGCACCACCAACACTACCAGGGATACCTACAGCCCATTCCATCCCTTCCCAGCCGCGTTCTGCAGCCTGCCATGCCAGACGGGCAATTGGTTCCCCAGCACCCGCTGTGACTCTACCTGTGTCGGGATCAAAGTGGGTTTTGCGGAGATGGCGAGTTGAAATGACTAAACCAGGCAAACCGCGATCGCTTACCAGTAAATTGGAACCTGCTCCCAAAAGGGTTATCGGTAATTCTTGGGAGTGCCCCCACTCTAAACTTGCTTGTAAGTCTTCTATGCACCGAGGAGCAACGTACCACTCTGCTGGACCTCCTACTCGATAAGAGGTGAGGCTCGCTAAAGGTACTCCTGTTCGCAGCGGGAAATCGGTTCCTGGCAAAGTTAGCTGAGGTGTGTAAATTGTCTGCTTCGAGGGGAGAGCGCTAGTAACGCTGGAAGAATCATAGGACAGGGTCATATCAATGATTATTGAAAATAATGCCGATTGGTCTGGGGCAATTAACTTTTGGTCAAAGACCTTCTTCTGTTTTGGTTAACTGAAGTCAGGACTTTTGGAGGACTTTTATTAGACTGTGGGTGTATCAGTCTTGTTGTATAGTTCCATGACTTGCGGAATAATCTGGTTGAGATTTCCTGCCCCTAGAAATAGGGCAAGGTCTCCAGGTCTAAGCTTTTGGGGAAGAAACTCTGTAACTGCTGCCAGAGTGGGTTGGTAGTACACACTAGGATGGTGAGCTGCGATCGCGTCTCGTAACTGCTCACCGTTTATTTGCCCCAAGTTTGGTTCTCCAGCACTATAAATTTCAGTGATCACAACGATATCTGCGTTGCTGAAAGATTCAGCAAATTCTGGCAAAAATGTCTTGGTGCGACTGTAACGGTGAGGCTGGAAAATCGCCACAATTTGCTGTGGCGCTGGGAATTGTATGCGTGCGCCTGCAAGGGTTACCTGGATTTCACTGGGATGATGTGCATAGTCATCCACAAACGTAATGTCATTGCACTTACCCCGAAGCTCAAATCGGCGTTTGGCTCCTTCAAAAGTAGCGATCGCACTAGCAATTACGTCAAATTCTATACCTATGTGACGTCCTACGGCCACTGCTGCTAGGGCATTGCTAAGATTGTGTTTACCCAGCAACTTCAGATTTAGCTCGCCTAAAACTTCATTACCTTCCCACACTCTGGAAGTGCTGCCATTAGCGTGATAGTTTACACAGTCAACGCTATAATCAGCCCCGGCATCCCGTCGCAGACTGTAGCTAATAGTAGGATTGAGGTGCTCTCTCAAAGTCTCGCAGTCAATGCACCCTACCAATATTTTAGTTCTAGCAGCAAAAGTCTGGAAGATAGCAATTACCTCTTCCAGGCTCTCATAGTGATCTGGATGATCCATCTCGATATTTGTAACCACGCCAATCTTGGGAGATAGCTTAGCTAAAGAGCCATCGGATTCATCCGCTTCGGCCACTAGGTAGGGGCCATTACCCAAGCGTGCATTGCCATCCCACGCATCCACCTCACCTCCCACCACAATAGTTGGGTCTATGCCTGCCTGCAACAGTACATAACCGATTAAACTACTTGTTGTGGTTTTGCCATGAGTGCCTGCAACTGCAATACTTTGGTAATCTTCAATCAAGGCCGCTAGTAAGTCTGAGCGATGAAAAATTGGGTAGCCCCGTTCCAAAGCTGCCTGATACTCAGAATTAACCACATTAATTGCTGTCGAACAAATAACCTGGGGTAATCCGGTCGAGTGTTCTACATCTTGTCTGGATGAGTTCGATTGTGAGAGTCCAGAAGGTATTTCCAGTTGGCCGCTGAGGTCTACCACTACTGGTAATCCTTCAAACCTAGGCTCTGTCCTCGCTCGGAAAAATTCTAAGTTAGTAGCCTCTTGCTTTCTAAATAGATGAGCGCCTACTGATTGCAAACGTTGAGTAATATGCGTCGAACGAAGGTCTGACCCAGATACAGGTAGTTGACGCTTTGCTAGAACGTAGGCCAGGGCTGACATTCCAATTCCACCAATGCCAATGAAATGAAATGGCTTCCCAGTAAAGTCAACAGTATTCTGCATCTTAACTCCTTACACACCACACCACACAAGCCAACGAGAGCCAATATCACGCGCTATCATATCAAGAATTGATTTTTCAAGATATAGCAAAGTAGAGATTTATCATAATTTTTTAGACTATGGTATAACTACGGGCAATAATATGTTATTGCACAATTACATTTTTATATCTACAGAGCGCTTTTCTCATTAAACACAGCAAAAGACTCAAATCCGGAATTTTTTGTCAAAAAATGACGATAAATTACCAGTGACTGCTCTTCCCAATTTTAGAGCCTACAATCTCTATCTCTCTTAAGATCTCCAAAGGTAAATCAGCGCTCTGAGACAGGCATGGGAAAAGTGGCAATTTTAGGGGGCACCTTCGATCCCGTGCACTGGGGGCATCTTTTGCTAGCTGAAACTGCAGCGAGCCAGATGAATCTGGATCAGGTGATTTGGGTACCCGCTCATCATCCTCCTCATAAACAGGGTTTGGCTTATCAACATCGCCGCTTAATGGTGGAAAGTGCGATCGCTGATAACCCTGCCTTTTTACTACACCAAGTGGAAACGGCTCCCACTGGTACTGATTACGCAATTGCTACCTGGATTAACCTCCAAAATATATATCCCAACTGCCAATGGCACTGGATTATTGGTCTAGATGCCTTCCAGACTTTGACACGCTGGTATCAGCGAGAAATACTGATCCCCGCCTGTGACTGGTTAGTAGCACCGCGTCTAGGGAACGTTACTGCCAGTACTTCTATTTTTAGTAATTTCACTACAAGTGATAAATCTAGTAGTGAGCTGTGTCAACAAGTCGCTCAAAAACTAGCAGATCAGAACATCCCGATTCGTTGGCAACTGCTGCAAATGCCAGAGGTGGGAATCTCATCCAGCCTGATTCGCCAATACTGTCGCCAGGGCCGCTCAATTCGTTACCTTGTTCCAGAAGCGGTAAGAACTTACATTAATAGCCATAATCTCTACCTATAGGCAATAAACCCCAACAAAGCCGGAAAATCAGCCGAAATTCTTCCCCATACTCCTGGGCGTCATCTTCATGGATAGTTCCTGAATTTGGAGGTAGAATTGCTCATTCTTTGCGATATGATCTGGTTCATTAAGAAAGTTCTTTACTGAGCGTGAATACAGAGGGCAAGACGCAGTGATTAGAGTAGCGATCAACGGCTTTGGGCGCATCGGACGTAACTTTGCGAGATGCTGGCTGGGTAGAGAAAACAGCCAAATAGAGTTAGTGGGCATTAATGACACTTCTGACCCAAGAACCAATGCCCATTTGCTGCAATACGATTCAATGCTGGGGACGTTTAAAGCAGACATCAGTGCTGATGACAACTCCATCATGGTTAACGGCAAAACTATTAAGTGTGTATCCGATCGCAACCCACTGAACTTACCCTGGGCTGATTGGGGTATTGACCTGATCATCGAAGCAACTGGCGTCTTTATCAGCAGAGAGGGAGCCTCGAAGCATATAGCTGCTGGTGCGAAGAAGGTGATGATTACGGCTCCTGCGAAAGGGGAAGATATTGGCACTTTTGTGGTAGGCGTCAATGATGACAAATACAATCACAAAGAGCATGACATTGTTAGCAATGCTAGCTGTACCACTAACTGTCTATCTCCCTTTGCCAAAGTTCTACATGAAAACTTTGGCATCGTCAAAGGGACGATGACTACTACTCACAGCTACACTGGCGACCAGCGTCTTCTGGATGCTAGTCACCGCGATGTACGTCGCGCAAGAGCTGCAGCGCTAAACATTGTGCCAACCAGCACTGGTGCTGCAAAAGCTGTTGGTTTAGTACTCCCAGAACTTAAGGGTAAGCTGAATGGCATCGCCCTGCGGGTTCCTACACCTAATGTGTCTGTGGTTGACTTGGTGGTTAACGTTGAGAAAAATACCATCGCTGAGCAAGTTAATAAAGTGCTCAAAGATGCTGCTGAAGGCCCGCTCAAGGGAATTTTGGCATACAGTGACCTGCCATTAGTTTCCTGCGACTACAAAGGTCACGATGCTTCTTCGATTATCGATTCCAGTCTGACAATGGTCATGGGTGGCGATATGGTTAAGGTCGTTGCTTGGTATGACAACGAGTGGGGCTACTCTCAGCGTGTTGTAGATTTGGCTGAAATTATCGCTCGGAAGTGGGAGAGTTAGTTTTAGTCTTTGGCCATTGGTAATTGTTCATTGGTCGATAGCGAAAAGCCTGGGAATTAACTTCCAGGCTTATTTTTTTGGGACTTATGCTCTTTCTGCTCTGAAAAACTTATCTAAATCTAGCTAAACTTTGATTTTCGGGTTGGGTTTAATACGCTGATTGGCAATGTTGTTAGTTGTCCTGTAGTGTCTCTTCAAAGAACTGAATGTCGTTGACGAAGTAAAAATTAGCTTTAACCAGCGTGTGAGGAGTATGTCCTTGACAAACTCAGAAAATTCAGCTAATTTATGCTTATCGGCAAATTTTTCTTTAGTTTACCGAAAAAATACGGGTATTGTTCCGTATTTATCAGAAAAATGGGTTTAAAACCCCGCCGTTCTAGGGCGGCTTTATATTAATTAGACATCTTACAGAATACATGATATAATGTAAGAATGACGCAAAAAGCTTTCAAGTACCGATTCTATCCAACTCAAGCGCAAGAAACCTTGCTACTGAGAACGATGGGTTGCGCTCGATTAGTCTATAACCGTGCATTAGCCGCAAGGACAGAAGCATGGTATGAACGACAAGAGCGAGTCGGATACTCTGAAACATCAACAATGCTAACCAGTTGGAAAAAACAAGAAGACTTGCAATTTCTTAATGAAGTTAGTAGTGTGCCATTACAGCAAGGTTTGAGGCATTTGCAATCTGCCTTTACTAATTTCTTTGGGGGAAGGGCGAAATATCCTAACTTCAAGAAAAAGCATCATGGTGGAAGCGCTGAATTTACTAAGGCTGCTTTCAAGTGGAAAGACGGCAAAGTGTATCTAGCAAAATGTACTCAACCTTTAGATATGCGATGGAGTCGTCAACTCCCTGAAGGTGCAGAGCCATCAACTATTACGGTGAAGCTCTCGCCATCTGGACGGTGGACAGTGTCTTTGCTAGTAGATGTTGTAATTGAAACATTACCTGAATCTTCTAATAAAATAGGCTTGGATTTGGGTATTACTAGCCTAATGGCTTTGAGTAATGGCGAGAAAATTGCTAATCCTAAAACCTTCAAAGCTAAGCGCCGTAAATTGCGTAAAGCTCAAAAAGCGCTTAGCCGCAAGAAAAAAGGATCTAACAATCGCCACAAAGCAAGATTGAAAGCCGCTAAAGTTCATGCAGAAATTAGCGATGCTCGTAATGATTTTCTTCACAAGTTGACAACTCGACTGGTTCGTGAAAACCAAGTGATTGCAGTCGAAGACTTGTCTGTGAAGAATATGGTCAAAAATAGAAAACTCGCTCTCTCGATTAGTGACGCTAGTTGGGGTGAAATTGTTAGGGCAACTTGAATATAAGTGCAATTGGTATGGTCGCACACTCATCAAAATTGATCGTTGGTTTCCTAGCTCTAAAAGGTGTGGACATTGCGGTTACGTTGTGGATAAGTTGCCTTTAAATATCAGAGAGTGGGATTGCCCTAAGTGCAATACGCATCACGATAGGGATGTAAATGCTGCTAAAAATATTCTTGCCGCAGGGCTTGCGGTGAATGTCTGTGGAGCGACTGTAAGACCTGAAGAGAGTAAATCTCGGAAGGCTGGTGCTATGAAACAGAAACTTAAGTCGTGAGTCTTAGGAATCCCCGTCGCTTCAGCGCGGGGTGGATGTCAAAAAGAACTGCACCTGGAAAATTGAATAGTTGAACAGTTAATTAAGACAAAATTCCGTACTAGCTTGTAGCTAACCATGCTAGTTATCACAAGTTATTGATCCATTTTTTGAGGGGGTCGCCAAATGCCTGAAACCATTATTATTGCGTAGACCCCCTCGCTGCCTTACCCAGTAAGGCTTTGAGCGATTTTTTTGAGTAAATTTTGCGGGTTTGTGTTTCTATTTTTAGACCCCCTCGCAAACTGCCTCTGGATGCCTTACGGGGCTTGGTTTTCAAATCGAGGGGTTCCGCTTTACTCTTCCCCGCAAGGGGATTGAAACAAAATACTTGAGGTGCTATTGTATTACTCATTGCCTAGTTCCGCTTTACTCTTCCCCGCAAGGGGATTGAAACTTATCTCTATACGTGTCATTGTTTCACATAATTTGAAGTTCCGCTTTACTCTTCCCCGCAAGGGGATTGAAACTTCTTATCGTTCAAGATTATGTGCAGTGGGCAAAGTTCCGCTTTACTCTTCCCCGCAAGGGGATTGAAACCATTCTCTGGCGATGGATTTGCTTTGAACGCTTTAAAAGTTCCGCTTTACTCTTCCCCGCAAGGGGATTGAAACTAAACTCTTTTGCGCTAAGTCTTAAGTCATAGCTATGTTCCGCTTTACTCTTCCCCGCAAGGGGATTGAAACTTTAATAGTCCAGTCTAGTTACAATACTTTGAAATATTTGTTCCGCTTTACTCTTCCCCGCAAGGGGATTGAAACAGAATCTTTATATTTACTTTCCCTACCACTTAAAAAGTTCCGCTTTACTCTTCCCCGCAAGGGGATTGAAACATGTGACTCAAATCCGTATATGGTCCAAAAGACTGGTTCCGCTTTACTCTTCCCCGCAAGGGGATTGAAACAATATACTTTTACAGTGTGATATTCGTTAGTGTTAGGTTCCGCTTTACTCTTCCCCGCAAGGGGATTGAAACCTGGGTGGTGTAGTCGTAACCTCCGGCTTTTGCAAGTTCCGCTTTACTCTTCCCCGCAAGGGGATTGAAACTTACAAGCTCCTGAAATTGCCCAAAGAATACAGCGGTTACGGCTGTTATGAGGTATAGCACTACGGGTCAAAATTAGGACATTTTAATTTTCGCCAAACCCAATAGAAAAACGAAACAAGCAAAAAAATGTCCTAATTTATATTTGTACTGCTATACAGTCAGACCTAACCCCCAACCCCCTTCCCTTCGAGGGAAGGGGGCTAATATCAAAGCCTCTCTCGGTTAAAAAAATAAATCCGCTTCCCTCTCCTCTTAGGAGAGGGTTAGGGAGAGGTGGAGAGAGGTTTGGAGAGAGGTAAATGTACCGCATTACAGAGGAAACTGCTGTAAATTCAAAAATGTTGAAATCCTCTGTTTAGAGTTAGCAATTCATCTGCATAAGTTCCACTTAAGCAAACTTCCTTACCCGTCGTGATCTTGCCGATAATAGCTGCTCCATTTCCCAATTGTTTTACAAATGTCTCAGCAGCTTCGCTGAGGGCAAGCACAGCACAAGTTCAAAGTCTTCACCACCGTACAAGGCCCAGTCCATAGCTTGTTCTGGGGAAATTAACTGGCTTAAGACTGGTGGTAGGGGAATCAACGCTCTTTCAATTCTTGCACCAACGCCACTAGCACGGCAGATTTGTAAAACGGCGTCAGCTAGTCCATCACTGCTATCCATCCCGGCTACAGGATGGAAATTCCTTCATCTTGTAAGGGTGATTGGGAATCTAAAATTTCCCAGAGAATTGGCAACACATCTAGTCTAGGTTTAGGTCGTTGATGTGCTTGGATTAGTATCCTTCTCTCAGCATCGCTCAACTTTTCTCCTAATTCTGGATTGATGAGTAATTCCAGACCGGCGCGTGAGGCCCCGTGGACGCCAGTAACAACAATCGCATCACCAGCAACTGCTGATGAGCGGCGGATGGTTCGCTTGGGGAAGACTTGACCGAAAGCGGTGATAGATATAGTGATAATGGGGGAGCGACAAACATCGCCTCCTACTATGGGTGTATTGTACTTTTGCAAACATTGGGTCATGCCTTGGTAAAGTTGTTCGACCCAACTAACTGCTAGATCACCTGTGATACTTAAACCCACGGTAATTCCGAGGGGAGAGGCTCCCATTGCTGCTAAATCAGATAAATTGGCAGCAGCAGCACGCCAACCAGTGTCTTGGGGACTGGTAGTGCGATCGCTAAAATGCACTCCATCCACCAAAACATCTGTTGTCACTACCAATGATTGACCCAACTCAGGACCTGGAATCACAGCAGCATCATCACCCACAACATCCGATGGACAGAAGCGCTGTAAGCGTGCCAGAAGTCCCTGTTCTCCAATGTCTCGAACTTTCATGAGTTATTAAGTAGGTAGATGTAAAAAAAACGAAAGTAGATTTGTAGGGGCGGGTTTAGTCAGGAAGCTTGCTATGTAACAGTTTCATTTATTCAAAACCCGCCCTGACTATATCCGTTTATTTAGATCCACCGACTTAGTAAGGGCGGGTTTTCTAGATAAATTATCCCTTGGTAGCCCAAAATATCTACTAAACCCGCCCTTAAAGTAGTTTGTTGTTTGTTAAGAAATTAATAATCAATACCTAACAAGTGAAATTTCAAAATCTCTCAAAAAAAAAAGAAGAGAAGAATAAAAAAGAACCAACTTAATCCTAAATATTGGGTTTGGGCAGAACTCGCAGAAACTTGACAATTTGACCGATTACGACAATACCGATTATGTAGTTGTCTATAGTAAATCGATAAAAAATGGCATTCGAGCCGAGCGGTCGCATTCCTGGGAGATCTTGAATCTTGTTAAGCATTAGGAAATCAACAAAGACAACTTCGCAGATTTGCTGATAAGCCGCTGATTCTAAGTTTTTTAGATCTTTCAAAAAGGATCGGGCATAGCGTACTTCTATGCTCACAAGGTCAGATCTAACTCCACACTACAAATTTTGGTTGGCTATTATAATTTACTATTCAGTGGGCAATTTTAAGGCAACCGCAAAAAACGCAACGCCTCGTCGCGGGTTAGAACATCGCCTGGTCTGATATTTCGCATAGCTTCTTGCATTGCACCGAGCATATACAAGTCATCGTAAAGCGGTTGTAGAACTATCCAAGCGTCTTGCAAGCTCTCATCAGGGAGTTGTTCAATTAAGTCAGGTAGCTGTTCAGTTAAACGATGCAATCGACCTCTAAGCAAATTCATATTGAACAATTTTTTAAGGGAGCGAGATTCTAGGAGGCAAAATACTAATTTATTGACACTCCCCAGCCTAAAGGCGTGGGGATTCTTCGTTCATAGACCCAACTTGCTGAAATAGGCTTGCACCTAAAACAGTAGAGGTTGAATCTCCCGTTAGCGAAGCGGCGCGTCAGCGCTAGCGTTCGGATCTAAGATCCAAGTTCCCACATGACCTGTGGTACTTAAGGCTAAATTCAAGATGTTAATAGCGGCATTCCAGTCTCTATCTAACACTAATCCATAAGGAAAAGCCAGCTCGCTAATGCACAGCACTGCGCGATCGCAGCCTTAGTAGGGAACTTAGCATCACTGTATCGCTTCAGGGCTTAATTATTTAATTTTTGAGGAAATTTCTCTAAATTTGGCGTTATTTAGGATTGAGCTACCTAGTTGAGGCGCATTTATGTCCGCAAGCTTTCCCCTATACAGATTCTGGATTCAGTTGCATCATTTGCCAAGTTGTGTATGTACCAATCGGACTCCAAATTATGTAGGGCAATAGCAACACAAACGCCCAAGTTGAGATAGGTAAGACAAACAGCGCCAGTATAAGACCCACAACAGCACCAGTACCACCAATAATTGTGCCAACCTTGAGGCGGCGAAGTCTGAACATCACTGGTGTGTAGGCGATGGTAACTAGTTCCAGCAGGAGATATAAGCCCATCAGCAGCCAGGTTCTTTGACTACCTGGTTCATTTTCCCAAACAATATATGCTGACCAAGCACCACAAATAAAAATAACAGTCCAGATCACGGGAATTGCTGCTTCAAAAGTCAGCCATCTTGGACGAGTTAAGCGTTTGAACCATTTGGTATCGTCGGGTGTTATGAAGTTAGCAGCAAACGCCACTAGCAAGGTTACAGCCCCAATCACCATCCAAGATTTAATCATTACCCTACCCGGTACAAAATTCCACGCTTACCGCCCCTGTAAAGTTATTGGAAGCAGTATAGAAGAATTGTCTTAAGTTCAAGGGCTTGATGTCATCATTCCTTGGTATGAACGAGGTAGTTTATGTGGTTGCTGAGTGCCAACTACCACAGCAGTAATCCGGGAGATTGAAAGAGTCATTCTATCAAAGGGCTGAGGTAAAATTTTGTGTAGTTAAAACTCTATTAAAATTCCCAATTAGAATATCAGTTGAGTTCTTCAGACAAATCAGCAACTGCAAAACTCCCTCAAGGAAAAGGGAGGATTAACAGCGTTCTTGGTATTTGTGCAAATGTCCGCGCAGTACAACTAGCTGATGGCTCACTTGGTAATAATGATCACCGTAATGCTTGCTCTTGCTGGTGGGATGTTTGGGCAATATGTCGCTCGGAAGAGCGATCGCCGCAATAGCGTGACGTGAGTTGGTATAGTGCTTTCTGGTTCATAAGAGGCTGACGATACCTGCTCGTGTTTATTATCCCCTGCTTGAAGCAAGCAAATGCTGTACGAATCTCCTGGAGACAAGAGGCCTTGAGATGAGCGACCTAAAGAGACTAAGGGAAAAAAGATTTTTCAAAGACGGCTTCTAGTGGCTCACCTCACTAATAGAAATGTTGTTATGTTGGTAGGAACAAAGCCTTCTGAGAAACAGACTATGATTAAGCTACTCTCACATCTATTCTGCCTAAATTTACACTGTGATTTGGTCATTAGTCCTTGGTTCTTAAAGAGTTAGTAAATATTTTACTAGCGCTACTCTTGACCTCTTGACAAAAATTAATAAGTGTAAAACTTGCAAATTCAATGTACAACAGCTTATTCCTCTACTATCACTCTTGCTGGAAAATATTTGTAAGTAGTGATTATGTAGAGAGAGCGGAAGGAGGTGGGTAGCTATTGATACCCTGAACGCTTGAGTGTCGGCTACATATTTCCCTGAGAGCTATGGAGGCTCGTCTATGTTGCATTTCAACGTTAAGTGAACTCTATTGCCCTTTCCACCTTATCTTCATCTTCACAAGGAGAAATTTTTAGTATGCGCAGCCAGAAATCTCTTTCCTATTTAAGTACTATTTCCATCGCCCTATGTATAGAATTTGTCACCTTATCACTAGGGGTATCACCACTGCGGGCGCAGTCTCTACAACTTAGTCTAGAATTCCCACCTACGGAGAACGTAGGAGCACCCTCTAGATCGACCTCCGGAGGAACCCGTAGCCCACAGGAAGCTTGCATCAAGGGTAGTACTTCTTTAGCAGCCTTGGCCCCCAGCAATAATGTCTTGACAACAGCTTCCTATAATCCCACTTTGTATTGGTATGTTCCCCAAACTAAGGCTAAGTCGGCAGAATTTGTGGTTAAAGACAAAGACAGCGATAATCAGGAGCGGGAAATTTACAAAGCCACTGTGGCACTTAATGGCAATTCTGGTATCGTGAAACTGACCATTCCAGCAAGTGTATATTTGGCAACAGACAAAAATTACTTGTGGCAGTTTGCGCTTATTTGCGATCGCACAGACAATTCGGTAAATAACTATGTAGAAGGGTGGATGAAGCGTACTGAACTAAGTTGGGATCAGCAAAGAAAACTAGCCGCTGAAAAAGAACCCCTCCAGCAAGCAGAAATGTATGCAAAGGCTAATATTTGGCAAGAGGCTGTGACTATTTTGGCTCAGTTGCGCTCAGAGCGTCCGAATGATTCCAAGATCGCGACCGCTTGGAAAGAACTACTCGCGTCAGTTTATATAGAAGAATCGATCTCAGCAGCACCTCTACTTGAGTGTTGTACAGTCGATTCAGTGAGCAATAGTCAGTAGTCAGTGCCACCTGTGGTCAGTGGTGTAGCATTTGCGCCAAAATATTTGGCTATTACCGACAATTTAACAACACAAATGCTACGCCCTTCCTGTCAGTGGTCAGGGCGATCGCGTTGCGGTAGCAATGGAATGAGCGAACTTCAAGAGCGTTGTTATATTTGTCGATAACATTCAAATATTTTTCTGCTCTTGCTTCGCTTCTACCAACTACCAACTGACAAGTTCTATGCAAGAAAAAATTAAACGGTTTTTTTGGGAATGGCGCGGAGTATGGATTACGGCCCCTAGTATCGCGGGCTTGATCATCCTACTCCGCTTTGTTGGTTTATTCCAGCCCTGGGAGTGGACAGCTTTCGATCAATATATGCGTCTCAGACCCCAGGAACCGAAGGACGATCGCATTGTAATTGTCGGTATTGATGAAGCAGACTTACGAGAAGTTGGGAAACCAATTTTTCCAGATGGTGTCTATGCACAATTGCTGGAAAAACTAAAAGCCAGGAAGCCAAGAGCGATCGGTCTCGATATTTATCGCGATTTACCCATAGAACCGGGTAATCAGGAATTAGTCCGGGTGTTTGAATCTACCCCCAATTTGGTTGGTATTCAAAAAGTAGTTGGAGATAGCAAGCGAGAAGCAGTAGGGGCACCACCAGCGCTGAAAGCTAAAAACCAGGTAGGTGCCAATGACCTAATTTTGGATGCTGATAACAAAGTACGACGTAGTTTGCTGTATTTACAGTCTCCTGAAACTGGAAAACCTGTTTTTAGTTTTGGCTTATATACGGCTTTACTCTATCTAGATGCTGAAGGAATTAAAATTAACCCTAAAACCATTCCTTGGCAACTAGGTAAAGCAACATTTAACCGTTTTCAACCCAATGATGGCGGCTATATAAAAGCAGAAGACGGGGGTTATCAACTCCTCTTGAACTACCGAGGATCAGCCAGACATTTTGATACTGTCTCGATGACAGATATTCTTAAAGACCGCGTACCAAGCGATTGGGGACGCGATCGCATTATCCTGATTGGTGCAGTTGGCGAAAGTCTCCAAGATTTACACTTCACCCCCTACAGTAGCGGACTTTTAAGCATCCCGGAACCGATGGCTGGGGTAGAAATTCATGCTAATATTGCCAGTCAAATTATCAGCGCTGCAAAAGAAGGTCGTCCCCTGATCCAGAGTTTGCCAGAACCCGCAGAATGGTTATGGATTTTGCTATGGTCTGGAGTCGGTTGTCTGGTAAGTTGGCAAAGACGATTTAATGGTGGCGTCAGCAAGTTTTCCTCCTATCGTGTTATTGCTGCAATTTTTGCCGGGGGAGTTTTGGTAGGTAGTACTTATGTGGCTTTTCTCGCCAGTTGGTGGATACCGATTATCCCGCCATTTTTAGCATTTTCTGGCTCAATTCTCGCCATCACCGCCTATATTGCTCGTTCTGCTGGAGAAATTCGTAAGACTTTTGGGCGTTACCTAACGGATGAAATTGTTGCCAATTTACTGGAAAACCCTGAAGGTTTAAAACTCGGTGGCGATCGCCGAAAAATTACGATACTAACCTCAGATTTAAGAGGATTTACGCGCCTCTCAGAACAATTGCAGCCTGAAGAAGTTGTGAAAATCCTCAATTTTTATTTGGCATACATGGCAGATGTAATTACCAAATACCAGGGAACTATTGATGAGTTCATGGGTGATGGAATTTTGGTACTTTTTGGTGCTCCCATCACCAGAGAAGATGACGCCAAAAGAGCAGTTGCTTGCGCGGTAGCCATGCAATTAGCAATGGCTGCTGTCAATGAAAAAATGAAGGAATGGAACTTGCCGAAACTAGAAATGGGCATCGGTATTAATACAGGTGAAGTTGTAGTAGGAAATATCGGCTCAGAGAAACGCAGTAAATACGGTGTTGTTGGTAGCCAAGTCAACTTAACTTACCGTATCGAATCCTATACTGTAGGTGGTCAAATTCTCATTTCAGAACCTACCTTACAATCAGTAGAATCAATTGCCAGAATTGACAGTGAAAAAGAGGTAAAACCAAAAGGTGTCAAAGAAGCACTAACTATCTATGAAATCGGGGGATTGGGTGGGGAATACAACCTTTTTCTGCCTAAAGAAGAAGAGGAATTTTTGCCTCTTCCCGACAAAATATCTCTACAATTTCACTACGCCCTTTTAGATGGCAAGCATATCAGTAATTCTCTGTTCCAAGGAAGTTTAGTCAAACTTTCAGCTAAGGGGGCGGAGATTCGCTCTGACAAGGATGTAGAGCAAGCCGTGCCAGAGCCACTGAGCAATATCAAGCTCAATTTATTATCACCTGGAAATCCTTCCAAAATTAGCGAAGATATTTATGGCAAAGTGTTGGAAATGCCAACAGAAAAGGGAAGTTTTTACCTACATTTTACGGCTTTGCCACCGGATGTAGAACTTATGCTGGAATCTCTCTACAAATCTATTAAAAATTAGTTGTAATGACTCTAGATTTTCAGCAGTTCTTAAGGGTTGCATCTGAACTGTTTACAGTTCCCATGTTAAAAATTGGCGAGACTGGTGTATCGCTCAGTTTGATACTTGGATTGATTGTCTCGTTACTGATAGTTATTTCTCTGACGGGTACTCTCAAGAAATTTCTTAAGAAAAAATTACTGGTCAGACTGAGAATTGATGAGGGTAACCGAGAGGCGATCGCCACAATCATCAGCTATGCAATCGGCACTTTTACCTTTGTAATCGTTCTGCAAAGCACTGGCTTTAATCTTTCTTCTTTGGCAGTTTTAGCCGGTGCTTTAGGAGTTGGTATTGGCTTAGGGCTACAGGATTTAACCAAAAATTTTGCTAGCGGACTAACCTTGCTGATGGAACGCAAGCTAAAGGTGGGTGATTTTGTTGAATTTGATGGTCTTTCAGGGTACATCAAAGAAGTTGCAATTCGCTCTACGCTTATCCGGACTAGGGACGGTAGCGATGTGGTTGTTCCTAACAGTAAATTGGTTGATAATCGGCTGATTAACTGGAGTTATGATAACTTCACCGCTCGCATTAAGCTCTCAGTTAAAGTCGCCTATGAAAGCGATCCGGTATTGGTTACAGAAACTCTTCTCAAGTCTGCTTATATGGAAACAGCAGTTTTACATGAGCCTCCTCCTGAAGTTATTTTTACTGGGTTTGGAGATAGTTCTTTAGACTTGGAACTGTGGGTTTGGGTAAATAGGATAGATCGAGAAGCTCAGATTAAAAGTTCTTTGAACTTTATCATTGAGTATAATTTACGCCAACAAAAAATAACTTTTCCCTTCCCACAAAGGGATTTATGGATTCGCAATCCAGAAGTATTGACACGCAAGTTTCATCCCAGGAGAGATAGTAAAGATGTTGCTGAATTGGCGCAACAGCATTTACCCAAACAACCCTCTAAACCCTTAGCTATCCGAGATTTACTGCGCTCTGTTACTTACTTTCAAAATCTTACTGATTTAGAATTACGGCAATTGGTTGAAATTGGATATCGCAAACGCTTAAAATCGTCAGAAGTTCTATTTCGTGAAGATGAACCGGGCGATGCATTTTATATCATACTTGCTGGGTCTGTAGAAGTTTTTGTTGAAAAGATTAATAAGTCTCTGACGACTCTCCAAGTAGGACAATTTTTTGGAGAGCTTTCTTTAATGTTAGGAATTCCCCGCACGGCGACGGTTCAAGCTATAGAAGAAACATTGCTGTTCGTGATTAACAATAAAGGCTTTGAAAAACTTTTACAAAAACACCCAGATTTAGCTGAAGTTATTGTCCAAGAGTTAGGAAAACATCAAGAAGAATTAGCGGTGCGGCAACAAGAATTACGAGAATTGGGGTTGCTAGATTCGTCCGAGGATGACAGCAATGTTGTAAATTGGGTTCGCAAAAGATTAGAGAAACTTTTTAACCTTTAACTGAGATGTTAGCAGTTCATATCCCCGATTTATCCCAGAAGTCGGGGATATGTTAGTCTCAATCTTGCTGATGAGAAAACTGGTAAGCACCAGCAATAGAAAGCGCGATCGCCACAGTAAGTAAAATCGGTATAGAATACCAAGGAAATTCTGACAATGGCAAATAAGCCGCAGACCGAAGTCCTATACTGGTATAGGTTAATGGTAGTAAATATACAATCCCTTTGAGAACTACTGGTAAAGTTGTTGGATCAAAAAAAGTTGCTCCTAAAAATGACATAGGAATAATCAAAAAGTTGTTGTAAAGTCCAACACTTTCCAGCGATTTCACATTCAATCCTACAATTACCCCCAAACCAGCAAACACTGCACAATTAAGCACGATCAATATCAAAAATAAGGGGTTGAAAAAACTCCATACTTTGCCAGTAAAGAGAATCGCCACCACAATCACAGAACCTGAAGTCATCATTCCTCGCACAATTCCAGCCAGCATTTTTCCTAAATGCAACGCTAAAGGATGCACTGGTAGCAGTAACATTTCCTCAAAGGTTTTGCTATAAAGCCTTTCACCACAAATCGAAAAGGTTGTACCGCCAAAACTAATTGTCATCGAAGACAGAGCTACCATTCCTGGTAAAATAAACTGCAAATAGTTGTCACCTGCTGTTGGTTTCATTGCTGTGTCTAAGGCACTTCCCAGCCCTAAACCAAAGCCGACGATGTAAATTAGCGGTGATATTAATCCAGTAGAGGCAATTTGCAACAGCCGCACCCGCAAATCTAACCATTCTCCCCAAAAGACTGTGAGTGTGTCTGCCAGGATTGTACTCAACTGGGAGCTTTTCCGAGTTTTGCTCAAAGGGAACGAAGCATAGGATTTCATAATTTTAGGTTAATCATAAAGTTTTCCTTATTATTACTTTACATTTTGTGACGCTCAGCAGGACTAAAATTTAGGCATCGCCATTTTTCTGTAAGTAGTTGGTAATTAACCCAACAATTTAGAGCGGTCGCGCTACTAGCTATAGCAAAGTGCATGGTCTTGAGTGAAAACATCAATCAGAACTTGGTTTGAGCGCTCAGCATTAGTCTAATCTTTGTGGCGACTGCTAGATAATTCCCTGTGAAGTGGAATCAAAAATCACTCTGATGGAAGAAGGGAAAATTGCCTTTAGATTGCTATTGTGCTTGTTTCTTGGCTGTTTGCGTCTCTTTGCACAAACTTAAAAAACTGCTGGGATATTTGAAGTGTCAAACAAGAACTAAGATAAAAGCTATTTTTTTAGAGTCAAATTCCCTACGATGAGGACATAAGGAAAACACCCCAAGAAGTCGGCTCCCGGATACTAAAACTAATTATTTAAGCAAAGAGTTTTTATTCAGAGTCTGACCTTCTTCCACAGTCCTAGGATTGACAGCACCATGACGAACAGCCAAGTGAATCAATTCAAGCCCTCCCCGATGGCGGGTTCAGTCGTCAAAATCTCGGCTTTACCTGTTATTGGCAATCCACTGTTGCAGTCACAAGTCGCTCAAATGAGCGTACAAACACTTGACACACTCATCGAATGTCAAGCACCTAACCTGCTGTTGATTGATGTCCGCTTCAAGAGTGAGTATGAAATGGCTCACGTTCCAGGAGCAGTTCTGATTCCTTATCCAGAAATTGCTAGTGGTAAAGCGATCGCCAAAATCGAACAATTACTAGAAGAAAAGCGTCAGTCCTGTCCCGGTAAAGAACCCCTCGTGGTAATCATGTGCAAGGCAGGTGTGCGCTCAGCAAGGGCTGTGGTACTTTTGAAAGAAGCTGGCATTGCTGCCACCAATATCACAGGTGGCATACAAGCCTGGAGTAAGGAAATTGACTCTTCTGTTCCTCAATACTCAATCAACAATATCTCTGAATTTCAGCCAATGTTTGACAATCAGCGAAAGATGAAAAAACGCTGGTTAACTGGTGGTGGTTTAGCAGTAGCCTCATTAGCAATGTTTACCCTCTTTACAGGAAATTACTCCCCAGATTTCCCCGGAATGGAACTTCACGCAGGTGTACAGATACAGAAAAATTAAAACTCATTAATTGCAAAACTTTTCTACACAGCGGACAAAAATTTCTACACCCATTCCTAAAGCTGTTTCATCAAAATCAAATCTGGGATGATGATGAGGATAAGCTAAATCTTTAGCAGGGTTTGCAGAACCTAGAAAGAAATAACAACCAGGCACTTCTTGCAGGAAAAATGACATATCTTCTGCACCCATTGTCTGACATTCTGGCACAATTCCCGCGGTCGTCTCCACAACCTCTAACGCTACTGAACGAACGAGTTCAGCAATATTGGCATCATTGATAACCGGTGGATACTGATGCCAATAATCTAATTCATAACTCGCGCCCTGACTTTGGCAAATACCAGCAATTACTTGCTCAATTCGTTTGCCTAAATAACCTTTCAGTTTCGGGTTGAAATATCTTACTGTACCCTTCATTTTTGCTGTATCGGCAATGACGTTGTGCGCTGTACCTGCATGCAGTTCGCCCACAGTTACAACTGCTGATTCAATTGGGTCAACATTGCGAGCAACAATTGTCTGTAAAGCATTGACAATTTGAGCGCTGACTAACACTGAATCAATGGTTTGGTGAGGCATTGCGCCATGTCCGCCTTTACCGAAAATGGTGCATTTAAAACATTCTACTGCTGCCATTAATGCACCGTTGCGCACGCCAACTGTACCGAGGGGGAGATTGTTCCACAAATGTAGTCCGATAATTGCGTCTACGTCTGGATTTTTCAATACTCCCTCTTCAATCATCGGCTTTGCACCTCCTGGCCCTTCTTCAGCAGGTTGGAAGATTATTTTTACAGTACCTGTGAAGTTGTCCCGGTGCTGGGAAAGATAGTAGGCTGTGCCGAGTGCGATCGCTGTATGTCCATCATGACCGCAAGCATGCATCAACCCATCGTGCTGCGAGCGATAAGATACTTCGTTTTCTTCTTGAATTGGCAAAGCATCCATATCGGCTCGAATTGCGAATACGGGGCCAGGTTTTGTGCTAGTAATTGTGGCAACAATACCAGTTTTTGCAATGCCAGTTTGATGCTCAATTCCCCATTTTTGTAACTTTTGCGCAATGAATTCAGCAGTTAGCTGTTCTTTAAAGCTCAGTTCCGGCCTTTGATGCAGACTCCTGCGCCACTCGATTAGTTGAGGCTGCAAGGATCTAATCTCCAGTCTGATCTGAGATAGGTCAACGGAATTGGTGTTGGGGAAGGTAGAGACCATTTTTTTCTGTATCTACAAACAAATAAAGTTTTATAATAATATTTTGACTTATAAAAACTAAAATTAACAGATATAAACTACATAATGTAGTCTATTTTACAGACAAGACAAACCTAGGGCGTGTTTTCCAAGTCCCAAATTTGGGGTAGGGGCGAAGCATTCGGACATAAAAATTAGGGTTTCAGAGAAAGGTTATCGACCGAATGCTTCGCCCCTACGAGGGTTTGAAAACACGCCCTAGAAGGATTGCCCAATCTTTGCTTTCTGAATAAGTTTTTGTAAGCCTGGGGCTGAATCATTGGCAAAAGATCCAAACCCAACATCGTGAATATAAGCAAGATCTTCTTTATAGCCCTGAGTCATACAGACAACTGTGGCATTAATCGCTCTAGGTCTAAATTTGAAGCAATTTGAGCTAGTTTGGAGAGGTCATTTGGGTTAGCCAAATGAGGCAAAATTCCTAACACTGGGACATTTGTCAATGACTGAATCAAGTCTATTGGTGTCCAATCAGCAATTTCCTGATCGGAACAAGGTTTGACGCAATTGAGGACAATTCCTTGGAGGTGGACACCTGAAGAACGCGCTAAAGCAACATTAGCGACAGCTTGGGCGATCGCACCCAGTTTCACCGGCACAACTAACACCGTAGGTAGTCGCCAATCCCTGGCCAAATCTGCAACAGTGAGTTCGTGAGTAATCGGTGTTCCCAGTCCTCCCAGGGCTTCCACTAGCACCCATTGGCGTTGTTTGCGCAAGCTGTTAAATGCGGCCCAAGCTTTACCTAGGTCAATCTCACGTCCTTCTCGTTGGGCCGCTATTGGTGGTGCTAAGGGTGTCTGAAAGTGTAAGGGCGTGATTTCTTCTGGGGTTTGTTGGAGGTTAAATAGCTGTTGGTACAGTTCGCGATCGCCTGTCCCCGTTTGAATCGGCTTGAAAATGCCCAGACTTTCTTGAGGATGATAAGTTTGCAAATACGCTGCTAAGGCAGATGTTAAAACAGTTTTGCCTGTTTCGGTGTCGGTGCTAGTAATTAGTAGTACTTTCAACATTCATAATTTAGGAGTGAGGTCATGGGGAATTGGCAATAGGGAATAGGTAAGAATGATTAATTAAAAACTTATCCCATTCCCTATTTTTACTTACCCATTGCAATTTATTTTCTAAGAAGGACTTGGTGTACTCTTAGGAGTTTGGGCAGGGTTTTCCACAGTGATATCTAAGCTAAAGTTTGTCTTTTTGGGAGCAATAACATCAATCTTATATTCGCCATTCCGGGGCACCTGAAACTGCCAATATTTGGTATTTGAGGCACCGGGAACTAACCTCCCACCGGGAAAGAGAAGATTCATGCTGACATTGCCGTTTTTTGGCACTTCTAGGGTCAGTTGCTGCCCCTTTTGAAGATTGACTAGATAGCGTTTAATCTGCTGTGGGCTGCTTTCACCGACAAGTTCCAAACTGTTTTGCCCAGGGGGGAAGCTAACTGGTTCTGTTTGATATACAGGTGATGGTGAGGGCGATGGTGATGGTGATGGTGATGGTGATGGTGATGGTTTCGGGGAGTTGGCTAAGCTCAGATCTAGCTTGTAATCGCTACTTTTCAGACCCTTAACTGGACTTAGTTCAATCGTGTAGGGGCCGGTGAAGGGGAGGGTTCCCTCCCATTGCTGTACCCGTTTTGCCCGATTGTTAACTACGCTGTCATCGGGACCGAGTACGCTCATCAACACTCCTTCACCATTGAGTGAAGCTCTCAGCCGTTGGCCTGTTTTTCCCTGGACAATGTAGCTAACGGTTGAGTTTGCCTTAACATTCCCCACTCTGGAGAGGGCTTGACCGGCGGGGAGACTCAGGGGCTGAATCAAAGAAGTGGGTAGAGTGGGTATAGGTGTCGGTGAGGGTGGTGAGGGTGGTAGAGGTGGTGTGGGTGTTGGTGATTCTGAAAGTGTTGGAAGTGGTGTTGGAGAGAGAGTAACAGTGGGGAGTGGGGTAACAGTGGGGAGTGGGGAAACGATGGGTGTAGGCGTTGGGGCCAATTCCGGGTCATTTCTCCTGAAGCTGCTGACAATTGCCCAAGAGGTAAAGGCTGTCAGCAACCCCACTCCTGTAATAATTGCAGCGAGCACCCAAGGATTATTAACAGATGAGTCGTCGCTGGCTTGCGGAGTAGGCCGATAGTTGGGGACTGGACCTCTTTGAGTATAACTGTCAGGTTGCAGGCGTCCTCCCACGGGCATCGTCGCCATTTGCGAGACTTTTGGGTCTGGTCGTTGAGGGGGTGGGGGAGTTGGAACAGGGTCTGGGGGGGGCGGGGTTTTCGATTGCAGTGCTTCGATCACTTCTGTTGCTGATTGGTAGCGATCGCCTCTTTTTTCGCTCAGCATCCGGTTCAAGACTTGGGCAAATCGATCGCTGACATTGGTTAGACTACGCCAGCCACTATTATTCAACTGATTATCATCAAAAAGCGCCTTGGCTTCTTTACCTGTCAGTAGCACAACTGCTGTAGCTGCTAAGGAGTATAGGTCACTACTGGCATAAGCCCTCCCAGTTTGGATTTGCTCTAGGGGCGCATAGCCAATTTTCCCAACGGTTGTAGCTGGGGCTGCTGCATTCGGCGATTGAAAAGCCGTTGCCAGTTCCTTGACAACGCCAAAGTCAATCAATACTGGCAGTTTGTCCTTGTTGCGCAGCATTATATTATCTGGTGTGATATCCCGGTGAATAATATTTTTGCTGTGGAGGTGGTCTAAGATCGGCAACAATTGCAGCAACAGATCCTTTACCTCGCCCTCCAAGAAAGCTCTGTTATTTGTCTGGGGAGGATTAGCTGGTTGTGAACCTTCGAGCTTGCCATCTGGCGTCTGAAGACGAGTCTGGGTAAGGCGCTCGTTCAGCAATTCGCGGTAGGTTTTCCCTTCCACGTAGTCCTGGACTAAAAACAGCCGTCCATCCTGCTCGAATGTTTGTCGGAATTTGGGAACTTGTGGGTGGTGAATTTGATATAGAGTAGTTGCCTCTCGTTGGAATAGTTCCTTTGATTTCTCTAGTGCATAAGTCCCTGTCTGAGGCGGAATCAATTCTTTCAGGGCGCAAAGTTCATTAAAGCGCCCTTGGTCTTCAGCCAAGTAACTCCGAGAGAATCCGCCTTCACCCAGAACCCTGAGCAAGTGGTAGCGATTTTGCAGAATAGTTCCAGAGGGAATCGGTGGTTCCAGTTCCATGAGCGTTTCAATTAGTTTCTACGAAAAAAGTTGCTGTTCTCCAAGCCGCCCACAAGCGCAGATCCACACTTTATCAGGTATGAATACCCTCAATCACTTAGAGAACATAAAAAACGAGTCTGCTTGGCTTTCTTCCCGGCACTTTCAGCCATTGGAGTTAAGCCTAAAAGTTATGTGGTTTAAGAATTTGCTTACCAGGAGTTACCTGTGTATCTTGTCACCACAATGGCATTGTACCATGAAGAGAATTTAGGCAATAAATTTGCCCGATCGCTTGGCGTCACGCCCTGCTGTGCGCTCTTGTGCGCCCCGCAACGCTTTCGCTAACATCCCCCCGGATAAATCACGGGGGCTTCCAGTTTCTAGAGTTACTGTGAATGAATGCAAGTAGCAAATAGTATAGAAGGTGATACAATTTCCTAGATTTCTTTTATTAAATATTATTAAATATCAACAAGTGTTTATGATGGATTGTGCATTTTTTAAGAAAAAAGACTATGACTTTTGGCGGTTGATTAGCTCAAGTGTTACGGCTAGTCTTCTTTGTGATTCATAAAGTTTGCTGCTAGAGGATGAATCAAGCTCTTGCTTTCTATCGATTAATTAGTGACTTAGTACAAAGTGATTCTGTCTGCCTACTCACAGATTTGTTTAAAAAACTTACAAATGTTTATGTTTTAGAGTGATAATATTGCGGTGAAATGAGCTTAGAGGGTTTGCTGTGAGCCGTTCTGCCACTTTAACGCTTCAGCCCACGCTGCCGCCGATTGCGGATAACAATCGTCTCCGACTGTTTTCTGGTTCTGCTAATGCGCCACTTTCAATAGAAGTGGCTCGCTATCTTGGCATGGACTTGGGGCCGATGGTTCGCAAGCGGTTTGCGGATGGAGAGTTATACATTCAAATTCAAGAATCAATTCGGGGCTGTGATGTTTATCTGATTCAGCCAACTTGCCAACCAGTGAACGATCACCTGATGGAGTTGCTGATTATGATTGATGCCTGTCGTCGGGCATCAGCACGGCAAATTACCGCAGTAATTCCCTATTATGGTTATGCCAGGGCAGACCGTAAAACGGCTGGGCGTGAGTCAATTACGGCGAAACTCGTTGCTAACCTAATCACAGAAGCGGGTGCTAGTCGCATTTTGGCAATGGATTTGCACTCGGCTCAAATTCAGGGCTACTTTGATATTCCCTTCGATCACGTATACGGTTCACCGGTCATCCTAGACTACCTGGCGAGTAAGCAACTATCTGATCTTGTTGTGGTTTCCCCAGATGTCGGTGGTGTTGCCAGAGCCAGAGCTTTTGCTAAAAAGCTCAATGATGCGCCCTTGGCAATTATTGACAAGCGACGCCAAGCTCACAATGTTGCAGAAGTAATGAATGTGATCGGGGATGTCAAGGGAAAAACGGCGGTGTTGGTAGATGACATGATTGACACCGGTGGCACGATTTCCGAAGGTGCGAGAATACTGCGTGAAGAGGGCGCAAGGCAAGTTTATGCTTGTGCTACTCATGCTGTGTTTTCGCCCCCTGCAGTAGAGCGTTTGTCAAGTGGGGTTTTTGAAGAGGTAATTGTCACAAATACCATTCCGGTTCCTGATGCTAAGCGCTTTAAACAGCTAACTGTGCTTTCTGTAGCCAATTTACTGGGAGAAACCATCTGGCGTATCCACGAAGATACTTCTGTTAGCAGTATGTTTCGCTAGAGACGACTGAAGTCGCATCTACACAAACGAAGCCCGCCTGCGCGGGCTTTTTTGTTTATTGTTGGTGGAGGGTTTCATCACCCCAGTCCCTAGCTAATTAACATAGTCTAAAAAATTCTCTGGCACTATTCGCAACTCTCCCGACTTGAAACGATTAATATCTACCCAAAGTGCCTTTTTTTTACGTTCACCTTCCGCAAAAAACATTTCTTCTAGTTGATAAAACTTTTGGTCAACAAAGTCACATTGATACAGTTGCAGTAGTTCGTGACCTTGCTGACCATTAAAAGTAAATAAATTCTCTAAACAGCCCAAGTATTTAATATTAGTTAATTCTGCTTGAATTTCTTCTTGAAACTCTCTTTTTAGGGCTTCGTAGCTAGTTTCCCCAAAGTCCACACCGCCTCCCATAACACGATAAAAAACCTGTTGCTTTACTGGGTCGTAGCCTTCGGAAATAAACAGGCGATCGCCATCCCGAATCAGTCCTAGTGCCAGTACGCGGATTTGGTTAGCGTGGTGCATTTTTTCTGGTAATCTGAATATACGGTAAACGATAAATAGCAGTATAACAACTGACAAGCATGATGCTTGTTCTACTAACTAAAAATTACAACTATTTTTGTCAGTTTTGCTCAGATTCCTGGAAAACGGAGTTGCGGCGATTTTCCACAAGCCAATCTTCATTTTCACCGCCAATAAATAATTTTTCAATAGAGACAAATTCTTTAGAAAACTGCTTGAGAGAGTTGATCAAAACATCAAGAGCGATCGCATCACTGGTACCTAGATCAAACCAGCAGCGCCCCCAAGTACCTTCATAATCAAAATCACTCTTATTATGCATGACTGCCATCATGCTGCTTTCTGAAGCGCTGTCGTCATACTCCATGTAGCTGATATCCAGACCAACATCCTGAACCTGGAGATTTTCCGCATCAAAACCTCCCAGTTTACCCAAGAAAAACCAGGAGTTGAAAATTTCTTCAATATATTCTTTTTCCATTGAAGAGGGAACGGTGCTGAACTCCAGCCAAATCCACAAATCGAATGGGTTAAACTCGCGGAAAAGTATTTGCATTACCTTGAACATTTATAAACTTGCCGTGACCATTGTACCGAAAAATTGCCAGCTACAGTTTCTTCAAGTTACAAATACCGGACTTCTTGGAGAAATCGGGTATTTAGCAGAGAATTAAGTAACATCCAAACAGAGAAATAGGAAAACAGGAAAATACTGGTATGCTGTCTTTGAAGAGTGAAACAGGCGATGATAGAGCAAGCATTCGCGAAGTTGTAACAATGGCTTTTGGTAGAACAAGCGAAGCCGAACTTGTAGAAGCAATCCGCAACTCCCCGAATTTTCTTCCCGAACTTTCCCTCGTAGCTTGTGAAAATGGAGAGGTGCTAGGTCACATTCTTTTCAGCTCTATCGTTATTGAATCACAAGGGCAGACTGTACCCGCATTGGCATTAGCACCATTAGCAGTGACGCCAACCCGTCAGCGCCAAGGTATTGGTAGTCAGCTTGTCGAGATTGGTTTGCGTCAGTGTCGCGAATTAGAACATAGCATCGTCGTGGTACTTGGCTATCCAGGCTATTACAAACGCTTTGGTTTCCAGACAGCTAGTAGCTTCAGTATAGATGCACCTTTCCCGGTTCCTGATGAAGTATTTATGGTGCTGGAACTTAAACCTAGTGCGTTGATGAATGTCAGCGGTATAGTACGATATCCGTCATACTTTGGTGCAGTTTGATATCGAGATTTTCAAGGCTTTGTTAATTGCGCAAGTTGAGATTGTTCAACTAACCATTGCACAGCCTGAAAATATTGTTCCCCGCCGAATTCTTCAACATCATGATGTCCTGCTTGTGGTACTAAAAGCAGTTTTTTGGGTTCTGGTGCAGCAGCAAATAAAGTTTGGCTCATGTGAGCGGGAACTACTGAATCAGCAGTACCGTGAATGAAGACTACTGGCATTTTTAATGACTGCACTTTGCTAAGAGAATTAAACTTTTGGTGCAAAATCAAATCCACCGGAAATATCAAGAATTCTTTGTAGAGATGATCTACCATTTTTCGCATACCTGTAAATGTCCCTTCCACGGCTAATCCGGCAATTTCTGGGTGTCGTATTGCCAATTCAATAGCGATTGCTCCCCCCAAAGAATGACCGTAAATAAATATATTCTGTGGGGGAATTTTCTTCACTTGAGTTAAGTAATTCCAGGCTGCTTCAACATCTTCATAAACACTGGATTCTGTCGGAAAATTGCCTTGGCTGCGACCATACCCTCGATAGTCGATCAGCAAGCTGGAAAATCCCCACTGATGAGCCCAAAAAGCCCGCTTTACTTCATCTCCGATATTGGAGCCATTACCATGCAAATATAGGCAAACTTTGGCGTCTGGTGTAGCAGCAGGGAATCCACCAACCATGAATCTGATTTTTCTTTCCTGAAGTGGGTGAAACTGGGAGCCAAACTTCCTGATAATCTAAGTTGAAGGATGCCGGTGTCGTCCTAATTGTTGTATCGCGGCTTAAAAATGAAGCGGTTTTGCCGCAGTAAGAGAAATATACAGAGCGGCGATGTAGACGCGTCGCTAAAACTGCCTCCAACGCTGAGGAGGAGGATTAAATAAGAGTAGCAGAACAACTGAAATCACTGATTCTATACTTCTATAACGACAGATAAGAAGAGGGGGAGATAGGGAGAGTTTAACATTCCTCACCTCTTCACCCCCAGACTAGCGTCCGCTGCGAAGAAGCCCTAACACCCTCTCACCCAGAGTAGAACAGGCTATAGAGGTTTTCAATTACATCTACTACACCGTAGGGACATGATATATCGTCTCCCTACGACATCCTGTATTACACCCAATTGACTACGACTGTAATAGCCCAGAACCTAGCCCCAAAAATCTCTTCACTTGGGTGATGCTTGAAAGTAAACTTCATTTTTGCAGACATTTCGTGTTTTTTAAATAAACTCTCAGGAAAGTTATTGTTCTGTTCAATAATTACTATTATTCTTAATTTATGAACCGAATTCAACACGCTCTACCTTCGGTTTTGATTTTCTCAGTTTCTCAAAGGGAAAAGCAGATTGTGGCTTTTGTATTAAATTACACAATTTCCTGATCCTGGCATCACCAATCCTCAATCAGCAAAAAGCCTCTAAAAGTAATCTTTTTAAGGTCTCAGCTACTAAGTCGGTGACATCTCTAAGATTAGTGCATTTCTCAGTAAGCCGACCTTTAAAATTCCAGGGAAGTTAAGTACTCTCACTCCAAAATAGAGTACTTAGCTAATTTATTTGCCACTAAATTTGAGCAGCAACTCAAGTTTGAATCCGAAGAATTATTAATTTTATTTGCCCTAGCTAAGCCGATATTTCGGTAATGTGTTGGGCTGGCAAAAACTTTATTTTCCTAGTTTTTTTTGCAACTAGGTACTTAACATCAAAGTCCAAAAGCAACAGAAAGCAATGTCCTTAGCTACTCTTTTAAAAAAAATCTCGGTCGCAGCAATTGCAGCCACAGCTATTACTCTGGGAATCGTAGGTTCGGCACAGGCTGCAACCTTAAGTTTTGATGAGCTTTCTGGCAACGAAGGAGCTATTTCTAACGGCTATGGTGGATTGAATTGGGAAAACTTTTATTACATTAATAGTGCTGATTATTGGCCTGGTGCTGGCTATAAAACGGGAACAGTGTCAGGAATCAATACCGCTTACAATGGCTGGGGAACTTCTGCCACTATCAGTATTAGCAGCGGTACGTTTGACTTCAACAGTGCTTATCTGACAGGCGTTTGGAACAATGGACTTATTATCAAGTTGGATGGTTTATTAGGCGGTGTTCAGAAGTATTCGCAAACAGTGGTTGTCAATACCAATGCACCGATTAAGTTTGACTTTAACTTTTTAGAAATCAACAACTTGCAGATTACTTCTAGTGGTGGAGAATATGCAGATACTTTAGGTTGGGGTACGCACTTCGCCCTAGACGAATTTAGTTTTAATCTACCTGAAACTGGTTCTGCTTGCCAGTAAAATAACAGACGGATAAACTCTAACAGAAGGAAAATAATTTCGTCTAAATGACGGAATACTTTTCTTTAAAAATAACAACGGCTGTTTTTGTCTGACATAAATAAATTGACCTGATATAGCCTTCCTTGAATAAGCAGCTAGGTGTAAAAAAAACAAGATAACTTTGTAGGGGCGGGTTTAGGGATAAGCGTCGCTACGAATCAGTATTTTATGTCCAAAACCCGCCCTTCCTATAGGGATAAGCGTCGCTACGAATCAGTATTTTATGTCCAAAACCCGCCCTTCCTATAGGGATAAGCGTCGCTACGAATCAGTATTTTATGTCCAAAACCCGCCCTTCTTATAGGGATAAGCGTCGCTACGAATCAGTATTTTATGTTCAAAACCCGCCCTTCCCATGTGGTGTTTATTTTCACCTACCTGAATAGGGAATTTTTTGTATCAAGAGGTAAATAAACAGACTAAATACTATTTTTTTTAGGGTTGCCATAGATAGAAGCATTGGTTATGATCAATCCATAAATGCTAATAAGTCGGTGAACGGCAATAAACCGCCTATGGCTTTCTATGGGTATTCAATTCTAGGTTTATTGCATTTTGCTTGGGATTTGAATCGCTTGCTTATTACGGTTTGTTAGCGTTTATACGCCAGGGGGCGTCTCAGTTTTACCTGTTTGTATGAAACTGCAAAAATGAGCTATACCCTATCCTCAGCTTCTTGCTTTGTGAGCTTAAAGTTTCTCTGATTTTTAGTTAAGGATTATTCTCCTTTACAGAAATAAACCCTGATGAACTTTGGTAAATAAACCATAGTAAATGGGTGCAAATTTTGACTGAGCCATGACCTCATAAGTTTTATTGCAGTAACCATACAGCGTCAGTTTTCAAGTATGTAGCCGAGACAGTTTAAGCGTTTCTGCTTTCCGGAGCTATGAGTAGCTTTCAATCTCGTGTGTAAACAAATCTAAGGAGACTCCAAATTAATGACTGCGGTAATTCAATCTTCTCAAAATTTTTGGGATAAAATTGCTGGCTACTGTCAAAAAAACTATCAGTTTTTGACAAAAAACCCCCGCTTGTTTTTGATGCGTAAGCTAGCTCGTTTTGAGGGTATACGCGACTGGATACTGTTTTTTTTCAAACGTCCTATCAAGTCCTATGAAATTAGTAAGGATAATCCTTCACTTTTTCAGGATATCAATGTAGATAAGGTGATTTCAGGACTAGAAACTGATAGCTTTGCCTTGGGAATTAACTTGCCTCAAGATGTTGTGCAAGAAATCTTGAATTTTGCTCATTCTAAACCTTGCTATGGTAACCGAGAGCATAATTTTGGGTTTTATTATCGTGATAAAGAACAAACAGAAGCTAGGACTGGCAAACAAATTCGCCTGGGTAGTTATTTCGGTGCAGACGATTGTCAAACTATTAAAAAGTTGGAAACCGATCCGGGATTATTAGCGATCTCTGCTAAATTTTTAGGTGCTACTCCCGTACACATAGCAACTGAACTTTGGTGGAGTTTTCCAGCTTCTGGAACCGCAATAGAGCAACTAAAAGCGGCTCAAGTCTTTCACTACGATATGGATGACTATCGGTTCATCAAATTTTTCTTTTACTTGACTGATGTAGATTCCTCCAGTGGCCCTCATGTAACTATTCGCGGTACTCACAAAAATAAGAAGCTTTCACATCAGCTTCTGGGTGTCCGTTGCGCCAGTAAAGACGATAACGAGATTATTGATTCTTATGGTGCCCAAAATGTGGTCACTATCTGCGGACCAGCAGGTTTTGGATTTGCGGAAGATACATATTGCTTCCACAAAGGCGCTGTTCCAACCGAGAAAGAACGCTTACTTTTGCAAATAGAATTTGCAATCAATGACTACGGAAACCTAAGAGATTTTTAGTGGTTTTCTACAGTGCTTCAGCTTTTAAACTGCTGCTTTGGTGTTGAATCTACCAACATTTCTCAGAGCATCTAAAAATGCAAAGACAGCCGGAGTTTGAAGGGCATTGGTTAAAACGGCTGCCCCGATTACTCTTTCTAAAGGAACTGGCAAACTACACACTTGAATTGCTGCTGGTACTGGTTCGGCTGCAAGTTGGGGCAGAATTGCTGCCCCTAAACCTTGCATCACCATACTCACTATTGTTGAATCTTCTTTGACTTCGTAAGCAATTTTCATAGGAAATTTCAACGCCCTCAAATGGTTGCGAACAGGTAGATAGCAAGCATTGGTAGAAGGAAAAATTAACGGGTAGGTAGCTAACTGCTCCCAGGTAATTTTGGTATTACGAAATCTTTGATTAGTTTGAGTAGGTGGTAGCAGCACAACAAACTCATCTCGCAATATTTCCCAGGTTTCAAATTCACTAATAGCGGGGAGAATTGTGAAGCCAATATCTGCACGGCCTTCGCGCAATGCTTGTTCTACACCCAAACAATCAGAATGTTCGGTGATGGTTACGGTGACTTCGGGAAAGTGATTACAAAACCGGGCAATTACTGCTGGTAAAATATGAGTTGCTACGCTACGAAAAGAGGCAATTCTTACACTCCCGCCATGCAAACCTTTTTCCCGATTGGCTTCTTTTATTATCCCTTCCAGTAATTGCAAAACCTGACGCGCTTGCTCAATTATTCGCTCCCCAACTGGCGTTGGATGAGCTCCATGACGCCCACGTGAGAGTAACACGACACCCAATTCTTCTTCCAAGCTGGCGATCGCATGGCTAACTGCTGACTGGGATAACTCCATGTGCAAGGCGGCTTCACTGAAGTTGCCATAGTCTGCAACTGCAACCAAAGCACGTAGCTGAGAGATTTTCAATTTGTAGGGATTGATTTCACTCATAGGGCTGATGCAAGTATTGTCTGAATTATAGTACTAGCTCTCAAATTGTTGTTACCTATATCTATCAATTTTATTCATATAAGCTATGCAAATTATGCTTTGTTAAGCAAGTTAGTAGTCGATACAGTAGATTTGAGAAAAGGATGAAGGATGAAGGTTGAAAGTTGAAAGGTTTTAATATTTCAACTTTCAACCTTTATCCTTCACACTTGTTAATCAGGGTATTTAGAGGAAAATTGTTGAATTTTGTGATGACAAACTTTGCTGGAGAAATTGCGGCTCTGGGAGCTGCTTTTTTGTGGTCTTTGTCGGCGGTAGTTTATGCTCATCTTGGTCAAAAAATACCGCCAATGGTACTTAATTTGAGCAAGGGAGTAATTGCGATCTTGCTGATTGCTTTGACTCTAATTGTGCAAGGTAACTACTTACCCGCTCACCTGAATATTTTTGCTCTGGGATTTCTGCTAGTTAGCGGGGTTCTTGGTATTGGTTTCGGGGATACATTTTACTTTGAAGCGTTGAACAATTTAGGAGCGAGACGGACGCTGTTACTACAAGCTTTGGCTCCTCCTTTATCCGCACTAATCGCCCTTATTTTTTTACAAGAATCCCTAATTATTACCGCTTGGGCGGGAATTTTTGTAACAGTATTAGGAGTTAGCTGGGTGGTCAGTGAACGAGTACCAGGCTCTGATAGTAAAGCTATAAATCCGCTACGAGGTGTTAGCTTTGCCTTGCTGTCAGTATTAGGACAAGCAAGCGGATCAGTTTTATCCCGCGCTGCTTTAGCAGGGACAGAAATTAACCCTTTATGGAGTGCGTTGTTGCGCTTAATTGGTGGTGTGTTGGTGTTACTGTTGTGGATGCCAATACAACATTCTCCTAGCCTCTGGTTGCAGCCGCTAAAGTCTAAAAAGACGTTGGGTATTGTCGCGATTACAGCTTTATTCAGCACTTACCTGGGCATTTGGCTGCAACAAACTGCTTTTAAATATACGGCAACGGGGATTGCTCAAGCTCTCCTCGCTACGAGTCCTTTATTTGTTTTGCCAATTGCGATTTGGATGGGCGATAAAGTTAGTTTTAGGGCATTGTTAGGAGTGCTGGTTGCGTTGGGAGGAATTGGTTTGTTGTTTGCTTGGCGATAGATGGGGGATTGATTTTTTAACGCAGAGAAACGCAGAGGTTTACGCAGAGAAACGCAGAGTTTTTGAGGGGCGAAGTTACAGTTTTTTGGAAGTTTCAGCATCGGTGGCAATACAGTGATACAATTTGGAGGTGTAGCCATTTACTGATGTTCGGTATTTAGAGATATTTTCAGGAAAACAGTTGGGTTTTTTTTGCTCTATTGGTGCTTGAAAATTTACTAGCCATAAGTCTAGCGGACGTGGTAGTTTAGCTAGGGTTTGTTGGAGAGTTGTGGAGGCTTGGCAAGTTGTTCCTTGACATTTGTTTTGAGTTTGATGTGCTAGAAGAAACTGAGGCAATTTTTTCGTTTTCTGTGACTTGGCGCTACGTTTGAACTCCCAGGCAATTCCCATCATTTCTCCAGTTTGTACGAGGGTGTTGTGAGTGGTGGCAATTAGTATCGGTACTCGCGACATCCGTTGAATTTCTGGTACTAAAAGGTCGGGACGATAGTATTTCTGATATCCCAAATTATTGACTACTGTCATCCCACTCAATAAACCCATGAGCAAGATAATAGCGACGGCTGATTTTCCACTGTTTTTTAAGGCTGATGTTTGGTTGGAATTAGAAACAAAAGCACTGTTCCAGGTAATTGCTAGTGCTGCTCCCAACAAGACGGGGACAGCGGGGAAGTAGACAAAATTATATCTTGCTCCTCTTGTCAGGTCGGTGCTAAAGAAGTAAGCAAGACTGAAAAATATGGCGATCGATCCTAATACAAAACCTCCCAAAATTATTATTCCTAAACGAGTCTCATTCTGCTCTAACATGGTCTTCCAACCGCGAAAGATAATTGGCGTTCCCCAGATAAAAAATATCAACATCACCAGCCCAGAGGCAATTACTATTGGTAGTGATGGTGCTTCCACTGGAAGGAGAGATAGCATGGTAATCCAAGCTGCGAGAGATTGAAAAATTGGGTTGATCAAGCTCAAAATATTGCGATCGCCTGCCATAATCCATTGAGTCATCTGAGAGTTGTGACTCGTTTGCCACACTGGCACCCAAACTAAACAACCGACGCAAGTTCCTACAGCTACTGCATAAATTCGTAACCAAGGGGGATGGGGAATTGATGATTGAGAATTGGGAATTGGTAAGAATTTTGTCAATAATTTTGTCAATATTGGATTTCCTAATATCCAAAATCCCAATAAAACTATTGCTTCGGCTATTAAAGTCAAGCTAAAAAAGTAGTGGGTTGCTATGCCTAAACTATTAATTACTACCCAGCAGATTCCTATCCAAATTGGTAGGGAAGTTCGGCGTTGGAGATTTTGTATAGCAACTACTAGGCAAGACAAAGAGGCAATTACCCAAAGTATCGCTAAAGTGTAGTGACGTGCTTCCTGCGCAAGGAAGATGCTATAGGGAGAAACTGCCATCATTGCCGCTGCTAGTTGTGCTACCAATCGGGAACGGAAAGCTAAAAAGCCGAGTCCAAAAACAGCCGGAATTGAGACAACACCCAAGAATGCGGGGAGCGATCGCGCTGACCACAGCGATACATATTTACCGTGATTTGTCAATAAATCCATCCAGTAGTGAGCCAAGACAAAATATAGGGGAGGATGGTGGTCTTCTGTAATGAGGTGATGAATCACCTGCTGAGTGCCTGCTGTGGGGTTCACCTCCAGGGGTTTAAGCAGAGTTTCTAGGGACATTGCCTGATCTAGCGGGACATTTTGATAACCATTGCCTAAACTAAAGACCAGGGTGGCAAACTCATCAGTCCAGGGTGATTTTCCTGTCAGATGAGAGAAGCGTAAACCGGCACCAATGACAATCCACAACAAAAGTAGTAGCGGGTGGAACCAGCTACTGGAAAGGAAATTTTTCAACAAAAGCAACCTCAATCGACGTCCGTAACTCGCCAACTGAGCTTCAGATTAACCCAAAAGTTCCAAATCGTGACAAGAGCGATCGCCAGCAAATTTGCTAAATATCGATTTATATGAAAAACATTAAAGAAAATATTCAGCAGTAAAATATTGAGGAGCAACCCAGCAAGACAAACAAGATTGAACTTTAAAAAACGTTGAAAACGCTTACGTTTCCCTGGTTGCCGACTGGAAATATCACTAAAAGTCCACAGATCATTCCACAAGAAATTGTTGAAAATCGCCAACTCTGAAGCAATGATTTTACTGCGAGTCAGCGCTAAACCTAGGGTACTGGGGTCGCTAAGCAAGTAAAGCATAGCCATATCCACAAACACACCAGAAAAACCCACCGCACCAAAGCGCAGGAAACGACCGACAGGGCCAAGGGTAAGACGCAAGCGCAGGAGGTGTAGCAGATAATCTAGATACTGCTTCCAGGTAACCTTACTTTCCCCCTCCTGACGCTCTTGAAAAACATAACCTACTTCGCCAATCCAGGGTACTCTCCCTCTCGCTAGTACTTCAATCAGAATTTTGTAACCCAAGGGACTCATTGTACGACCGACAAGACAACGACGACGTACTAAAAAGTAGCCACTCAGGGGGTCTGAGACGCGACCTACAACGCCAGGGAGTAAAATTAATCCGAGGGTCTGAGCACCACGAGATAAAAATCGGCGGATAACGCTCCATTCACTAACGCCACCTTCTTCTACATGGCGACTAGCCACCGCCAAATCAGCTCCCCGTTTGATTTGTGCCCACAGTTTCAGTAAGATTTCTGGGGGATGTTGGAGGTCTGCATCAATCACACCTAAGACATCTCCTCGTGCTACTTGCCAACCGCGAATGACTGCAGTAGAAAGCCCTCGCTCCTCAATTCGTCGCATCACCCGCAGTTGTGGATACTCTGGAAGCAGCGCGGCCGCAATTTCCCAAGTGAGATCGGGGCTATTGTCATCCACAACAATTAACTCGTAAGCTTTCGGTATTGCTCCATCCAAAATTTGACTGAGTAAGTTAACAATTTGCTGAATATTTTTACCCTCGTTGTAAGTTGGAATCACGAGAGAAAAAAGAATTGAATGACCGTTTATGCTCTCTAAAAGGAGCGGTGGTTCAGGAATTTTTAGAGAGCCAGAGGGGACGGGTAACAGGCTATTAGCTTGAGTGAAACTCATGGGTTGCTTTTTTAGTAGAGACTTTCTTTTGAAGTAGTTTTATTTCGCAATTTTTGGATACCAAATTGCTCTCAAACGTCTAAAGTAGAACAGGCGGGACGCCTGTTTTAAAGAAGCGGCGATGCCTGCTTTACCTGTTCTACATTAAACTGCTACTATCGCTTTCCCAGTTTCCGCTGACTGACGCGCTGCATCCGCAACCTTGAGGGCGTAACAGCTAGCAGCAGTAGACACGTACAAAGGCGTTCCTTCTACTAAGTAATCCAACACCATAGCTGTGTCTTTGCCAAACAAACCGCGACGTCCACCTACTTCAATTGGTGTTTTTTCCTCTTCGCGAATTAGATTGCCTTGATCACCCTCAAAAAGTAGCGTTCCTTGGTCTCCGTGAACCTCAAAATTGCGTAACGTGACTGCCAGAAAAGTTTCTCCTTTACCGTAAGTAACTTCGGCAATTAGACCGCTAGCAAAACGCAGTTGAGCAGTGCAAAGACAGGCTGTATAGTACTCAGAATTCACCCCAAAACCGAGATTGACAACCTACAGCAGCGTACTTGACCAAACAAGTCAGTAAGTCGATGAATACGAGAAACAGCACCACTTAAGGGAAAACCAAATAATTCTCGATGATAAGTCCAGCGTTTCGGTGCGGGACGCTGAGGCACAATGGTAACGTAACGGGCATAAAAAGGATTTCCAATCTTAGGTAAAGATTGCCGCAGCGCTTGATGCAATCCGCCTAGTAATTCAATATGTTCTACATGGAGAAGTTTGCCTTTTGCTTGGGCAAATGCTATCAAAAATTCGGCTTCTCTAGGGTCGAGGGATAAGGGATATTCAACAACAACGTGTTTCCCTGCTTCAATTGCAGCACGAGCGATACCCCCATGATCGCGATTAATTGTACAAATTATCACCAAATCTATATCAGGATGCTGCACTAATTGTTGCCAAGAATCAACTGCTGAGGCTTGGTGGGTTTGAGCAAATTCTTGGGTTTTTTCTGGAGTATAACCACTGACGGCAACTAAATGCGATCGCGCATCTGCTTGTAAGGCTTCAGCCCTTAGCTTTGCAGCAAATCCAGTACCAACAATACCAGCCCTGATTTTGTTATTTGTCATTTGTTCTTTGTCCTTTGTTCTTTGTCCTTTGTGTAGGGGCGTAGCATTTGCTCCCAAATATTTAGATATTACCGACAATATAACAACGCAAATGCTACGCCCTTCCTGTCAGTTGTCTAATTACCAATTACCAATTACCAATTACCAATTACCAATTACCAATTACCAATTACCAATTACCAATTACCAATTACCCATTACCAATTACCAATTACCAATTACCCATTACCCGTACTCAATTGCCATCTCCAAAACGATATCCTTTCCCATAGACAGTGTGAATTAGTGCCGTCTCACCTTTTGCTTCAATTTTGCGGCGTAACAAACGCACCAAAGCTGCTAAAACATTGCTAATCGGTTGCTCATCTGGCCCCCATAAATGTTGATAAATTTGCTCATGAGTCAACAACTGACCACTGTGGCGCATAAAGTATTCTAGAAGCTGACATTCTTTTTCCGATAGCTCAATCAAACGTCCATCGCGATAAGCTAACTGATTATCTAAATCTAGTTCCAGTCCCCCAACTCGTAAGAGTGGTTTCGTCCTGGCGTTGATAGCTGCTGAACGCCGCAACAAAGCACGAACTCTTGCTAACAACTCTCGCAGTTCAAAAGGTTTAACTAGATAGTCATCAGCACCAGCATCTAATCCCAATACTCGGTCATCAAGGGTATCTTTAGCAGTGAGAAAGAGTACTGGAGTTGTGCGTCCTGCGCGTCGCAATTGTTGGCAAATTTCCAAGCCTGAGATTTGCGGCAACATCCAATCTAAAATTAGCAAATCATAGACTCTGGCGGAAGCTAAAGCACTTCCCGACGTTCCCTCATAAGCAACATCAACACCATAGCCCTCGCGACTTAGTACTCGACTCAGGGGTTCAGTTAGTTCAACTTCGTCATCAACTAAAAGGATTCGCATTGCGTTCGCTATCGGCTTTCAGCTATCAATTTTTATTATCCTCTGGCGCTGCATAATAATTACATTCTTAGCGCTTAGATATTTAGGAAGCAACTCTACCTTGAGGATTCCGTGCAAGATCATTCAAATACGGGATCAGTGCATAGCCGATACATTCTGCTAAGCGTGGTGGTACTGCATTTCCGATTTGCCACATTGCCTTTTTCATCGAACCTTCAAAAATAAATGAATCAGGAAATGTTTGTAATCTAGCCATTTCACGAGCTGAAATTACACGGTTAAGATAGGGATGAATATGTGTACCGCCGTGATTCTCTTTCACCGTCATACTAGGTTTGCCTGGATATTGGCGCTTGAAGGCATCAGTGTAAGTTTCATACAAAGAACCGCCTGGTGGAACTTTAGCAATTCTCTCCATATATTTAGATGAATGTCGAGTCCATTCATGGTTAATTTCTGGGATGGGATTCCACTCTGGTAAATCGGAGATTGCTGACTCAATTGGTTTGTATTGTTCAGGCAATAATTGAGGCTTGGGATAAGGGTTCGGCATCCCAAATTTGTTAGCAATAAAGATGGCTCTTGGGCGAATTTGTGGGACTCCATAGGCAGCAGATTCAAGAATGGCAATAGAAATATGAGGATAGCCGATAGCTTTAAAGGCATCAATGATTGATTTTTTAATAGCTCCTTTCTGCATTGTCAAAATTCCTGGTACATTTTCCATGACAACATACCAAGGACGTATCTCGGAGACAAGGCGAACAAATTCTTTAAATAAACTATTGCGAGGGTCGTTAGGATTACGTTTGCCGGCAACTGAAAAGCCCTGACAAGGAGGGCCACCTACAACAAGATGGACTTCAGGCGAATTGATTTGAGTAAGCCAATTTTGGGAATCAAAATTTTGGATATCTCCGCAAAAATGGTGGCATTTGGGAAAGTTTTTGAGATGAGTTGCTGTTGCTATTGGATTTAATTCAAGGCTTGCTACTGGTCGGAATCCAGCTTGCACTAAACCTTGTGTCATTCCTCCAGCACCACAGAAAAGATCTACAAATGTATAGTTCGATTTTGGTAGCTGTGGGAACTCAACTTCAAGGAATCTTTTGTAAGGATCGCAGTCATTTGTTTCTAGTTCGCGTTGGATGCGTTCATAACGTCCTAACTTGGCTTTCTTCTGCTTCTTAGTAGGATTTTGTTCCTCCCCATCAGGAAATAAAGGCAGTTGTATCGCTTCCATTTGATGCTTCATATTCATAGTAGCTAAGCATTCAGAGTATCAATATTTTCCACTTCCAGAGTCGCAGCCTCTAGCCATTCTTGCATAGCCGGAAGCGCTAAAATAGCATCAATATAAGCTTGTGAAACCGCGTCCAACTTCACATCGTAGGTAACAAAACGCGACACCACAGGCGCAAACATCGCATCAGCGATACTGAAACTACCAAATAGTAAATCGCCAGCACTAGCAAATTTGTGACGACACTCGCGCCAAATAGCAGTGATGCGATCGATATCTGCTTGCACGTATGGATTCATCCCGAAGCCGGGAAGTCTAGCGCGACAGTTCATTGGCAGATGTTCGCGCAAGTTTTGGAAGCCAGAATACATCTCACTGCTAACCGATCGCGCGATCGCCCGTGTTTCCCGATCCGATGGCCATAAGTTTGTCGCAAAGCTTTCGGCAATATATTCGCAAATTGCCAGGGATTCCCAAACTGTAAGGTCACCGTGTAGCAAAATAGGCACTTTTCCTGATGGGGAATAGTGGCGAATCTGCTGATTTGTCGTCAGCGTGTCTAGGGGAATGCGTATCTCAGCAAAGTCTAATTGGGCCTGTTTCATTGCCAGCCAAGGACGCAGGGACCAGGATGAATAATTCTTGTTACCAATAACTAGGGTTAGCGGAGTCATAAAATAGCGAACGCAAAAAGGCAATTCACTTAAATTCAGTAGTAAATTCAAAATATTATAGAAAGGCTGACACTTCCGACATGGGAAACCATTCTTCAAATAAACCAGATTATTTATGCTGACTGTTGCATTACCAAAAGGCGGACTTCTGAAAGATAGCATCAAGCTGCTGCAAGCAGTCGGCTTAGATTTCAGTGGCTTTCTCGATCCAGTAAGTCGCCAACTTCAAATTCAAGACCCCACTGGCACCGCCAAAGCCCTGCTAGTCAGAACTCACGATGTCCCAGTGTACGTGGAATATGGCCAAGCACAGTTGGGGTTTGTTGGTTATGATGTACTGCGGGAAAAAGCCTCACAAGTTGCTCACTTGGCTGATTTACAGTTTGGCAAATGTCGGCTGTCGGTGGCGGTACGCGCTTCTAGCCCTTATCGGCGTTCTTTGGATTTGCCACCCCACGGTCGCGTAGCCTCGAAGTTTGTTCATTGTGCTCGCGAATATTTCAATAATCTAGATTTGCCTGTAGAAATTATCCCACTTTACGGTTCTGTGGAACTTGGCCCAATTACGGGAATGTCGGAGGCAATTGTTGATTTAGTTTCCAGTGGTCGTACTTTACAAGAAAATGGTTTGATTGAGATTGATACGCTGTTTGAAAGTACGACAAGGCTGATTGCTCATCCCTTAAGTTATCGCCTCAATACTGATAATATTAATCAGTGGGTGGAAAAGATAGAAGCCGCAGCTTCTCTGGTTGCTGTTAATTAAGTAGGTGGGTGAAAATAAACACAACATTGAAAGGGCGGGTTTTGAAGATTAGAATGGTTTGGGCGGGTTTTGAAGATTAGATACTGGTTGGTGATAAGCCTTATCCCTAAACCAGCCCCTACTTTATGGTTTGGGCGGGTTTTGAAGTTAGATACTGGTTGGTGATAAGCCTTATCCCTAAACCAGCCCCTACTTTATGGGAAGGGCGGGTTTTGAAGTTAGATACTGGTTGGTGATAAGCTTTATCCCTAAACCAGCCCCTACTTTATGGGAAGGGCGGGTTTTGAAGTTAGATACTGGTTGGTGATAAGCCTTATCCCTAAACCAGCCCCTACTTTATGGGAAGGGCGGGTTTTGAAGTTAGATACTGGTTGGTGATAAGCCTTATCCCTAAACCAGCCCCTACTTTATGGTTTCTAATCTTCGTTCAAATCGATTTCAACTAACTTAGTTTTTGAGGATAAACCTGTCTTGATTCTAATTTGAGACTTCGACACATTAAATTTTTTGGACAGGAGATCGATTAACTCTTTATTTGCCTTGCCATCCACAGGTGGTGACTTTAGATGTACAGTAAGAATTCCATCTGCGGATTCTTCTATATTTTGCTGTTTGGAATTAGGTTTAACTTTGACTTGTTTATTCATTCAGGTTTTTCTACCTCACGTATGATGACTAAATCGGTTACTAAGCTACATTAGAAAAGCTTGTATTTTTTGCCAAAAATTATTACCAGGGTTTTGAATGACTAGCTTATCACCGCTTGAGGAGGCAAATCCCAGACCGAGATCGCGCGAAAACGACTGGCGACTCTTCCTGCGCTTGGTGCCTTATGCCCGTCGCACCGGCAGCCTACTATTTATTTCTATTGGTTTGTTGGTGCCGCTATCTGTAGCAGGTGCGATTCAACCTTTGATTATCGGGCAGGCAATTTCCTTAATTCGCAATGAAGACCAAATTTGGTCTTTTTTGGCAAATCGCTCCTTGTCGGAAGGGTTAAATATTCTCATTGGTTTACTATTACTCACCATCTTATTCAGACTAGCGTTCGTCGCTGTTCAGGGATTTCTGATGGTGAAGATGGGGCAGAAAATGACTGCTTGGATTCGTGAAGACCTCTTCGCTCATATTACATCCCTAGCGGTACGATTTTTTGACAAAACACCCGTAGGGCGGTTAATTACCAGACTGACAAGCGATGTGGAAGCACTTGGAGAAGTCTTTTCTACTGGTGCAATTGGCATTATCGGTGACATTCTCTCAATGCTGGTAGTTGCCGTCACCATGTTTTTCTTGCAATGGCAACTAGCGTTAATGTTGGTGCTGATGTTAATACCAGTTACGGCTCTAATTATTTACTTCCAGCAGCAGTTTCGCCAAGCAAATTACAAAGCGAGAGATGAACTTTCTGTACTCAATTCGATGTTGCAAGAAAACATTACTGGCATCAATGTTGTGCAGTTGTTTCGCCGGGAAAAATTCAACTCAGAGATGTTCCGTGACATTAACAGTCGCTACGTTCGCGAGGTGGATAAAACGATATTTTTCGATTCAGCAGTTTCGGCAACACTGGAATGGATTAGCTTAGTGGCGATCGCTGCTGTGTTGTGGCTGGGTGGTACGTTTGTTGTCGGAAAAACCCTGAGTTTTGGTGCCTTGTCTGCCTTTATCCTCTACGCTCAGCGTCTGTTTGACCCCTTGCGTCGCTTTGCCGAAAAATTCACGATGCTGCAAGCAGGGTTCACGGCTGTTGAACGCATCAGCGATATTATGAATGAGCCGATTGAAATTCGTGACCCAGAACTTGCGGCCCAACAAAGTCTAACCCAAGCATCTCAAAATAATGGTTTCCGCACTGGAGAAATTCGTTTTGAACACGTTTGGTTTGCCTACAAAAATGATGAATACGTCCTCAAAGATTTGCACTTTACCATTCATCCTGGTGAAAAAGTTGCCTTAGTTGGCCCTACTGGTGCTGGGAAAAGTTCAATTATTCGTTTGCTGTGTCGTTTGTACGAACCTACACAAGGACGAATTCTGGTAGATGGTATTGATATTCGCAATTTACCCCAGGCCGAATTGCGGCGCTATATGGGCGTAATTTTGCAAGATGGATTCATCTTTGCAGGAGATGTTAAGAGCAACATTAGTTTAGGAGAAAGTTATTCTTTCGAGGCAATTCAAAATTCAGCACAGGTAACGAATGTTGCTAGTTTCATTGAACAGTTACCCCAAGGCTATAACACCCAATTGCGAGAGCGAGGTACTAATCTTTCTGGCGGACAAAAGCAATTATTGGCGTTTGCGCGTGCTGCAATTCGCGACCCCAGTATCTTGGTGCTAGATGAAGCAACAGCAAGTTTGGATGTTGGTACAGAAGCACTGATTCAAGAAGCGTTAGACAGGTTACTGGAAAAACGCACTGCCATTATTATTGCTCACCGTCTTTCAACTATTCGCAATGTAGACCGAATTTTGGTGCTGAAGCGGGGACAGTTGGTGGAATCAGGTAGCCATGACGAACTTTTGCAGCAAGATGGACTGTACGCGAGTTTATATAAGTTGCAGATGTTGGGGTCTTAGTTTAATTTATAACGGAATTTCTCTTCAGGAAAGTGTAGAACAATATATAAGTCCTCTCTTAGGTGGACTTTAGCTACTGGCTGTGGGAATTAATTGCTTTACAGGCTAAGCTTAGTGGTTTAATGCGGTGCTTTTACAGAACTCTTCAAGCCCTAAATTTAGAACGCAACGGCTGACAAATAGCAGGAACTATGAATCGACTGAAAAATATCACTGTTGGGAGTGTAACATTCACTCTGCTCATCCTCAGCGCTGGGTGTTCTTTGAATCAAACAACCAAGGAAAATTCTCCATCACCAGCTACTTCTTCTTCAAAGGCTACAGCGAAATCTTCGTCGCCAAAACTTCCAAAAACTACTTATGAAGTTGGGCAATTAGTTTCAATAGCAGATGATAATCTCTACGTACAATTGACTGTTCATGGTACGCGAGAACATCAAGGAAAAAGGGCGCTTGTACCTAATCAAGGCAATAAGTGGATTTTGGTTGATACCACAACTGCTAATAAAGGAGAGAAGCCCATAAACCTTACAGTTGTGTCATTTGGAGTCATGGACAGCCAAAATAAGGAATATGATGTGGCTCTTTTGGCAGGAGCTTTAGAAGATGTAAAAATGCCTACAGGTAAAATCGATCCTGGTGCTGTGCGTCGCGGTGAGGTGGCATTTGAAGTACCTAAAAATGCTAAAGAATTGAAGTTACTTTTTAAGCCCAATAGTAGCGATTGCCAAGCAGTTGCTTCTCAGTCAAAGGTATCAAAAACCCTTAATTGTGAACCAATTATCGTTAATTTAGATAGCTGATATTAAGTCCGGTTGTTTGCTTGAGAATCTTTCCCGCTTCCCCATTCTCTATTTCTTCATAAGGAAAAACATAACTATGCGGACTAATTTTAAGCAGGTAGGCGTAAAAAAAACCAGATAAATTTGTAGGGGCGGGTTTAGCGATAACGCCTGACAATCACCAGTTTCTCCTGTTCAAAACCCGTCCTCCTCATGTTGGGTTTATTTCCACCCACCTGCTTATCTTCTACCATTTTTCTATGAAGATGCACTGGTGGAACCTGTAAAGACAGGCTTTGCTTATCTAGTCCCTACTCTTCTAGACTGAGGGCAAATAAAGTGCTTTCGTTATAGAGAATTAGTATTACTTTTGTATGAGGTTTAGTTCAGCCAAAAATTTTGAAGATTCATTCAGTGTAATCGTATCCGGTTGGGCAGGTTTACCATTCACAAACAGGGTATAAGTATCTGGTTGTAAACGCTCTAAATAATACACTCCAGCGCCATTGGTGACCGAAAATCGCCTGCTTGCATCTTTTAATCCTTTTGCTTCCACTCTCGCACCAGAAATGGCATTTCCCGAAGCATTTGTCACCACACCAGAAAGTGTAAATGAGGGAACTAAGGGGACAGGAATCGGTGTATAACTTCCCCCAACTACTTCAACAGCCATAGCATCAACAATTGGTTGCCAATCTAAGGGAAAACCTGCAGGATCGAGGTCGAGACGATAAATTCCAGGGGGTAAACGCAGCAGCACGCGATCGCGCAAGCGCTGGCTTCGCCAATCGATTTGCACTTCGGGGAGAGATGATTTTAGGGGTTGATTGTTCAAAATAAACAGTAAATCAGCAGTTTCTGTATAAAATTCTTCTCCAGAGTCGCGTAATCCATTATTGTTGCGGTCAAAAAATGGTTGAATCAACAGTCCTCCCTGGGTGCGAAAGTAGTCAGAACGACGATCTCCTGGAAAAATTCCTCGCTGTAAATTAACGCTGCTAACTAACTCTAAGCTGTAGCGTTCTTCGCCTAAATTTACTGATACTCCTTGATAGCGCAAACGCAGCAATAAACCGGGAATAGCTGCTGTCTCGACATTAGCAATAATCCCTGAACCTTGAGAACTAAAGCCATAGCCACAGTAAGTTTCCCAAAGAAATCTACCATCTGCTGTTAGTTGAGAGGAACGATAGCGCCATCCTAAGCTTAGCAAATGCTCTCTGCTGGTCAAATCAAGGGTTTCGTAACCCAAAAGTAGGGAATGTCCCGTATCAAGAAATCGACTTCCAGAGAGGTTATACTTCAGTTCTGATATAGTGCTGACTTCGTTGCCACGCTGAGTGAATTCTAAAGCAAATAAACGTTGTTTGAGAGTCCACCTTAAACGGTTTTGCTGATCAAAGGTAGTGCGGACAAAAGTAAAAGTGTTTCGACTACTAGAGGAAATCTGTATCCCAGCAGCTACACCATCGCGACTGTCAGAAATTCCTAGCAGAGTAAAATTGGGAGACAATCGCCAATCTAAATTCAGACGACGGGAGAAGCGATCACTATTAAAACGAAACGTCATCTTAGGAATTGGTCGATAAAAAATATTAGCATCAATATCCCAAGTATTCTTATTATCTGGCGTCAGAATAGAAGCGCTCACCTCAAAAGGAATGTTACTCGGTCGAAAAAAAATTTCCCCCAATCCCCTAGCAGTTTGGTCATAAACCGCACCCACACCAACCGTAAAGTTTTCTGAGACGCCCCAACGTTGGGCAATTCCACCTTGAATATCCCGAAACTCTCCCAAAAAAAGATTACGATTTCCCTCAATTTGTCTTCCCAAACCAGCAGAAACAATCGTGGCGGATGCACCAGCAGGAATTTGTCCCGGCACACTTGAAAAAGTCGTTTCCCGGATTTGTGGTGTTGCTGTTAGTTGTCCTTTTGGATAAAGCAAAATTCGATAATTTCCGCCAAAAGTTTTATCCCCGACTCTCACATCTTCAAAGCGGTAGATACCAGAAGAATCCACCAGCAATTCATCAATTACCTTACCTCCAAATCCCTGAGTTAGCTGTACCAAAGTTCCTGGTTCTGCTTCACCAACAATTGTGCGTCCGACTGCATTTGACTGTAACCGCTGTTTGGGGCTAAAACCGCCGCCTGCAAATTGCTCTGGTGATGTGAATCCACGCCTTTGAATTGTTGTCAAACCCCAATAGTTACCTGTTCTTTGGCTGCGCCAAAAAGTCTGCTGTGAACCAACAACATAATCAGCAAAAGGTTGTTGTTGTAAGTATTGGAATTCGGCAAGATTCCAGGTGCGTAAATTTTGGATATCAGGTTGGTTGATACGTAGATAACCGCTACCATTAAAAACAGTTCCTACTGCTTGCAATTCCCCTTGAAAGTTGAGGGAATTAAAGCCTGAGTTGCTGGTATTCATCCGTTGCTCGATTGCAGCAACAGTAGCATTTGGTGCTTTAATGATTGGCAAGCCTTCTAATTGTACTGGAACTTCTTTATTCCCAATTTGTTCAGGTCTTGTTTCTGCTTGGCTAGCATTAAGAACAATCGCATATTCATTAATGTCAAATTTTGTTGATACGCCCAACAAAGTTTGCAGTTGTTTAAGGGAAAAGACTAATCCTAACTTGGGGTCATCCAGCAGTTCTTTGGGGTCAATGCGAGTGACAATTGAACTTGAACGTAATTCCAACTGACCGTTTGCTTCTGGCTTCACTTTTAGTTTTAAAGCCTCCACTACTGCATCAAACGGCACTAACCAGTTAGCCAAATCAACAGCCTTAGTTCCGTCTTCCAGTCCTCGCACCAAAACACCAAAAATCACCGTGCGTCCGTCCACAATCACCCCAACGGGAAAGATAGTAAAGCTCGCTGGCACTTCTAGCGATAATTGTTCAGAATTGATTTGTCCTAGTAATTGATCCCCCCTTTGTAATGGGTGTTGGGGGGGAGCATTTTTTTGCTCCCTCCTTAATAAGGGGGGTTGGAGGGAATCGTTATGTGACCCATCAAAACCCAAATGGTATAAATTGTCCTCAATTTGAGACAAAGCTGTGATTGCGGTTCCCAGAACCCAATAAGCACTCGCTCCCAGAAATACCAACCATTTCTTCACTAGACAAATAGGCTGAGTATAAATATTTTTCGCCTTTTATAACCCTTTCTTTTCGAGTGCTTCCAGGCATTAAAACAATGGTATAACGCTCAGTATCGGTTCTTTGTTCTCTCCCATTGTTATTAAAAAAATCTTGATTCGTTTTCCAGTCGATAAATTTATCAATACCAAGATTAAATGTAAGTACATAGGCAATATAAGACCCTGATTTTACACTTATACTTGCTATCCTGTCGTTGGGCGTTGCTATTCCAAGCTTGCCAGAGGCAATGTTGATATTTATACTCAAGGCTCTCTCACAATCATCAAAACAAGGGACGCTATCGCTAAGATATACGTCTAACCAGCAATAGTTGAGGTTAGCCATAGTGCCTAGATATATTGTTCGCCCGTTGGATATATATCCTTTCCTAGCATTCTCCTCATTCCAATCTGGCATATCTTCACAAAATTTTTCACTGGCATCAAATATATAAAATTGGTAATAGTCAGCGAATATCCTTCCTTCATAAATTTTATTCATTATTGATTTTTTTACCTCTGACAACATCAGGAATTATAAGATTAACAGCGAAACTTTTTGTACGTTGATTCTCTCCTTCAGACCAATTCAACTCCCCGCTCAATTGATATTCGCCAGGAGCGAGAAGAGATTGGTCTTTACCTGGATATCCCAAGAGGAAATTACGCTCAGTTTTAGCAATGATGCCAGTGGGGTTAAGATTGCTAGTTTTCACCACATTTTCTCCCTGCTTCAATGTCCAGTTAACTTGAGGACGTGCCGAAGCATTGCCTGTATTAATCACCAACATTTGTAACTGCTTTTGCTCGTAATTCCAACTAGCATCCTTCACAGAAATAGTCGGAGATAAATTTCCTTGACGAACGTAAATAGTAACTCCAATCCTAGTGCTAATGGCGATATTATTACCAGTACCGTTGATGTTTTGTTTCAAATTTTCTGTAAACACCACGGCTCGATATTCCCTCTCTGGTAAATTGGGTTGTAAGCGCACAATAAAGCGAATTCTGCGCTCTACTCCAGGTGGTACATTTAGTTCTGTGGGTGAGAATTGTAGATAGGGAGTGAGATCGCTTTCTTGACCTTTTTCTAAGGTTTTAAAACCAGCATCGCGGCTATAGGTAAAGGGTTCTGCATAGACGCGAGATCGAAAAGTTTCATTGGTATTATTACCAACATTAATGACTCCTTGGGCTTGACCTCGCTTAGCCTCCACTTCAATTACTAGCGGTGAGATGCTTACCTGTGCAATTGCTGGTACAACCCAAAACAAGGCTGCAAAAAATGCCCAAACAGTGATAAAAATTTGGGATTGAGGAAGCCCCTCCCTTGTGAAGGAGGGGTTGGGGGGGTCGATTGGGGATTGAGGAAGCCCCCCCTTGACCAGGGGGGGGTTGGGGGGGTCGATTTTAGATTGGTTAAACCAGAGCAAGAAAGCAACCATTCTTCAAGTTTACAATCTGTAATACAGTGATCAATAACTAGGAAAACTAGGGCGTAATTGTCAAGGTAACTTTAAATTCGTAGTTACCTGGAGGAAGTACGGTAGTACTTTCTGAAAACATCCGTACCTGGAAATTGGTAATACCAGCCTTTAAAGGTAGAGTAGAAGTCCCCGTTGTTTCTAAGAAGTCCAAATTTGCTCCAGTTAAAGTTGCGTTACTGTAACTAGATTTTGGACTAAATTTAAAGCCGCCAGTTTGTATAGGCTCAGAAATCGTAACGTTAGCAGACGTGTTGCAATTTACTTGCACAAAACCCGATCTTCCCTTGCTTGATGTGCCTCCTAATAACGCTGTGGGATTAAATGTATTGTTGGGTGTTACAACACCAGGAGTAGGATTATTAAAAGTACAAGCACCCGGTACTGTTCCATTAAAGGGAACGTCCACACTTTGAGCAAAAACACTGGGAGAAAATGTTGTACAAGTCATCAGCCCGAAAGTAGAAACTAACAAAGAACTACGAATCATTACTAATTTCATAAGTCCATAAACTCAGCGCTAAAGTTAACAACGAAAATCTATTTTTAAAATAGAAGTATAGTTTTTACTTACTTCCCAACCAGAAGGGATTAACCCCTTTTTGTGCTAATACTGTCCAAGCCGTCGCTCCTACATGCAGGCGTTTAAAATAGAGCCAAGGCTCCCCATTTGGTAGTGAAAAGCCAGTTGTTAATCCATCCCGATTCGCAGCGGGTATTCCTCCAGAAGCATCCTGCGCTGCTAACAACATTGAAACTAAGGCTTTTGATTTTTCAGGCTGATTTGTATATTGATAAGCAACCGCCATTTGTGCCGAGCCTTCGTACCAAATTTGATCGCGATCTTGGTTAAAATCAAAGCCATCTCCTACCCGATGTTTCTTCTCAGAATAGGTGAGTGATCGCCAGTAAGGTTTCCCTTCCTCCCTCAACGCTAGAGGTGCCCAAGCTTGAATATCTAAGGGGATATTATCTCGATTTATTGTCACCCCATCTAATTTAGTACCCGTCCAAAATTTGCCTTCCATTTCATCCCACATTGAGACAACAAACTTCTTAGCAAAAGTTGCTCTTTCTTGCCAAACAGGGTGGCGAGTGAGCAGATATATCCTCCAGAAAGCAGCATACAAATCAAGATTGTGTTCTGTTGCTTTGTATCTCAATAAATTAGGATTTGGTTCCCAACCACTAAAGCCACCAATATACCCGCCCACACCTCTAGAATCTCGACAATTTTGCTCAATCCATTCTCCCATTCTTTCAGTAGCAGTTAGATAGGAATCTCCACCATAGGTTTCGTAATATCCCAAAAGTGCCAGCATTGCCCAAGCAACATTACCCGTGTGAGTACTCACTTGAAATTCATCTTCTAGCCAACGATTTTTTTGAGGATCAAACCATCCTGGTAGCTGAACGCGGCCATCAGTTGAAATGAATTTTTTTCCCCTATAAGCATTGCGAATCCGACCATCTTTATAAAAACGGTCATGATTTTGTGCATAAATTATTGCATCTACTATTTGCTTTGCTCTTTGTTGATCTCCAGTGGCAATGAAAGCAAGAGCGGCAACTGCATTATCGTAAGTAAAGGCAGTATCACCCATTGTACGCTCAAAATCTTTGGAAGATTTAGTTGTGTCAAAGCTTACTAAGAAACTCAGAGTGTCTCTACTTTTATTGCCAACTACATTAGTCTTGCTGTCTGTGCGAAATCGCTCTGCAAGTTCAGCTAGATAACTATAAGCGCTGAGCTTTGCTTGGGCAAAAGGGACTGGTTGATGGCTACAACAAGCTATCGCAACAGTTAAGATAAATATGAATATATAAAATAAAATTCGTTTGCTTATAAACATCGCACCCTCACCTAAAAATGGTAGGCATAAGCAGAATTAAACTGAAATATGAAGCAGGAATTATTAGATAAAAACTATGATAAACATATAGGTGTAAAAAAACAAGATAAATTGGTAGGGGCGGGTTTAGTGATAACGCCTGACCAGAACCAGTTTCTCATGTTCAAAACCCGCCCTCCTGATGTTGGTTTGATTTCCACCCACCTGCTTAGAGTCTGGTATTTTATCTCAGTTTCTTCAAAGGATAGAGGTCAAATAAGCTGCGAAATAAGGATAGTAAAGCTTGCATTTCATTGGCAACTTTAGGCTGCTGCCAATGGTTGACTCTACAGAAAGCAAATTCGATAATCTTATTCTGCTGTTCATTAGTTAAGTCTAAAAAAGAACAGCCAATTACTTCACCTACTCTTTCGATTTTAGCCATTAGTTTAATTTGTTCTCCAGGTATAAGAAAATCAATAGTTTGACCTACGGACAAAGACAGGTGATCCGGCTTTTGGAAGGCTACTCCGCTTTCTGAAATATTAACCAGCTTGGAAAAATAAGACTTTTCTGGTGAGTCTACTACACTGATTTTACAAGGCTCCGAACACTTAACTCTAATACCATTTCGTTCTTCCACTAAATCTATGCCGGCAATTACGCTAATCGCTAAAACAAGCGATACGAACTGCGCCCAAATCAGATTTACGGCATCAGAACCAATGAAATAATCTGATTGATGTGCCTTCCACACACTAATACCAATGGCGCATAAGTTGAGGAAAAGCAAAATAAGAATAGGGCGCATTGATTTAAAATCAAGAGTAGTTTGTTTCTGACTTAACCCTTTATCCGTGACTTTAAATTTCAGTTTACGTTTAGGCAACAAGAGAGTGCTAATAATGGTAGGAAACAAATAAAAGCACATCAGGGCATTATAGGAATAAGTGACTAAAATTGTCCTGCTACCAATAACCCAAGAAACCGCAAGCAAACCAAAAAAATAGGTAGGAGACCAATAATAAATAATCTCTAGGAGACTTGTATCCATAGAGCGCATACCAAACAGGAAAAACAAAATTGGTGCAAAATAGCTCACACTTTGAGTTGCTTGATCTATCCAAAAAATCAAGCTGGACATATGGTTAATGCGCTGTACTAGATTTAACCCAGGAAGAGTTATAGGATTAAAGGGAGTGTACAGAATTTTGATTGTTCCTTCGGCCCAACGAACTCGCTGTACGAGATAGGAGGAAAAGTTTTCTGGTGCTGCACCAACACTCACCATTTCATTCAGGAAAAGAGACCTGTAACCTTTGGCTTGAAGCGTCATTCCAGTAGCCCAATCTTCCACAATCACACCAATAGCAACTCCCCCAACTTCATCTAGATGTTTCCGTCGCATCAAGCTAGAAGTTCCGGTACAAACGACACTGTTAGTGAAGTCGCGTCCTGGCTGGATGATGGTATAAAATACTGTTTGCTCGTGAGGGATGATACGACCCCCTAAGTTGATTTCTGGCTGATCGGGATTGTAGAAGTTTTGAGGGGTTACCACCAGCGCTACTTCAGGTTTCTCAAAGAGTCCAATGGTTCGTTCCAGAAAGTTTTCTAAAGGAATAAAGTCAGCGTCAAAAACAACAACAATGTCACCTTTTGCTGACTTCAATCCATTATTGAGATTCCCTGCTTTCGCATGAGAACCATCAGGACGAGTTAAATATTTGCAGCCTAATTCTTGAGCAAGTTTTGCAGCTTCTGGTCGTTTTCCATCATCTAGTAACCATACTTCCTTATTAGGATAGTGCATCGCTTGAGCACCCACAATTGTCCGCCTCAAGATAAACATCGGCTCGTTGTAGGTAGGGATAAAAACATCGACACTGGGAGTATAAATTCCCTTCCTAATTCGTTCCTGTCCCCGATCAGCAGCAGGGCTATGATTAGTGGGTATTAAGGTTTGGTAGTTAAGCAGAGTGACATTGATAACGGCAATTAGCTCCATTAAAAATAAAGCTAAACTAATGGGGCCGTTATACCAATCCAATACCAAGGTTTCTGTCAACCGCCAATACATGTAACGAATGTTTAGGAAAGATGCACCTAATGTTAATACAATCTTCAGCCATAAGGGCGGTGTCTCGGTGAAAATACCACGGCATACTAGGGTTATACCGAGTACTAACGCCAGCGGCAAGAGCGTATCCGCTTTGTTTACAAGGGCGTCTAAACTCTGGCCTAACACTACCCAATCAATGACAAAAAAGGTAGTAACTAGAGAGAAGAAAAAGAATTTCCAAGAACGAAAACTCATCATTTTTTACCAAAGGGATAACTTTGCTAACAATGAATCTCCCTGGCCAATATTGACCTTAGCTACTTGTCCTACTTGACAGAATTGTGCTGAACTTTGCTTGTTTTTGATTATTTCTTGAGGATTTTCTAGCTCAATTCTCACTTGAGCTAATTGCTGATTCTTCATATCAGGAGGAGTTACTGCTACGTCTTGCCCTAATTTTTGTTCTCCTGACAAAGGGGAACGAATGGTTTTCACTCGTCCATTCAATTTTAAGTTGTTACCGTAAAGTTCTACCTGTGCGGGACTGCCAATTTGCATTCGTTGCAAGTCATCAATATTCACGAAAGCATCTACCCAAAGTTGCTGACAATTTAATTGTTTTAGCAAAGGCTGTCCTGAGCGAACTTGCTCTCCATCCTGTACCATTACTTCCCACAGTACGCCTGTGCTATTAGCTAATATTGGGTGATTTTTTTGAACTATAGAAGATTTTTCAATCTGAGCAAGGGTAGTTTGTTTTGCCTGAATATTGACTTCAATTTCACTTTTTTGCCGCTGAAGTTCTGCCAATTCTGGATTTAGGTTTTCAGTTTTTAGATTATTCTGAGTAATAGGTACTTTTTTCAGCAAAGTTTGTTGCTTTCGGCTTTGGAACTTTTGCTTTTCTGCTTTTTGGACGTTTGATTTTTGCTGCTCTGATAGGTGTAATTTTGCAGTTTCAATCCGTACTTTAGCCGCATCTACTTGATCTTGAGCAACTTTCCAGTTATTAAATACCTCTTCTACAGAAAAAGTAGACATCGCTCCTTGGTTGGCAAGAAGACGATACTTGTCGTATTTAGATTTAGCTACTTGTGCGTGACCTTCTGCAATTTTTAACTCAATTTCAGTATGCTTGACATTTTGCTCCGCTATAGCAACTGCTGCTTTTCCTGGAGTTTGGGAAATTTCCGATTCCTGTTGAGTAACGGACACTTCCTGTGCTATGGGAATTTCTACTTCTACGTTTTTTTGAGGAATCCCTTGTTGGTTTTTATTAAGTTGGGCAACTTCCCCAATCTTGTTTTCTATCGACTCCAATTTGGCTTTTTCGGCGATTATTTCAAACTTAAGTTTTTGCAACCACTCTGCATTAGACAAAGGTTCGTTTACTTTCAGGATCAATTGCTTATTAGTAACTTGCTTACCTGAGTCTAAAGTTACCTTGGATTGAACTTGACCATTAATTGGCGAAGTGACTGTAATGATTTTGCCGTTAACAAATGCCTTCGTTGCTGTTACTAAGGTAATACGATTCGCGGTTAGAGATAAACCCCAGGCTAGTAGTCCGGCTCCTGCTCCTAAAAGAATCACTCTATTCAGTAAGTTTGATAGGGGCTTCAGGGGTATTAATTCCTGGAGGGGTTTAGCTAATGTCATAGTTCAACCTTTTTATGTGACTGTAAAGTGTGGACAAATTCGCGATTTCTTGGTTAGCCTTTGTTGTTAAACGTTCGCAACATTTCTTACCAACAACCAACAAAAAGTAACTAACAACAAAATTCAGGTAGTTCTTTAGCTTTTACGCCGGAGGAACCTGGATTTATAATCGATGTTTTTAGAATTTGAGCCCCACTTATTAAGCTAATCTTAATGATTTTGCTCTGAAGAAAGGTTTTGTTTGCGGTGACTGAAGTGACGGGAGTTTTTAGTAGTGAAAATCCCCAAATTAATAGCCATGAGGATTTTTCCAAGAGAAGTACCTGATGGAGCTGAGATGATATATTCTTCACTTTTCTTGATGATTAGCTTAGTAAGTTTGAGAGCGGTCTATTAGCTGAATACGTGAATTCTCACTAATAAAAGAGATGCAATTTTCTACCTAGAGGAATAGCCCGTATCCTCTTTACTAAAACTTCAAGATAGATGCAAATTGTATAAAGCTTCAGTAAAATTACGGTCTTAATTCCTGTATTACTTTGTCATACGGTGCAAGTTTGATGAAGCTTTCATAAAGCTAGTTTATGAAATCTTTAAATAAGATGGCATTTGTCTAATTTTTTAGTAAACTTACAAAATTTTTCTCAAAAATGTATAATCAAATACAGCGTAAAACGTTAAAATAAACTAATAAAGTCAAAACTGACGCAGATGACTGCTGAAATCTCCTGATTTTGAGATAGGATATACGCTATGAAAGTTTTGCTGGTCTTGACCTTGCTCTTAGGTAGCATCGCCGCTGCTTGCCAGAATCCAGAATTGACACCGACGCAAGACGCAGGTAAAGCATCCCCAACCCAGAACTCTACCGACAGGCCAGCACCAAAGACTACTACTACAACGCAGTCGTCACCCAATTCTGAGCGTCAACCTACTACTCAAGCTAGTAAGCGAGTAGCGACGATTCCTAATAATGCTGCTTCTAGTCAGCGAATTTGCCAGATTAGGGCTTACGTAATAGATAAAGATCCACAAGGTTTGAATGTTCGTTCCGGGCCGGGAAATGAGTCTAAAATTATTGGAAACTTGCCTACTAACACTATCGGAGTGATTGTTAATCTCACTGCTTCACAAGGCGATTGGGTACAGTTAAGCAAAGCAGAAAGTCCTGGCAAAATTGAATTTCAGGGAAGTGGATGGGTGTATGGTCAGTTGTTAGGTACGAGTACTCGCGGCTATAGCACTAAGAGCGTTTCAGTTTACGATAATCCTAGCGCTCAAAGTTCAGAAATTGGTCGCATTCCTTCTGCTAGGAGTGCCAAACTTTTAAGTTGCGACCAGTCGTGGGCTTTGGTTGAATATGAAGGATTAAAAGGGTGGATTGCACCAGATGCTCAGTGTCCTAATCCTTTAAGTACTTGCCCATAGTACTAATTCGCGTATGACCTTAAACTAGGAAATACGACTCAAAATTAAATTATGAAATTCTCCGATATTGTTTCTGCTACCGGGCGTCGTTTGCTGAGTGTGACACTGGCTTTACTTAGCATCTTAACACTTTCTGCCTGTAACCCAACCAAACTCAAAAATGAAGCTGCACAAATCCCTCAGATAGTGGTTAGCGACTTGGGTGATCCGAAAACTTTTAACTATCCGCTTAATCAAGAAGCGACGAGAATTTTTGGCTACATTTATGATGGATTGATTAATGAAAATGGTCTGACGGGTGAAGTTGAGCCAGCTTTAGCAGAATCTTGGGAAATTTCTCCAGATAAAAAACGGATTGTCTTTACCTTAAAACAAGGGCTGAAATGGTCAGATGGTAAACCACTAACAGTAGATGATGTGGATTTTACTTACAACAAAATCTATCTCAACGAAGAGATTCCTACCGATTCCAGAGATGGCCTGCGGATTGGCGAAAAGAAAGCTCTACCCACTGTCAGGAAACTGGATGAAAGAAAAATTGAATTTACCGTTCCCGAACCTTTTGCCCCATTTTTGCGAAATACTACTTTGCCAATTTTACCTGCTCATTCATTGCGAAAATCAGTAGAGACAAAAGATCAAGAAGGTAAGCCCATTTTCCTCTCAAAGCTAGGGCTTGATACTAATCCTGCCGAAATTATTGTTAATGGAATGTACAAGCTAGAAAATTACGCCACAAATCAGCGTGTTGTCTTTCGACGCAATCCTTTCTATTGGCGTCAAGATAAGCAAGGTAATCCCCTACCTTATATTGAACGAGTGGTTGCACAGATTGTGGAATCTACAGATACTGCTTTGCTACAATTTCGCTCTGGTGGGTTAGATAGTTTGGGCGTTTCTCCAGACTACTTCTCTTTACTTAAACGCGAAGAAAAACGGAACAATTTCCAGATTTATAATAATGGGCCAGCGTTAGGAACAACATTTATTTCCTTTAATCTCAACAAAGGAAGCCGGAACGGAAAACCACTCGTCGAGCCAATAAAATCTCGCTGGTTTAATCAAGTAGAATTCAGACAGGCAATTGCCTATGCAATTGACCGGCCGCGCATGATTAACAACATCTTCAGGGGATTGGGAGCGCCGCAAGACTCCCCAATTTCTGTGCAAAGTCCCTATTATCTATCCCCGCCAGAAGGTTTACAAACCTATGAATATAACCTACAAAAAGCTAAAAAGTTATTAAATGATGCTGGCTTCAAATACAATAACGAAGGGCAATTAATAGATGCTGAAGGTAACCGTGTTCGCTTTAGTTTGATTACCAATGCTGAAAATAAAATCCGCGTCTCAATGGGTTCGCAGATTAAGCAAGACTTCAAGGCAATTGGCATTGAAGTTGATTACAATCCCATCGCCTTTGGCACTTTAGTTGATAAGCTTACTAATAGCCTCAGATTGGGAATGTTATTTGCTGGGCTTTACGGGTGGAGTTGAACCCAATGATGGTGCTAATGTCTGGTCACCCGATGGAGGATTACACACTTTTAATCAAAAACCCACAGGAAAACAACCACCGATTCTGGGTAGAGAAGTTGCAGATTGGGAAGAAAAAATTGGCAGTCTTTACATTCAGGGAGCCAGAGAATTAGACGAAGCTAAACGCCAACAAATTTATGCGGAAACTCAACGCATTACCCAAGACAATTTACCATTCATTTACTTAGTCAATCCCCTATCGCTAACAGCAGTGCGCAAACGCATTCAAGGAATAGAAGTGCCAGCGATTGGCGGTGCATTCTGGAATCTCCATGAACTGAAACTAACAGATCAATAGTTAAATTTAACTTACATCTTGTGCCAGTCGCAATAACCCTCGGTAGAGTGTGTTAGGCGCATCCGTAACGCACACTTATCCTCGGATTTGGTGGGTTTCGCTATCGCTAACCCACCCTACAAATAGATAATTGAGAATGATGCAAGATAGCAATTTTAACGCCAAGAAACGCCTAAGCTAAGCGCAGGAAGGAAAACTCTGCGTACCTCTGCGTTAAAACTCTGCGCCCTTTGCGTTAAAAAAAGAGTAGTATTCCCAATCCAAAACTAAAAATCACCGTGACTCAACCCGAAGCTCTACAATCTCTATTAGAAGCCGTTGCCGCTGGTAACGTGACACCCGATATTGCCCTAGACAAACTGAAACATTTGTCCTTTGAGCCGGTGGGAGATTTTGCCAAAATTGACCATCATCGCACTTTGAGGACTGGTTTTCCGGAAGTGATTTGGGGGCCGGGAAAGACGCCAGAACAAATTGCTAAAATTATGGAAGCGATGCGCTTGCGTAATCCTGTAGTGATGGCGACAAGAATTGATCCAGAGGTTTTTGCTAAGTTGCAAGAAAAAGTACCTGGCATTCAATATTACCCAAGTGCTAGGATATGTGCGATTTCTCCTGATACATTCAAAGCCAAACATACAGGAATTATCAGTATTATCTCTGCAGGGACTGCTGATTTGCCAGTTGCGGAGGAAGCTGCTATTACTGCTGAACTTTGTGGTTTTCAGGTAAAGCGTCTCTGGGATGTTGGAGTGGCTGGTATCCACCGCTTGCTGAGTCACCAACACGTCATTGCTGAGGCGAATGTCTTGATTGTGGTTGCTGGGATGGAAGGGGCGTTACCCAGCGTGGTGGGTGGTTTGGCGGATTGTCCGGTGATTGCCGTTCCGACCAGTGTTGGTTATGGTGCAAGTTTTGGCGGGTTGGCTCCTCTCTTGACAATGCTCAATTCTTGTGCTGCGGGAATTGGGGTGGTGAATATTGATAATGGTTTCGGTGCGGCTATTTTGGCTGGACAAATTTTGCGGACAGCTAGCAAGTTGCAGTTATCTAAAGGTTGAAGAATGAAGAATGAACGATGAAGTTTTCACTCTTCATCTTTCATCATTTTTCACTTGTTATTTCTATCAAGGTTAGGGTGTGTCTGCTTGCGTCAAAAATCTAAGGTAAGGTTTAGCGGACACCCCTAGTTTTTTCCTGGGCGCAGACAAAGATTTTCACCACTTTCATCCCCCCAGCAGTTGCCATTTTTATCCAAAATAACTACTGATTTGACAGTAGAAAATTGCCTAAGCGTGGCATTAATAGAGCTTTTTGTGCGAGCTATATCTCCGACACCTCCAGAAGCAAAGGTTTTACAAAATTTCAGTCGAGCGACTTTCTGATTGATAGAAAGACTAAAATCACTGCCACAGTTAGAGTTACCTGTTAACTTAATTGTGCCACTCAAACCCTGGATTTTTTCCAGAATTGTAGGGCCAGCAATCAATTGTTCAATAGCAAATATAGGTAAATTAGTATTTGAGTTTGTTTGGCGAAAAACTGGCTTAACTTTGGTGAAGTCTTCCTCATTCTTGAGATTTTTGGTAAAAAAGACTTTGACTTGAGTTTTAGTTTTTTTTACAGATTTTTTTAAGGTGGATTTTTTAGGGTTACTCCCGTATGATTTACGTGTCTTACTCTCGCCTTTTGGTAAAACAGTAGCTTTAGAAGCCTTAGTTTTTGCTGCTGAGTGGCTTGTTTTTTTACTTGTTGATTGTGCTGATGCTCTATCTACCAAATTCATGCTACCAGCATTTAAACCAATCAGTGTAACCAACAACGTTAACAAAAATTTCCTTGAGTGGCGGTTGTGAGACATTTGTTGAAAGTTGAAAATTGAAATTGGGGAAGATTTGCTAGGTAGTCAATCTGTTGTCGTAGAGAATTATTTTACAAATTCCCAGTCCCCAATAAATAAGGATGAAACTAACGACTACCTAGGTGGAGTTAAGTGAACACTCGCCTATAAATTACGTTTAAAATACGATTGTCCAACCTTGCTTTTTGACATCTTCCTTGGTGTAGGAAACGCCATCAATCTTGATACCTTCCTTGTCTAGTAGAGTGATGATACCGCCATCATTTCCAAGCTGAATATCTTGTCCACTTAAGCGCACTGTAACAGTTGCACCAGGCTCCAGTTTGATACCATTTAAAGTGTGCTTACGCTTCAGCCGATCGGCTAGTGACCAGCCACTCAAATCAATTTTTTCCGGTGAAGCATTGATTAAGGTTACTGACTCTTTACCTGGGTCATCACCTGCTGGATTCACCAAGGCCGCAACGATTCTCATCGCTGAATTTACTGCAGGAATCTTCGGATCTGGCTTTGGTTCAGGCCCTTTGTTGATGGGCAGCGGATCTCCATTATCGTCATTAGTATGGAACGATTGCGATTGGAAGGCAAAGAATGCAGCAACCCATTGATTTCTTGACGGGAAATGAATCAGCAATCCACCGTCTTGATAAACACCGTTATACTTTTGAAACTGACCTGAACTCCCCTGATTCATGTGAATGTCATGGATGCCATTTCCAGGAACAAATTTGAAAACTTTATCAGGTGTCGGCTCGTTAGTCCAAGGCTCTCCGAAAGCATAGAGGACAGCATCTTCACTTGCAATTGCTCGCTGGATGTATAAATCAATTAGCTCGTTAAGGTCATTATCTTCTCCAGGCACGTTGTAAGGCAACGGCTTCATTTTGGTGACATCAAATAAGTTCCCACGGATATAATCCAGAGCCAAATCTCCTGGTTTACTAGGCAATTTATGGAAGCCCTCGCTCAATTTTACGACGCTATCAGTAATTTGATGCTGATAATTGTCGTCCAAGAAGTAAAGTAAATCGAAGGGTGCTTGAGCTGACTTGACGTTAATCGCAATGCGGTAATTTTTTTCAGCCGCTTGTACGTGTACCTGATAGTGCGGGGTACTATCATTCTCTTCTTTTCTCCCCTCAACAACTTTACCTTTGAGAACACCGTAACTTTTTAGGGACATCTATTTTCTCCTTTTCTTCGCTAATCAGCTTGAACTCTCGCTCAAACTTATGTCAAGCTACTTCAAGACTGGTAACAAATTTTCCGTAATTTTGTCAAAAAACTTTTTATTGTCTATTCGGAAACAGCGTTGTCACCGCTGAAGCATAAGCTATCCACAGCTTCAACCTTTTTGCTTTACAAACCTTTATTAAGAGGAACAGTCGTTATGACTTCACCGTTTTATCTCGTGATCAAAGGTAAGTTTGTTATTGTTGGGAAAGAACCTGATGCAGACTCAGTTCGGTTCATTGCTGACAATCTAGAGCTCTACGAAGAACTCCACCGTAATTATCGAATTCAACCTTCCCGCGACGGAAGCGTACAGCTTCGTTTTGAAGGCATAGATGCGACAGAGGTACACTATGGAAGTGCAGCACAGCCATTAGGAACAGAGGCTCGCGATCAACTTTTGTCTTGGATGGGATTTGAAAATATCGAATACAAAGGAAACCGAGTACAATCTTCTGAACCGGAAGCGATATCTGGAGTAATTCTTACCCAAGCTGCTGATGCAAACGGACGTCCTATTTCTTATGTTTTGCTGGAAGCCGAAGCTAAGCGTTTGCAGGATGGAGATTGGACTAAAGTTGATACAACTTTGTTGAAAAAAACACTTAATTTCAAACTGATGGCTCAAGGTTTAGTCTACTATACAGTCTATACTTCCACGCATTCTTCTCATCGCAAGCTGCTACGAGAAACGGCTTTGGCTGCTAGAAAAGCTAATCGCGGTGTTTGGAAAGTAGATGAAACGAATGAGTTTGTATTAATAGATAAGAATTCTCTTATTGCTCCTGATGGACAAGTGATTCTTCCTAAACTGTTTCGTCGCTGTATCGATTACTTAAAGGCTGTAAATGGTGGTTTCAGTGGCAATTTACAGGATTGGCTAATTTCAGTTTCTCAAGGTTCTCGAAATGAAAATGATCGAGTGTTGATTCGTGACTCTGTAGAGGTGAATTTAAGCGACCTCATAGAGCAACGCAACAGCCGTATTGTTTTTAAAGAAGATATCCTGAACATAACGTTTGTGGAAAAATAGAATCATTGGGAATAGGTCATAGGTAATCGGTAGTAGGTTTCATTGTAGCCTGCGACAATGCTGCGCTGATGTTACTTATTATCTATTACCTATAGCGTTCTCAGTTGTGTGCAGTACAGTGTTAACCTCTCTCCTGCAAGGAGAGAGGCTTTGAAATGAACCCCCTTTCCTTGTATGGAACCGGAGCTTTAGTGATAGCGCAGCGGGACGAAGTCCGGAGATTGCAGGTTAGATTTGACTGTACTCCACTCATTTGAGAATCGCTATATTACCTATTACCCATTACCTATTACCCTCAAGGACAAGCTGTTAAATTCACCAAACTTCCTACCCCTGGTACAAAGTTAAACGTACCAGTATTTCTCGTATTCAAATTATCTCGGTCTACGACTTGAAAAGTTCCTCCACTTTGTTGTAGCAAGTAACCAGTATTGCTGTTGTTACCATTCAGCGCTAAACACAAATTTCGATTACCAGTCATGATGGCAGAGAAACCCTGATTAGTATTATCCTTCAAGATATTGAATTGCACGTTAGCAGCAATTTGAGCGTTGTCAGAAGCCAGAATGAAAATGCCCTCGACAGCATTCTTAGTAACAGTATTTTTATCGATACTGAATTGCTGTTGAGCACCCTCAGCAGCCAAAACTAAAATCCCCTGACGACTGCTGTTGCTAATTGTGTTGTTGTCGCTAGTGAATTTCTGCTTAGCCGTACCAGCGGACTGAACAAAAATCCCCTGTTCTTTGCTATCACTAATTCTGTTATTGTTAGCAGTGAAATTTTGTTCGCTAGCACCAGCACCTTGGATGAAGATTCCTTGTCCACCGCTGTTGCTAATGGTGTTATTTTCGATGTCGAACTTCTGCTTAGTATTCCCAGCAGACTGAACGAAAATCCCTTGACCTTTGCTATCACTAATCCTGTTGTTGTTGATGGTAAAATCCTGCTGAGTTGTACCAGAAGCCTGAACAAAAACACCTTGACCAGCACTTTCACTAACTATAGTGTTGTTGATATTAAGCTGTTGTTTCGCACCATCAGCACCCTGGATAAAAATGCCTTGTCCACCACTACCATCGCTACCACTCTTGGTGTTATTAATTGTACTGTCCTTGATAGTTAACTCTTGTTGGGTAGTCCCAGATGATTGAACAAAAATGCCCTGACCTTTACTGTTGCTAACGGTATTGTTGTTAGCAGTAAAACTCTGTTGGTTATTGCCAGATGCTTGGATGAAAATCCCTGAACTAGCGCTGTTGCTAACCGTATTATTGTTAGAGATAATTAGCTGTTTGCCATTTTCAGCAGCCTGAATGAAAATACCTTGACCACCATTGCCATTGCTGCTGCTTTTGGTGTTATTAATTGTACTGTTGTCGATGGCTAAATCTTGCTGAGCTGTGCCAGAAACCTGAATAAAGATCCCCTGTGTCACGCTATCACTAACAGTATTCTTGCTAGCAGTGAAATTCTGTTGAGAAGTCCCAGAAGCCTGAAGGAAAATTCCTTGACTAGCGCTATTGCTAACTGTATTGTTATTGGTGGTAATTTGCTGTTTTCCCCCCTCAGCAGACTGAAGGAAAATACCTTGACCACCGGTGCCGTCACTTGCAGATTTAGTGTTAGTAACTGCGGTGTTGTTTATGGACAAATTCTGAATGCTAGTGGCAGAAGTTTGAACAAAAATACCCTGACTTGTACTGTCGCTCACTTTACTGTTATTAACAGCTAAATTTTGTTGAGCAGTATCAGAAGACTGAACAAAAATACCCTGAGCTGCACTATTATTGACCTGGCTATTATTAACAGTTAACTGCTGTTGCGCATTCTCAACCGCTTGAACAAAAATCCCCTGTCCCCCAGTACCGTTACTGGCGATCGAGGTGTTATTCACCTTACTGTCAGCTATGTTTAATTCTTGTTCAGTATTACCAGAAGCCTGAATGAAAATGCCTTGTCCTTTGCTATCGTCAACAGTATTGTTTGTAGCGGTAATTTTCTGTTTAGCATCTTCAGCAGCTTGGATGAAAACACCTCCACGACCACTTTGGGTAATGGTATTATCGCTGACTGTGACATCTTGTTGATTATTACCAGAAGCTTTAAGGAAAACTCCTTCCAAACCACTGTTGATGATAGTATTGCTAGCAACTACTCCAATGCCATTTACATTTGCTAGGTTAATTCCCTGCTCAGTAGAATTAGTAAGACGGTTGTCTCTAAGGGTTACATTACTGAGATTATTCCCAAAAATTCCCGTCTTACCAGCATCAGTAATCTCGAAGCCAGATAAGGCGATCGCTCCTGTAGAATTTGCTAAGTAAACGCCAAACTCACCTGGCTTAGTAATGCTACTCCCGTTGCTAGCAGCAATAGTAAATGTTCCAGTCACATTCTCTGCTGAAATTCCATTAATCGCTGGATTAGTAATGTTAATGCTACTGTCGCTAATTTGAACATTCCCACTCACACTATTTAGGGAAATACCGTCAGTCGTAGAATTGAGGCTAATTAAAGGACTAGAAATAATATCAACATTATTAATATTCCCCCCTACCCAACTTGGTACGCTGTCACCCGTAATCGTATTATTAGTTAGGCTAATTTTTCCTGTAGTATTTTCCAGGAAAACACCAGCTTGCGCTGAACTAACAATAACGTTATCTCGAATTTCTGCATTGGTGATATTTCTCGCAGCAATACCGGGGCCGCTTACACCTGTAATCGCAAAACCAGAGAGTACAGAATCACTCCCCATTGTCACAGTATCCGTAACTTTTGGAAGCACTCCCGCACCAGATAAGGGTAAGTTTACTTTACCAAATTCAATAGTATTAATTGGCTGCACTGGGCCAGTAGATAACACTTGTACTTTATTAGGAATTGTGAAAGCAGGAATCCCAGGATTTGTTCCCACTTGTACGTAGATTATATCATTGCCATCAGACTTAGTAGAATTGAGGGCTGCTTGAACTGTACCAAAGGGATTTTCAAAGGTACCATTTCCCTCTGTTACTCCTAATTTTACCTGCTGGAAAAAGTAAGGATTACCCGTCTCAGGATTCGTCGCTTTAACAGTTACTCGTTCGCTAAATGACTTGGATTCTTGTTGGGAAGTGACAGGAATACTAACTGTGCGTATTACCGATTCTCCCATCCGCGCTAAAACTGGTTCTTGCTTATTCTTCGGACGAGTACCTGGAAATGTTACACCTACACTTACCAGAACATTCGTACCAAAGATACTATCATTTTGCAGTGATAAACCCAGATTCAAAGTATCTGTAGGACGTGCTTCTAATCTGACTCGCCAACCAAGAGTATCAGTATTTCCCGAAGCATTGTAATAGTAAAGCCCTCCATAGCCGCGCAAATTTCCTTGGCTACCAAGTTTGGCTAATCTTGCTCCAGCTTCCAGATCAAAGCCAGCCATTGCTGTTTCAAAGCGACGGATTTGTAGGCGTTGTCTTTGTCCTTCTGTCACCAAAAAATGATCTTGAAAAAAAGGTTGGTTTGTGGATTGAAAACCTGTATCAAAAATTTTCTCATCCACCAAATTGCGCCTATTACCAATTGGCAAATAACCATTAAGACGAAAGTCCCAAACTTCCCCCAAGCTTTCCAATCCCACACCCACTTGGTTGAAGGTACTTTTACCAGTATTGCGACTGTCGTAAGCGAGGTAAGCCCCAAACAATCTGTTATCACTTACACTGTAAAAGCGCTGCCCAAATATGAGATTACCGCCCAAGTAGGAACTGTTATCTATCAGTAGTCGTCCTTCAAGATAAGTGAGTCCGCTACCAGGGGTTTGCAACAGGGGGACAAAGCCTTCTAAGCGTGTAAAGCCATCATAGCCAGGTCCAGAAGTACTGTAGCCTAATCCCAAGCGGGGAGAAATTTTCAAGTCAGTTGCGGTACTTGTGGAGGAAGGGAGGGGAGTGCTGATATCAGTTGTTTGAGCAACCGCAGAATTACTGAATATCCCCGCGAGCAGGGATAATAAGAAAAACGCCCGCACTGACTTTTTCATAGATTGTGGAGTGGCAAGAATTTGGACTGAACTTCAATTACATCCCCTACGTAAGTAAATCAGGAAATGCAGGGATGAAGACTCAGTAAAAATACTGTAAAGTCTTGCCACCTTCATTACTTCTTAGCAAACAAGCGATTGCGAACCTTGACAGCGGTATCAGGAAAATCACTAAATACGCCGTCTATACCTAATCTGAAAAACTGTTCGTATTCTGCTTCTGGGTTTCCATTGTAGTCGGGTGCGAGATACTGAGCTTCATTGCGAAATGTATAAGCGTGTACCTTCAAATTAGCGACATGAGCATCTCTAATTAAATTTGTAGGAGCTTTCAATTTTTTGTCTTCACCTACGGGTACAATCAAGCGTTTATAAGGGCCTATACCAGTAGCATATGTGGCAATTTTTGCTAATTCTTTAGGCGAGGTTAAATCACCATAGGTGCGCTTGTCGCCCTTCACAACAAAGTCATAGGGCTGCACTTGTGGTTCATCAAATAATTGGATTATTGGCAAATCTGTCAGAGAGTGCAGTTGTTTGAGGTTTGCTACTTCAAATGACTGAATAAAAACTGCGTCAGTTTTCTTAGTATAGCCGTTACGCTTGAGGATGCTAACTAATGGTTTTGCTAGTGGAAGATTGATGGATTGAAAGTAAGTAGGATGCTTGGTTTCTGGGTAAATGCCAATGGTTCGTCCTGTTTCTGCTTTCCTTTTTTTAACTAAATCAATTATTTCTTGGAAGGTAGGAATCTCAAACTTGCCATCGTAGGAATGATCGCGGAAAGCTAGCCGTTCTTTAGCTCGGAGTGTCTTAATTTCTGCAAGGGTAAAGTCTTCGGTAAACCAACCAGTTACTTCCTGACCATCAATTTTTTTTGTGGTCTTCCGGTTAGCAAATTTTGGGATATCGCCTACATTGGTTGTGTCTGTGATATTGTTTTCATGACGCGCAATTAAAATGCCGTCCTTGCTGGAAACAAGGTCTGGTTCAATGTAATCTGCTCCCATCTGAATCGCTAATCGATAAGAAGCGAGTGTATGTTCTGGACGATAACCACTAGCTCCTCGATGTCCGATGACAATAGGGATATTAGGTTTGTTGGTAGCAACAGACATGCTAACTCCCGGTTGGGAATGAAGTATTAATACCAGCCCAATAGCAAATGTTGCTATAAAAATATATCGGAAATTACGAAACATCTTCACCTCTGGTAGTTGAGTACTAGAAGTTGAGATTGCAGATCAAACGCTATGCATTCCCATCTCGCAAGTGAATATACCGGGTCAAGATGAAGATTTTGTTAATTACTGGTTAAAAGTATCATTTGTATAGGTAAGTTTTTCAATTCAGAACTTTCTCCTCTTCCCTTGCTCTCTAAAAAAGCTAAACACAGATGTATCAAGTTTACCTGGATTTATCTGTAGTTGAAAGTACTAAGTTAGAGTAGGCTATAAAAGTTGATAACTGATAAAAAAATTATTGAGGAAAAAGATAACGAAGAAAACGGGGCTTTTGAATGGAAGATACTTAAGTGATACTCCTTGGTTTGTTTTGGTATAAGATACAAAGTTGTAAATTCCCGCTAGTTCAGGAGAAAAATCCAAGTGCTGACACTTGGCGTCAATATTGACCATATCGCCACGATTAGGCAGGCTCGGCGCACGGTAGAACCCGATCCGGTTGCTGCTGCTGTATTGGCAGAACTTGCTGGTGCTGATGGCATTACAGCACATTTACGGGAAGATAGGCGTCATATCCAAGACAGAGATGTTCGTTTGTTGCGACAAACAGTACGGACTCACTTGAATATGGAAATGGCACCCACTGATGAAATGGTGGCGATCGCTCTGGATCTCAAACCTGATTATGTCACTCTCGTACCGGAGAAACGGGAAGAGGTGACAACGGAAGGGGGATTAGATGTTGCTTCTCAAGTTCAGCGCTTGGGTGAGATTGTCGCCAAATTGCAGGATGCTAACATTCCCGTAAGTTTATTTATCGATGCTGATCCAGCACAAATTGACGCAGCAGCCAACATTCAAGCAAAATTCATTGAGCTACACACTGGTTGTTATGCTGAGGCACAGGATGAGGCAAGTAGGGAGAAGGAATTAGCGTTATTAGCTAAGGGTTGTGCTCAGGCGATCGCCTCTGGTTTACGAGTAAATGCTGGTCATGGTCTTACTTATTGGAATGTCTATCCTGTTGCTTGTCTGGAAGGGATGGAAGAACTCAATATTGGTCATAGCATTATCTCACGGGCATCTCTTGTCGGTCTAGAAAGAGCTGTTAGAGAAATGAAACAAGCAATGCGGGGACAGTTCTAGATACAATCAAGCAACGAATAATTAACAAGCCGGATGCTTGTTCTACAATTATCAAGAATTACCCATGAAAACTTACTACTACCTTTTGGCAAGTCAACGCTTTCTTTTAGAAGAAGAACCATTTGATGAAGTGTTGAAGGAACGCACCCGACACTACCACGAACAAGAGAAAGAAATTGACTTTTGGTTAGTCAAGCAGCCAGCTTTTCTGGAAGCACCAGAAATGGCAAAAGTTAAGCGAGAATGTCCTCAACCTGCGGTTGCTGTAATTTCGACAAATCCCCAGTTCATCACTTGGTTAAAATTGCGCTTAGAATTTGTCACAACTGGCGAATTTAAAGCACCTTCAGCCGCAATTTCTGACCCCTTAGCTTCTTTAGCCTCAGTTTAGTGAAAAATGCTCCATTCTCCCTATTGGGTTCGATATTGATCGCACTTGCTAGTTTGAGCGGTGTTATTGATTATACTATTGCTCAAGAAACAGCATCTGCTTGTCAGTCGCCAAAGGATGATGAGTATCTTTTGTTAGTGATGGGTAAGACAAGGGCGAATCAGGAAGAACTTCAACCGATTTTGCCACAGAATATCCAAATTACTGTTTGTCGATATTTGGAAAGTACGGTGATGAGGGTTGCAGGTTTCAAGAATCTTGAAGATGCTAAAAACTCGGCACGTTCTTTAAAAGAGAAGTTTGGATTATCAGCATTTCTGGTTCAACCAGCACAATCATCACCGTCTACCACTTCTTCCTTTCTGATTCAACCAGCACAATCACCACCGTCTACCACTTCTTCTAGCTACAATCCTCAGCCTTTAGGTAATGGCTATGCAGTGTTAGTCGATTACTTTAATCAGCCAGAAATTGCAGCTCAACTAAAGCAATTATTAGGCAACGATGTGGGCTTGGTTTCCTATGCTCAACGTCCCTACTTACTAGCATTGTACACAACCGATCCCAGTAAGGCTAACTTGACATTACGGCAATTGAGTGATAGCGGTTTTTGGAGCATGATTGTTGATAGCCGCCGAGTGACGCTGCTCAAATCTGTTGTTAGTTTTTAAGGTAATAGTTGTTAGTTGTCATTTGTGTAGGGGAGAAGCATTTGCGCCCAATTATTTTGCTATTACCGACAATTTAACAACGCAAATGCTTCGCCCTAATTGTTAATTGTTAATTGTTAGTTGTTAATTGTTAGTTGTGTAGCATTTGCGCCCAAACATTTGGCTATTACAGACAAAATTACAATCGCTTTTGCTACGACCTTCTTGTTGATTGTTAGTTGGACAGAAAATAACAAATAACAAACAACAAATAACCAATAAAAAACAACTAACTTCAAGACCTTCTAATATTAAAACAACACCAATCTTGACGCTTCCAGAGGATGGCGACAATCCAATTATGTTGTTCCAAAGTGTCAGCAATCGGCTTAGCCTGGTCTAACAAAATACCACTCAAAATTCCCCAGCTATTAGGGCCAGCTATCTCAGTCATTGCTGGGATTAAATCAATAATTACCTCTGCCAAAATATTGCAGAGAATGCCATCAAAGAGTTTACCGCCAGTAAGCTTCGGCAACAGATCAACGCTACCCTTTTCCGCCACAAGACGCTGGGGACTAATCTGATTTAGATCACGGTTGCTGCGGGCCGCACATACTGCTAAGGGGTCAGTATCCACAGCATAGACAGTTTTCGCACCCAACAGGACAGCACCAATAGAAAGAATGCCAGAACCGCAACCAATATCAGCGATCACAGCCTCACTGTTGCCATCTCCTAGGCGCATTTCTAAGGCTTCCAAGCACAGTTGAGTTGTCTGATGGTTGCCGGTGCCAAAAGCCGCACCGGGGTCAAGTCTTAAGAGTACCCGTTCTGATGGTTCTGGGATCGGCAACCAAGCGGGGTAAATCAAGAAGCGATCGCCTATTTCCTGGGGTTGCCAATACTGCTTCCAGCTACTCGACCAATCTTCCTCATCAATCAGGTGCCAATGCATCGCTGGTATTGGCAATCCCACTGTGAGAGCATCTTGGCGCAACAGCAGAGAAAGCGCTGCCAAATCCAACAAATGTGCCTGCATTTGAGGTATGTAAGCGCCGATCAGTTGAGAGTGTCCCTTAACCTCAACTGACATCCCTTTACAGCCAAATTTTTCCAGCCTCCAAAAGATTAAATCCTCTAGGGCTGGATCAGAGAGAATTTTAATTTCCCACCAGCTATTTGCCATACGATTTTAGATTAAAGATTAAAGATTTTAGACTGAGGTTAGCTGGTCAGAGCTAAAGACTATTGAACACAGCCAACAGTCTGTTAATTTCACATCTTGCACCAATGTAATTAACCGTAGAGTGGGCAGTGCCTCGGATACTTAATGGATGCTCACAATCACCTTATTAGACACTGCCCACCTAGATAAACAATGGTTATTGAGAAGGGTGCTTGATCTGAGTTAATCCAAAATCCAAAATCCAAAATCCAAAATCAACTAAAGATTTACTGTGTAAGCATCCCGAATTCCTGGAACCTTCGTAATTTCTGACAAAATTCCTTCTGGTAAGGGGTCATCAATGCTCAGTACCATCACAGCGTCGCCCCGCACAATTTTACGACCTACTTGCATACTGGCAATATTGACATTAAAACTGCCTAGCAGAGAGCCAATTTTACCAATAATTCCCGGCATATCCCGGTGCAGAGTAAAGAGCATATGATGACTGGGAGGCACATTAACCGGGAACTCATCAATACTGGTGATGTGGATTTCCCCATCGCCCAACAAAGCACCAGTTACCGAATGTTCTCCCAAGGAACCTATGGCTTGTAGCTGTAGTGAACCTCCTGAATAATCTCGAATTGAGGCATCCCGCGTTTCAATCACACGAATCCCTCGTTCTTTCGCCTCAATACTTGCATTCACATAGTTTACCCGCTCTCGCAGTGCTTGGGAAAGCAATCCTTTGAGCGCCGCTACAACTAAGGGTTGGCTATTGTTAGTCGCTAACTCACCCTGCATCCGGACATTCAACATCTCAATTCTGCCACCTGAGAGCTGGCCTACCAGGTTACCCAGAGTTTCCGCCAACTGCATATAGGGTTTGAGTTCTTCCAGGACGTTCGGAGATAGTCCGGGAATATTCACTGCTGAACGTGCTGGTAAGCCTAACAAGACATCCCGAATTTGTTCAGCGACATCGATAGCTACATTAACTTGCGCTTCGGCTGTAGAGGCTCCCAGGTGGGGGGTTAAGACCATTTCTTTGCCAAGCTCACGCAGTGGTGAATCTCCCAGCGGTTCCGACTCAAAAACATCCAACGCTGCACCAGCGATTTTACCTGCTTTCAGAGCTTCATACAGCGCTGCTTCATCAATAATTCCACCTCTAGCACAGTTAATCAGTCTGGCTGTTGGCTTCATCTTCGCCAAAGCCTCTGCATTGATCAGATGAGTCGTTTCTGGCGTCTTCGGCATGTGCAGCGTGATGTAATCAGACTGTTGTAACAACACATCCAAATCTACAACCATACATCCTAGCTGCTCGGCTCGTTCTAGGGAAATAAACGGGTCATAGGCCAACAGTTTCATCCCCATCGCTCGTGCCACTGTCGCAACATGGGAACCAATTTTACCCAAGCCAACGACACCCAGAGTTTTCTTGTAAACTTCCGCTCCTACAAAACTTTTACGATCCCACTTATTATTTTTAACTGACTGATTCGCATCGGGGATGTGGCGCGAAAGGGACAGCATCATGGCCAGCGCATGTTCTGCTGCGGCGATCGTGTTTCCTTCTGGGGAATTAACAACAACAATTCCCTGACGAGTAGCTGCTGGAACATCAACGTTATCAACACCAACACCAGCACGTCCAATAATTTTTAACTGTTTACCAGCCTCAATAATTTCTTTTGTAACGCGCGTACCAGAACGAATCATCAATGCATCATATTCTGGAATAATCCCGATTAATTCTTCAGGTGAAAGAGTGGTTTTGACATCAACCTGAGCAACTTGGGAGAGGATATCAATTCCGATTTGATCAATTGGGTCAGAAACGAGAACCTTAGACATTGCTAGCAGAGGGTAGAAAGGGGCTACATACATCGCAGCTTGCTATTCAATGAGTGATTCATCTCCCAGCAAGGAGCTATCAAGGCGATACCACTAGGAATGCGGTGAAATGCCTGATTGGTCTGTTGATACAGAGTATGCGATTTCCTCGCAATCAGGAAGACATATCGCAGTTGCATATTCTAGCGGTAAAGGTGTCACTGCACTGCCAATTGACCGAAAGATTTTAATTTTCAAGTCTTCTGGCTCGTCTTGAACCAAGATCCCCGACTACAGGCGAGAAGTCGGGGATCTGAAGAGTATGAAGGACTATTATCTTTGATTTGACCGATAAGTTGTAGAATTAACAGCGATATTCAGAGATATTAACCAGAAAAAATCTTACAATGAACTACTTAATCGCTGTACTTCAAAACCGCATAGAAGCAGAAGAAGCCTACTCCGCTTTAGAAAAAGAAGGCTTACCAATGGATAAAGTCTCTATTGTCGGTAGAGGCTACAAAAGTGCCGATGACATTAATTTAATTGACCCAGCATCACAGGCAAAAAAGCAAGCAAAGGCACTGGCCTTCTGGACAATTCCCTTTGGATTTGTTGCAGGTTTTGCCTTTAATTTACAAACAGGCATACAAATATTGGAAGGGGTAGGCCCCCTGGGAAATCATATCATTGGCGGATTATTTGGGGCGATCGCAGGTGCAATGGGCAGCTTTTTCGTCGGTGGTGGCGTAGGCTTGACAAGCGGCAGCGGTGATGCATTGCCTTATCGGAATCTCCTAAATGAAGGCAAATTCTTGATTGTTGTCAAAGGTTCTGAAATTTTGACCAAGCAAGCAACTAAGATTCTCCGTCAATTTGAGCCAGAAAATATCCAAGGCTACGTTGACCCCACTGGAATTTGAGCAAGGCTTTCCAAAGCTACAATCAAGGAAAGTATATTTGAAAAGCGATCGCTAATGCTGCCAAGAGAAGATTTGCTCAAAGGAGTGGAAAATAAAGATAGTGTTGCCCGTGCCATTGATCTCGCCGACCAGGCAATCAAGACATGGGAAGTTGTCTTTTCAGATTTCCTTTCACCACCAGTCATAGCAGAAATTCAGCAGCAATTTAACCGCTTGACAGATGTGCAGTTACTTGTATGGGGCGGGTATCCACAAGCAGAACGACAACGTGTGGCGATCGCCCGTTCAGAATTACCCCTAGAACAATCCCAAGTAGAAATTGTCGCCTTAGATATTGCTGGAAACTTCCTCTTTGACCCCGCAACTCACAGAGACTTTTTAGGTGCAATGTTGGGATGTGGTTTAGTACGAGAAAAAACCGGGGATGTAATTGTCTTGGGAGAACGAGGAGCGCAGGTAATTATTGTCCCAGAAATGGTAGATTTTTTGGAGGCAAATTTAACTCAAGTGCGTTCCGTACCAGTGAAAACCAGACGCATTGAACTGAGTGAATTAAAAGTTAGAGAACCCAAGAAAAAAGAAATGACAACAGTAGAAGCATCGATGCGTTTAGACGCGATTGCTTCTGCTGGTTTTGGGATGTCCCGCAGCAAAATGTCTGACATGATTAGTGGTGGCGATGTGCGCGTCAACTGGAAAGATGTCAGCCAAGCTAGTTACCAAGTTAAATCCGGAGACATGATTGCGATTCGTGGGAAAGGACGTTTGGAAGTTGGAGAAGTAGCTGTTACTAAAAAAGACCGATATCGCGTTCAACTAACAAGATTTATTTGAAACAATAGACTTGTCTTGAAAATGGGTAATGGGTAATGGGGAAGAGAGAATTTCCTCGCAAGGTTCGTGAGTTTTAGAGCAAGGAAGTCTCTTGCTGATTTAAGGGAAAGCTTATTGCATCAATAGAAAATCAGTAAGATCACTGTAGAAAATTACAACTACCTTTAGGCATACTAAAAGTAGTTGCTTGGTGTTCTCTATGGCTTTACCCTTCAAATTCTTCGGCTCAAAAACTCAGAACAACTCTGGAATTGACCCATCGCTCAATAGCCCACAGTCAGCACCGTTAAATCAGAAAATAAAATCTCTAGAGGAACTAGAAAAAGAAATCGAGGCAAAATACTTTAACACCTCTCCCCATAAACCATCTCCACCAGCCAAAGCCAAGGGTAGTTTCTTGAGCAAAATTATCTGGACAGGGATGCTGATTGGTATCCCTGTCGGTGTAATTGGAGTGGCTAACTTACCTTATGCGATAATTCGTCGTCCAGTGGCCCAAAATGCGCCGATTTTGCTTTTACCCAGTTATATGAGCATGGATGAGCGCTACCGAAAAGCGATCGCCTCCGTTGAACAAGCCGAACATTTAATTGAAAAATCTACCAGTCCTGCTGACTTGGATTTGGGGGAAAAAAAGGTCAAAGCCGCACAAAAACATTTTGATGCATTGCCGATGTGGTTTTTAAACGATTGGCCAGAATACAAATACTGGTGGTACGATTATCAGTTCAACATTTATCAATTCAATGCATCTCGCCGCAAGCTTGGGAAACTAGAAGCTCAGGTATTTCAAGAAAAGAACGCTCAAACATTGCTCACAGAAAGTGAACAAAAACTGAATTCAGCAAAAGAGCAATATCAACAAGCCTCAACACCAGCAGATAAACAAACAGCCATCTCAGCTTGGCGTTTAGCTATCAATCAATTCCAGCAAGTTCCCCGTCAAACATTTGCTGGAAAAACAGCACAGAATAAACTAGATACTTACCAGCAAGATTTGAAAGAAATTGTTGGGCTTGCAGCCGGTAATGAGCGCATCAGCACCGTAATTGAAGCAGCAAAGCAATTTGCTTGGCAAGCTGCTAAAGCTAGTCAAAATCCACCCCATCAGTCCGCTGTGTGGAAACAGGTAGAAAATTTGTGGCAACAAGCAATTAAGCGGCTGGAAAAAGTTTCTTCAGAAGATTTGACAGGCTATACAGAGGCACAAAAATTACTTGCACAGTACAGCAATAATTTGGGACAGGTAAAGATACGACTACAGGCTGAGGAAAATTCTGTAGCAACATTAGCACAGGCAGAGCGGAAAATTGAAAGCTTACTGGCTCAAACTCCCACTGATGTCAACTCTGTAGATCGCAACCGCACTATTAGTAGCCTACAGAGCATTATTAATGAACTAGAAAAGGTGCAAAACGGCACAACCGCTTATCTGAAAGCTCAAGAATTGTTGCTATCGGCAAAGAATAAACTCAAACAGCTTCAGCCTTAGTAAGTAGGTGGGTTTAATTAAACTTCGTTAAGAACCATGAATGAGGAATGGGACACTCTAGGCTATGCCTACCGCTTTTTTGTACGATGGGTTGATGATCGGGTTTGACACTTTCACCGCGATCGCCTTCGGCACTGCGCTTTGCGCAATCGCCCTCAAGCGATAACGGAAGATTCTACCGAAGCAAGCAGGTCATTATGGAAAAAAGGGCCACCAAGACAAGGGTTGTCCCACAACGTCGATAATGCTTGGATAAAACTTATTAATGATCATCACGACTTCCGTGCTGGCTAGCTTATTAGAAGCCCAGCCTCACTTGCGGCAACAAGTTTATTTCAAGTCTTCTTTAACCGCACTCTCTCACGCGATGGAAGATCAAGTTTTGGCTGGGTCGCAGCAGTGCTTGGTAATTGCCAGCTTCCAGCGAGAGCGCTTCTATCGTCAGGAAGCACATCGGTATCGACGTATTGCCGAACGGACACCCCAAGTGTACGTGCTAGCAGCACCGGAAACAGATTTTAAGAATAGCTCTGAATTTTATGAAACTATAGCATTTGAACCAAAAGATGCCCTCAGTCTAGAGTGGCATTTAGTGGTAATTGGGCAGCAATATGCCAACTGTCTGTTGTGCAAAGAACGAATCGCACCCTTAGCAGACAGCGTAAATTCTGAGATCGACCCATCTCGGCGCTTTGAAGGAATTTGGACTTTTGACCGGAACGTGAGTATCCTGGCGGCTGAGTTAATGCTAAATCGTATTGAAATTTATCGCCCCGAACTGACCGCTAAAATTGCTGAGGCAAAATCTCAGTATTTAGGAAATCCCTCAAAAGTTGGTCAGGCCACGCAAGGCTTATCCCCTCCTGAAAATGCTGCTAATCCTGACCCTTTTGTGCAGCGACTGGTAACTTACTTACAAGCTGGTCAGTATAAATTACTCAAAGCCTATCGCTCAATTTATGCTCAGGAACAGAAAGAGCGCTTGGTAAACTCAATTACGGCGGCGATTCGTCGTAGTCTCAATCCTGCTGAAATCCTGGAAGTCGCTGTAAAAGAATTGGGACAAGCCCTGGGCTCTCATCGCTGTCTGATTTATCGCTGTAAGGCTACAGATCCTATTGCCACAATTACCCATGAGTTTATCAAAATGGGGGATGGAGGTGAGACAGATCTGAATCCTACACTTGGCCATACTTGGCTTTTGCAAGACAATCGGCTATTTCAAGAGGTGGTACAAAGTCGCGAATCGGTTTATGTCAAAGACACTCAAGCAGACCCTAGGCTCAAAAGTTCCAGTAAATCAAAAACTGCTAAGTTACCATCGACAATTTTAAGGAATCTGGTAAAGCAGTTTGGGATTCGCTCCTGGTTAATGGTGCCAGTGTTGTATCAAGGTCAGTTGTTGGGGATGGTGGAGTTACACCACTGCGGTACGATGCCCTATGAATGGAAAGATGATGACTTGTCAATGGTAGAGGCGATCGCCACTCAAGTCGGTGTTGCACTCATTCAAGCCGAAGCCTACGCTAACCTTGAAGATTTGAACCAGCAGTTAGAAGCCCTGGATCGTACCCGCAGCAACTTAGTCGCCATCACTGGTCACGAACTACGCACCCCACTATCTACCATTCAAGTCTGTCTGGAAAGTTTGGCAACCGAACCAGATATGCCACCAGAGTTGCGTCAGGTAATGCTAAATACCGCCCTCGCAGATGCAGAACGAATGCGGAAACTGGTTCAAGACTTCCTCACCCTCTCCCGCTTAGAAAGTGGTCGTGTGCAATGGCACCCAGAACCCCTTTCCCTACAAGAGTGCGTAGAACTGGCCATGAGCAATATTCGCGCTCGTCGGGCTGAGGATGAGCGACCGCAAATCATTGCACAAGTCCCAGAAGACCTTCCCCTAGTCCGAGCAGATGGTGAATGGTTAGTAGAAGCACTGGCTAAACTGCTAGATAATGCCTGTAAATTTACCAGCCCTCAAGGAGAAGTAACAATTCGCACCTACACTAATGGCGGACCGATGCTCGAAGTCACTATATCAGATACGGGTCGGGGCATTGAACCCAACCGTCTTGAAGATGTCTTTGATCGCTTCTATCAGGAAGAAGGTGCTTTACGAAGAACTACTGGCGGAACAGGTTTAGGACTAGCAATTTGTAGGCAAATTGTCAAGGGGTGGGGCGGAAAAATTTGGGCAGATTCGGCTGGTAAAGACAAAGGCAGTCAGTTTCACTTTACCGTACCGATTATTTCCCGTTCCGCACAGTCACAGTCTTCGCAATCTAGCAAGGATTAATGGGTAATGGGTAATGGGTAATGGGTAATTGGTAATTGGTAATTGGTAATGGGTAATTGGTAATTGGACCACTGACCACTGACCACTGACCAACAACAAACAACAAACAACAAACAACAAATGACCAACTGTTACAGTTCTTGACAGAGTAGCAAGACTTGCGCAGCCTCGGTGATAGCATTCCCTAATGCCCTAATAAAGTTGGAAAAAACAAACTATGGCAGACGAAACCCATTCCCTGACTGGACAAGCACCCCTCTTTGGTGGTGGTACTGGCGGATTGCTAACCAAAGCACAAGTCGAAGAAAAGTACGCTATTACTTGGACTAGCCCCAAAAAGCAAGTATTTGAACTACCAACAGGTGGCGCGGCCACAATGCTTGAAGGCGAAAACTTGCTTTATCTTGCTCGCAAAGAATACTGTATCGCTTTAGGCGGTCAGCAACTGCGGGCCAAATTTAAGATCAACAATTACAAGATTTACCGCATATTCCCTAACGGTGAAATCGAGTATCTGCATCCTAAAGATGGCGTTTTCCCTGAAAAAGTCAACGCCGGACGTACAGCGGTCAATAGTGTAAGCCGCAATATTGGAAGCAACCCAGAACCAGCAACGGTTAAGTTTAGCGGTAAAAAAACCTACGAGGTTTAATTAACCGATTACTTTTTTTAAAAAGGTTGCAGGTTGCAGCTTAAAGGGTTGCAGGTTGTAGGTATAACGTGCAGGTTATCACCTACAACCTCTCAACTATTGTTGAAAATCTTTTAAGCTTCAACCTACAATCTTGCAACTTTCAACTATTGAGAAGCATGATTTTCCCAGATTTCTCGCAATTTTCAGCACTGGCTAGTCAAGGTAATTTTGTACCGGTATATCAAGAGTGGGTGGCAGACTTGGAAACGCCAGTATCGGCTTGGTACAAGGTCTGTGCGGGTCAGCTTTACAGTTTCCTCTTGGAATCTGTAGAAGGTGGGGAAAATCTGGGAAGGTACAGTTTTTTAGGCTGTGATCCTTTGTGGGTATTGGAAGCAAGAGGACAGAAGACAACTCAGACGCGCCGAGATGGTTCGGTAACTGTGTTTGAGGGCGACCCCTTCGAGACTTTAGCTGATTGTCTCAAACCCTATCACCCAGTAAAATTACCCCAATTGCCCCCTGGAATTGGCGGTTTGTTTGGCTTTTGGGGTTATGAACTGATTCCTTGGATAGAACCGCGTGTCCCAATTTACCCTGTAACTGAAAAGGATTTGCCAGATGGCTTATGGATGCAGGTCGATAACTTGATTGTTTTTGACCAGGTGAAACGCAAAATTTGGGCGATCGCCTATGCTGATTTGCGCTCACCAAATGTGGATTTGCAGCAAGCTTATCAACAAGCATGCGATCGCGTCACTGGCCTAGTAAACAAGCTTCAGTTACCTCTCTCATCCAAAAACACAGTATTAGAATGGACTCCCCCAGATAGCGCAACTCAGGAACTTTCCTACACCAGCAACACCGAAGCATCCCAGTTCTGCGCTAATGTCCAAAAAGCCAAAGATTACATCCGCGCTGGCGATATCTTTCAGGTGGTCATCTCCCAGCGTCTTGAGGCTGAATATAGCGGCGAACCCTTTGCACTTTATCGTTCCCTGCGCCTGATTAATCCCTCCCCCTACATGGCTTATTTTAACTTCCAGGATTGGCAAATCATCGGCTCTAGTCCAGAAGTGATGGTAAAGGCTACAGTAGACGATACGGGGAAAATTACATCTACCCTAAGACCGATTGCAGGAACGCGACGCCGAGGTAAAACACACCAGGAAGATCAAGCCCTCGCGCAAGATTTGCTTAGCGATCCGAAGGAAGTTGCGGAACACATCATGCTGGTTGACCTTGGTCGCAATGACTTGGGACGCGCCTGCAAGAATGGTACGGTAACGGTTGATGAGTTGATGGTGATCGAGCGCTATTCCCACGTTATGCATATTGTTAGTAATGTGGTAGGAGAACTTGACCCTAGTAAAACTGCTTGGGATTTACTCAAAGCTTGTTTCCCCGCTGGAACAGTCAGCGGTGCCCCCAAAATTCGGGCAATGGAAATTATCCACGAACTAGAACCAGAACGTCGCGGCCCTTACTCTGGTGTTTATGGCTATTATGATTTTGAGGGACAACTCAATAGTGCGATCGCCATTCGCACGATGGTAGTTCGTCCTCAAGAATCTGGAAAGCACACAGTCTCAGTTCAAGCAGGTGCTGGTTTAGTGGCTGATTCTGAACCAGAAAAAGAATACGAAGAAACTCTCAACAAAGCTAGGGGTTTATTAGAAGCAATTCGTTGTTTAGGGGGATAGGGAATTGGGATTGGGGAAACACAAAAACCTTTCAAGGATTTTTGCAATATTGTCAAATCACCGGGACTTGATATCATAGTTGCATTTTATACTTCTTCCTAATTCATCACTATCAACCCCTTGGATTTGACCGCAGGCCGTTTCATAATCACAGCTTCAAAAGGTACAACACCAACTTTTTCACTCTTAATGCAACGAGCCGCTTCTAGGGATAAATCCAAAGATCTGTCGGGAACATAGGGGCCTCGGTCATTAATTCTGACAATCACAGAAGAGCCATTTTCCAGGTTTTTCACCTTCAGATAAGTATCAAACGGTAAAGAAGGATGAGCCGCTGTGAGTTCTTGTTGATTATAGGTTTCCCCAGTAGCAGTCAGACGCCCATGAAAATCAGGGCCATACCAGGAAGCCCGCCCCTGAATTTTTCTTGACGTTTCCACCAACTTGTGCATTTGTTTTTGAGCATCTGCCAAAAGCAAAGGTTCTTTCCCTAAAGCAACTCGCAGATTGTTCGTCCATTCGATAGCAAGTAGCGAGCGATTGCGGTCTAAGGCTTTCCCTAAGTCATCATCAACTTTAAATAATAAGAGATCCCCTACCTTTACCCCCGGCACTCCATCAAAGAGCGCAGGTTCAATACTGGAGACATCCAACTTAGGGTCAGATAAAAATTGCTTCAAGCGTTGAGCCATTAATTCCGCTTGCTGCTGCTTGGGAAGTTGTGCAATTAAGTGCCCTTTCAAACATACTTGAAATTGCTCCTCTTGCCTAATAGGCGTACCACCAACACCCCGCGTCGCTAACATTTGAGCATACCGCCAAAAGCCTCGCTTGACAGGCTTTACCTCACTGTTTTGATGAGTTCCTACTTCATCACCAGAGAGAGTGCTGATAACCACAACTGACGAAGCTAGGGACTTATCAATAGTTTCCTCTCGCTGACGCCAAGGTAGCAGATTCTGCACTACCTGCAAAATTTGGTTAGGAAGCGTAGCTTTTGATACATTACTTTGAGCGGTTTTATTGGTAGAAAATGACGATTCTACAACTGGTAAAAATGCTTTTCCCTGTGACTCTGGAGGGCAAAAAGTGTTTTTTGTCGCATTTTGCTTTAAGGGAGGACGGATAGCGGGATCGGGTAGCTGGGGGCGAAACTGGGAATTGGCTGCAACCGTCTGAAAGGTCAGGTTAGGTACAGTTGTAACAGAATAATTAGCCGGCCAAACTTCTGAGTAAAGCTGTGTAGGAAAAAGAGGAATTGGTATTTCCAGTGGACTACTGACAGCTGATAAAACGCTTGCGGGTAAAGCACTGGCAAGGTAATTAGGTACTTTTAAAAGACCCTGGCTGGATGCAAGGAAACAGCCGACCCAGGAAGTCACCCAAACAAGTCCAAACAAAGGCATAAGCAGTGAAATCTTAAGGAAAAATACACTCTGGCTGATTCACAGTAATACAGTATACAGAGTTCGGGGATCAAAAGATCACTCTTGGGGCTGATGCATATAAAATGCAGATACAATCATAGCTTAATTAGATTGTGTTTGGGTAGAAAAAATAATAAAACTAAAACAGTGATTCGGCTAAAGTGGCTGGTGGCAAGACAAACGAGTTAATTTCATTTGGCTAGAAACTGCCAACAATGAAAAGGCTGCAATCTTAGCGTAGTAAAGGTTTGAAAATCCCCAATCCCCAATAGTATAAGGCAAGTATGGATAGACTAACATTTTATATTGTTGATGTCTTTGCGGTTGAGAAATATACGGGCAATCAACTCGCCGTCTTCACCGATGCAGCAGACCTTTCTGAGGCTCAAATGCAACGAATTGCTAAGGAAATCAATTATTCTGAGACTACTTTTATTACCTCAAAAGACATCCGAAATGGTGGTTATGATGTCCGCATTTTTACACCAAATAAAGAATTGCCCTTTGCAGGACATCCGACTTTAGGAACCGCCTATATCATTCAGAGAGAAATTATTCAAGAAGCTGTTGAAAACGTTAACTTAAATTTGCAGGTTGGGCAAATTCCCGTTAGTTGGGACAACACTGATGATGCTGGTGAGGTTTTATGGATGCGCCAAAATCCTCCTACTTTTCATCAAATCTTGGATGCTAATGCTCTGGCACCAGTATTAAGTTTAGACGTGAATGAGATTGATAGTCGCTTCCCAATTCAAGAAGTTTCCACAGGTATTCCTTTTATTGTCGTTCCCTTAAAAACACATACCTCTCTGAAGCGAATTAAGATAAATAAGGACAAGTATTTTGAATTAGTTAAAAATACAGAATCCAAGGAAATTTTAGTATTTTGTCCGGAAACCTACGCATCAGAAAACAACTTAAGCGTTCGTGTATTTGCTGAATACTTAGGTGTTCCCGAAGACCCAGCTACCGGTAGTGCTAATGGCTGTTTGGCTGGATATTTAGTTAACTATAGTTACTTCGGGGACAAATCTATAGATGTGCGTGTTGAGCAAGGATATGAAATTGGTAGACCTTCTTTATTATTGCTCAGAGCTAGAGAAAAAGGAGACAATATAGAAGTATCTGTAGGCGGTAAAGTAGTGATGGTGGCTAAAGGAGAATTTGTTTAAAAGGGTAGTGTCATGAGCAAGAATAAACAAAAGTTTAGCGATATTTGGGTAAACCAGACAACTCTTGGGAAAAAATTTAATCTCTCTGCTGTGGCGATTGGCAAAAAACTGAAAGAACTAGGCTTGAGAGAAGCAAACGGCAATCCATCAACCAAAGCGCTTGAAGAAGGATTCTGTAAAGCAACGCCCTTGAAAGATGGAACTTCCTTTTTTATGTGGCACAAAAGCAAGGTTGCAGAATTACTTAAATTTGGCGGCTTGCAGTCACTGACAGAACAAGAAATTCGCTGCAAAGAATTAGCAGAAACCCTAATTGAGGCAAATCGTTTATCAGAGCGGGGAGATGATAAAATTGCCTGCATGATGGAAGATGAGGTTTATGAGCAAATGCGTTCCGCTGATATTCCTCTTATCAACCGCTTCCTCAAAGAACTTGGTTCAGAACAACAAATTAAATTGGAATAAATGATATCAAGTCCCCTTGAATATCAATTGTGACCAAAGGGAAGGAATCATTGGGATTGCTGCGTTTCACTTCGTTGCATATTTCCTGTTTCCTTCGGAAACGCTACGCGAACGCAATAACATATCACAAGTAATTTACCGGACATGATATGAGGAAGATTTTTAAGGAATTGGTCGCAACATCTCCCTAACAATAAAGGTACAATTAGGAAAAGCTAAAGGAGAAATATTGCCATTTTCTGAAAGAATCAATTCGCTTTGATAGCCATTTTGACTAGGTTCTCGAAAGATGTGTAATTTACGTTCATTAACATCTAGAATCCAGTAATCGGTAATTCCAGATTGAGCATAAATTTGCGCTTTTACTTGGCGGTCGATTTTGAGCGTCGTATCTGCCACTTCAATAATTAGGTAAATTTCTGAAGGAATGGGATGATGGTCTTCGTAGTATAAAGGGTCAGGGATGACAACTGCGATATCAGGTTCTGGTTCCGAATAATCGTCTAACTGGATAGGAGACTGTAGTCTGGTTAGAACCTGTTCTCCCAAACGCTGCTCAAGTAATTTATCTGTGCGCGTAATTGACGATTCATGGGCTGTTCCTTTAGCTGCCATTTTAATTATCTGTCCTGCAATTAATTCAACTCGTTCACTTGGCTGAAAAATTCCAGCTTCTGCCATACGGTGATAGTCTTTAACTGTTAAAAGGCGAATATCTAACATCATATTTTTGTCCTGTATATATTTGGAAATTGCTTGCTACTAACTTGTATAATAGGCATCTTGCCTGACATAATTATGCCAATTAAATGTACAGCAACTTAGCTATTTCCTAAAGCAACGGAAATCAAACTAGATATAATTCAATTATGCAACAAGATGCTTAGGAGCAACAAATCTTGGACTTAAAAGAACGTCTCCAGACACACCTCATCGAATTAGTACGCGAACGCGATCCATATCTCGCATCCGCTGGGCATTTTTACGTTCAGCAATACATTCGTCAGCAACTGGAACAGTGGGGAAACGTAGAAGTCCATGACTTTGAAATTAGGGGAAAAACTCATCATAATTTCATCCTAAATCTTCCCTCTTTTAATCAAGGAGGTAAGAGGGTATCTCCTCCCATTTTGATAGGTGCTCATTATGACGCAGTACCCGGAACAGTGGGTGCTGATGACAACGGAACTGGTGTAGCAGCTTTACTGGAATTGGCGAAGGCTTTTGCTACTGAACCTGCAAAACATCCTATTCAATTGGTTGCTTTTGATATGGAAGAATACGGCTTATTGGGTAGTGCTAAATATGCGGCTGATTTGAAGGAAAAACAGCAACCGATACGCTTGATGATTTCCTTAGAAATGTTGGGATATTGTACCTCTGTTCCTAACTCCCAACGCTATCCTACCGGCTTGAAATACTTCTACCCCAATCAAGGAAATTTCATTGCTTTGATTGGCAATTTACCAACTATTCCTGACTTGATTTGTCTTAGTCGCAATATCCGCAAAGTTGGGATACTTAGTGAGTGGTTACCTGTACCAAATCGAGGTGTTATTGTTCCTCAGACTCGACAGAGTGATCATGCGTCTTTTTGGGATAAGGGTTATCCAGCAATAATGGTGACAGATACTGCTTTTATGCGCAATCCTCACTATCACAAAGCCAGTGATACTATAGCAACACTTGACTTAGACTTTCTTGCTGGTGTTACGCCGCGGCCTGGAAATCGGGATTCATTCTCTTTGAGAAAACTTTTCGTCAAAAGAATATTGTAAATTTTTTTGGGGAATTTTCCGGAATACCTTGTAAAAGTAGCGCCTAAAATAAGTAGAGTATTTACTATCAATAGTCTTTGCTCCGGTTGTTGACGTGTAGCACCTAAAAGCCTAATATGACAAATAAAAAGTTATCTTTTCAGTTTGGAGTAGCGTTAGGGACTCTGATGACTACAGGTTTTACCTGCATTGAAGCTCAAGCGCTCGTACCCGAAGCTAATTTTGTTCGCTCTGCGACACCTAACTCAGAATTGGTTGCGCAAGGGAGAAACGTTGATGAATTGCTCAGACAAGCTAGTAATTTTCTGGAAGTTAGTAAGTATAAAGAAGCGCTTGTTATCTTTGAGCAAGTAGTCAAGCTGAAGCCAGATTCCTTCAGTGCTTGGCACTTGCGTGGCTATGCATTAAATAAGTTGGGACGACACCAAGAAGCAGTTTCTTCCTGCGACCAATCCCTTAAAATTAAGCCAAATTATGTCTTAGCCTTACGGGAAAAAGGCATTGCTTTCAACAAATTGCAGCGTTATGAAGCAGCAGTTACTGTTTTTGAGCAAGCACTAAAAATTGACTCTCAGGATTATCAATGCTGGAGTCAGCGTGGATTTGCGCTTTCTCGTTTGAATCGCTATGAAGAAGCGATCGCTTCCTTAGAAAGAGCCCAAAAAATTAAACCAGATGATACTGAAACTGCTGAATATTTGAGAGTAATTCAAGCTTCGCGTACCTCTACAACTCAACTATCTACTACGAATGTCAACGCATCCCAAGAAAGATTAGTTGTTGTTCAAAGAGAAATCAGCACAGCGGAAGCGAAACTAGCTGCTACTCAAGCAGAATTACGGGTTACTGAGGAAAAATTGAGATCCTCTAAAGCTGAGTTGGTAGCCTTCCAAAATCAGTATAGTAGCGCCAGCGAACAAATGCGCACCTTTGAAAGCCAAAAGAATGAAGCACAGCAAAAACTTGTGGCTATTCAAAGAGAAGTCAGCACAGCAGAAGAAAAACTGAAAATCTCTAATACAGAAGTGGAAAGATCTCAACAGAGACTAGTTACTGTTCAAGGAGAAGTACGCACTTCTGAAGAAAGATTGAGAGCTTCTCAAGCTGAGTATGCAAAGTTGGAAAATGAGCTTCGTAGCACAAGCGAAAAACTACGGATTGCTCAAGATTCGGTGAGTGAATCTGAGAAAAGATTGGTTGCTATTCGCAGTGAAATTAAGTCCTCTGAACAAGAACTGAATGCATCTAAAACTGCACTGCAGACGTTGCAAGGAAGATTAGTTGCTGTGCGAGGTGATATTAAAACATCTGAGGAAAGTTTGAACGCCTCTAAGATAGAAGTAGGGAAATTAGAAGAAAGGTTAGTTACTGTTCGGCGCGAAATTCAGGTATCTTCTGAGAAGGTAAGTACATCCAATGTTGAACTACGGAAATTAGAGGAAAAGTACGTTGCTGTCCGAGGAGAAATTAAAACATCGGAAGCACAACTAAATGCATCTAAGACAGAACTAAGAAATCTTGAACAGAGAGTAGTTGCTGTCAAAGGAGAAGTAAGCACATCTGAAACAAGACTGGAAAAAACTCAAGTGGAATTGCGTCAGTTGGATGAGAAAAAACAAGTAGCGACGCGAGAAATCACGGCGATGCAATCACAGATGTGTACGTTTCGAGAAAAGCTGAGTGAAATGGAAGTGGGAATACGCCAGTTAATGGGTGCGCAACAGTCATCTGGTGTAGTTCAAAGTTGTCCAATTAAGTAGATAGAGGTTAATTTGTAGGGGCTGGTTTAGGGGTTTAATTTGAGCATACATCAATAAACTCACATCAAAACCCGCCCTACTTTCCATCATCTAAAACTTCTCGTTTGGGTGAAATACAGACCTAACCCCCAACCCCTCCCTAACCCTCCCCTACGAGGGGAGGGAAAAAGAAAAGCTTTTGTTAGTCCCAAGGGGAGTAAGCTTCTCTGGGCTAAAAAAAATTATCTGCTTCCCTCTCCTCTTAGGAGAGGCTTAGGGAGAGTTGGAGAGAGGTCAAAGTGTATTGCATCCAATTGCAAACCGCTATAAAAATCAAACCACAGATTAACACATATCTATCAAGTTTATCTGTGTTTATCTCTAGTTCCAAATGCTTAAACCAACATATAAACCTTAGCTTCCCAAGAAAAAATCCCTTCCTTCCCAGCTTGTGATTCAGGAACCAATCGATCTTGCGTCACCTCTCGCCATTGCTTACCAGCAGGCAATGCAGGCCAATTATGCACGATATACTGAGCATTATCGGGAGAATTATAATCAGAAAAATTCGCCACCACAACTACTAAATTATCCCCCGAACCGCGCTGCCAAACAATAACCCGTTTCCCTTCATTAAAATCAGTATGAATGAACTGAGTTTCATTTACTGCTAGCGCCTTAGAAGTTGTCCGCAAGCGAATTAATCTGGCAACATAATCGAAAATATCTCGACGCCAACTATCATTTAAGCGTTCGTAGTTAACAGGATCAACCTGCTTGTCTTTGATTTCATTCGGTGAAAGATCATGCTTATCAGCAAATTCTTCACCAGCAAAAATCATCGGAATTCCCACAGCAGTCAGCAAACAAACAAACGCCAATTTAATGTACTTCTCTTTAAAGGCAATGCCGTTACTTTCCAGATAATTGTATAGCCGCTGGTTATTAAATCCTTCAAGATCATGAGATGTTATATAGTTCACTGCTTGGGAACCATCACCAAAGCCTAAAAGGCGACAATCAATTAGTTGACAGACACTCCATTCAAAACTCGATTCACCATCAGCATTCTTCCCTAAAATAACCTTGCGTAAAATCTGCTTAAATCTTTCATTCCACAGTCCATCCAGTCGATTTTGCTGGATTAATGCCAGGGGTACGCTTAATTCTTCCCCAACAACCAGGAACCTATCGCTCGTTCCACCCCGCTCTTGCCAAATTTTTCTGGCATAATCTTTGAACTGCTGCAAAAAGTCATAATTACCAATATTATTCACACTATCCAGCCGTAAACCATCAACTCGGTAATAGTTCATCCAGTGGTAAATGTGAGCCTTCATGTACTCACGTGCGGGAACGAAAAACTCATTTCTTCCCGTAATTGGATGATAACCAAATACCTGGTAATTGTACTTAAATAAATCTCCTCCAAAGCCCTCTCTATTATCTTGTTCTGGGTCACCAGTGTTATATTGAATGTAAAAATCCCGGAAATTAACATGGCGGTATGGATTGTTACGAGCAAACGCCATCACAGCATCATAAAAAAAGCGAACTCCCTGCTGATGACATACCTTGATTAAGTCAACTAAATCTATCGAAGCAGTTGGTGAAGCCTGAGAATCTGGACGCCCTAAATCAAAATCTGCCGCAAAATAATTAGCCGTACCGTAACCCCATTGCAGCTTATCATCGCTATCCGTTGGGGGTAGCAACTCCAAAGCATTAACACCTAATTCAAGCAAGTGAGCGTGACTTTTTTTTAAAACAGTAAGCTCTGGAAAGTTGGGCGCAACCGCTTCAGATTTCAACAAAGCAATTACATCTCGAAAAGTACCAATACCAATTATCTTTTCTCCATCAGCACCAATACGAGTCCAACGAGTAGGCAATTCATAAATTACTAACTGATTATTTGTTGGTAAAGAATTTATTGGAACATCGGCTTCCCAGTTGGCTGTTTGTCCCTCCGGATCGCAAGGAATTAACTGGTCGTTTTCATAGAGAATAACGCTAGCTGGGTTAGGATTAGTATCACCACCTATCTCAGCAGGCGCTGGTGCTCCTATGCGTCGGTCAACAGTAAAAGCCGTGGGGTCAGTACAATATAAAATGCGATAAGTGCCGTCATAGGCGTTAGTATCCCGCACTTTAAACCAATAAAAATAAACCTGTCCTGAAGTTAGATTACAATCTTTAGCTGCTATTTCCCACAGTTCAGGAAATTGCTGAGATTGGCGAAGGGGAATTTCTCTAAAGTTTTCAAAAGGATTTAAACTTTTAGTTAGAAAATTGCCGATGTAGAGAGTAGGAAACGGTTCCACAGATCCTGGACGCCATAATATAAAATGAGTCTGTTTGCGGTTTAACAAGTCAGCAAGCATACACCCAACCTCCTGAATACAACAATTAGTTATGATTTAGGTCTGTAGAGTGTGTTAATAACGCACCCTACTATTCATCCTAAAAGGGTAATTCCTCATCATCCTTTTCCTTAATCGACAGTCGCCAACTTGTACTTACTTCTTCCTCCACTGACAATTCCTCAATTACCTTTCCCAAATCTTTCTGAAGCTTCTGGGTTAGAGGAACGGCTAAATCTAACTTAATCCCCTTAGATTCTACCAGCTTGGCTAACTCATCAAACTTAACTTTCTTAGTAGTGCGCCGAGAACTCGACAATTTGAAAGCCTCAGTTTCCGAAACATTCTGTACCTGCATTGCCTTTTTTAGTCGTTCTTCCAGATGTTTTATTTCTGTATCCAACAGCTTCCATTGATGCTCAATCTCTCGATAGCGTTCGGTAAGTGCAGTTAAATCCTCCGTTGCTGGATCTAATTCACTGCGTCGCTTTAGCTTCAGCAATTGTTGATGTACCTGAGCTAAATAAACAGCGTCCATTTTTGCATATAAAAGCTGACTTGATCTCAGGGGTCGCACCCCCCAATCACTATTTTGTTCGGCTTTATCTACTGGAGGAAAGTAACACAATTGTTCAGCTAGAGTTTTGAGTTGCAAATTTGGCAATCGCAGCAGGTAGTAAGGGATTTTTTGCGCAATTTCCCAAGTACACTTCACATTTTTAGCTTGAGTTTTACCCAATAACTTGAGGTCATAGCTAGCATTATGAAAGACCTTTTCAATTGTGGGATTGACCATGATTTTTTTAACAAAATCATCCACAAGTTCAGGCTGTTCTAACACATCCAACATATCAACATCTTCCCCAGTCATATCTGTAGGATCATGCAATACCTGAATCAAAGATAGTTTAGGTTTGCGAGTTTGATGATCTGCTACTTCCGTATCTATCCAAAGAGTCTGTGCTTTGGTATATTCAGCAATTCTGGCTTTGATCTCGTTAGCGTCTGTTAAATATGGCATCGATTGAAAAAGTGAGTCTAAAATAAAAGTCACATAAATTGAACCTTCCTAGAGAAATGAGAGTCTAATTGACTAAAATAGGTTGTCTCTAGAGGTTCAATGAACAGAAAATGCTTACCTCTGTGAATAGTAAGCTGTTGCTCAGATAAGTTGCAAGTTGGCATGAGTACAAACTTTTTGTAGGATGAACCGGAAAACCTGCCATAATTATGCTGGTGACACAACTGAACTTACAGATTGATCATTCATCGTTTTCAACGGGAACCTTGTAAGTGAGATGAATGTCTCATCCTTCAGCAAAGTTTTTTCACTAGATTCAAGTAAAAAAACAAAATATTTTACAGATTGCTTGTCTTTGAGTCAAAGGAAATTGATAACCACTGGAGTAATTGAAGCGGTATTTTCATCCTAAAGATAGATGATGCTTCCTTAGTTACTCAAAAATCTGGAGCGCTGCAAAATCTATGCTAAGACATACTTCTTCTGGTGGAACCTTTACCCTAACCCTTGTCTGTAAAATCTAATAAAATAAGGCTGTTTAATCAACTATGAATATCTCTACTAAAAAACTACTTCCTCTGGCAATTCTTGTTTTTCTAGTTTCAATAAGTTTAACAACAGCCTTCCGTTCAATCCAAGCACAGGAAAGAGATAAGACTAAAGAAGCAATTTCTAAGACCGATGATTCGGGGAAGCTAAATCACCAGGGAAAGTTGCGCACCTATGAACTCTACACCCCAAGTTCTTATAATGCAAATCGTCCAATGCCTTTAGTTATGGTGTTTCATGGACATGATGGTACTGGTGCTTCAATTGCTGAAGTTACTCGCTTCAATGAATTAGCAGAGAAAAAGGGATTTATTGTTGTTTATCCCGATGGGATTAACCATAATTGGAACCTTATAGGTAATTATTCCGGAAAGGAGGATGATGTTTCCTTCGTAACCGCTTTGCTAGATCAGATGAAGCAAATTAGAAACATTGATAGTCGGAAAATTTATGCTGCTGGCTTCTCCAAGGGGGCAATATTTACCCAAAATCTCGCTTGCGAATTACCAGATAAATTTGCTGCTTTTGCTTCAGTTGCTGGTGCTCTTCCAGTTCGACTCCAACCTAAATGTCAGCCTAATACTCCTGTCTCCATGCTGATGATTAACGGGACAAATGATTCGGCTGTACTTTATGAAGGGGATGAGATAAATAAAAAAGGAGCGCTAGTTTCTGTTCCCGAAACAGTTGACTTTTGGCTTGCTCATAACAAATGTACCTCACCCACTGAAGTTAAACAGCTTCCTACTGCTAAGCCAAATAATCGCTTTAAGGTGCAACTTTCTCGCTATTCCGATTGTAGCAATGGTTCAGAAGTCATTCTCGATGCTATTTTAGAAGGTGGACATTCTTGGCCTGGTGGTGCTTCTAAAGATGCTAGTTTAAATCAATTCAATGCCAATCTTGGTTTTAATGCTAGTGAGACAATTTGGAATTTCTTTGAACGGCACGCTTTGCGTTAATTTTTTAACGCAAATAACACAGAGTTTTGCTCTAGGCAAGCTTTGGCTGTAGTCTAATAACTACATAAAAAGGTAATTGGAAACAAAGTAGTTCAAAGTAGTCCTACCAATTACCTATTAACAATTACGTACTAGCAGACTCGCTATAAGTATCAACACCAGGAGTCAGCGTCATTAAATCATCAACATTTCGCCGGAGGTTTGTACAAATTGCATCTAGAGGTAAGTCATTTGCATCGTAACCAAAGGGGTTTTCGATCTCGATGCCAATTTCTTCGATGCCAAACAATGTAAAACTAACTAGAGCTACAGTCAGACCAGTCAACCAACCGACATCTGCGACCAATTGAAACGGCAATAACACGCAAAAAAGTAGCAAGAGTTGCTTGAGATGAATCGCATAAGCTAATGGCATTGGTGTTCTTAAAATGCGATCGCAACCGATAAAACTTTCTACCATAGTATTAAGCAGTCCATGAAGCCCAGACAACTGATTGGGGTTGAGGTTTTTGAGATTATACTGATGCTGAAAGTAATCTCCAATCAAAAAGGCAATCTTTAGGGGAGGGCTATTAGCTGTCTTAAGATTAAAATACTCCGATGAAGACATCAATTCCTCTAATTCAGCATTGAGAGACTCCCCTCTGAGGTGTAATTTAGTAGCAACTGCAAAAGCAACTACTAATCTCAATACAGAAATTTTTCTCGCTCGTTCCTCTGGTTCAACTGCTGGTACAGCTAACCAGATTTGCCGGGCCAAGTTAAGACTATTAATTACTATACCTCCCCAAAGCCGGCGACCCTCCCAAAAACGGTCATAAGCTGTGTTGGTTCTAAATACCAATAATAAACCCAAAACAATACTGGGAATAACAGTGCCAAAAGCCTTTTGAGATACAGGTAATTTCAAATAGTAAGCTACAGAAATTACTACTCCAAATAAACCACACAAAACTACCCTATACAAAATTGCTGGGATAACCGAGCCTTTCAGCTTTAAAGCCAAACTAAACCAGTGAAGTTTTTCTCTTGCCATGAGATTTTAATCTTTAAGTAGATGGAATTTATGGTTTATAATCATAAACTTCATCGCTAATTTAAGCAATGCCAAGATTAAAAAATTAAATTAACTTTCGTCTAGTGTTTGATTTCACAAAAAGTAACAAATTCAACAAAAGTAGGAAAAGTAGGAAAAGTAGGAAAAGTAAAGTCTAGCTTTCCATGTTTTGCCTGAAGTAATACTTGGAAAGTGTTTACCAAATGTAGAAAAACTTCTCAGGGTTGTTACTATGGCACGCTTTTCTCAAGCTAATGAATCCGCACCTCGTGTAAAGAATTGGCAGCGTTATCTACAGCGTTTTTTTAATTTACCGACGGTTGAGATATCCATCGCCTTGTTGGTTGTTGTTTCCGTTGTGTTGACCCTGATTGAATTATCGCTACCGGAAAATTCACCATTGCTGAGGACACTTGATGAGTTCAATGAAGTCATCACCTGGATATTTATGCTGGAGTTAATACTCCGTTTTCTGGCTGCGCCAATTAAACGACGTTTCTTTCAGGAATATTGGTTAGACATACTTTCAGTGCTACCGCTGTTGCGAGTATTTCGTGTAGTCCGTGTAACCAGGTTTCTGCGACTACTACGGTTGTTGCGTTTATTGAATCTGTTCAACCGCCGTTCCAACCTATTTAAGAATATCTTTCGACGTGGTGCCCCAGAATATCTAATCATTGGTGGATTGATTATCTTCACTGTTGGCTTTGGCGGCTTTGCTTTACTAGCTTTCGAGCGCAAGACCTACCCGCAATGGGAAAGCCTAGATAAAGCATTTTGGACTTCTTTTTACATGCTGTTTGCAGGTTCACCCATACCAGGGGCACCAAACACTTTGGAGGGAAATCTGGTTGTTAGCTTTATCCTGTTCATGAATGCTACTATTTTTGCCATGTTCACTGGGACAATATCGGCATTTATGGTAGATAAACTTCGGACGGAAGGCCAATTAACCGACTGGGAACAGTTCAGTCAGCACCTGATTATTTGTGGCTGGAATAAAACAGCCGAGATTATTGTGCGCCAATATCAAGCTGCAGACAAAAAGAAAGATACTCCTGTTGTTGTCATTGCCCAATTGGATGAGGAATCCAGTTTTACTGATGCCAAATTAAAGGAACAGATACGGTTGATTAATGATGATTTTACCAAAGTTTCTGTACTGGAAAAAGCCGGTATCCGCCGCGCCAAAACTTGTATCGTGCTGGCTGACAAAAGTCATGGGCGTAGTGAGCAAGATGCTGACGCCAGAACGATTCTAGCCGCTTTGACTGTAGAAAAACTTAACCCAACAGTTTACACCTGCGCCGAGTTAATTAATCGTGAATACGGCGCTCACTTGGAGATGGGACAAGTCAATGATTATGTTGTCAGCGAGGAGCAAAATGGTTTTATGCTGGCTCAGTCTGCTTTGAATCCTGGGTTGATGAGCGTATTTAATAAACTACTTAGTGGCGAACAGGGAAATCAGTTTTATCGGCTACCTATTAGTGAGCGATGGGTAAATAAAACTTTCTTGGAACTCTTTGCATATCTCAAGCAAACTCACAACGCTATTCTTGTAGCTGTCTCTGAACCTAATGGAGTTTTTCAGATCAATCCAAACGACTACAGATTCCAGTACCAAGACTATATTATTGTCATCGCTGAACAGAAAGTTCAACTGTGAGTAATATGTTTTAGCCAATAACAACAGCAAACAGGTAATTGATGGATACCTCTCAATTACCTATTACCTATTACCTATTACCTATTACCTATTACCCGTTCCCCGTTCCCCATTCCCAAACTCACTATAAGTTTCAACACTAGGAGTCAGCGTGATTAAATCTTCAATATTGCGCTTCATTGTGGCACAAATTGTATCCAAAGGAAGGTCATTTGCATCGTAACCAAATGGATTTTCGATTTCGATACCGATAGCTTCTATACCAAACAAAGTAAAACTAACTAAAGCAACTATTGGGCCTGTCCACCACCCCAGTGAACCGACGAGTTGAAACGGCAATAATAAACTATAAAGCAACAACAACTGCTTGAGATGAATAGCATAGGCTAAAGGTATTGGTGTTTTCAAAATTCGCTCACAACTTCCTAGGGAATCTACCATACTATTCAGCAATTCCTGAAGTGTAATCAATTGGTAATGGTTGAGCGTTTGACGATTTGCTTGTTGCTGAAGATAATCTCCAATCCAGAAGGCAACTTCTAGAGGAGGGTTATTCATTGTCTTGAGCTTGAAATACTTAGATGAGTCCAGTAATTCTTCTAATTCATGATTTACCGACTCCCCTCTGAGATGTAGTTTAGTAGCAACGGAAAAAGCAACCAATAAGCGTAGTGTGTAAATTTTTTTAATTCTATCTTCTGGTTGAACTTCTGCCACAGTTACCCATATTTGTCTCGCCAAGTTACGGGTATGATTGACTAAATTTCCCCATATTTTGCGACCTTCCCAGAAACGTTCGTATGCAGTATTGGTTCTAAATACTAACAATAAACCTAAAACTATACTGGGAATAACAGTGCCAAGGATTGGCTGAGATACAGGCAATTTAAAATAGTAAACGGCAGAAATAGTAACTCCAAATAAACCACACCATATTACCCTATGCAAAATAGTGGGAATTACCGATCCTTTTAGCTGCAAAGCTAATTTAAACCAGGCAAATTTTGTTTTTTTCATTGCAGTCACTCCTATTTTTTTACTATAACTATTTGATATTAAGCACGTCATTAGCCATTAACTAATAAACATTACTTAAAAACTTACGGACAAAAAACAACCAAGAACAAACAACCAACAACCAACAACAAGATTGCTCAGCCACGCTTGTTATTGTAACAATAGTATTAATTTAGTCAACTTCTCTTGAGGAACCCCATGACTGCTGCTTCTAGTTCTCATCAATCGTGGCAATTCTGGATAGATCGCGGGGGTACATTCACAGATATTGTGGCACGATGCCCAGATGGAAAATTGGTGATTCACAAGCTGCTTTCGGAGAATCCGGAACGCTACACAGACGCACCAGTGCAAGGAATTCGTGATATCTTGGGGATTGCTGCTGATGCGCCAATTCCACTTGAACTCATAGAAGTTGTGAAAATGGGGACGACAGTAGCGACGAATGCGCTATTGGAAAGGAAAGGCGATCGCGCTCTTTTACTAATCACAAAAGGTTTCAGAGACGCTTTACGCATCGGCTATCAAAACCGTCCCGATATCTTTGCCCGTGAGATTATTTTGCCAGAAATGTTGTATGAAAGGGTGATAGAAGTAGAAGAACGCTACACAGCCCAAGGAGAAGAATTAATTCCCCTAAATCTTCCAGAAATTCAGCAATCTTTGCAGGAAGTTTACAACACTGGTATTCGTTCCTGCGCCATTGTTTTCATGCACGGCTATCGATACTCTACTCATGAGCAAGAAGTAGCTAAAATAGCATCAAAAATGGGATTTTCTCAAGTATCAGTATCCCATCAAGTCACACCTTTGATGAAATTAGTCAGCAGAGGCGATACCACTGTTGTTGATGCCTATTTATCCCCCATCCTGCGACGCTATGTAGACCAAGTACAAGACAATTTAAACGTTGGAAATTTAACTCAAACTCAATTACAAAATCGACTTGCTTCACAAAATGTGCATTTTGTCAAGCTAATGTTTATGCAATCCAATGGTGGACTGGTGGATGCCCAACAATTTCAGGGGAAAGATAGTATATTATCCGGCCCTGCAGGTGGAATTGTTGGCGCAGTACAGACAAGTGCGAATGCAGGTTTTCAGAAAATCATCAGCTTTGATATGGGTGGAACATCGACCGATGTAGCCCATTACAACGGTGAATATGAGCGAACTTTTGAAACAGAAGTTGCAGGTGTGCGCTTGCGTACCCCGATGATGTCGATTCACACTGTAGCAGCGGGGGGTGGTTCGATTCTGCAATTCGATGGTGCACGTTACCGCGTTGGCCCCCAATCCGCAGGTGCAAATCCTGGCCCTGCTTCTTATTCCAAGGGTGGTCCTTTGACGGTGACGGATGCAAATGTGATGGTGGGTAAATTGCAGCCAGAGTTTTTCCCCAAGGTGTTTGGCCCGAATGCTGATTTACCCTTAGATGCAGAAATAGTCCGATTGAGATTTAGTCAGCTAGCGGCTGAAATTGGAGATAATCGGACGCCTGAACAAGTAGCATCGGGATTTTTGGCGATTGCTGTCGAAAAAATGGCAAATGCGATTAAAAAAATCTCCCTACAGCGCGGTTACGATGTCTCCGAATATACCCTCTGCTGTTTTGGGGGTGCTGGTGGCCAACATGCATGTCTGATTGCGGATGCTTTGGGGATGAAGCAGGTGTTTCTCCATCCCTATGCTGGGGTGTTGTCTGCGTATGGGATGGGTTTGGCGGATGTGCGGGTGTTGCGAGAAAAAGCGGTGGAAGCCCAACTTAGTGAGGATTTGTTGTCTGAATTAGAGCAAATATTAGAGGAATTAGAAACACAAGGGAAGGAAGAAATTGATACTGAAGATACAGCGCAGATTCAAGTTTTACGGAAGGTACATTTGAGATATGAGGGGACAGATTCAGCGCTGATTGTAGATTTTGTAAATATGGCGCTGATCAAGCAACAATTTGAGGAAACGCATCAGCAACAATATGGCTTCATTTCACCAAGTAAGGGATTGATTGTTGAAGCAGTTTCAGTGGAAGTGGTGAACAAGACTTTCAACCTTGAAGAACCAATAATTGAACGTCAGACAGAGGACGAACCTCAAGCAGTCGCAATTGTTAGGATGTATGCGGCTGATTCTTGGCACGAAACACCAGTATATAAGCGAGAAGAATTACAACCAGGAGACTGCGTTTTTGGGCCTGCTTTGATTATTGAAGCTACAGGTACAAATATTATTGAACCAGGTTGGCAAGCAGAACTAACTCAGCGCAATCATCTAATTTTAGGGCGATTATCTGTGTCAGCTAATAATCCCAAATCTACCCCCCCCTACCCCTCCTTATCAAAGGGGGGAGAAAATCCCGATCCAATCCTACTAGAAATATTCAACAACCTATTTCGCTCAATCGCTGAGCAAATGGGAATTACCCTACAAAATACCAGTTCCTCAGTCAATATTAAAGAACGCCTAGACTTCTCTTGCGCCATCTTCGATCAACAAGGACAATTAGTAGCAAATGCACCCCATATTCCCGTGCATTTAGGTTCAATGAGCGAAAGCGTTGAAAGTTTAATTAACAGACATGGCGACACACTCAAGCCAGGAGATGTTTACGTACTAAATAACCCCTACAACGGTGGTACACACCTCCCCGATATCACCGTCATCACCCCAGTTTTTGAAACTCTTCTTGGTAAGGAGGAGTTAGGGGGATTTCCTCTCTTCTACGTAGCCTCACGGGGACACCATGCAGACATAGGAGGTATCACTCCAGGATCAATGCCTCCCAATAGTACAACCGTCGAACAAGAAGGAATATTACTAGACAACTTCCAGTTAGTAGAACAAGGAAATTTTCGGGAACAAGAACTGCGGGAAATCCTGACATCTGGTGCTTATCCAGTCAGAAACATAGCTCAAAATATAGCAGACTTACAAGCTCAAATTGCAGCCAACGAACGCGGTGTACAAGAATTACAGCGCATGGTGCAGCAATACTCCTTAGAAACAGTACAAGCTTACATGATTCATGTACAAAATAATGCTGAAGAATCAGTAAGACGCGCCATAGAAACACTAAAAAATGGTAGCTACACTTACTCGTTGGATGATGGCAATCAAATCCAGGTAAAGATTACTATTGACCGCCAAACTCGCAGTGCCAAAATTGATTTTACAGGTACATCACCCCAACTAACCAACAACTTCAACGCACCATCTGCGGTATGTAAAGCAGCAGTTCTCTATGTCTTCCGCACCTTAGTAAATGACGACATTCCCCTCAACGCAGGTTGTCTCAAACCATTGGAAATAATCAACCCTGAAGGCTGTATGTTGAATCCTCGTTATCCTGCTGCAGTAGTTGCTGGAAATGTGGAGACTTCTCAAGCAATTGTCGATACTTTGTATGGCGCATTGGGAGTAATGTCAGCATCTCAGGGAACCATGAATAATTTTACCTTTGGCAACGAACGCTATCAATATTACGAAACCATCTGCGGTGGTTCGGGTGCTGGCCCTAATTTTAATGGTACAGATGCAGTCCACACTCACATGACTAATTCTCGCTTAACTGACCCAGAAGTTTTAGAATGGCGGTTTCCTGTGGTGTTGGAAAGCTTTGCCATTCGTCCCAATAGTGGTGGTAAGGGAAAATATCGCGGGGGAAATGGTGTCATCCGTCGCTTACGTTTCCTGGAAACAATGACAGCAGGAATTCTCTCCAGCCATCGCGTTATTCCTCCCTATGGGCTACAAGGTGGAGAAGCGGGTGCTGTGGGGGAAAATTATGTTGAACGTAGTGATGGAACTGTGGAGGAATTGGGAAATACAGCTACTATTGAGATGCAAGCTGGAGATGTATTTATAATTAAAACTCCTGGAGGTGGCGGGTATGGTTCGCCCTAGATATAGTGTATTTTTGCACCCTTTATCGAGGTAAGAATTTATGCAAACAGTAACTCCTGAAATTGCGGAACAACGGGTAATTTTGTCCAATGTCAGTTGGCAAACATTTGAGCAATTACTCAAAGAATTAGGCGATAACAGAGCCGCACGTTTAGCTTACAATGAAGGATTATTGGAGATCATGACACCTTTAGGACCCCATGAGAATAATAACCGCTTTATTGAAAGCATGATTGGCGTAATCGCCGATGAGTTAAATCTGAATTTCAAAAAGTTTGGTTCTTTGACAATGAAGCGAGAAAAAAAACGAAAAGGCGCAGAACCTGACTCTTGTTACTATCTTCAAAACGAGCCACTTGTCAGGAATAAGCAAGATATTGACTTGGATAAAGACCCACCTCCAGATTTAGCCTTGGAAATCGATATTACCAGTGGTTCTCTCGATAAGCGACCAATTTATGCAGCAATTGGAGTACCTGAACTTTGGCGTTATGATGGCTATAGATTAGAAGTTTTTGTTTTACAGAAATTGGAGGGAAATTATCAATCTGTTAGCCAGAGTCCGACTTTTCCTTGGCTACCTTTAGATGTTATTCCTAGGTTTATTCGTCAGAGTTTAGTCGATGGGGAAACTGCAACTTTACGTGCTTTTCGGGCTTGGGTGAGAGAGCAACAGCCTAATTTATGATGGCAGCAAATACAATATTCTCAATAGTAGCCCACAGGTCTGGGGCTACACAAAAAAAGCCTGCCGAAAGCAGGCTTTTACCATCTTAGTCCGCGCAGGCGGACTTTGTTTAGATAGTCGCGACTTTAGTCGTCGATACCTTTACTTAGTAACGACGAGAGAAACTGTTGTTTCCCCGTCCACCACCACCAGAAGGACCTCTGTCTTCCTTGGGCTTCGCTTTGTTAACTTTCAGGTCACGACCCATCCATTCAGCACCATCAAGTGCTTCAATAGCAGCCGCTTCCTCAGCATCTGAACCCATTTCCACAAAACCAAAGCCGCGCAAGCGACCAGTTTCACGGTCAGTGGGTAGCTGAACACGCTTAACAGTACCATATTCTGCAAAAACACCAGTGAGGTCTTCTTGTGTGACCTGGTAAGATAAATTACCTACATAAATTGACATAGATTTTCTCCAAAATCAGGAATGTGAAGAGATTTAGATTTCGGAGAGAAGCCTGTACAGACCAAAAGGAAAACGCCCATCAATACTAGAAACAAACGCTGCAACCGAATTTATTCTCACTTAATATGCTAGCACAGCGGCTGAAAGAAATCGGGAATCTGTGCAATTTTGTCAAGAAACCGTAGCATTCCCATACAAGGGACTTGCCCTATTCAGTTGCGTAAAGATCGCGCTCAAGTTTTTGTAGTTTGGGCGATCGCGTCTGGGCAAAATAGGTGATCTGCGCTTAAGCTTTACTCACTGCGCGATCGCCTTTTGGTCTGTTTGAGTTAGGCGATCGCTCTCCTAGATTCACGCTCTTGATCGCTCAGTAGAAACCCACCTTATCCCCTCAGCGTTGCCATCTCAGTAGATCAGATGATTCTACAGCAAGCTCTTCCTGTTCTGAATATGGCACTCCTAATTGAGTTGTGAGATGTCAGCGCCTCAGATACCCGACAACTCCTGCGAAGTCGGGTATCTCCCATTCACGAATCATTTAGGATTGCTATAGTTTACGGAAACCTGATCAAGTCCCTAATGCTAACAGTTCAAAGGTCAGAAAGTGCCTGAGTTTGATAGTCCCAACATTCGTCAACTTATCCTCAAGCCGTACCGTATTGTTTGTCGAGTTGAAGAGGATAAAAAGCGCATCAGTATCGCTCATTTTTGGCATTCATCTCAGGTAAACCTCGAACTTTAGCCCCCTATTGAATCAGAATTACAGCCTCTTCAGCCTTAGTATTCAAAGCCTTTTTCAACTCTACACCAACCTTCTCAATCAGTTCATCAAAAGTCTCCTGATTCTCAGTCAGTTGCTTTCTCAAAACCTCCTCTAACTCCGGCTTGAGCTGCTCACAAATATCGTTAATCTTACTATCACCCAAAAAACTAGAACGACTCCAACTAGGGATATCAATCTTTTCCTTAATTGTATCTTGAATTTTGCTCCTAGTTAACTCAACTCCTGCAGCCAAAACCGAGACACCATAAATCAAAACAATCGGCCAAGTTAAATGTCCCGTTAATATCAAAGCAATCAAACTGCCAACAGTACCGCCACCAATCACCACATTAATGATAAACGCCACTGTTTCTGCAAGGATAGTGTCACCAATCGACAACTCTGGATTTACTACACCAGGGTCGATACCTTCCTCAAACCTCAAACTGCTTCTAGGTATCTGGAACTTGCGACAAATCGGATCAGTTTCACCAGCCAAGTCTGGTTGGATTTTGCTATTAAACCAAGTCACCGATTTATCTTTAATTATCTGCCTAGATTGCTCCCCTTTGATCCACTGTTCAGCTTGCTTTTTCATCGAACTTTCCAGGTCAGCCAAAGTCCGTATTTTGTTTTTTTGCCAATCTTTCAAAGTGGGTTTAACTGCATTTTCAATCAAACCCTCAGACAGGGGCTTAGTTAACAGTTCAATTAAGTCGGGGATATGTTGGGAAATGAGTTCTTTTAGCTTATTTGAGTCGAACAATTTATTAAGCTCTTCTTTAAAAGCAGACGCACGCAGATCCCATCTTCCTACCCGCGCTAAACCCAGCGCAATACACCTTTCAGGTTCCGGATCGGGGCGAACTTGAGTTTCTGGTTCTGGAAAAAGTTCCTCGCAAATCTTCCGAGTAAACTGCATCCGAGAAGCACCCCCTGTCATCAGCAGAACTTTCGGGACAAAACCTTGTTTAACTAACTCGTCTTTTGATTCAATTACTGCTTCACGAAACGACTCAAACCAACTTTTATTACTTAGTTCAGGTAAAGGCTGGTTTAAAATTTCATCCATGATCTGTTTATTAACTTGGGGAACAAAGAAAATTTGTTCGTTAATTGACTCAAAACCTCGTGCAAAGGATTGAGAATTGCTGTATAACTGTTCATTAGAAAAGTAGTCTTCCTTCGCTTTACGACAGGCAATTTCACAACGCGCTTGATGATGTGGGTATTCCTCAAACACTTTTTCAAGTAAAGCTTTCTGTCCGTGATTAGCCAAAGTCAGGGCAAAAATTGCCTTGTCAATCAAGGATGCTCCCAGAGAGTTACGACCAAAATCTACTGGTATTTCATGCAAACTCTTTACCAGGGTAAAATCCGTAGTTGAAGAGCCAATATCGACAATCAACACCGATGATTTTAGTTTGCCATAGTCAAGCTTACCTGCTTCCTTGGCTTGCATGAAAGCTGCTCGTGATTCAGGTACAACATTCAGTAAGGGAATCCCAGCTTCCTTCAGTAGCTGTTGGTATTCCTCCCGTTCACTAACTGACCATCCTGAAGGACAGCCAACGTAAAATTGGCTAGTTTCTCCACCTTCAATTTGTTTGCTTTCTTTTAAAATACGGTAGTAAGTTTCCAGAAAACGACGGATTGTATTTCTGTAATTTGCATCGTGATTTGGCTTTTCCTTAAAAGAGATTTGGAGATGGGTAACACCAGCTTGGATTAATGCTTGTTCTCCGACAAGGTAGCCGAGATCTGGGTGCCAGCCAATCGCTGTTATTTGCACCTTCTTGTTATTAATTTCCAGCATTTCTGGAGGTTCAATACTCTCCACCCTCGCCTTAGACACAGCAGTTTCTCCATGTCCCAGATCGAATCCAATTGTTTCTAAAACTTGCATAATTAATTAATATTAGTCTTTAGTTTACGTATTAAGTGGCTCGATTACCCGTCCTCTACGTAGCAAGCGATCGCCCTTCAATAATGCAGGTGTTATGGTCACATAATCTTTAGCAGAACGGTCAATATTTGGCTCAAAATCAAAATACTCGCGTCCACTATGGGTGTCATTCGGTTGATAAGTCAGGGCATTAATTCCCTGACTAAGCAAAATTTGAGGAATAAGTTTTGTTAGTTCAATCGCCATATACTGATTATCCAGGAATGATGCACCCATCAATCTCTGAAGCAGATTTACGAGTTCTGGTAGCTCTTCTATTCCACTAGAATCACTCGTTTTTTTTACTTCTTGCGCCGAAGAAACTGCCAGATCAATTGTATTGAGAGCATCCCCAAGATTGTCCAGAAAAACTTTACTATCAATCTGTACAATTGGTCGTGAAGCTTCCATTAGTTGAGGATAGTTTGTATTGTTTTCCGGCTTGTCTTTGTCGAGTCGTAGAACAACTTCCAATCCGACAAGTACAGACATCAGCAAAATGTCCGTCCAAGCTCCTACTGTTTCTTGAGTCAAGGAGAACAATGAACTTAAAATACCTATACTGAGCAATCCTTGTAGCCCTTTCAAAATTGACTTATTAGAGGGAAACTTGGTGGCTTGCTGATTAATTTGCTGAGGTTCGGGCTGGGAAATCTTGGTTTCGTTAGCCGCAGTGAGAGTGCTGATAGACTGTCGTAATGTTTCCAAGAAAAAAGAAGCCAGACGTACCTGAGAGACGTTCAGCGAGGCGATGTAAGTCTTTTCAAGGCCATCGATGCGATTTTGAACCAGCTTAACTACCTGTTCTGGTGTCGTCGCCTTCTCGATCTCTGTCTCAAGTTCGTTTCGTCCTGTGGAAAAAAGTGTCAATAGTGTTTTCATCGCGCACCAATACTTCGGCGTTGCCCAAATGTGGAATGATTCGCTATCTTAGTTAAATTTTGCGTAAATACTCAAGCAAGTTACAAAAGTTTAGTCTAGATGTCCTGTTGTGAATATAATGCCTATTAAGCCTATTTAAATAATTTTAATTTATCCTACAAAGCTAGTTTTTCAGGTTCTTTCTTTTATACTAACATAGTAAAATATATGCTATTTACTGGCATTGTCAAAAGCTGGCCAACAAACTTTTGCTTATCTAAGCTAACTTTAATTGTTGGCTTTAGCTTCTATCTTAGGGAACAATTTGGCTAACCTCTCGCGTATTCTGCGTAAACCTCTGCGTCCTCTCAGTTAAACAAAGAAACTTGCAACTTATTAAAATCCTGCAATATCTTACTTATAAACAGAAGATCAAGAAGCTTGTTCCGACTTATCATCAGGCGGTATGAGCGGAATTTCCACAATAAACTCAGTACCTTTTCCTATTTGCGACAAGCATTCCAGTCTCCCTCCATGTTTTTCCACTACAATTTGATAGCTAATTGATAAACCTAAACCTGTGCCTTCTCCTACAGATTTTGTTGTAAAGAATGGGTCAAAAATTCGCTTTTTATTTCTTTTGGGAATGCCCGGCCCATTGTCAGAAATCCGGATGACAACGCTTTGTATACATGCTATATTTCGTGTCTGTACGGCTAATTCTTCAGACTGAGAACAGTCTAAAAGCTCAGTGGAAATTTTAATAATGCGGGGTTGGGAAGAGATTTGCTCAGGCGCAAGCTTTGTGCTATTTTTGGAGGATTGCTCCCGATCTGATTTCTCCAAGGCATCAATCGCATTATTCAGTATATTCATAAATACTTGATTCAATTGCCCTGGATAGCACTCCACCAGTGGCAAATCACCGTATTCTTTAATCAACTGAATATTAGCAGCTTCAGGCTTTAAGCGATGCTGCAAAATTAACAAAGTGTTCTCAAGTCCCTCATGAATATCCGCCATTTTACGGTCTGCTTCATCCAGTCGCGAGAAATTTTTCAAACTCAGCACAATTTGGCGAATGCGGTTCACTCCGATATCCATTGAATGCAGGAGTTTAGGGAAATCTTCTACCAAAAACTCAAAGTCAATGTCATCTGCTAGTTCTTCAATTTCCGCTATCGGTTGCGGATAATACTTAGCATAAAGTTCCACCAACTTCAACAAATCGTTGGCATATTTATCAGCATGACTAATATTGCCGTAGATGAAAGTAACTGGGTTATTAATTTCGTGAGCGACACCGGCAACTAATTGCCCCAAACTGGACATTTTTTCGGTCTGAATCAGCTGAAGTTGAGCCTGTTTAAGTTCTCTTAAGGTTTTTTCCAGCTTGGTTGTTTGCTTTCTCAGCTCCGCTTCCGACTTGCGCAAAGCGGCTTCAGCGGCTTTTCTCTCTGTCAGTTCATCTGCTAGCTGCTGGAAGAGTGCTGCTTGCTGAATCGCCACGGAAAGCTGCACAGACAACTGTCTAAGCAATTCTACATCCTCTTCCTGCCATTCCCTTGTTCCAGAGCATTGATGAGCAACTCAACAGTCCCCAAAGATTGTCTTCTCGCAGGATGGGAACTACTAGGTTAGCGCGTACCTGACAGGCTTCTAGTAATTGAATATGACAGGGCGTAAGCTCGGCGTTGTAGATATCTTCAACTGCTTTAATTCTGCCTTGTTGGTACAGAGGGTGCTTTGGTTTTTTGAAAACAGTTGTCCTCAATATTCTTGCCCATAACTGCCATCCACTGTTCACCAACTGATTCGACTACTATATCTCCCGTCCAATCTGGTTTAAAACGAAAGATAACTACGCGATCGCACTTCAGAAAATGTCGGACTTCGGAGACAGCCGTGTTAAGCACTTCATCTAATTTAAGAGACTGGCGAATGCGCTGATTCATTCCCCCCAGCAGTTGCTCTCTTTCTGCTTGTTGCCTTAGTTTAGCTTCGTTCTGCTTTTGCGGCGTGATGTCGCGAAAAGACCAAATTCTACCGTAGCACTGACCATCGGGCGATACCGCCGGCGCTGAGTAAGAATCAAAAAACCTGCCATCATTTAGCTGAATTTCATCGCGGCTAACTATGGTAGGATTTCCCTCTAAAAACTCTATTTGACTGAAAACCTTTAACGGTTCTGCAATTAAGGGGAGCATACTATTAAGTATTTGAGCTTTATCTCCTGAGTCCCTCACATTTTCAGGTATTTCCCACATTTGGCAGAAGCGGCGATTGTAGCTAGTAATTGCTCTTTTTTCATCAATTACCAAAATTCCATCAAGGGCAGCTTCTTGTTGCGCTTTCAATAAAGCATTACTACGTTCTAGCTCTTTTTCTGCTATTTTACGCTTGGTAATATCTGTCTGGACGCCGATAAAATGCGTTAGTACTCCAGACGCATCTCGTACAGGTGAAATTGTCAGATCGTTCCAGAAAGGAGTGCCATCTTTCCGGTAATTTTTTAATACCACATGGCATTCTTGTCCTGTCCGTATTGATTGGCGAAGTTGTTCAAGTGCTTCGGGATCAGTATCGGGCCCTTGTAAAAACCGACAGTTTCGCCCGATCACTTCTTCTGTGGTATAACCTGTAATTTGCAGGAAAGCAGGATTGCAATAGACAAGAGGATGATCGGGAGAAAGAGCATCGCTAATGACTATGCCACAGCTTGTAGCTGATAGCGTACGTTCATATAGCCAGAGTACGCCTGTATCCATGTTTTTATTCCGATCTTTGTCTGATGCACTACCTCTGACCAGCTTGCTTGCTCTTGAATTCATAGCAGTAAGTTAAAATACCAAAGAAAAAGTAAAAAAAGGAACTGAGCCACTTGTCTGGTGCCTTTGTAATAAGCTTATAAAAATAGAAGTACAACTTTAATGCATCGCGGGGTAGAAGACAGAAAAGTTAAGCCTAGAAAATTACTAAATGTTTAACAAATAAAGTCTTTACAACTTTCCTATGCCAGGGTTACTGACGGTTCCTCACGCCTGACTTTTCTTCAAGTATGTTTGATTCTTTGCTATTGGCAAAGAATAAGTGGGCTGCGGCACTTTTAATTTTTTACCTGGTATCGCCAAGAGAAAGCTTTATTGTAGGGGATATTTTTGAGAAAAGAAATAAGATTTTAGGGAAAATTTTATAAAACTGAGTACACAGTTACTGAAATAGGACTGGCACAAAAAATCCCAATAAATTGGGTTTCAAGAGCTTACCATGCATCCCTAGATCGCCAACCTCACCCCAATCGATGCGATTAACTACTGATTAGTGCAATTTTAAAAAAGCTCTTCCAACCAGCATCTCTGATGAACGCTGCTCTTGTCCTCAGTTTTCTTACGGAGATTAATATGAAGATTGCTTAAAGACACAAAATATCTTGCAGCTTTGCCGCGTAAATTAGGGTAATTAAGTGGGTACATTCCCCCCGCAATATACTAAATATAACTATAGTGCTAGTTCCTCAAATCTAATATTCAGGTATGTCAGGACAAACAGTAAATTATAAAAAATTCCTCCAACCCATTGACAGAGTGGCTTTGGGAGTAATGCTATTGCTGCTTTTGCTGATTGGGATATTGCTGTTGAGCGGCGATCGCACGGCGCCTAGGGTGCGCGATTTCAGTTGGCAAGATAAACAAGTAGGTACGCAAGATACTGCTTTTATGCTTACCTTTAGTCGCCCAATGAACCATGACAGTGTGGAAGCAAATCTACAAATCAATCCACCTATTCCTGGAAAAGTTAGCTGGGCCGGACGTCGCATGGCTTATACTCCACTTTCGCCTATACCCTATGGTACAAAGTATCAAGTGCAACTGAAGGATGCAATAGATCAATTTCCTGGCTCTAAAAATCAGGGGAAACAAATAAATCCTTTTACTGGTACATTCAGCACGCGCGATCGCGTTTTTGCCTACATTGGTGTGGAGAAAGAAGAACAGGGAAGGTTACTTCTCTACAACCTCACCCAAGGGAAAAAAACTGTCCTGACACCTCCAGATTTAGTAGTAATCGACTTTAAGCCCTACCCAGATGGTGACAAAATTCTGTTTTCTGCTAGTGACTCCAAAAATAAGGATTACAGCTTTCTATCACAACAGTTGTACACAGTAACAACAGGAATATATTATCAAGCTCCAGACCAACAAAAGGCCTCAACAGAACCACCAACTAGAATCGAGCCAGTTTTGGATAGTAAAGATTACCAAAATCTGAAATTTGACCTTTCTAGCGATGGCAAAACAATTGTTATCCAGCGAGTTAACCGACGCAATCCCGCTGAGTTTGGTTTATGGATGATACAACCTCCAAACAAACCACAACCTCTAAAAAATGAGCCTGGAGGAGACTTTTTGATTACTCCTGACAGCGCTTCTGTAGCTATGCTTCAGGGACAGGGCGTAGCAATTTTACCCTTGAAACAGGCAGCAAAACCCCTCGACTTTTTACCTAAGTTTGGCATGGTTCTGAACTTTGCTAAGGATGGTTCGGCTGCAGCGATGGTGAAATTTAATACTGACGACCCCAATAAACCTACGAAATCGCTATTTTTGGTAACAAACCAGAATGTAGAAAGAGAACTGTTACGCACAACAGGATCTATCCAGAAGTGCGAATTCACTCCGAACAATGAAAGTCTCTACTGTCTGCTAACTCAACTAATTGAAGGAGAAGAATACCAAGAAGAACCATTCCTGGCCTCAATTGCTCTCAAAGCAGCTTCCGACAGCAAAGAGTCGCCAGTGAAACCGTTGCTAGTCTTAGCAAATCAGCGGGATATTCAAATAAGTATGTCCTCAGATGGCTTAGCATTGCTGTTTGATCGGATAGCCACTAAACCCTTCAGTGCAGGCGATAATTTGAGAACAAATGAAGGCCTCGCGATCGCCAAAGCTGTTCTTTGGCTGCTACCTGTGGTTGAAGCAACATCCTCTCTCACCCCAACTCAATTGCAACCAGAGCAGCTTTTACCAGGCTTCCATCCTCGCTGGTTACCTTAAAAAGCAGTGGAGAATATTAGCCCATTCCCCATTCCCCATTCCCCATTCCCCAATAGTTCTCCATGCAAATACAAAACTTTCTTGACCGCTATCGACAAGGAGAACGTAATTTTGCTGATGTTGACCTGAGTGGGGCGATACTGACAGGGGCAAATCTCCGGGATATTAACCTGAGTGGTGCTAACCTGAATAACGCTAACCTCAGTTGGGCAAATTTAAACCACGCTACGTTAACTGGGGCCAGCTTGCACCAAACCAATTTACACAGCGCTACACTTAACAATGCCAATTTTAATCAGGCTACCTTAAGTCGAGCCAAGCTCAGCAAAGTGGATCTGCGTCACGCAACCCTCCAAGATGCAGACTTAAGTTGGGCTGATTTGACTAACTCTGACTTGAGTGGGGCAGATTTTCAGAGAGCAAAGTTAAATAGAGTTAATCTCGAACAGGCTAAACTCAACAGTACCCTGTTAATGGGCGCCGAGATCATGGAAGCAAATCTCACGCGCACTAGCCTAATTTCTGCCAATCTCGCCGGTGCGAATCTACGGGAAAGTTGTTTAGAAAAAGCAATTTTACGAGAAGCAATTTTAGTAGGCGCTAACTTGACAGAAGCTAATCTCAACGCTGTCTATTTAAGAGCTGCAAATCTGATTAAGGCGGACTTACATCGGGCGATTCTTACTGATGCTGATTTGAGTGAAGCTAATTGTGAGGGAGCGGACTTGAGTCGGGCAAATCTCACTGGTGCTTATTTACTTAAAGCTAGCTTGCGCCAAACTAATTTGCTGCGAGCAATTCTTCAGGAAGTCTATTTGTTGCGTACTGACCTGACTGAAGCTAATCTACGCGGTGCAGATTTGCGCAGGGCAGATTTAAGTGGTGCTTACCTAAAAGATACTACCTTGAGTGAGGCAAATTTAAGTGATGCTTTCCTTTTGGAAAGTTATCTAATTCGCACCAAACTTGAAGGTACAAAACTGACAGGTTGCTGTATCCATAGCTGGCGATTGGAGGATGTAGACCTGTCTAAGGTTGAATGTCATTATGTCTTTACCAAGTTTAATTTTGCTACCAAAAGTAAGAGCGATCGCTATCCTGCGGCGGGTGACTTACAACCTGGAGAACTGGCCTGCCAAAATACCGCAGACAGCTTAACAATAGAAATTCAGTTTAAAGACGCCCCAAACTGGGAAGTAATAGTTTTTACCTTGGCTCAGGTGGAACTAGATTACTCTGATGTCAAACTAACGATCGACTCTTATGAACTAACACAGAAGCAATACATACTTCGGTTGTCAGCAAGTCGATTAGTTAATGCCCAACTCTTGAGTCAACGCATTTTACAACTCTACCCTCAGATGCTTGAGCGTTTCACAACTTGTCGCCAAACCATCCTGGATTTACTAAAAATCAAGAAAAATATAGATCCCAAAAAAGAACACAACCCAATCAACAAAAAGCCAGCACCGCCTACCCCACTTTCATTAGAGCGTCGTCGGCGGATGTATTTAGAGGTAATTAATCAGATTCAACGGATTATTTTTACCCAAACTCCGGAGCAATTTGTTGATAGCTTGCCGCGACTACTGGAGTTTTTGAAACAACATAATATTTCTACTGAAGAAATTCAGAAAAAAGTTATTAGTCAGGCGATTTTTAAGCGAGCCGAACAAGACCAAATATTTCAGAATCAGTTGTTGCAATGGCAAGAAAGTGCTGTGGAGACAGCTCGTTTTTCCCTAGTAGGGGAAGCGGTGCGTTTGGCGATCGCCTTACTCTTGTCTGAAGCCAAGTCACCTTGATGGCTGTCGTTAATTTCAGCAACTATTTTAAGAAATATTCATAGTTATTTATCTTTGGCAAATTAAAATCAAGAAAATTCGCCATTAGCAGCAAATATTCGCTAAAATCAAACGCGGATATGGTGTTTTGAGGAGAAATAGCATTGTGAAAACCTGTCTAAGCTATAAAAAAGCAGCGTCTTCAGCACTGATATTTGCAACCCTTGGTTGCTTAGCAGTCACCCTCTCACCGGCTAAAGCTGCTTCTGAAACCAATACAAAAAGCGCAGCGTCGGTTGAGACTACAAATCAGGAATTGCCAGCATCTACAGCTTTGCTAGAGGTGACAGAGAAAGCAGAAGTGGGACAGACAACCAACCTGCTAACAGTGGCCCAACCGACAAAGCCAATCACTGAGTCGGCGCTTCCCATTCCCAGTGGTGAAATCTCACTTAAAGAACCCCAACCTAAGACAACAGAAATTCTGGGACTTGGTACTGGGCAAAAAACAGCAGAAGAAGAGCTACAACGGGAGCCGGTGGAGAGTTTATCCTCTATTTCAAAAAATCCTAACCCCGCTACCTCCTCTGTTGTTGGAGTAGACTCTCAAGCTCCAATTTCCCCATCCCTAGACTTAACAGCTCAAGAAAAGCCAAACAACCCAGATGCTGACAATCAGCTTTCTCCTGGTGCTATACCTCTGCCAGAATCAGAAGCAGCAGCAGAAGATGACCCAATGGGCGTAGTAACTAATGTTACTCAGTTGTCTGATGTGAAACCAAGTGACTGGGCTTACGAAGCGCTAAGCAGTTTAGTACAAAGATATGGCTGTATCGCAGGTTATCCCGATCGCACTTTCCGAGGTAATCGGGCAATGTCGCGCTACGAATTTGCTGCAGGTTTGAATGCTTGTTTGCAGCAAATTGAACGTTTAATTACTACTAGAACTAGCGATTTTGCTAACCGCAAAGACTTAGAAACTCTGCAACGCCTAGTCAACGATTTTCGTCCAGAACTAGCACGCTTAGGCTCACGATTGGACAAATTGGAAGGACGCACGGCTTTACTAGAAGACCGTCAATTTTCCACCACAACCAAGCTCTTTGGACAGGCAATTTTTGGACTCCAAGGACGCAGTGAAAATAAGTTTGATTTCTTCTTGGACAGACTTTCAGACCAAGGGACAAAGATCAACTTGGTTGACAATGTGCAATTGAGTTTGTTCACCCAGTTTAGCCCTCGTACTTTGTTGCTGACTGGACTTGCTGCTGGCAATGGCAGTAATAATACACTTCGTTTAGATAAATATGTGTCACTTGCCTATGAAGGTGGCGCAAATAACAGCCTGGAAATAAGCGACCTCAATGTACGCCATCTATTTGGTAGTAAGTTTGCCCTGATCGCTGGCCCTGTGGGAGTCAACCCAGTCAACGTTTTCCGAGGAGCAAACCGTGTAGAAAGTGCTGGATCTGGTCCACTTTCCCGCTTTGCTCAACGTAATCCAATTGTTAATATTGGTGGCAATGGTGGTGGTATCGGCTTTGACTGGCAACTCGCTACGCGCTTTAGTTTGCAAGGCGTTTACTCAGCTAACCGCTCTGCAGATCCTGCCAATGGTGGTATCTTTGGTGGAAATCAGGGAACAACTACTGCTGGGGTGCAGTTGGTCGTTTCACCCATAGATCAGCTCGATATCTCTCTACAGTACATAAATTCTTACTCTCCAAGCGGTGAATTGCTTACGGGTGTTGGGGACGATTTATTAGCAGTACAAGACTTTAGTTCTGGTTTTGCCAGAGCGCCAATCAGTACTAATGCTTTTGGTGCTGCGTTAGAATGGCGCGTAACTTCAGGCGTCAGTCTCGGAGGTTGGGGAGGTTACACTACTTCCAACTTTAAAGGTGGATCAGGAAAAGTAGAAACATTTAACTGGATGGCTTTCCTTAATTTCCCAGACTTGCTTGGCCAAGGAAACTTGGCTGGAATTTATTTCGGTCAACCTCCAAGAATTACCAGTAGCAACATTTCTGATACTAACGGTGGCCGAAATCTTCCTAGTTTCATCAACCGGGGTGACATCACTTTCGGGTCGGGTGCTCAGCCAGGAACTACTTACCATTTAGAGGGCTTCTACCGTTTCCGGGTGACAGATAATATCAACATTACTCCTGGGGTAATTGTGATTTTTAATCCTAATCACAACGAGAGAAATGACACTGTTACAATTGGTGCTCTCCGCACTACTTTTACTTTCTAAAGTTTTCGGAGTACATCAAGTTTGTTAATTTAGAACAGACCGGAACAGGAGAAAATAATCAACCATCTGTGCTTTTTTCTCAAGCTTCCCGGTCTGCTCCTTAACACCAACAATCTGAGCTCATTTCCCTATCGAAATTATGCAAAAACCTCTGCGTACCTCTGCATCCCCTCTCTGCGCTCTCTGCGTTAAAAAAACATATTATTCCAATGATTTGGATTCAATAGGACACGAGCAAAAGCTAGAACATATGCATTTCAAGGGTTTGAACATTTTCAAAAAAAATTGCACACGCAAGGAACTTGCAGCGACATTGCTGCGTCTATGGTCTTAATAGCCAAAAATCAACTCAGGGTTGCTCATGTCTCTAGGTGCGTTTCATACTCCCCAAGGGTAACTGTACGTGACAGTCAGGATCTTTACACCACTATCTGTAATACTTCTCGACCTGACAGCCATCGGGATAAAGTTGTAAAAAAAGTATTGTTACCTATTGACTTTTCGCTCTAGAGCAATTCCCCGCTAATTAGCTTATTCACTAATCGGAGTCTTAACATGGTTACCAAATCAACACAGTACGCTGTTTGCTTAGGACTGGCTGGCAGTTTTGCTATCGCGATCGCTCCTGCAGTTCGTGCACAGGTTCAAGTTACAGGAGGTAGCGCTTCCGGTTCGGCTGCTTTTTTTGTACCAAAGCCAGGAACTGGCAATACAGGTAAAGTAGAACTATTTGATGTTGGTATCAACAAACTCCGCCTAGAGACTACTAATGGAACTACAAGCACTGCTGTCTTTAAGCCTACCGCTGCTAGTTTCGATGGCGGTACGGATAAAGAGCCTAATGCTGGTGATAAAGGTGTACTACAAGGTACTTTAACGGGGATAGGCTTTTCTAGTACCGGTGGTAGTCCTATTCCTTTCTCGAATCGGAAAACAATCCTGAACTTTACTTTAAGTAGCTTTAGCTCCAATATTGGGGTAGTTGACGGAACGCTAATTAGTCCTCAGAAAGCAGGTGATGCTCCGCTGGTTTTCTTGCCAAAGGTAGAGGCTACTTTAGCTACTGGATCTAGCTATGAAGCAAGTTTCGGTAAATTGAAATTAGGTGATTTTAAGGCTGACTTAAATACTGGTCTGATCGATGTACCTTCAAACATTGTGTTCCGCGATTCTAGCAGCACAACTACAAATACAGCTCTTGTTTCTGTAACGCAACGTATCAAGTTTGAATTTGAAGGAGACAAAGTAAAACCAGATACAGGTACTTCCTTTAACATTGGCAGCAATAACAGCAGCAATAACAGCAGCAATAACAGCAGTAATAACAGCAGTAATAACAGCAGTAACAACAGCAGCAATAACAGCAGCAATAACAGCAGCAATAACAGCAGCAATAACAGCAGCAATAACAGCAGTGATGACGACGATGACGACAATAACAGCAATAGCAGCAGCAATACAAACACGCTCAGGTTTGTTGGTGAAGTAAACAAAAAATTCAAAATTGAGAGCGATGACTCGGCAAGCACCAAGTTTAAAGTTGAAGGAAACTTGGGCGCCGTAGATATCTCCATAAAGGGGCCTTTCGACATCAAGAAAAATGATGGTTTGAATACTACTGCTACAACCGATTTCAAAATTACAGGTAAAAGCACTGGCGTCCTTTCGCTCTACAGTGCTAATAGTGGTGGCTTTAGCAGCACCTCTCAAAGTGATACAAAATTCAGCTTTGATCAAGGTAATAAAAAATTAGATGGCAGCAGCAATGGCGATGTCAGTTTTTATGTGGCTGCTGGAGTCACTAAAATTAACACTGATACGCAATTCAAGAACTATCAATACACCAAGTATGATGCTGGTTCTATGGCAGGATCGAATTGTTATACCTGCGGAAGTAGTCTTGCCCCTAACAGTAATGTCGTGATTGGCAGTACTACTGTTACGATTGGCCAACCAATCATTATTGTCAGCAACGGCAGCAATACTACAGGCGGTAGCAACACTACAGGTGGCGGTACTACTACAGGTGGCGGTACTACTACAGGTGGCGGTACTACTACAGGTGGCGGTACTACTACAGGTGGCGGTACTACTACAGGTGGCGGTACTACTACAGGTGGCGGTACTACTACAGGTGGCGGTACTACTACAGGTGGCGGTACTACTACAGGTGGCGGTACTGCTTCAGGTGGCACCACTGCTTCAGGTGGCACCACTGCTTCAGGTGGCACCACTGCTTCAGGTGACTGTGGCTGCGCAAATAACGACGAATCAGCCTCAGCTTCTGGTAATGCCATCAACGTCGATCTCTTCAGTCTTGCAGGATCTTCCTCTTCCAGCACTACTCGCGAACAATACGAATTCCTCGCATCCAGCAATATCCGTTTTGTGGCAAGTAGCAGCGGTGAATTTAGTCAAGCTTCTCAGACAAGTGGCCGGAGTCGTGTCAAGCTGGTGCAACGTGGCGGCGAGCGCTACTATGTAGTCATTCGCGAGACTGGGGGCGCTTCCACTAACGCTTCCGGTAACAACCAAGGTCAGAACACCGGCAATTCTTCCACTAACGCTTCCGGTAACAACCAAGGTCAGAACACCGGCAACACGAACACTTCCGGTAACAACCAAGGTCAAGGTCAAAACAGCAGCAATTCTTCTACTACCGCTTCCGGTAACAACCAAGGTCAAAACAGCGGCAATTCTTCTACTACCGCTTCCGGTAACAACCAAGGTCAAAGCAGCGGCAATTCTTCTACTACCGCTTCCGGTAACAACCAAGGTCAAAGCAGCGGCAATTCTTCTACTACCGCTTCCGGTAATAACCAAGGTCAAAACAGCGGCAATTCTTCTACTACCGCTTCCGGTAACAACCAAGGTCAAAACAGCGGCAATTCTTCTACTACCGCTTCCGGTAACAACCAAGGTCAAAGCAGCGGCAATTCTTCTACTACCGCTTCCGGTAACAACCAAGGTCAAAACAGCGGCAACACCAACACTTCCGGTAATAACCAAGGTCAAAACACCGGCAACACCAATACCTCTGGTAACAACCAAGGTCAAAACAGCGGCAATTCTTCCGCTAACGCCTCTGGTAACAACCAAGGTCAAAACAGCGGCAATTCTTCCGCTAACGCCTCTAGTGGTTCCCAGAATCAGGGTAGCAATACTTCAGTAGATGCAGCTTATAAGCTAGTCGGGCCATCTAGTCGTTGCATGCCTGGTTTAGTAGGTCTCAAACAAATTCCGCCCTCGGAAGTTTCCAATATCAACAACGAAAATTCCAGCACAACTGCTACCAACACAGAGGTTAATAAGACTACAGCAAACGCACCACAAGGCGTTGAGCAATAATTAATGGCAAGCTTGATGAGAAGTGAATCCCTAGAGATTTATCCTTCTCATCAAGCTTTCGCTCTTGATTTTGTTGCTAAATATATGAAGCTCTGCTCAAAACTAATTCACTCTCGTCCAATTCCTCTGTTGCTGTTGAGTGTAATTGTTATTTCAATACCTCAGTTAGCATCGGCACGAACTTCATCAGCACCGGAGCCTTCTGATCAACCATTAGATATAGGACTGCTAAAGCCAGATACAGTACCCACCAGAAGTGACATCATAACAGCTAATACTATCTCTCAAAAAGGCATAACAACGCCCAGCCTTTGGTGGGCAAAGGAACAGTTTAATGAGGTCGGTGGCAAACTCATCAATAACTGGATAGCCTACCAAAATCAAAAGCGCGTGGATTTGGTTGTAAATCGTCAAGGCCTGGAGTCTCCTCGACTATTTGGGGCGATATCGCTTTGTCAATAAGTTGGGCACTGTTGCTAGAGATAATCAGTATGATCTCAGAATCTTCAATCAGCAGACAGAACGTTTAGCAACCTATACCTGTAATTACAATCAAACTCTCCCTGATTGCGAGATTAGGATATTCGACTCTTTTGGTCAGGGTACTTTGACAATCCCTCGTAATGGTCTGGGGGGCGGCGATTAACGAATTTGAGGTTTAAGATTTTCGACTCTCGCTAACTTTTAACCGACGGATCTCTTGCCACAAAGATTGGTATTTTTCGAGCGCATACTTGGGTAAGGGTTTAAGAAACTCACTTTTTTTAAAAACAGAAGCATCTGGTAAAAGCAAGCGATCATCTCGCAGCGCTTGGGGTAAGTCAGCATTCTTGATGCTGGCGAATATCGGCGATGCAGCTTTACTCAATAAAGTAATGTCACTGGCTGGCTTTGGTTGCCAACAAAAATCAATCCACTCCTTGATTAAAGCTTGTCCGTCTCCCTTATTTACTGAGTTAGAGCCAGGAGCAACAGAGGCTGGTTTTACCCATAAATCTGCCCAGAGAGCCGTTCCCGACTGGGGAACAATTGCTGTGAGTTGCGGCTGGCTCGATTGCAATGGCACCACATCGGTAGACCAACCTACCGCTACCCAAGTATCTCCCAAAATCAAGGGTTGCAAATAATTGTCAGAGCTGTAAAACTTAACTTGTTGATGCAAGCGTTGTAATTCTTCTTTCAGCTTTGGCACCTGACTTAAATCCTCTTGGTTGTAGGATAATCCCAGCTTTTTTAAGGTCAGACCAATCACTTCTCGTGGCTGATCTAACAGAGAAATGCGATCGCGCAACTCAGGACGCCACAAGTCACTCCAATCCTTCGGCTTCCAACCCAAAGCCTTAAACTTGTTGCGGTCATAAATAATCACAGTAGTACCCCAACGATAAGGTGCGCCCCAAATTTCCTTAATTTTCTTCTCTTTCTCCTCTTTCTCCTGGCGATCGCGTTCCACCAGATCTCTCCAAGCTTGCGGTAACTGCTTCCAACCTTTCAAATCCTTGATCTCTAGCGGTTGAATTAGTTGCTGCTCAATCGCTTTTTCTAGCCAATAATCTCCCAAGGTCACCAAATCCGCGTTCGTCGCCGTATTCCCTCCAATCCACGGTAAGCGCCATTGCTGCTGGGGTTCTTTTTTATTACCTTGTCTCTTCAAGGCAATCAGATAGTTAAATAATTCCTCTAGCTGGCTTTCTGGCTCAAATTTTAGGTTAGCGGCTTGCTTCAACTCTCGGCGAAATTCTCCTATTAGCTGAGCAGGAATTGAATTTTTCAATATTCTTACTTTCAAGCTTGCCTGATCACCATCACTACAGCCGGATGTCAGCTGAGCTAGTGCCAGAATTCCAGCACCTTCCAAAAAAGCTCGTCGATCCATTCTTTCTAAGGACTTGGGACAATTGGACGCTCTGATCCTAGCCCTTAAGTCCACTTCGGACTCAGGGTTTAAGGGCTTGGGACTTCCTTTTGTTAATTATCGTTGGTATCTGTGCTGTATCTGCGTAATTTACTCCTAGATGCAAGCACTACAAAATCTGCTGTTTTCGGTCATATGTTCGAGATTAAACTCGTTTTTCTCAATTAACAAAGATAAGTTCTTGCCGTTTTACCTAGATCTGTGCAAGCTCCTAAAAATTCTTAAAGTTAAGCCTCTTTTGAGGAAAACCTAATTTTACGCTGAGTAAATAGGCAGTCATCTTGCTTTCCAAAATTTAGCAAAATTATTGTTAAAACCTCCACTAATGTCAAGTTCCTAATGGCGTATATTTCCTAATACAAAAAGGGAGGTTCAACATCTTATTTCTTCATCTGTAATTAGTCCTGAGTTCCCAAAGTAATCAACGGTTACTCAGGACTGGCTACTTCCTCACAGTTGGCAGAAGTGCTACGCCTCAACAGTACTAAGTAATTAGCACTCCTGAAATGGTTGAGTAGCAAGGAAACTTATTAAGTAAATTTACGTAAGATGTGAGTGACCATTTTTTATTTAGTAAACATATCAAGATCTCTAACCTAAGACTGAGAATTTAGATGATTGGTAGACCAAAGGAAAGGTAAAATCAAGAGATTGATTACCCGGTTAATGTATGCAAAATTACTATTTTAAAAAACGAGCAAAAGGTTGGAGGAGCTTGGTTTCTCAAAAATAGTTAAATGAATCAGCACTTAAGGTTGCTTTCACATAAAAGTGATTAGCATAAGGTATAAGGAAGTTATGGCAATTGGGAATCACATGGATGCCGTTCAGAAGCAAGTCATCATATTAAGTCATAAAGTTGATGCCCTCCATCAACAAATCGAGCAGCTTAATGGCAAAGTATCAGACTCTCTGTCTGAAATCAGACAATTTACGCACCAGGAAAATAACAACTCTTCTTCAGGGGTGAACGCTACAGTTCAACCCTATCGGAGTCCAAGTCTTCTTGGCTTAGCAATGGAACATAAAGATGTCCTGCTCGATGGTAGCCATGAGAGTATAAATTCTCATCCAAGCAGCGAGAAGGCTCTTTCTTCAGATATTCAAATCCAACGCTTAACTGCTCAACTTACAGCGGCCTACAATCGGATTGCTGCCTTGGAAGAACAGCTCTTAGCCCGGAGAATTCATTCGTGACATCCTCCCACACCAAATCGAAGATTATGGTGTGGGCTTCCCAACATCACTGTCGGGCATTCCTAGTTCTTCCCTTTCGGGATTTCGCCTCTGACCTAGACTGACTTTCATCAATCCCCGGCAGACCGACTGCATAGGCGTTTTCTATTCCGCAGAGTCCCTGCGTACTCAATTGTTCTAGACCACGCAATCTGATTACTTCTGATGCTGCGTGGTCTCTATCTGTTTCGTATCCACATTCACCACATTTATGAACTCGTTGGGACAGCTCTTTCTTTCCCGTATGCGTTCCGCATTTAGGGCAAGTTTGAGACGTTCCATCAGGGTTGACACGAGCAAAGTAGACTTGATGTTTCTTTGCTACCCATTCCAACAAATTGAGAAACTGACCGAAAGCGGCATCCAGGGTATGTTTTCTCAACATCCCCCTGGACATCGCTAGAATGTTCAAATTCGGGCTTCGCCCCGCTTCGCTAACAACAAAAACCATCCCGATACCTTCCTTGGTACACAGGTGGTTGGCTAGTTTGAACTGCCAATCTTTCCGAACACTAGCGATATGGTTGTGGAATCTGGCAACTTTGAAGAGAGCTTTCTCGCGGTTCTTAGAACCCTTCTTTGTTCTGGCATACTTGCGTTGCAGTAATTCCAACTCGCGGTACAAAGATGTCAGGAATCGGGGTCTAGCGATAAACTCTCTATCCGAGGTTGTCAAAAACTTGGACAATCCCAGATCAATACCCAGCGCATCTCCATGAGGTTGAGCGTCTGGTATCGATACATCAGACTCTATCGTTACCACTACTTCCCACCTCGAAGCTTTCCTCAACACCCGTGCCTGCTTGACTACAAACCCTTCTGGGATAGGTCGATGCAAGTTGATGGGCATCTTCCCAATTTTGGGCAGGTTGATCTGCCTAAGCGTTGCGGACGCAGCCGAAGGCGAGTATCCAGTAATCGGATTGGTTTTGAATTGAGGAAACAGCATGGACTTGATTTGTCCAAACTTCTTGAAGCGAGGAAAGCCAAATCCTCTCTCCTGGAAATAGTTCCAAGCGTCGTGCAATCTCCGAATGGTAGTTTGCAGAACTTGAGAAGGTGCTTCACCCAATTGTGGGAACTCTTTTTTTGCCTTGGGAAGTGCGTTTTGCTGGGTGTAGTAGGTGGGAAATGGTTTGTCGGCTGGAACGATATATTCCCGTTCCAGCGAACAATAGTCCAAACTACACTTACGGGAATTTACCCAATCTTTGATTTCCCGCAAAGCGTAGTTGTAAACCTTGCGAGAAATTTCCAACCAATGCAACATTGTCTGTTCTTGGTTGGCATCAGGATAAATTCGGTAGCAGTAGTTCATGATCAGAGTCATGTCACTGATTCTAACACAGAACAGTTGGTCTATAAACCTATATTTATTGATGATTTTACCGGGTTTGACCGGATAAAATCAGCTTGGGGGATAAATGGACATCCCCCAAACCCCCACCACAAGTTAAGTTCTCGGAAAGAGAAAAGCTTTTGGTAGGAATATCGCGAAAAATTAATTGAGATTAACTTTGGCGGTAGATGAAAACCCTGTCTTTCTCAAGCCCTAGGTTCCGCTAACACTGAACCTAGGGTATTTGACCTACCAAGCCTTCAATGGCTTGAAGCAATTGAACAGAGTTCCAGTCTTGGTAAAGGTGCGCGGCGATCGCACAGGCGCCCGCACCCACACCTTCTTTAACATATCCCTGCTCATAAGCTTGTAGCTGAGGATAACGAGACGAGGAAAAACTTAACTGAGTTGCTAACAGAGGTACGCAGCCAACTTCTTGGGCTAATCCAACCGTGTCACCTGTAGGGTCTTCTGCAACCCAACGGGTAGTTCCCACCACGACTTGTGAGGGTTGCCAGGGCAACCCAGACTGTTCAACAATTCCCGCCTTAGCTAATGCCTGGGCTAAGGCATAAACAGCCAGCATTTGCGTACCGCCAGCCAGCATTACACCACAACTGCGCGAAGCAGCGATCGCCATAGAAGCGGCGACAATTTGCATCGGATCTCCCACCGCGGCTACCACCTGGAAAGGATCGATAAGATGGGTAGTAGGGAGCGGGGATAGTTCCTTTTCATCCTTAATCCTTTCTACTTCATACTTCCCACTTTCTTCCCCAATTCCCAATCCTGCATTTTGCAACCCCAAGCGCACAATTTCCAACTTTTGGGCGTGATTGCAGTTGGGATGGCTACTGTTGACCTTACCAGCAGCAGCAAATCCCAAGCCAGTGAGTACACTCAGAGCAGTTGTGGTTCCCCCCACCACACACTCACTAATAATCAAATATCCATCGGCCGCAGCTACGGCAAGTTGTTCTCCCCAGTGTAAGCCTTGCTCAAAAAGGTGTTTGACTGTTGCTAGGGGTAAGGCATTTCCTGAAGTTAGACAATTAGCAGGGAGACCACCTAAATCAATTACTGGTACTGCGGGAGGTTGGGGTAAACCAGCGTTGAAAAGATAGACGGGGAGGTTAAAAGCCTCAACAACCGCACGGGAAATCAGTACAGGGGATGCTCCTGCAGTCAGAGGAGGTAGGGGATATTGAGGTTGTGGTGTCACACCGTTAATCAAAAATTCCCCATCAGCGATCGCGGTGTATTTACGATCCTCCGGGGTTGCACCAGCAGCAGAAATACCGGGGATCAAAGCCGTAGCGGTAAATCCTAAAATGCAAGCGAGTATCGGTGGGCGTCCTCGATACTGCTGTAACCAGCGATCGCCCTCTAAAAGCTGAGTATAGACTCGAATCATTAGACCTGATCAACCATCGTAATCCAGCAAAACTTGTACCCAGTGTGGCGGTCGGGGAATCGGGTTACCTAATCGGTCTAGCATGAGTAAAGCCACAAGATGCACCACGAATACATAAACTACATTGCTAAGGATGATCATCACCACCGCTAACACCTGAATCATCAACAGCGTCGGTTGAGTTAGCAATCCCAGCTTCACAAACCCCCACTCTAGGAGTTCTGTAATCTGAGTCATTACATAAACCCAGAGATCTTCACCCAAGAGAATCGACAGCAGCCAAAATCGAAAAAAGAATCCTATTGCACCAATTAACGTACCCGTGAGAATTGACCATAGCCAACTGGCTTGTCGTCTCCACATGGCTCCCAATTGGACACCCATCAGAGCGTAGGGTATGAAAAATAGAATACTGCGAGGTGGCCCCATTAGCACCGATAGTAATAACCCCGAAACTAGCGCCGCCATCCAAGAGGCACGGTTTCCCCAGCGCAGGTATACTAAGGCGATCGGTATCGGGAAAAACATCCGCAGCACAGGACCGAGGGGAAAGTAATAATTAATCAGCCAAATTAAGCTGGCGGTACTGGCAAGAAAAGCAGTTTCCACCATAGCTAAGGGCCCTACAGGATAGCTTTTCCCAGAGGGTAAGTTACTGTTGTCCAGAGGTTTTGTGTTCTCAATAGGCTGGGAAGTCGAATCTGGGGACGAGGTAAAATGAGCTGCTTCTTGGGCTTCGTCAGAATTGCTGCTTGAGTGAGCTGTTTCTGATTTTAAAGGCTGATTTTCAGTTTCCTCCCAAGGATCGGGCGTCGAATCTTCTTCATTATCAACAGGATCGCTCATGCAGATTCACAAAATTCTTGAGTGATCTTAAATTTAACTAATGGGGGTTCCGGAATGCGTCGTCCCCCGCTATAAGTAAGGGCGATTTGATTTTGGAAGCCCACACCAAATCAAAGATTATGGTGTGGGAGGATGTCACGCAACTTCTTCAACGACCCCAACTTACTCCGTTCCGCCCTGAGGCGTCACTTCGTTGAAGTTGGGGATGGCATCTTGGCTCCACCTCAGACCTGAATACCTCAATCGGTAATCAGTTTTGGTTTCATCACCAGATACATCAGGGACGGCTGAAAGACGCCCCGTACTCTCCCACTCTTGGCGAGAGAGCAACACTCTAAGTGCAACATTCCTAGCACCAACTAAATCGGCATGGAGAGTGTAACCACACTGCTGACACACAAAAGTTAGACCCTTGTTGGGTCTATTTTCTTTAGATGTATGCCCGCAACACGGACAAGCCTGAGACGTGTAATGAGCATCCACTTTAACCGCAAGACTACCTTTAAGAACAGCCTTGTAGTCAAGGAAGCCGTGCAATTCGGCAAACGACCATCTGGCTTTATTACTGTTAGCTTGGCGTTGTTTTTTGGCTGCTTTTTTAGCTGTTTTTCTCGGTTTCGTCCGCTCTCGGATGTGGGTTAAATTCTCCAATCCAATCAGAGTTCCAGGTGTTACCACTTGGTTGGCAATACAGTGATTAGTATCAGCGATAAACCGTCTCTCCCGTCCAGATAGTGCAACCAATCTACGAGTTGCACTGCGGGTGCCTTTACGCTGTAAGGACTTTCTCGCTTTTAGATAACGAGAAGCCTGATGTCTCACTAATGCGCCGCTAAAGAACTGAGTCTTATTACGAGTATCTGCTGCAACTGCAATATACCGTTGTCCTACATCTACTCCAACGACTCTATTGATGTCATTGGGGGTCAGATCTGGTACTTCCAATTCCAGACTCACTAGCAGGTAGTAAGTTTTAGTTGGCTTGGAGTACCAAATCTTTCCAGCTCCAAGATGAGCTACTCCAGAGTGAATCATTTCTAGATGCTTGGAATAGCATTTGTAATTCACCTTGATCCGACCAGTGATTGTAGTAATACCGACTTGCCCATTTTTAGTGAATGAATAATCTCTCTGGTAATTTAGGGTGCAAGTACGAGAAACAAACTTTGGCGGCACATCTAATCCTTTGTACCGCTTCTTTGTGCGACCTGTTTGAATCGCCTCCTCATTCTGCTTAAGTTTTGTTCGCAGTGACTTGTACGTTGCTCCGACTTGTCGGGGAACATTACAAGCCATCTGAGATGGAAGTTTAAACTTTTCGCGAAGCGTGTAATAAACTTCTTTCTGAATCTTCGTGCCGTTGTATGTTTTGCCCATCTCAAAGGCAACACCGGACGTGTAATTGAGCGCGTCTCTATATGCCAAAGAAGTCACCCGAAGCTGTTCTTTTTGCTCCTGAGTGACTTCTAGTTTTAATTTGGCGGTTAGGACTTGCTGCATAATATCTTCACGAATTGATTCTATGTTAACATTCTCGTGAAGTGTAAACAAGTGGTTGGGATGCCGGAGGAACGGAGGCATCCCGCTGTCCCTCCCATCCCACTAGCGTCGTGAGCTGTACGCTCACTTGCTTTGAGGGTGGGGATTCCCGCGATCTTCTTGAATTACCAACACCGAACAAGGAGCATGGTGTAAGACATAGTTACTAACGCTCCCCAGCAAGGCTTCCGCCAATCCTTTACGACCCCGACGCCCAACTACTATTAAATCAGCACCCCACTCTTTAGCCACTTCACATAGCTGATGGCCAGCTTCGCCAATTTTGTAATCAGACTCTGTTGGTACACCTTGGCTGATTGCTATTTCGCCATAGTGTTTCAGCAGTGCTTGCACCTCCTCGATTTGTTGTTCGATCAAGACTTGTTGAGTTTGATAGTCACTGGCGATCGCCCCTAGAGGCAAAGAAGTCTCAAGAGTCATCATAGGCGTTGATTCAACCACGATTTCTCCCATAAAAGCATGAATCAACTTGATGGCAGCTTTATTTGACTGCGCTAATTCCAGCGCCGTGGCGAAAACAGATTGACACAAGGGTGAGTTATCAATAGCTACAAGAATTTTATGAAAACTCATATTTTTTTCCACTAGATAAAGGGTAGCTAGAAAATGGAAACACGGGCGATCGGCAAGGGAGTCGGGTGAGATGCGCAATCGCAGCAAGGGAGGAATCCTTTACTACGAAATAATTTTCTCCAAGGCCGCTAAGTCTGGAATAAACATCAGCTCGTTTTCTCGCTGAATTAGTGCTTTTTTCTCCAGCTTAGTCAGAACTCTAGTGACCGTCTCCCGCGCCAGTCCACTTAGGCTGCTCAATTCTCGGTGGGGTAAGTTGGGAATTTCAGTTCCTTTTTGTCTTAGTTTCCCTTGTCCTTCTGCTAGGAACAACAAAGTGTCTGCGACTCGCGACGTAGCATCCGCCTCCCGCAGCCTTAGACGGCGGTTGACTTGACGCAGACGCTTTGCCATCAGTTGAGACAAGCGGACACCCGCCAGAGGCTCCTTATGAATGAGCTGAATAAAATCCTGAGCTGGTATACTGCCAATCGTTGTAGGAGTCAAAGTAATGACATCTGTTGAACGAGGCACCTCATCCAGTGCAGCCATCTCACCGAAAAGTTCTCCTTTTCCTAAAATATTAAGGGTCACCTCTTTGCCGTCGAGGTTGTAAGTGCGAATTTTTGCCCAACCATCCAAAATGAAGTAGACAGAGCCACCCCAGTCATTTTCCAGTAAAATTACTCGATTTGCAGGATGAGTGCGGGTGACAACATGACCAGTGGCTTGCTCTAGAGCACTTTCTGGTAAGCCCGCAAAAAAAGGAATTATATCTTTATTGTCATTGTTGTTAAAGTTCATTTTGTGTGAGCTATTTCAGTCTTCCATAAAGCCAAGGCACATTTTGACATTTTCCCCTATTAAACGCAGTACCGTTATATTAGGGTATTCTCAAAGTCACCTTGAGGGATTCCTGGCTTAATGAGACTATTTAACTAATGGGGGTTTGGGGGTGCGTCGTCCCCCGCTATAGATGAGGGCGACTTAAAAATCCTCCGTGAAAGAGAGGAGATTCTGAAAAGGTATTGGGCCGCTTTGAGGGCATTTCGCTTTCTGGCGGTTCAAAATAAATTGTCAATTAAAGGCGTACCGATCGCCATCTAACATTAAAACAGAGGGAGTATGCTCACTCCTTTCTCACTGCTGCCGTTCTCGTCAAGGGTTCCACCGTGACTTCTCAGAAGGATATTCAATCTCTGCTCGATGATCTTGAGGGCATCCTGCCCAAGGCTGAATCCCGTCTACCCTGGTCTAAGCCCGGTGAGGTCGCACCTGTGCGCCGAGTGCTGGAGCGAGTTCGTAGCTTCCTGATTTCCCAGCAGCAAAATTTTGTGGCTTCTTCAGAAAAGCCTGCGACACCTGCGACACCACAGCAGCAGGAAGTATTACAGCAGCTCGTACAAGCGGTTGCTGGTGAAATGAATGTTATACGTGCTGACTTGATCAAGCCTTTGCAAGCAGATGTGCAAGCTCTCAGAAAGGAGCGGGACTCCCTGCTTAGAGAAGTTCGACAACTGGAAAGCAAAAAGCAGCAAATTGATGCTGTCATACAGCATCATGGGGCACAACAGCAAATTATTTCCGAGTTTTCTCAGGGGTTAATCAGTCGCTGTAGTGAAAGTTTGACGCAACAGCTTGCTCAAACTCTAGTGAATTTGGAAGCTCACTTGCTTAGTACCACGTCCACATCGGTGGCTATTACTCCCGGTACTGGCTATCGAGAAGCTGTATCTAGCGTCCTCCCGCCCCAAGAGCGTGTCGAACAGCTACGACGCCTGCAAGCACAGTCCGATGAGCTGATGATTACTCTAGACGCTAATCAGCGGGCAATTTTTGATGCACTACAGCGCAACCTTCAGAGTTATCAAGAGTCTTTGTCCCTGGGGCTGGAAAATATGCACCGCTTGGGACTACAAGGAGAGATGCTGTTTGCAGCATTGGTGAATAGTTTGGCTCAAAAGTTGGGACCTGAAGCCTCAACTATTTTGCAATCATCACCGCCTTTTTCTGATTCTGTAACTCAAACTAATCTTGCTATCACTCCAGCTAAACCAGATACACTGCTGCCAAGTGACGCACTTCGGGGAACGCAACTCTTCTCTTATCCAAGTCCCGTTGCTAAGACACAAATACCGCTGCAATCGGTAGAGCAAATCCCTCAGCCTACTGCTGAAAACACTTTTCTGGAACACCATCTCTCGCCAGATTGGGAAATCATTGAAGGACTAGATATTGAAACTCCAGATTTAGAATCAGATGCTAACCAACAAATAGAAACTTTCATACAGTTGGACATCGATTCTCAAGATTTACTCCCTACAATTGATGAAACTAAAAACACTTTTACAGAGTATAGTCAAGAGCAATATGACCTGTTAGGGGCGGAAACTGAACAATTAAGTACCGCAACACCACAAAGTCAAGCAAGTGAATTACCAAGATTAGACGCCCTTGATACCGCCTCAGAACTAAACTTGATTTCTGATAGCCGTCGCGAAGAAATCGAAGATTTGTATGAAAGCATTTTCGGTAAAGACTCTTCCCTAGACAAGCCTTCTGAGTCAGATCCTTCGGCGCCCCAAGCGCTGTCAACGGCTTTTTTAATGCAGTGGGATGAGCAGTTTTCCCAGCTAGAATCAGATAGCACAGACCAGACAACTCTATCCTCTCAGCTTGAAGAGGCTCTGTTTGAAGGACTAGAAGACCCAGCTAGTGAGGTGATCGAGACTCAACAGCCAGATAATTCAGTAACAGAGTTGCCGTCGTGGGAGGATTTATTTGTTGAAGATTCAGTAACTGCTACACCCCTTGATGGAGATGCTGCCGATAAAAAAGTAAGCAAGCAAGAAAGCATTAAAACCATCACAGCCTTGACAGATCTTTTTGAGGAGATGAATTTAAGGTCTAACCCCCTTGCTATTATCAACAATAACTCAATTCCTGCTACAACCATACCTGAGCTGGAATACCCAATTTCTAATACTGAACCCCAAGTTAGTTTGATTGAAGAACGCTTGGAAGAACACTACATCACAGCTTCACCAGACGAGAATTTGCTGACAACAAATGAATCAGAAACTAATTCTGAGTTGGAAATTTTGCTGGATCAAAATACACTACAGCAACTGAGCGAAGACCTCTACAGCTTTGAAGAGCCTGATCACGAGAATGTCCAACGGGAAAACTTCGAGAGGTCGTTAGATAATTATGCGACACCGCCAAACGTTGTACCAGAGCCAGAGCGAGTCAATCCACAGAACCACTGGTTGCTAAGATCCGACGAATTATTGGCTGAAGATTGGGAGGAGTTCGCGTTCCATGACTTGTATGATGAAGACTTTACTTCTCTAAGCCCGGTTAATTCTACAAAAGAACTGACGGTACAGGAAGTAGTTGAGTTAGATTTTGACCCAGGTTTATTTCCCTCAGAAGCATTGGAACTAGACAAAGAAAATGCCAACAAGCTAAGTACCTCTGAACCTCTAGATCTAGCTGTAAAAGCAGAATTAGTTGCGCCAGAAGATGAAGCTTTTGTTGAGATGCAGTGGAATGATCCAATAGATAGTACAACTGAGGAAACGATCGCCTCATCTGAGTTGCCGTCTAACTCCGATTCATTATCACAACCAGCAATTGAAAGCGACAAAAAAGCATCCAAGAAAAAAGTACAGGATGATTCATTAGGATAATTTAGCTCAGGATTAAGGACTAAAAATTAATGACAGTAAATGCCAGCAATGATATCTGGTACTTAGGAATTGATTTCGGTACGCTGGGTGTTTCTGCTGTACTCTTAAACCGCGCACACTCTCAGCTATACCCCATCTATTGGCCGAAACAATCGCCAATAACTTCTGACAAACTACAAGCTGAAACGATTTTTCGCTTACCTGCACAAGCCTACTTTAATCCAACAACAAGTGAAGTATTTGTTCAGCTACCTTCTTCTCCACTCGTAGATACTTTGGCGTCTACAGGTAATAATCACCAGCAAAACTTAATTCAGAACTTTAAACCTTTTTTGAATATTGGCATTCCCTACTACTGTTCTGAACTTTATCAGTGGGAACCTACCTTACAGTTACCCGGCCAGCAAATAATTCCCCTATACAAGGTGCGACTTGCTCTACAAGCACTATTAGCAACCCTAACGCCAAACAGCACTTTACCAAATTCTGAAATAAAAATAGGTGCTGTTGGTTTGGAGTCTGAAACTCTGGTATCTGCTTTGCAACATCTGGAAGGACTGATTATGGGTACTCCTGTTGGTTTTGTAGATACCTACCACTTCAATTTAAGGGAAGCTGTACTAGAAGCTAAACTCGTGACACATCCAGAGCAAATTTTCTTTATTGCAGACGCGATCGCCCCTCTCCTCGCTAAAATAACAAGTTTTAACACCAATGCTCCGAAAAAAGCGGGAGGGGGAGAATTTACCGCATCCTCCTCTGACCAGATCACTCCTTGGCGAGGTGGTACCCTGGTTATCAATGCTGGTGCCACTACCACAGAATTTGCTTTGGTTGATTTGCCTAATGATATCAAAGACTTAAGTTACAGGGACTTGGCACTATCTAGTTTGGCTTATGGTGGCAATGCCATCGATCTAGATATTTTCTGCCAACTGTTGTATCCTCAGTTGTCTGAGGTGCAACGTCAACAGCTAGCACTGGATAGCGATTTAGAACTGCCGTTACCAGGTGCTCCGGACAAACAAAAACGCGATCGCTTAAGTTCTTTGTTGCAGTGTTCTCGCTTCGGACAAGCACTTCTGTTGGCTTCTGGTTACCTGAAGCTTATTCTGCAACATAAGCAAGAGTTTACCTTGGAACTAGGGAGCGATCGCTGGATACTTCAGCGAAAAGACTTAGAAACCAAAGTTTTTTTCCCCTTTGTTCAATCTCTCAATCAACAACTCAACAGGTTGGTGATTAAAACAGGAATATCACAACCCAAAATTTATCAAGTCTTCTGTACTGGTGGTACTACTGCTTTGGGAACGTTGCAAAATTGGTTACGGCAAAAACTCCCCAAGGCCAGTATCATTCAAGATGCTGATTTGCCTAAAGGTAGCTGTGTGGCTACAGGATTGGCAAGCTTACCTCTTTATCCTCAAGTATTAGATCGTTGCCAGCAGCAGTACAGTGACTATTTTCTGCTTTTGGAAATTTTACGTACTTTTACCAAAACTATAGACAACGTTACAAATCGTTTATATAGTATACAAGGAATAATGCAGCAGTTAGAGCGTCGGGGTTTGAACACAGGAGCTTGTTATGAGCGTATCCTCCACTTAGTGGAAGGAAATTTGCCTCACGGACTGATACCTTCAACCGAAGATTCAGACTGGCTTGCTGATTCCTCAAAGCAAAATTTGCAGTACTCTGTCCTTACCGCACAATCGCTTTTTTCTCAAGAAAGCGATGGTTTTTATCGCATAAATCCACAACAGCTAGAGTATCTGTCCCAGTATTTTGAACTTGTTCTTTCTGGAACTCATCAAAAATTGGAGGAACCATTGATTGTTAAGTTAAAGGGAAAGTAAACATAAAATTAAGCTATATATAAAGTTTGATTAAACACTGTGCTCACAAATTATTCACAATTTTTCTCTACTCTGAGAATAAAAGCTCTAAAAACCTTATTCAACTGATAAGCTCACTGATGAAGGAACTAATCCCTTAATTTCTTTTAATTGGCCGAACTCCCTAAAACCTTTTTTTTACCAAATGTCTTGGATTGCTGACCTTACCTCATTTTTTAGTAAATTATTCAACCTTGATAGTCTGGACAAATAAGAAAAAAATAATCGGCAAAAACAACTAATTAAACCTAGCTGAGCGAAGTAAATATATTTTGTCTTCTACCCAAAGAAGGATTTTTTTGCTGGTAACACAAAAGCTAAAAAAAAGATAGTCAACAATTTAAAGATTGCGTAAAGCAGTGATGAAAGTACTATCTTTTCTTAAAAATTATCAATAAAATTGGTCAATATAAATAGCCTGCAAACAACCAAGTGCAAACCGTGTCTACTACATCAAAATTTCCTGCTTTGGTATCGGTTGATTCACCGAATCTACATCGATATACCCAGGTGCAAACATTCCCGCAACAGGTGCATTACTCCGCCAACAGCAAGCGCAAACGTTTGCTTGACATTCTTGGTGCATTAGTGGGATTAGTGATTACTGTCATCATTGGTATTCCCATCGCGATCGCCATCAAACTTGAAGACAGAGGCCCCATCTTCTACAGCCAAATTCGCTGCGGAGTGAAAGGCAAAACCTTTCGGATGTGGAAGTTTCGCTCAATGATTCTCAATGCCGATCGCCTACAACATTTAGTTAATAATCAAGCTAAGGGAAGTATATTTAAAAATAAAAATGACCCGCGTGTTACTAAGGTTGGTAAATTTTTACGTCGTACAAGTTTAGATGAATTGCCTCAGTTCTGGAATGTCTTGAAAGGAGAAATGAGTTTAGTTGGTACTCGTCCACCAACTGTAAGCGAGGTGATGCAGTATCAAAAACATCACATGGATCGATTGAAGATCAAGCCAGGAATTACTGGTGAGTGGCAAGCAAATGGACGCTCTAGTGTCACAGATTTTGAGGATATCGTTAGTATGGATCTTTCCTATCAGGAAAAGTGGTCTGTTGTCTACGATCTTAAGTTGATTCTCAAGACTGTGTTGGTAGTTGTGAATCAGGAGGGCGCTTATTAGATAGTTTTGAGAGTAAATTGTAGCCCCCATTCGTAAAGCTTGGGCAGTGGGGAGAAAGTGTGATGTATAAATTAAATAGTATGTTTGAGTATGTTTGAGTGCCTTGAGCGCAAATTGCAGTAGCGAGTATACAGTGGAAAGTGTCAAGTGTGAAAAATCATACTTCTAACTAATTCATGAATCTACCCAACTGGATTACTTTTTCTCGTTTACTTGGTTTGCCGTTTATCTTATACTTTCTGAATAACCCAACAGACCAGATGCGCTGGATTTGTTTGGCAATATTTTTAGTAGCTGCTGGAACAGATTGGTTAGATGGTTATTTAGCTCGTAAACTTAACCAAATTACCGATTTAGGCAAGTTTCTTGACCCGTTAGTAGATAAATTTTTGGTTTTAGCACCTCTGTTGGCATTGATTCAATTAGGTCAAGTACCAGCTTGGGGTGTATTTTTAATTTTGGCACGAGAGTTGGCGATCGCGGGTTGGCGTGTTAACCCAAACTTAGCTGGTAAAACTAATATCAGTGGAGCAAACTTTTGGGGTAAGCTCAAAACTGTAAGTCAGATTACTGCGATCGCGCTTCTAATTGCACCAACTCCCGATACTTGGGAAACTCCCTCGTTAATTGTTTTTTGGGTATCTGTGGCCTTGACTTGGATTTCTGGCGCTGTTTATCTCTTACCTAGTATTTCATCATCCACAGAGAAATCTACCTCGGCTTGATGACGCCCAGATGCTTGATAATCGTTGTGGAAGGAATCTTTTAGACCGCTAATTAGGTCATATTCCGGCTTCCAGTTGAGTTGGGTCATCGCTTTATTTACTGAGGCGAAGAAGTGCTGAACTCTCAAGGGGAAGGCTTTGCGTTTGCCGAAATCAAATTGTTTGGGGTCGTAGTGTACTAATTCTACGCTATCGGCTGATTTACCTGCGGCGACAGCACAAGCACGAGCTAGACCATCAAAGGTAACATAGCGATCTCCTGAGATATTATAAATTTGCCCAATTGCTGCTTGGTTCCCCAAAACTGCTGCCATTGCTTTGGCTAAGTCTTTACCGAAAAATTGGGTTTAAAGCCCCGTCCTTCCAGGACGGCTTTTATTTTTTAGTCCGGATTGTGGGTCAGTATAATATACTAAATATAGTGGAAAGGTAATCAACCACTTGAAAAACCTAGCAGTCGAAAGACAAAGCGCTGAACCTTGATAATTGAATCTATGCGGTTCTACTGCATTTTTCTAGTTTCCTCCTAGCAGTAGGTAAAAAATTCATAGGGACTAGACGCAGAGCATTTTGGGGCAGATTGCCTCGAATTAAACAGGACTTGCCACAAAGCAACTAGGGTAGGGCATACCCGAAGTAACGCTTGGGGAGAATCCCACCTCTGGGCTAGACGACGCAAGGAGTCTAGTTTAAGTGGTTTCGTTGAGCCAAGAATCCCCGTGCGTTCACGCCGGGGAGTGTCAAAATGTCCAAATTGGGTTATGTGTAGTCCGTTTCCAGGAATCGGTATTGGCCGATTCCGTACAATCCGATCAAAAAACCAAGCTTCCAAATCGTTGTAGTTTTGAGGCCCGTAAATATACGTAGGACGAATCGATGTCCAAGGTAATCCTAATTGTGACAAGTAAGCTTCTGTTTCGTGTTTACCCTTGTGTCGGCTTTTGGGGTCGATAGGATCACCTTCAATATGTGGTAGTTGGTCGGATTTTAGGTATACACCAGCGGAGCTCATATAGACGAAGTGTTTTACTTTGTCTTTGAATATTTCTGCTAGGGGTTGAGTATCGCTGAGTTCTCTACCGTTGTTGTCAAAGACAGCATCAAATTGTTCTTGTGATAATTTGTCTTTGAGTTGAGATGGGTCGGTGCGATCGCCTTTGATTTGTTGTACACCTTCGCTTGGTGTCGGTTTGTTGCCACGATTGAACAGCACCACTTCATGACCTTGTGACACTAAGATTTTCGTGAGGTAGATTCCGATGAAACGGGTTCCACCCATGATTAAAATTCGCATATTTCCTGAGTTAATTATCTGTCACAGTTATCTTACCCAGATTGTTGTAGGGGCGGGTTTAAGGGATAACTTGTGATAGAAAACGATATGTTGTACAAAACCCGCCCAAATTGTCAGAGAAAGCGATAAATTCTCTTCAAAACTATTACCCAGATTGTTGTAGGGGCGGGTTTAAGGGATAACTTGTGATGAAATGCGATATGTTGGACAAAACCCGCCCAGATTGTGATAAAAAGCGATATGTTGTACAAAACCCGCCCAACCAACTGTTAGAAGATTGTCAAATCAAAGTCGGATTTTAGTCACAGCAATTTTCCCGGAGAAACACACATCAACATCACTTCCAGGAGTGCGATCGCGTTTGGCATATTCTCCCACGTAGTAATAGTCATCACCCTCAACTCGGTATTTCACTGGTAAAGGTTGCGTACTCGGTTCACAAAATACAATTTCTGGATCAGGTGCACCCGGTTCAAGATGCGGTAAATTTACATTCCAGTAGCTTCCCGCTTCAATGGGACGATTGAGTAAATCTTCCAAGACTTTAGCTGTACAACGTGCGGCCACATCCCAATCTACAATCAGAGGTCTTCTGATCCAGTGGGAAACCGCAATCCCAGGAATCCCGTGCATTGCGGCTTCCCGTACCGCAGCAACAGTCCCTGAAATGTAGACATCGACACCCAAGTTACCACCAGCATTGATACCCGAAAGCACCCATTTGACATCTGAACAAAGATGTGATATGGCAAGGCGAGTGCAGTCGGCTGGAGTACCCCCAACCGCATATTCAGAATCGGAGTGACGATAGATGGGAATCGGTCGAGTGGTAGTGACTTGATGACCGCATCCTGAGTGATGATCTTTGGGAGCGACAATTACAGCTTTACCGTTTATAGCTTTCAGAAACGCCCGAATTCCAGGTGCGTCTATTCCGTCGTCATTGGTGAGGATTATGGTCATAAGCAATTGGTATGGGAGCAACCGATAACACGAAGTTTCCAGCATATCCGCAAACCAGAGGATCGGATAGTGCGATTCCACTTTGACTAGAACAATTAATGTCACCTATCTTAGGTCAGAGACATTAACGAACATCTCCGGAATTAGTCGCTTCAATGTTGAATCATCTTTTATACAAGACTGAAAATTCTTGCATAAATATCAGGGCTATCTAGCGATAAATACTATAACGACCTAACAAACATTGGCATAAGTCCAATTTTATAGATTTTCGTGTTAAGGCTTACTTCCATGACAGTCAGATTGCTACCTTCACCAGACAAAATATCATCAGATAAAAAGATTGCCGATCAGCAATACAAGCTAGATGCGGAATCAATACCACCCACATTTACAACTACAAAATTAGGCTCATTTGCCTGGTTTTGTTTGCAATATCCTGATTTTCTCAAATTTATATTTCAGTGTATTTTAAGTAGTTTTGTATTAGGTTTTTGTGTTCTTCAGTTGGCAAATGGTGGTAGAGATGGACTAGGTAAAAATGATGCATTGTACTGGGGCGGTATAACATCTATACTTGCCTGGTGGATGCCATCTCCTGGAGGATCTACACCACGAAATCAGGCTAATGTTGTGGAGGGAGATTTGAATGTTAAAAACACCGTAACATCTGGCGCTCCACCATCTGGAACAGATGGTGGAGCTACTTCTAAATAGTTAGAGCTATCCCAAAACGAGATCACATCCAACTAATAACTTATCCTCTGATGTTTGCGTAACGAGTCAAAATCCGAATTACCTCAGCTTGTACAGGTGAAGGTACAGGAGGAGTCCAAGCAATTACTTCCGCAAAACCAATAACGTGTAACTGATGAATAACGCTTTCTACGTCCTTGGGGAAACCGCAAGCGAGTAGTCGTACAGGTCGTTTTCCTTCAGGGACATCAGGAATTGTTGCTTTGAGCAAGTCTGGAACTGATGGGGGCTTTATCATGAAAATACCACCTTTTTTCAATTGGTGTGAAGCGATCGCTCTCAGGTTTTCCAAGCAAGAAGAGCGCTCGCTTTTTTTGTTTACATACCAAATATAGTCTGAATTTGACAGCTTGTAAACTGTTGCAGCCAAATAAATAGCAGTAGAGGACATAATAAAGCAAGTGTAAGACGCGAAATGTTATCATCTGCCTTGCAAGATAACGGACATTAATTGAGTATTTAAGTGGCGATCCGCTGGAAATTGGCAGTAGTAATGGCTGAGCGCGACATCAGCAATAATGAATTAGCTCGCCTAATTGGGATGCATCCTACCTCTGTTTCCAGACTAAAGACTCGTCGCTACCTCACCAGAATCGATGAACCGACGCTGAATGCACTTTGCAAAGCCTTAAAGTGTCAACCTGGAGACTTGATGATATACGAAGAGGATGAAGCTAATAGTTAGCTACTGGAAAGCTGAGTAACCTGACACCAAAGCTTCACAGTCTTATCCTTACTACCACTAGCAATTATTTTTCCACAGGGACTAATTGCCACAGTACAGACTGAATCAAAATGTCCCCCAAGAGTCCCTATTTCCTTACCTGTGCTCACCTCCCAAAGCTTAATCGTCTTATCCCAACTAGCACTCACAAGAGTTTCCCCATCGGGAGTGAAAGCAAGTGCCACCACTGACCAAGAATGACCCGCAAGGGTGTATAATGCTTTGCGAGTTTTCACATCCCAGAGAATCACAGTATTATCACCACTCCCCGTAGCGAGAATTTTGCCATCAGGGCTGAAAGCAACAGCAAAAACCGCCCAGGAGTGATTGGAAAGAGGGTAGAAACGCCCAGAAGATAATTCGTATAAACGAACAGTCCTGTCAAAGCTTCCACTAGCTAGGAAGTCACCACAGGGGCTAAAAGCAACAGAACTTACTTGCAAAAGATGACCTTTAAGTGTGCTTTCTGGCAAATTTGTTTGCACATTCCAAAGTTTAATTGTTTTATCCCAACTACCACTAGCCAAGAGATTACCATTGGGACTAAAGGCGATTGACTTAACAGCGTGGGAATGTCCAGAGAACGTGTAGATTTCCTGGCAATTATTCAAGTCCCATAATTTAACAGTACAATCATCGCTCCCGCTAGCAAAAATTGTCCCATCTGGATTGAAAGCAACAGATTTAACGTTGTTTGAATGTCCGGTGAGAGTAGTAAGTTCTGCTTTTGTTTCTAAATCCCACAAACAAATACTGTTGTCATTGCTCCCACTAGCTAGGATATTTCCCTTGGGGCTAAAAGCAACTGAATTAATATCTGAATCGCCTTCAAAAGTATGTAAGTACTGCCATTTTTTAGTCATGAATCCTAAGTCTGGAGTACTGAGTGATGGTTTTTCGTGGTGACTATTCCCTCTTACTTCCTTGATAGATTGCCTCACTTCCTCAACTGATTGAAAGCGAGTGCGTAGGTTATATTCCAAGAGTTTGTCTAAAATTTGAGCGAGACTTTCACTGACATCCTGAGTTAAATAATCTCGCCAAACCCAACAATTATTGACAACATCAAACAAATCAAAAGGAGGAATACCAGTTAGTAGGTAAATGCAGGTTACTCCTAAACTGTAAAGGTCACTAGCAAAAACAGCTTTTCCTCTCGCTTGTTCTGGTGCCACATATTCAGGACTACCGCTGTTTGTTCCTCTTTTCAATGCTTCTATATCTGTCACCAGTTTGGCAGAACCGAAGTCAACTAATACTAATTTGCCCCTAAGATTTCCCCTCCAAGATAAAAGCTGATCCTGAGCTTCCCTTCTGGATAAGGGGGGACTGAGGGGGGTAAGGGTGTGAGAGGTACGGCAAATGATATTTTCTGGTTTAATATCTCGGTGGATAACTTGATGGTCGTGGCTAAACTTTAAAATTGGCAATAAATCAGTCAACAGTTGCCAAATCTCAGCCTCACTGAAAGTTCCTTCTTCCTCAACTACCTTCCTCAAATTCACACCATCAATCAACTCTTCTACTAAATAGAAAAGCTGATTTTCTGCAAAATGTGCAAGCAAAGTGGGAATTTGCGGATGTGTTCCCAATTCCAAACGTCGTAAAGCTTCTTCTTCAAAAAGTCTCGTCACATTCTCTAAAGCTTCGGGAGAAAGATTACTCGCCAATAGTTGCTTAATTACACAATTAGAAATAGGCGATCGCCCTTCATCTACAGCTAAATAAGTTTTCCCAAAACCACATTTACCAAGCCGAGAAATTGCTCGATAACGCCCTAAAAGCCGTAAAGAAAAACCGCATCCCTGACAAAACTTATTTTCATCAGCATTATGCGGCTTAATACAATCGGGATTAAAACAATAACTCACAAAAAACTTCTCAATTCCCTCTGCGTACCTCTGCGCTTTCTCTGGGCGCCCTCTGCGTTAAAAAAACAAAACTTCCAGCTTACGAAAATATTACAATAACTGAACTTTAACTATTATCCTTATCCCAGATATCCAATCCCAAAGGAATTTCAGGAATCGGGTCAGAAGAGTTAGTGGGTGTATTCAGTTTCAACTGTCTTAATTGGTCTACTGACATAGGAGGTTGTGGTTGTTTAGACTTAGGAACTGACTCAGAAGCAGGCGAATTTAACTGAGACTGACTCGCTTTTTTCCCATTTTGAGAACGGATCGTCATTCCCAACAAAGCATCAACTAAGCCACCACCGCTACCATTACCGCTAACAGCAACATCAGGGACAACACGCACATTGCGATCGCCTATAATTTGCATGAGCTGCAAAGTCGTATAACCTTGGGAACCTAAAGCAACGACACCAGCTTTGTAAGCTTCGGCTTTAGCATTTCCCGTCACTCGGATAGATTCAGCTTCTCCAGTTGCTTCCTTAATTCTGGCATTTGCCTTCAGTTCCGCAATTTTCACACCTTGTTCAGACTTAACCAAATCTTGCTGAATATCAGCGATCGCCGTTTCCCTGACTAACTGTTGTCGCTGAGTCTGAGCAAATTGTTGCACCTCATAAGTCTTGCATTGCTCTTGAGCAATCTTCCGATCTGTCTGAGTTTGCATGAGTGAATCTGGAGGAATAATCTTACCAATCAGCGTGTCGATCGCCTGTACATCATAGCCGCGAAGTGCGGTTCTGATATATTCAGACGCTTCCGTCTGTCGCTCGGCGCGAGCACTGAGGAAATCTAGTACAGTGTAAGCTTGAGCAGAATTGCGGAAATAATTTCCTACTGTTGGTTTCAGTACGTGGTCAACTAAATTCTGCATCGAACCGACACGAGAGATTACCTTCGGAGCGTCCAAAGCTGCGACATGGATAATTTGAGCAACTTCCAAATCGAAGGCAAAACCATCAGTAGAACGTACAGTTAGAGAAGAAAGATTAGCATCGTAACTGTGTCTCTCGGTTTGTCCCGACCAGTTTAAAACAATATTAATCGTTGGTACTAGCTCAACTTTTAACACGCGGGTATTGAGCGGGTGTTTACCTGGATAAAGTGGCGTTACCCACACACCTTTATCACCAACATTTACTAAGTTTCCGTGGGTGAAAGCAGCACCGCTGACATCTTGCTGTGTTTTACCCACGAAAGAAATTACCACACCCACATAGCCAATGGGAATTTCCGTCATCGGGACTTGTTCAACCCCGACAAACCAAGGATTGAGGTTCCAGGAACCAGAAAGGAGAATTTGTTCCTGTAATCCTCTGCGTCCCCCACTATTGATGAATTTTTGGCCATTCTGGAAGTTATCGTGAGCGGGGATAATCGCACCAGCAATTTCTCCCCCTTCAATGGGGATACCGTCAAAGGTGGTGACAATACCAACTCTGTCAGGAGAAAGACTGTACAACCGCAACTGTTCTGCTGTCATGCCATGTTGGTTAGCGTTTGCGGCTGTAATGATGGTGAATAGGGCAGTGTTGATGCGGTAAGTCCCAGCGGTGAGAATGCCCAGTTGACGACCTCTTTCGCCGCCTTTGGTGAGGAATTTACGAGCATCTTGGTAATCATCACACTCTACAACTTTACCTAAAATGCGTTGCGGCGGGTTGGGGGCACCATCTGCAGCCACAATCAGGGCTATTTCACCTTGGGGAACAACGGTGACATGTTCTTTGCGTACCATGAATTGCCAAGGCCAATAGCCCCAATGCCAACCGGGGGCTAAGGTATCGGACTGAAAGCCTGCTTCCCCTTCTAGAGCGATTAGTCTTCCTGGTGGAAGCCCTTTACCGGAAAAGGAAAATTTCTTGATCACAACACCGACTTCCCTTTCCCCAATTACGACTAATCCGCCGAAGAATAAGGGGATACAGACGACAATACTACCTGCTATCACGACGAGGATTAGTGAACCCAAATCGAAAATTTGGGCTTCTTTGTACTTAATGTCTTTGGTTTGTAGCTGTGCAACTAAAGTTTGTTTCTCTGTGGGGATAGTTTGTGCGAGTGATGGAGGCGCAGCATAGGCCGTTTGAGTTAAGGTTGGTTTTAACTCGCCTCCTATTGAAGTGAATGCTACCGAAGCGATGACTGAGGCAACTAACGGCTTAAACAGCGGATTTTTGATGATTGATTGCTGTTGTTTTTGGACTGCGCCCATACTGCGCTTTACTGTAGCGGATGCGTAACGCGATTGGGCGCAGTACAGAAGCAAAGCAGAGCGCAACAAATAGGCTGGATTTTTCATGATTCCCTCTCAAGGAGGAAGTATTTGAATATATTTTATCTCACTCATTTGTTGGCTCTGCCAATAAAGTTATCAACGTTACAATTCTCAGCCGCGCTGCAATTCCCAAATTACAAAAAGTCTTGAAACCTTGGAAGATCAGCGTCCCCGCGTCCCCGCATCTTCTGCAATCACGGACTGAAACTTCACATTTAATTACACACAGCTAGCTAATCGTGAATTTTCATCTAATTTTTCCCTGAATAATCTCAATTTAGTAACCAGAAGCGATATCACTAAAGATAAGTGATCTGAAACACCGTACTGCAAACTTGATAAAATAACGGTTTTATTCAAATGGCACAACAAAGTCAGGAAGTTTTCTGGTTGAGTTCAGCTGATTATCAGCAATGGCTTTACGTCAGTCCTTCTGTTGAGAGGATTTGGGGACATACTCCTGAATTTTTGTATAACTACCCTGGCGATTTTGTGACATTCATTAGCGACTCGCTCCATCCGAGCGATCGCGATCGCGTTACTGCTACTTTCGCCAATCGGCTTTCAGATCAATACAAAGTTGAATATAGGACGATCAGACCCGATAATTCAATTCCTTGGGTGCGATCTGCTTTTAGCAGCAGCGCGACGCTACGGCACGCTTCGCTGTTTTCATACCCGATAGCGCCAGCGGTAGTGATAGCGAAGCGGGACGTAGTCCGGCACGAGCGTCAGGGCTGTACGCTATCGCGTTTTTTTCCCATCCCGCATCAGTTAGGGGAGAGCGAAAAAAATGCTCAATGCAGAATGATCAAGGATGAATTAACTTCCTGCTTTCATCCTTCATCCTTGACACTTCATACTTCACTTCCCCCCTATTCAGATTTAAGTCAACTAAATACATCCCTACTGGCTACTTTCTCAGAAGACATCACTGATCGTAAACGAGAAGAGACACTAGGGGAGAGTGAAGCTCTCTTCGGGACTGTGTTTGAGTTCGCACCTTTGGGGATGGCGATCGCTTCCCCAGATAGTAAGTTTACCCATACTAATCGCGCTTTTCAGCAACTACTCGGCTACACCGCAGAGGAACTCCTCAACCTGTCCTTTGTCGATTTGACTCATCCAGATGACAAAGAACAAAGCTGGAAGGAGTTTCAGGAACTAATGGCTGGCGAAAAAACTCACTTCAATCAGCTTCATCGCTACTTGCGCAAAGATGGTTCTCTCATCTGGTGCAATGTATCATTTTCTGCCATCTGTAACGCCAATAATTTGCCTCAGTATGCGATCGCCACACTCCAAGATCTTACCGCTCAAAAACACGCAGAGTCAGAGCAAAAGACAACTTGTGAGCAACTGGAAAAACAGGTAGCTGAACGCACGGCCGCACTTATTGAGTCAAATACACTTCTGATCGAAGAAATTGCTGAGCGCAAACAGATACAGGATGCACTGAAAGCTCAAAAAGATTTTCTCCAAAATATTATTGATATTAATCCCAATTTAATTTTTGTGAAAGATGGGCAAGGCAAATATGTACTTGCCAATCAAGTTTTTGCCGATTTTCATGGAATAACTATTGAAGAAGTACTGGGAAAAACAGCTAGCGACTTACATGCAGAGCCAACTGATATCGAGAATTTTTGCCAAGAAGACCAATTAGTACTGAGCAGCTCGCAGACTCATGTTTTTAGAGAAACAAAAATTACAAAGCCCAATGGAGAAGCGCGTTATTTCCAAGTCGTAAAAAAACCTCTGCCCTCCTCCGACAGACAAAACAACTTAATTCTTTGCGTTGGTACGGACATCACAGAACGCCAACTTCTTGTCGATACACTTACAATCCAAAAAGAGTTTCTTCAAGATGTGATCGATATCAATCCGTGTAAAATTTTTGTCAAAGATCTAGAAGGGAGGTACATACTTGCCAATCAATCTGCGGCCGATTTTCATGGAATGACAATTGAAGAATTACTGGGAAAGACAGATGCGCAAGTGAAACTCCCGACCGAGGTAGCCAAGTTTTTCATAGCTCAAGATCAAGAAGTCATCGCCAGCTTACAGGAGCAGTTTATTCCAGAAGCAAGTTTCTCTGCTTGCAATGGAGAAATACGGTGGTATCAAATTATTAAAAAGCCGTTTTTTACAAAAGATGGTCAAATCTGTGGAGTCTTGGGCGTTTGCATCGACATCACTGAACAAAAACTAGCAGAAGCAGCCAGAGGGAAGAGCGAACAACTGTATCGACTGCTAATTGAAAGGATGAATGAGGGGTTGATTGTTGTTGATGCTAATGGTTTTATCTCCTATGTAAATCACAAACACTGCGAAATGTTGGGATACTCGTCTACAGAACTCATCCAACATCATATGTCCGAGTTTTGGGATGAGGCTATTACGAATATTACTGAAGAACAATGGGCTAAACTTCAAGGGGGTGAGAGCGGCTCTTTCGAGATGGTATTTAAGAAAAAAAATGGGCAAAAATTGCGTACACTTTTGTCGGAAACACCAATCATAGGAAGTGATGGTAGGTTTGAGGGAAGTTTTGGGGTAATTACTGATATTACTGCCATCACAACAATGGAATCGGAACTGCAAGAGGCAAAAGAGCAATTATTGGCGGTTTTGGATGCTGTACCTGGGTTTGTTTCCTGGATTAGTACAGATGGGCGATACTGTGGCGTTAACAAGCATCTGGCTGGCGCTTTCAACTTGTCTCCAGAAGACTTTGTTGGCAAAGAACTGGGCTTTATGAAAAGCAGTCCAGGATATGCTGGGTTTATTTCTAATTTCCTAGAAAAACCTGTTCAAACAGACAGTCAAATTATTGAATCAAAGGTTAATAATGTCAAGCGATCTTATCTAGTTGTTGCACAAAAATACAACCAAGGTAGTATGGCTGTTTCAGTGGGAATTGATATTACAGAACGCCAGCAGATAGAGGAGGCACTCCAAGAGCAAAAAGAGTTTCTCTACACTGTCATCGATACCAATCCTAATCAGATTTTTGTCAAAGATATTGCAGGCAAATACGTACTGGCTAATAATGCCTGTGCCGATTTTTATGGACTAACTATTGAAGATTTAATTGGCAAGACGGATGTTGATCTTAATCTCAATCCAGCCGATTTAGAGCGAGTACTCGCTCAAGACAAAGAAGTACTCTCCACCTTACAACCAAAGTTAATTCCAGAAGAGGCATTCCACTCATCTACTGGGGAAGTACACTGGTTTCAAACTATTAAAAAACCGCTTTTTTCCAGTGAAGGCCAAGTATCTGGAGTCTTTGGAGTTTGTATCAACATCACCAAGCGTAAGCTAACAGAGGAGCAACTGCGCCGCAGCGAAGCGCAACTGCGCCTCGCCCTAGAAGCGGCTCGTATGGGCTTCTGGAGTACTAATCTGCAAACAGGAGTGAGCAACTGGTCGAGTAACTTCAAAAAACTGTATGGCTTGACTTTGGAGAACGCCCCTGCTAGCTACGAAAAATTTCTTTCCTGCGTTCACCCAGAAGACCGCGATCGCGTTCACAAAGCAAGCGTTCATTCATTGGAGACAGGAGAAGAAGGCGACATCGAATTTCGCATTATCTTACCCGATGGAAGCATTCGTTGGATGCAAAGCAAATATCAGGTTTTTTATGACGAAACCGGCAAGCTAGTACGCAAAACTGGCATCGATTTAGATATTAGCGATCGCAAGCAAGTCGAGGAACAACTGCGCCACAATGAAGCACAACTACGCTTGGCCTTGGATGCGGCACGGATGGGCTTTTGGGATTGGAATATGCAAACAGGAATTGTTACGTGGTCGAGTAATTTTAAAGAACTCTTTGGCTTGGCTCCCCATACTAATGAGGGGCCAAGCGAAACCTTTCTAGCAACTGTTCACCCAGACGACCGCGATCGCCTCTACGAAAAAAGCTTTTGTTCTGTTGATCCGAACATGGCGAACGACAATGAATTCCGCGTTGTCTTACCCGATGGAACCATTCGTTGGATGCAAAGCAAATTTCAAGTTTTTTACGACGAAATGCGCCAGCCAGTGCGCATGATTGGCATAGATTTAGACATCACAGAACGTAAGCTTGCAGAGACAAAACTTAAAGGATCGCTGCGAGAAAAAGAGGTTTTACTCCAGGAAATTCACCATCGAGTCAAAAATAACTTGCAAGTAATCTACAGTCTCCTAGACTTGCAATCTCAGCATATTGATGACCAAGCAACGCTGAATATTTTCCTGGAAAGCCAAAACCGCGTTAGATCGATGGCTCTGGTTCATGAAAAATTGTATCAATCCAAAGATTTTGCCACTCTTAATTTCTCTGAATATGTTCGCAACTTGATCGGCTACTTATTCCAAGTTTATCAAGTTAATACCAATTTAATCAGTCTGGAGATAGATGTTGAAGAAGTTAGTTTAAATATAGACACGGCAATTCCTTGTGGATTAATCATCAATGAGTTAGTTTCTAATGCCCTGAAATATGCATTTCCTAAGATTACAAAGGGAACAATTAAGGTCGCTCTTTATTCTAAATTGAATAATCAGTTGACACTTGTTGTCAGAGATGATGGGATAGGCTTTCCTGCAACTTGGGATTTCAAAAATGTGAAATCTTTAGGGCTTCAGCTTGTCAATGTTTTAACAAACCAAATCGACGGCATTCTTGAATTAGATCGCAGCCTAGGAACCGAATTTAAGATTAGCTTTTCCCAAATAAATTGTTAAAGGAATTAAAACGACAATGGTGAGATCAAAAATTTTAATAGTTGAAGACGAAAGCATTGTAGCGTTAAATATTAAAAATAGATTAGAAGGACTTGGTTATGCTGTAGTAGCAACCATCTCTTGTGGAGAATCAGCGATTGAAGCAGCAGCTAAAAATCGCCCCGATTTAGTCTTGATGGATATCAAACTGAAAGGTAAAATCGATGGCATTGAAGCAGCAGGACAAATTCGCAGCCGTTTCCAAATTCCAGTGGTTTATCTGACGGCTTACACTGATGACGAAACTCTCAATCGTGCTAAACTCACCGAGCCATACGGTTACATTCTCAAGCCTTTTGAGTCGAGAGATTTATGCACAACTATTGAAATTGCTCTCTACAAGCATCAAATGGAACAGCAATTGTGGGAGAAAAAACAGTGGCTGGCAACTACACTTAAAAGTATCGGTGATGCTGTGATTACGACGGACTCTCAAGGTTTAGTTACTTTTATGAATCCTGTTGCTGAAGCACTCACTTGCTGGAAACAGGAAGAGGTTCTCGGTAACGATCTAACTCAGGTTTTTTACACTATCAATGAAACAACGCGACAACTTGTTGATAATCCGGTAGAGTTGGCACTCAGAGATGGCGTTACTGTGGGTTTAGATAACGATACTCTACTGATTACCAAGCATGGCTCCGAAATCCCAATTGATGACAGTGCTTCCCCAATTAAAAATGACGTAGGACAAGTCCTGGGAGCTGTTTTAGTCTTCCATGATGTCACTAGACAACAGCAAGTAAAAGCATTCCTGGAAAGGGCAAATGAAGAACTAGAACTGAGAGTTGCAGAGAGTACTGCTCAATTGAGAAAGACAAATGAGCAGTTACGAAAAGAAATTGCTCGACGCAAGCGCTTAGAAAGAGAACTGCTATTGGCGCTCGGAAAAGAGCGAGAACTAAACGAATTAAAATCTCGTATTTTGGCTACCATCTCACACGAATATCGCACCCCACTAACTACAATTTTATCTTCCACTGAACTGCTAGAACATTATGGCTCTCGGTTGACAGAGGAGAATAAACAGAAACATTTCCAACGCATTCAAGCTGCTGTTAAATATCTGACAGAATTAGTCAACGATGTGCTATTTGTCAACCAAACTGAAGTTAGTAGTCTAGAGTTTTCTCCAGTACCACTCGATATAGAGGAGATTTCTCGTGAAGTAGTAGCAGGCTTTCAAGAAAATGCTACTGAGGAACAAGGGGAAGAAACGGAAACGGGGCGAATTCGTAAACTCACCCTCTCAACTACAGAAAAAATATCTTCTACAGCCATTATTTTTCGGTGTGAAGGAGCTTGTAATCAAGCCTTTCTGGACAAGAAACTTTTACAGTCAATGCTCAGAAATTTGCTTTCTAATGCTATCAAATACTCGCCTATTGAGGGGGAAGTACAGTTTAATTTAATCTTGCAAGATAACGAAGCAATTTTTCAAATATCTGACCGAGGTATTGGCATTCCTCCACAAGACTTAGAACGGTTATTTAACCCTTTCTTTCGAGGTAGTAATGTTGGTGTCACCCCCGGAGTTGGACTGGGATTAACAATTGCTAAAGAATGTGTGGACTTGCACGGAGGCGAGATTTTTGTAAATAGTGAAGTAGGAGTGGGAACAACGTTTACTGTCATCCTACCCTTGTCACAACGTATAGCTTCTGATTAAGCCCTTACAATCAGTTGGTAGGGGCGGGTTTACAAAACCCGCCCGTACGGTAGGGGCTTAGCATTTGCTCCCAAATATTGGCGTATAACCGACAATTTAAAAACGCAAATGCTACGCACTTCCTGTCATTTTTCAGTTGGTAGGGGCGGGTTTACAAAACCCGCCCGTACTTCAATACTGTCAGATTGCATCCACTGACGAGTGCCAAAAAATTGACAGGAATAAGCAGCAATTTTTGTCGCCGCTGCTAAGGCTTTAGTAAAATTGACGCGCAAAATATAGTGACAGAAAGCACCGTGAAAAATATCACCTGCACCCATCGTATCAACGGCGTTAATTTGCGGCACTGGAATTTCACCCGCTACTCCTCTGCTTATGCATTGAATGGGTTTTTCACCTTGGGTAATAGCAATATTAGGAATTCCTGCTGCGGTAAGGTAAGCAATCACTTCTTCGGAGTTACTGCAACCTGGTGGATAAAAATTAGCAGAACAAATTGCGTAATCCACAAAAGGTAAAATTTTTTCAAATCCAGGCTTCCAACTGCCGCCATCAATTACAACTGGAATATTATTGTTTTTTGCTAATTTTGCTATCGCATATCCCGCACTCATTTGATGACCATCAATTAGGACTAAATCGCCTGTTGAGTTAAATTTTTTAAATATTTGGTCGCTGCTGATTTCAATTTTAGTAGCATTGAGGGAAATTACTGAACGATCGCCTGTTTGTTGAGTAACAATTATCGAAGAAATTGGCGGTGGCTGGGTAGTTGTAGAGTCTAGATCGGCAATGATCACTCCCTGATTTTCTAAATCACCTCGAATTAACTGTGTAATGGGATGAGTCCCAACAACACCCAAGATGGTAGCGCGATCGCCCAAGTAACTAAACGTTACTGCAGCATTCGTTGCCGGACCCCCAGCAGCTACGGTGTAATCAGAAGCAGCAACTTTTTCGTTACTACCCGGAAGCTTGGTAGCTAGGTAAACCAAATCTAAAGTAACCATTCCCACAAAAAGCGCATTTCTTTTCATCTACACTCTCCAATTCATACTGATAAGTAGGTGGGCAATAAATAAACGGACATAAGCCGGGCTGGTTTTGAATAAATGAAACTGTTACATAGCAAGCCTCCTGACTAAACCCGCCCCTACAAATCTACTTTCGTTTTTTGACATCTACCTACTTAACAAGTTGCCTTCTCGCCAAATAACTTCCCCTCCTTCCTTACTTGAAAGGCGAAATTACTGAAATAAACAGCTACTTTCCCCCTGGGAGTGAAGACAAATTAGCCACTCTATGATTATTGTTTGTTATCCGCTCCTAGGCAGCAACAATTATGCTCGAATCCCTAACAAGTCTGTTTGACTCAGATTCTTTTATTCCCCACGGACACTGCTACCTCTGGAAGCCACAGCTAGTGTGGCTACACCTTGCTTCAGATCTACTGATTGGGCTGGCATATTATTCAATTCCGATTATGCTGTTCTACTTCGTCTACAAGCGAAATGATACGCCTTTTCAAGGGATTTTTCTGCTGTTTGGGACGTTCATCATTGCTTGTGGTACGAGCCATTTTATGGCAGTCTGGACTCTCTGGCATCCTGACTATTGGCTCTCTGGAGGCATTAAGCTAATTACAGCTTTTGTATCTTTGTACACGGCTGTAGAGTTGTTAAACTTGATTCCCAAAGCCTTAGCGTTGCCAACTCCAGCTCAGCTAGAAGCCGCTAATCATCAACTTAAGCAGGAAATGGGAGAGCGAACTTTAGCAGAAGCAGCACTAAAACTCAGTGACACTCGCTTTAGTTTAATTTTTGAAAATGCCGCGATCGGCATCGTACTTGCAGACACGGCCGGAGAGATTTTGGAGTCTAACCCAGCATTTCAACATATGCTCGGCTACAGTGATCAGGAGTTGCAAGGGATGCATTTTGCAGACTTCACCCATCCACAATCTCTCACCGTTGAAGAGGAGATTTTTCAAGAAATGGTTACAGGCGATCGCGACTTCTACCAGCTAGAAAAGCTTTACATCCGCAAGGATGGAAATCTCAGGTGGGGTCACCTTACCGTTTCTTTGGTGCGTGACGCCCAGAACAACCCTCAATACTCCATCGCCACAATCGAGAATATCACGGAACGCAAGCAGGCAGAGGTAGCGGTACAGCTATATCGAGAACACCTGGAAGAACTGGTACAAGCACGTACCGCTGAACTAACTCAGGCAAATGAGCAACTATCTTGGCAAGCAACTCACGACGCCCCTCACCGGTTTAGTCAACCGCCGCGAATTTGAGCGGTGCTTGGAAAGAACACTTAACAATGCTACTGCTTTTGGGCAACAATACACGCTCTGTTACATGGATTTAGACCGATTTAAAATTATCAATGATACCTGTGGCCACCTGGCTGGGGATGAGCTCCTGCGTCAAATCAGCCACCTGCTACAAAGCCTTTGCCGTAAAACAGATACTCTGGCACGTTTGGGTGGTGATGAATTTGGTTTGCTTCTTTATCAGTGTTCTTTGGAGGAATCACAGCGAGTCGTTCAAATGCTACATGATGCTGTTCAAGAATTCCGGTTTGTTTGGCAAGGCCAAATATTTACCCTCGGTATTAGTATTGGACTTGTAGCAATTAACGATTGTAGTTTGAATATACAAAATATATTAAATGCAGCTGATCAGGCTTGCTATTTAGCGAAAAACCAGGGGCGCAATCAAGTACAAATCTATCAGTTGGATGGAGATTGGTAATTATGTAAAATATTGAGACTGTAGTTTGGTATAGAATAAGAAACTTGAGATGAGGATTCAGAAAAATTGGGAACGCTCTATATAGTTGGTACGCCGATTGGTAACCTGGAAGATATGACTTTCCGAGCAGTCAAAATTTTGCAATCGGTAGATCTGATCGCCGCAGAAGATACGCGCCACACAGGTAAGTTGTTACATCATTTTCAGATTACAACCCCCCAAATTAGTTACCACAAAAACAATCGCAATGAACGCCTACCAGAGTTGTTAGGTCAATTAGGTGAAGGGAAAGCGATCGCTTTAGTTACTGATGCTGGAATGCCTTTAATTTCTGATCCTGGCTATGAGTTAGTAAAAGCTTGCGTTGAAGCGGGAATATCGATAGTGCCCATTCCCGGTGCAACTGCAGTAATTACAGCCTTGAGTGCTGCTGGATTACCTACAGATAGATTTGTCTTTGAAGGCTTTTTACCAGTCATGGGAAAAGATAGGCAAAAACGTTTAGAATTGCTCTCAACTGAAACTAGAACTTTTATCCTTTACGAGTCTCCTCATCGCCTTAAGGAAACTTTGCAAGATTTAGCTTCTTGTTTGGGAAAAAACCGTCCCATCGTCATGGCACGGGAGTTAACTAAGTTATATGAAGAGTTCTGGCGAGGCTCAATTACAGAGGCGATCGCTCACTATTCTCAGCAGGAACCCAAGGGAGAATTTACCCTCGTTGTTGCTGGTGCTGGAATTGAAGTGCCAGTGTTATCAGAAGCAGAACTAAAAGTAGAGTTACTGCAAATCATGGCTCAAGGTGTATCGCGCTCTCAAGCTAGTCGTCAGTTAGCTCAACTTACCAAAATTAACCGCCAGAAACTCTACAAATTAGCCTTATCAATCCCCGCTCCTACTCAACCGGAAGTAGAGACATTGGAAGAAGGTTAGGTTAGACTGGTGGCAGCCGCAAATCAATTACCTCAAACTAAGAATTGTCTTAGTTTTCTTGAGCGGGGGATTGATCTTAAAAGCAACTATTCTGTGAAACTTATTTGTCGGTTTTGCGGCTTTAGCTGTTGGTTATAAGTTCCTCACAGAGGGGAGAATTAATTGGTAAAATGAGCAAATTTAGAATTATCTTCACAGCTAGTTTGTTGCTCGCACTGATGGGTTGTAATCAGGAAAAAACTCCTCTAACCCCAGAAACTTGGCCTTCACCACAAGCAATACCATCATCGTCTAGCGAAACTCCCACTGCTGCAACTCCATCTGTCACTACTAAGACACCCCAAACAGCAAAATCATCGCCCAACAAAAGTCCTACTGCTGCTGTTCCCAATTCGGCCATACCTGCTAAAAACCAAGTCATCTCACCAGATGGAATTGGAGAAGCAAAGGTAGGGATGACTTATGGACAATTGAAAAAACAGCTAGGAACTAAGGCTGAATTTACAGTTAAGTCGCCTTTTATTGTCGATTTTGATGCGATCGCCGTCAGCCAATCTGGAAAGATTCAATATTACATTCTCTACCCAGCAGGTACACCTCTTGCTGAGTCTGCTGTCATTGATGCTTTAGTTACTGACAATCCTAATTATCGCACCGCTGAGGGTGTTGGTCCCGGTACACCTATCCAACAAGCAGAAACTGCTTATGGAGATGCTACTTTGTCTTACAACACCCAGAACGAGTCGCGAGAATATATTAAATTTGCCAAGGAACCCTCAAGAAGTATCAAGTTTCGTGCTAGCCCAACGGAGGGTAAACAATTTGCAGGAATTTATTCCCCTTCACCAACAGAATCCAAGCAAACAAAGGAATTTGAAAAAACAGCTTCTATTCGTTTAATTGAAGTTTATTGCGGAAAAAATTGCCCGCCACAAGCGCCTTGAAATTTGTTATTTGTTATTTGTTATTGGTTGTTGGTCATTAGTTATTGATCATTGGTCAAACACTAAGGACAACTGACAACTGACAACTGACAACTGACAACTGACAACTGACAACTGACCACTGACAACTGACCACTGACCACTGACCACTGACCACTGACCACTGACCACTGACAACCAACTAGTGAAATACGTCAGGAGAAAACATTTCAGTTAAAGTGCGCAAATAAGGTAAGAAAATTGACATATTTTCAGGAGTTAACTGATCGTGCATATCCCAACCTAGACGCTTTAGCATATCCTGTACCAGTCTCCAACTCACTTGCAGACGCGGATATAACATTACGCACAAGGGAAAAAGTTCTTGCTGAACCGCATGGATATCCTCTTCCAGGACGCATAGGCACAGATAAATCTGAAACATCTCCACATCCCTGACGCTAGCAGTTCTGACCGTAATTTCACTTAGAGGGCCGCTGTAGCTTCTATAATTGGGATGTTGGCGACATATTTGCCGACAAACCGATACCGCAATTTTGCTGCTGACAGGTAAAAGCTGCTGAACTGCTGATATTGCAGGAGACTCGTAAGGATGCCTAGCTGCTGCTTCGTAGGCGGCTTGTAGCGGCATATACATATGGTCATCCATCACCTTCAAGTAAGGCATCCACAGCATCTGTTCGCCCAGTGAAAGCCACTGCAGCAACATTTGACCAGTGTAGTGGAACTGCATACTCACAAAGCCAATTGCACGGCGATCGACACTTGTATATTTTTGCCGTACTTTACCGAAGTCTTTGCCCACAATCACTGAAAGCTTTGGTGGAGTTGTTGACTCTGCATAGGCTTTTAGTACTTTTTGAAATAACTCGCGAGTATCTGCAGCAATCTCCAAGGGATTAATTAACTCTGGGTTGATACCGTGGCGCCGAACCTCCTCCGATAACAACTGTTCCGTCAAAGACCAAGCTTGAGCACTTGCCAAAGTCAAGTTTTGTATCAGTTTCTCAGCAGTGCGTTCTCGACCTTCTTTAGAAGCAAATCCCTTGAGATTTTCAGAATTCTCGTTCGGTGGCTGATCTTCAGTGGCCGTAACCGATATAAAATATTTCCTTGCCCAGAGAGCGGCAAGAGAATGAACGTTTGATGTGGGTGATTGGCAAGAAGACACTACGGAGGGATTCTCGCCAACTTGATACTTAGGGACTGAAATTCCAGATTGCTGAACTCTAGCGGAGGCCGATGCCAATGGGTGAACCATGTGCGTTACCGACTCTATAGGGAAAGGGGTATTCCGTATTTTTACCTAATTTACTTAAAAATAAAACAAAACGTTTACGATTATTAAAATAATTAAAGACTTCTCAGAAATTACCCCTTAACCCCCTCTCCCCCCATGCCCCCATTGCTGTAATATCCAAAACTCTGGATAAGCAGGATTTTTTCAGGCTAGCAAGTCCAAGCAACACTAATCTGCTGCGATAAATAAAGCATAAGATTACACCACTAAATCTAATCTTGGATAGATTTTTTGAATTTATTTCTCTATTGGTAGACAATTTCTGATCTATCTGATAGATTATTAATAATCTCCACCAGATAAAGTACAAGGGAAAATCCTGTCTGCCCTATATAGTCAACAGTGATTCAGCGATTCAGCCCTTCATCCTTCATACTTCCCTGGTTGGTAATAGGAACAATTAATCAGAACAGGTACTTCATTTTTAGCTTGCTCGACGCTATACAAGAAAACTTCATCAACCCTAAACCAATAGCAACCCACACTAACACAGTCTCCCACCCTTGGGATAATTGAATAAGTGGCGAACCAATTTAGATCTTCCTCCGGTTTACCTGTAACGTCGGAACCTCTTCTTGAGTGATAAACAAAATGGATTTTGTACACTGCTCGCCTACTGCTATTGCTTTGTGATAGATAGTAGCGTAGAGCATTAGTATAGCTCTTGCCAAATCACCCTCAAGAAGAGCGAAACTTACAGACGCACAGAGAACTCCAAGATTGAAACCTTTTGAGATGCCCATCTAATCATAAAATTAGGCAAACCGGAAAAGAAAACAAAATCTATGGATGACTTTATGCAAGCCGCGATCGCCGAAGCCAAACAAGGATTAAGTGAAGGTGGAATACCTATCGGTTCAGTACTCGTACTAGATGAGAAAATTGTTGGTAGAGGACACAACAAACGTGTCCAAGATAACGATCCAGTTACCCATGCTGAAATTGATTGTTTGCGTAACGCTGGCAGAATTGGTAACTATAAAGGTACGACGCTTTATTCTACCTTGATGCCTTGTTACCTTTGTGCTGGTGCAGTTGTGCAATTTGGCATTAAAAAAGTTATCGCAGGTGAGTCAGCAACTTTCCCTGGCGCCAAGGAATTTATGGAATCCCACGGTGTTGAGGTGATCGATCTAAACCTGGATGAATGCAAACGACTGATGAGCGATTTTATTCAGGGTAATCCTCAATTGTGGAATGAGGATATTGGAAAATAATAGCTGATTGGATTGCTCTTGCTTTGTCGGAAAATTTTTTTTCTACCCCTGGACTTCTTCTTTTTTTTCTGATACAATGGATCCGACGAGGAAGAACTATCTTGCAATATTCAATTTTGCGTCCATTCCCATTATTAAATAATACCACAACTCGGCCCCTTTTTACAGTTGCTGTTGGGAGATTCAGCCGCTTCTTGCTTTGAGAAAAGCCTCAAAAGTTTCCCTGTCAGGAAGAGAAGATTGCGCTCCAGCTTTAGTCGCCGAAATAGCACCAGCAGCAGCCCCCCAAACTACAGCTTCCCGTAAAGGACGCCCCTGGGCTAAAGCTGCTGCTAAAGCACCATTAAAAGCATCCCCAGCCGCAACAGTATCAACAGCTTGGACGGGGAAAGCTGGGATGAAAAACCTTTCTTCAGCAGTAGCACAGAAGACACCTTGAGAACCTAATTTCACAATTACCGTACCAACGCCTCTTTGTAGTAACTGGGCCGCAGCTTTAGCAGCAGAATCTTGCCCATCTACGGGAAAGCCTACCAAATCAGTTGCTTCAACTTCGTTGGGTGTGATGATATCAATTAACGGGAAAAGTTCAGGTGGAAGAACAGATGATGCTGGTGCTGGTGCTGGATCGAGAATTACCCGCACCTGTTGCTGTCGTGCGGCTTGCGCGGCTTCCAGAACTGCTGGTAGAGGAATCTCCAACTGTAGTAGTAAAGCGGTTGCTTTTGGTAACAAATCCTTCAAGCGATCAACATCCTGCTGATTGATACATCCATTAGCACCAGCAACAATAATAATGCTGTTTTCACCACTCACATCAACAGCAATAACAGCGACGCCAGAACTGGTAGTTTTGTCCACCAAAACGCCTTCAGTATGAACGCCAGCCGATTGTAAACCCGCAAGTAACTGACGCCCAAAATCATCATTACCCAGGCGCCCAACTAAATGAGTTGAGATACCAAGTCGCGCTGCTGCTACGGCTTGATTTGCCCCTTTACCACCAGCAGTAGTAAAAAAATCATAACCTTGCAGAGTTTCACCAGCAACTGGTAAGCGAGGGGTTTTAGTTATCAAATCCATGTTGATGCTGCCGAAAACAATAATTTTAGTCATTGGTTATTTGTTATTTGTTATTTGTCAACTGTACGGGCGAGTTTAGTCAATATTTTTTGCCGACTTCCCAATGATTTATTTGTAAAACCAGCCCCTACTAACTGACCACTGACCACTGACAGTAAGGGCGTAGCATTGGCGTCGTTTGAGCGATTTTATTCAGGGTAATCCCCAGCTTTGGAATGAGGATATTGGAAAATAATAGCTGATTGGATTGCTCTTGCTTTGTCGGAAAATTTTTTTGTCAACCCCTGGACTTCTTCTTTTTTTTTTGATATAATGTATCCGACGAGGAAGAACTATCTTGTAATATTCAATTTGGCGTCTATTCCCATTATTAAATAATACCACCAATTATTTTGTTTTTTACTTTGGATTAGTATAGCCAGTTTAAGCAAAATGTCTATTCTCGACACAAAAATTTTACGTCCAATTAAGAACCCTGAGCAGCTTAATAAAATTGATGAAAGTTTGAGCTGGGCCATCCGTTACCATATTAAAAGGAATACGGCTGTAGAAGTCACGCTTTTCAAACTAACAGAGTGGGTCGCTGTCCCTGTAGCCCCTATAGAGGATGGAATTCTTTTCTCACAGATGGAGAGGGAACGACTACAACAGATAATCAAAGCACGCGGTAATCAACAGTTGTGGGCTGTTCCGATAGACGCAAGAAGCCTTCCTGCTTATGAAATCCCCGTCACGAACGAAGCCATTGAAGAATTCGAGCGCTGTTTAGGCTTCTTGTGCTGTGCTCTGTTTACTGGAGAGCTAGAGCCAGAGTGGGTATTGATTTCTATAGAATCTGAACTTTATATAGTTGCAGGTCCAGTGGACTTTGTTCGTCAATTTCTCAATTGTGAGATAGAAGAAGCTTTCTCTAACTTTCATAAATGCGTCATGCAGGAACCAGTGTTACCGCAGTTGAAGAAATATCTACACAGTGTCTATGACAGACTAAAAGATCATTACCAAAGTGCTGAGGTTGGGGCCCAATTCCTCTTAACTCCGTAGAACCTAGTTCCTCCTGTCCTTGGTTATGTGTAAAGCTTTGCTTGGAGGATTTGCTTCTATTGTGCCAATAGTTTTTTAACGCCAAAGGCGCAGAGGTTTACGCAGAGTGCGCAAGTCATTAGTTATTAGTTATTAGCCATTGGTCAACTAACAACTAACAACTAACAACTAACTAAGCAGTAACTGCTGGTTCTAAGCCTAACTGCTTCATCAAGCGCTCGATGTCAAAATATTGGCTCATCATTTGCTTCATAAACTCTACTTTAATCGGTTCATGCAAGCGCACTTGACCAAAAGCATGGTTAACAATCTCCACCGTGGTGAGCGTATCTAAATCAACCGATAGAACCGGCACTTCTAACTCTTCTGCGCGGTTGAGGATAAATTGTTGAGGTGGCAATTGACCAGTGAGAATTAGGCAATGTGTCGAAGTTTCAAGCGCCGCCATCTGAATATCCGTGCGATCGCCTCCCGTCACCACTGCCATATTTCGGCGCTTGCGGAAATATTTCAGCGCCGAGTTAACATTCATTGCGCCAATTGTCAAGCGTTCCACCATCAAATCTAATCTGTCCGAACGGCAAAGAACTTGGGCTTGCAACTTATGTGTTAGTTCCCGAACACTAACACTGCGCAACAGATCACTTCTCGGTAACATTCCCAGTACTGGAATTCCTTGCTGTTCTAGAAAAGGGATCACCGTTGATTCTATGCTCGACAATTGCTCGGCTGGAACATCATTAATCAAGACACCCACCAAACGCTCACCCAGGTGTTTTTTAGCAGACAGCAGAGTTTCCACCAGCAAAACCGAGTGAAAGCGAGCCACCAGCATGACAGCAGCATCAACCGTTTGTGCAACTTCCAGCAAAGATAAGTTAAACAGGCTCCCCTCACAAAGATTTCCCGGACCCTCTAACAACATTAAATCGCCGCAAGGTTCTTCGAGATACTGCTTTAAAGACTGACGGTAATTAGTTGAGTCTTCTCCCCGTAAGCGTTTTTGAATCGTCTCAGCATCTAGAGACAGCAAAGGCGATCGCAGTCGCTTTTCAGGTAAGTTGAGAACTTGCTTCATAAACCGAAAATCTTCTTCCATCGCATCCGGGAGATCGTCTCTCAGACAAGTTCCCAGTGGTTTACCGTAGGCAATATCCAACCCTTTCTCTTGTAGCTGATGAGCAATTCCCAGGATCGTTGCCGACTTACCGCTGTAAGCTTCTGTTGATCCGATGAGCAAATACTTATTGGATGTTGCCACTTCTGTAATTCTCTCCTGTAAATTTCAATTTATACTTACTCATCAATTCGCAGTAATTTGCGATAAAACGCCTGCGGAAAATCTGTTAAATGTGGTGGTCTTTTGAAATTAATAATTACATCAATTAGGTAACTTATAAATTCCGAATTTGGCATCATCACCTCGTAACTCAGTTCGGCATTCCCATCAAACTGTAATCGGCAACGAGTTAGTTCTGCTGGTAGCTTGGAGACGAACCAAGTAGCAACAAAAGGAATGCTTTCACCCCCTTCAATTTTGCGATTACCTTCCAAGGAACCTTGTTGATAAAGGCTAATTGCAAAGGGTAAAACTTGGCGCTTTGTACCCTGGTAATAGGGCATATAAACACCAACTGCTGCTTTGTCAGCTTCTCGAAGTTTCTCGATAGACATACGTAGATTTTCCTCTCTTTGGGTTGATGAGAACAAGCGATACTATCTTGGTGGTCAAAGTTGTTGACAGAATACAGATTTGGCTGAGGTTGTTGGTTCTGGCAAACTCTTCATTTTTCTCAATTTTTTTCCTGTTTCCTCAAAGCCATAATGCTTTTTTTTCAGCATTTGTACCGCATCTAACCCTGTTGAATCTAGTTTAACTGAACCTCACGACCAGCCCCTAGCTTGCTCAACCCACCTTTGATGAATTCGTAACCTCAGCAGCTATTATCTCAGCCACGGGAAGTGATTCTCTTATACCTACAGCCTTGCGACTGAACAGTTTAAAGTAAATTGCGACACAGAATTCTTTGATGGGGTATGCCACAAAAGTCAAAGGATTAATTGTCACAATAATGTTGCGGACATCTCGCGTTGCTAGATTCACAATTTGCTTAGCCACAAAGTCAGCAGACATTACCCCAATTGGATTGAGATTGCTTTTAAATGGGCCAAGAATCAGTTTGCGCACCACACAGGGAGCATCAAGACGCCGCAGTGTCACTAAGTCTCCTAACGCTCGTTTGCTGAGTTCGTAGAGAGGACTAAAAGCAGGACTAACTTCCGCTTCTGAGGTATTTATCCAAACTTCTTTACGAGCGATCTGTTCGTTAGTGCGAACGGTGCTAAAAAACAGTTCCATCAACCGCAAAGTAGAGAAGGTGTTGATTTCATAAGATTTGGCGATCGCCTCTGCAGTTCTCTCACCATGCACGTTAATGCCATGATTGAGGATCAGAATATCCACCTTTTCCAGATCTGTCGCCAATTCTGACTCTTTTCCTACCTGCCAAGTAAGGGTTTTTATCGGCAAACTTTCACCATTCACACTTAAGGTAACAGTCTGCTCCTGGGAAGTAAGAGCGATGACTTTTGCACCACGGGAGTGGAGAACCAAGAGAAGATTGCGGCCTAAAGTTCCCGAAGCACCCGTTACAGCAATAGTTTTACCCTTGAGCGATAAAGCTGTACCCATTAACTTATCCACCAAAGTCAAAGTTCCGCAATAGTAAGCCTTTTGATTATCAAAGTGATGTCGCCAGTGGTAAGTTCGATTTACACTCCAAGAAGAAGGTGGGGCGAGAAATGGACCTGGACGATGGGTAAGATCTGTTACCTCGTCAGCCCAGCTCAAGCCACTACCACGAGCGATCGCACTCAGTAAAAAGCTTAGGGTGTACAGAGAACCAAGTAAAGCCGCAAATTGCTGTTCTGGCACCCAAATGTTCGCTCCTAACCACACCAACAAACTCAAAAGCAGCATCACCAAGCATTCTGGCACATCATTACGCCAATGAGCCTGTCGATAAATGGTGTCGCTGACTGCAGTTAAATCCGGGCGAAAAACGCGATGATGCCAGGAGTGTAACCGATACAGTGGTTGCCAATAATGAGATAAGACATGGTAAAAGTCTCGCACCAGTTCTACCCAGAGGACAGAACCAAGTCCCCAAGCCGCTGTAGATATTAAATAACTAACCATACGCTTCTCTCACACACGCCGAAATTTGTCAAAAAATCTTTAAAGAGCCAAAGGTAGAGTAGACTAGCTTCTCTGCCATTACAAGCACTTAAAAAAAATAAATAATGCCCATAAAACTACAAGAAAGTTAATAATTTCGGTTACAATATAAGCATAATAGCGTTTGTTAAAGCTAGGGTAAAAACACCAAAAAAACTTTGCTCCACTCAATATCTATTTTTAGATGTTGGGGTACTAAGCCATTAAGATTCCTAAGTTGACACTGCAGAGTCCTGAGTAGTTATTCAGGACTCTGTACTAAAGACTCAAGACCTTTGTAAATTTTGGTGTTTTCAGATTTCTGATACTTTAATAAGCGTTTATTGACTATGGGTGGTTGATAAAAAAAACTTATGTCGGAGAATTCCTGGTCAGAAAACGATAATGATACCGATCTTGACCCGATTAGCTCTCTTTTGTCTGATTTGTCAGATGATGATTTTGAAAGTGACTTCTTCTTCCAGGGACTAGAAGGACGCCGACGCAAAGCTGCTTTAGCATTAACAGTAGTTTGGGGAGGCACGATCACCCTTCATTTACTGTCTTGGGGTTCCTGGATGATTTGGGGATTGGCGGGACTACTGGGAATTCAAGCGGTAAGAATCTTACTGGCTCGACCCCTAGAGACGCCCGAACCACTTTCTGAGGGCAAGCTAGCAGATTTCCCTTATGTTTCCCTGTTAGTGGCAGCAAAAAACGAGGAAGCTGTCATCAGTAATCTCGTCAGAATGCTGTGTAATTTAGATTACCCAAAGACTAAGTATGAACTCTGGGTAATTGACGATCACAGTACCGACCGGACGCCAGAATTGTTAGAACAATTAGCCACAGAATACGACCAACTGAAAGTTCTGCGCCGAAGCGCTGACGCAGGTGGCGGCAAATCTGGAGCGCTAAATCAGGTACTACCCCTAACCAAAGGGGAATTTATCGGCGTATTTGATGCGGATGCTAAGGTAACAAAAGATTTGCTGCAGCGAGTTCTGCCCTTGTTTAAGAAGCAAGAAATGGGAGCAGTGCAGGTGCGCAAAGCGATCGCCAATGCCCAGTTGAACTTTTGGACAAAAGGGCAGATGGCAGAAATGGCCTTCGACAGCTACATCCAACAGCAGCGCATCGCCATTGGTGGTATTGGAGAATTGCGAGGTAATGGCCAGTTTGTGCGCCGTTTGGCTTTACAGCGTTGTGGCTCTTGGAACGAGCAAACCATTACCGACGACCTAGATTTGACATTACGCTTGCACCTGGATAACTGGGATATCGGCTTTCTCGAATTTCCCCCAGTAGAAGAAGAAGGCGTGACCAAAGCCTTTGCCTTATGGCATCAGCGCAATCGTTGGGCAGAAGGGGGATATCAGCGCTATCTAGACTACTGGCGTCTGATTGCCAGTAATCGCATGGGCACACTGAAAACAGTGGATTTGTGTTCATTTCTGCTCATGCAGTACTTTTTGCCTGCTGCTGCTATACCAGACTTTTTGATGTCTCTTACTCGCAAGAGTTTACCAATCCTCAGCCCTCTTACCACACTTGCTCTGGGTCTCTCTGTAATTGGGATGTTTATTGGGCTACGACGAACTCAAAGCAATGAACCATTAAGTCTCTCAACATTTTTTGTCACCCTCTTGCAAACGCTACGGGGCTACTTTTATCTGCTTCACTGGATGCTGGTAATGCCTAGTACTACAGCTCGTATGTCAGTACGTCCCAAACGATTGAAATGGGTAAAAACAGTGCATCAAGGCACCGGCGAAGAAAGTTTTGAGTTTTGATATGTTCTGAGAACCTATCCGAAAAACCCTTTCAGTAACGAAAATAACATCTGCGTTTATCTGCGGTTCCTTTTCTCATCTCTACTTTTCGGATAGGCTCTTAGAACTCTGGTTCACCATCTTCATCACACGGCCACTCTTCCCTGATGGGCAATTGATTACCGTTGGTGGGAGGATTTATCTGACTTGATTCCTGCCCTGGTGTTAAATCTGATGGACTAAAATCTAGCAGCGGCGACATTCCTTGTTGTGTGAAAGCTTCGCTATCGTCTACTTCTGGTTCGAGTTCGAGTTGCTCACTAGCTAACTCAACAACTTCCTGCGAGCGCGAAACATTAGACACGTCAGGGTTTTTTTGCGGTTGTTCAGCGATAGCGACATGAGAAGCGTCAGCGCAGATCGCTTGCTCACTCAAATTAAAATCATCCTTCAGTTCAACAATCTCTCCCTCAAAAAATTTCTTCAGGCTTTCCAACGCTTGCTCAATTTCCTCATCTGGCCACTCTCTAACTTGTGTCAATGGTTCTCTTGGAGATTGGATTGCCATTGCACTGCTACTGTCACGGTTGCTTTCCATTTGCTTCTGAAATGGCACCGTATGACCAGTAAACGAATCTGCTAAGTCTTTCTGCTTGGACTCTACCCCATCCGGCCCCGAAGGAGCTGACGGAGGCGTTGGCGGTAACTCATTGTTAAGGCGATCGCTATTCAAAGACGCCTGATTTTTTGGCTCAATCGCTGGATTATTCGTTGTCGTTTCCTTCCCCCCAACTTGTGGTTTCGGATCTATAACCCGACTTTCCGATGTTGGGCGCGTTGACAGGACTGGTATTAGAAAACTTCCCTCCCGTCCCAACTTGGAAGTTCACCTTCACCTTGTGATTTAAGACCTTTTGAAAAGCAGCTTCAATATTGGTCAATCCCCCCTGAACCATCTTCAGCAAGGATGTGGAACGTATACCGATGATGGCAACAGCATCGCTATAAGCGATTAATTGTCCATGTTGACGCAGCAGAGCTTGAATGGAGCGCATTTGCACATTAGCAACTACCTCTTGCCAAACTTGCTCAAGACTTTGACTTAGGGGATCAACCGCATTTTGTGGCCCAAGCTCAGCAGGATTTGCTTCTAGATGTTGACTAGGGACTGGTACTACTTCGGGTGGTACTTGGCTCTGATTTGGTGTAACTCCAGCATTGGAAGCGTCAAAGCTTGGGGTAGCGGAGTACTGCTTTTGCTGTAGCTGGTTTGTGCTATCTTGACTTGTTTCTGGGGGATGTTTGGCAGCCGTTTTTGATTCAATGACGCTAGAGCTTCCAGTATTATTTCTCGCTCCTGTGTCTGTAGATCCCTTGAGGGGAGCCCCTTGGTAAGAGCTAGGGGCGTTGGAGGGAAGCGCACTGGGTAACAAGCCCAAGAGAGTTATTTCCAACCACAGGCGCGGCTGAGTGGTATTTTTAATTTGAGCTTCGCTGCTCTTGAGGTGCTGTTGACTTTGTAAGATACTGGGAACTTCTAGCTGTTGAGCAAAATTACACAGTTGTTCCCAGGTGGGAGCAGTGACAGCAACTAAATCGCTGCGACTGGGAGCAGTTTTAGCAATCAGCAAATCTCGGTAGAAACCAGCCAAATTTTGCAAGACAACCAGCGGTTCCCTACCTCTATCCATCAAGCGGCGACATTGTTCGAGCACGGTTTCAGAATGGTCAGAGGCGATCGCTGTTGTCAGCGCGATCAAATCCCTTTCTGGCACCGCTCCCACCAAATCCCAGACCGCTTCTACTGTCACCTCTTGTGGTAACAAACTTAGTTGATCTAGCAGACTTTCAGCATCCCGGAGTCCTCCTTGAGCCACTTGTGACACTAAAGTTACAGCTTCGGGTGTAATCTTGATATTTTCCTTAATGGCAATATCCTGTAAATGCCGCACCATCGCCTCTAAGGGAATGCGGCGAAAATCAAATCTTTGACAGCGAGAGATAATTGTTGGCAGTACCCGTTGAGGGTCAGTTGTCGCTAAAACAAATACCACACGATCTGGTGGCTCCTCAAGAGTTTTTAGTAGAGAGTTGAACGCCGCCGTACTAAGCATATGGCATTCATCGATAACATACACCTTGTAGCGACACTGCACTGGCGCAAATTGTGACCTTTCGATAATGTCCCGGATGTTATCAACGCCCGTATTGCTAGCAGCGTCAATTTCAATTACATCTAGTGCAGTACCAACAGCGATCGCGTGACAGACTTCACAGACGCCACAGGGAGAAGCAGTAGGCTTATCCTGTTTTTTGCAGTTGAGGGATTTTGCCAGAATTCGAGCACTAGAGGTTTTGCCAGTACCTCTGGGGCCAGTAAACAGATATGCTGGGGCAATTCGCTCACTCAGGATAGCGTTGGTGAGCGTAGTAGCGATCGCCTCTTGGCCCACTAAATGCGCGAAGGTCTGAGGGCGGTATTTATGGTGTAGCGGTTCGTATGCCATAAGAATTTAGTCTTCCGCTCCCAAAACAATAACAAATGACCGCTGTTGATTAACCCTAGCCACAGGATCGAGACTTAGGCATAATAACTAATTTTGCCACTCCCTTAAACTCCCCTGTTAGTTAAAAATCCTTGCATTAACAATGGTCTGACAATTTTGAATTTTTAATTGCTCTTAGGGCAAGGGGGAGGTACACAGGCAGAGAAAAACCTCACAGAGAAGGATTATGTTATTTTCCTTTTAGCATCGCGCACGGTAATTCCTCGAGCAATGACCAATGACCAATGACCAATGACCAATGACCAATGTAATAGGGACAAATAACGCATGATGTCTTCGCTGCGCACAATTGAAAGTTTCTATACGGATGGAGCCTGTGTTGGCAACCCCGGCCCTGGTGGCTGGGGTACTGTAATTTATTTTACTGATGGCTCTGTTTATGAGATGGGTGGTGCCGAAACTCCCACCACTAACAACCGCATGGAAATGCAAGCTGCAATCCAAGCTTTGAAGGTTTTCCGGGTGTCTGGACAAACTCAACCCGTTGTCCTTTACACCGATAGCGAATACCTGAAAAACGGCATCACCAAATGGGTGAAGGGTTGGAAAAAGAAAGGTTGGAAGAAAGCGACAGGAGAACCTGTTTTAAATCAAGACTTGTGGGAAATTCTTGATGATCTTAATTCTCGGCTGGTGGATTGGCGGCATGTCCGGGGACACAGCGGCAATGAGGGAAATGAGCGTTGCGACGCGATCGCTCGTGCTTTTGCCAACGGTAGAACCATGACACTAGCACAGGCGTTTGCCCTAGATACTGCACAATCGATTCAGCCAGATGCCAAGCTGTCGGTAACAGGCCGTATCAGATTCAAACGCTGCTCCTGAGTTAGCTTACGAAACTATACCCCTGAGCTTTTCTAGCTCTGAGATAACCATGATGGACTCACCTGCTTCTTCCGCTGCTGGTGTAATTGACGAATTACCCCGCGAAGTGAGAGTTGCTCAACTCCGTAACCTAGTAGAAACCCTACGCATCGCTGATGAGATTGCTAGTAAGGGGTACTTGATTAGTAGTTCCGAACTAGCTGACTTGATGGATGTCAATGCTAGTGCTGTTACCAGTCGGGGAGATAACTGGGGTTGGCGCAACTGGATTGTCTCACGGGTACGACGCGAAGGCAATCAAATTCTCTGGCAACTCGAACGAATAGACCAGGTTAATGGTACAGATGATGACAACAGCGAGTCTTGATTCCTCAATCCTCAGACCTCAGTCCCCAATCCTCAGTCCTCAGACCTCAATCCTCAGTCCTCAGTCCCCAATCCTCAGTCCTCAGACCTCAGTCCCCAATCCCCAGTCCTGAGTGAGTTGGGAATCAAGACTGAGAACTATATTGCCTTCCTCGCCACTGAGTTGGTCTAGTGAGAGTAGACAGTAAAATTCGCAGTACGGCTAAAGGATCTGCTAGTGGGGAAAGCCAAAATAGCCAGGATGACTTAGGTAAGCTTTGAGTGCGGTCATAAGAGGGAGCGATCGCCAATAGCAAGGCGAAGCGCATCAACAGCAAAAACAAATTCAACCCCGCTGCTACCCTAACTGATAACGAGTCAATTCCCAGTCCCAAGCATCCTAGGAAAACCAGGGTCGCAACTAGAGGAAGACCTTGCACACTCAATAAAAGCCACAAATCGCTCCACAACTGACCTGTGGAAGAGGCGTCTTTGAGGTCAAGGCTTCGACCCCACTCTTTCCAGGTTTGGGCTGCTCCCTCATACATCCGAACCTTCAGCACCTTTGCCCCATCCATAAACCCAACCTTAAACCCCCTAGCAGCAGCATAACGAGCAAGGGTGACATCATCGCAAAAAGATGCCCTAGCACTTGTATAGCCCTCCAGTTGGCTTAAGACATCCCGACGACACAAGAAACACTGTCCGTTGGCCATCACCCGTTGGGCACTCTCGCTATTGATACCAGTCGGGCCAAATCGGTAAACCAGGGTAATCAACAGTGCTGGTTGTAGCCACCACTCCCCTGGATACTTGAGGATAAATTGTGGCGACAGGGAAACTAAGTCAAATTTCTCAGCTTCCGCAGCCTTGAGCAAACCAGCAACCAATCCAGGCGTCGGTTGGGTATCAGCATCAATTCCCAGAATCCACTCACTGTGAGGGGAACTGTGTAAATAACCAGTATGTAAGGCCCAAGGACGCCCTACCCAGCCAACAGGTAAGGGATCATCAGTGATTAGGCGAAAACGGGGGTCTTTTTCTTGGGCATTTTTGACCAAATCTGGTGTCCCATCGGTCGAGCGACTGTCTACGACGATGATTTCTCGAACTTCGGAGCTCTGTCTGCTTAAGCCCACAAGACAAGGCGTAATTCGTTCTCGCTCATTGAGCGTGGGAACCACCACACTGACAGCACCCAGTTGTTCTGGGGTGGCTGTTTGGGGAACTATGGGAAGACGACGCCCCGGCCCTTTGAGTAAGCGTGAGAGTAGCAGGAATGTTGCTGGTATCTGGATGAGTAACAGCGCTATGGCGAGAAAGCCCGCGCAGGAAGGGGAAATTAAAGGTGTATTGCCGATCAAAGGTTTTTTGCCAGTTAGTAGCACAAGCCGAAAAGCCTGTAGATTTGTAGCACAAGCCGAAAAGCCTGTAGATTTGTAGAAATTGGGCTAACCCTAAGCTGTTTGTCATATCAAGGCCGATGCAACAGACTTGATATGACTCATAAAAAGAAGCCAGGGAGGAAAGAATTGACGCTCTCCGACAGGTCATCCTACCTCACTTGGGCATAGCTCCCATCGATGCTACTGGTACTTTGGTAGTCTGGCTTTCGGCAGCTTCGGTGTTTTCCAGTTGCTCTAGTGCTGTTGAAGTTGCTGCTTCCGGAGCCATCGACCACAGAATAAACGCTGGAACGATACCGAATAGTATGCTCAAACCTACTGGTAGCCATAGCCCAGCACCAGCAATAGTCATCACCGCGCCAAAAGCGATGTTACTTAAATAAACAACGAGGGGAAATACCAACTGCTTTCGCGACAAGGCAATAGGCGCTCTCTTCCACAACAATGCTGCTACTGTCATAAATAGGACACCCGTTGCGATCCAACCAGCAAAGTTGCGGTAAGGGGTGCCAAAAAAGGCTCCTACTTTTCCGTAGTGCCAAAAGGGATAAGCGGTTTGGCTCATGGCTGGATCGAGAGCAAAGTCCCAGGATGTGAGCAGTATTGATCCTAGCGCGATCGCTCCTATCTGGCGCAGCCAAATCCCATTGTTCTCAATGTTGCCATCAATTTTGAGAGCAGCACGGGCGATTAGATAGCAAACTAGCCCCATGTAAAACCAAGAAAGGGGAATGGTAAATGGCACAAGACCGGCTATCTTATAGCCCAAGCCACTTAAGTAGCCATATTCTCCAAAAGGAAAGCCGGTACTGGTTCCCAACAATTCACTGCTCAAAGAGAGCAATACAGCAGGAATCATAAACGTCAGCCATTGCCACAGTCCTAGGGTTCGGTAGGCATAAATCGCTACAGCTGCCGCACCCAAAAGAATGTATACGACCCCACCCCCAGACATTGACCACTGAAATGCTGTCTGTCCAATGGTTGATAAGCCATTGAGCAGTTCTGGGTGGGGTAAGACGATCAGTAGCCCCGCTAGTCCAAAGGCCATAGCAACAATATGACCGATCAGGAAAAAGCGCTCAAGATTGACAAGTTGCTTCATTACAAACTCCTAACACTGTGGAAACTCGGTCGTGCAATTGGGGGAAGAAGCCGCTTTACTGTTGAAAGCGGCAGGAAACTATGATCAGCAGAAGCTTAGTTGTTTAATAGTTTACAAATGTTTATGAACATTTCGCCTGTTCACAACTCAGATTGTTGAAGCTTGTGGCGCAAACCATTATTATTACTTACTTCTGCTGCGCCAGAAGTATAGGGATTCTTGTGGCGTCCTGGCTTGCCTTGAGCATCCCCTACCACCTGATAAATATTCTGGGAGGGGGAGGAGAGTGGCTGTTAAGGGGATATATGATGGAGATGGATCAAAGTTGGCCCGTTCTGGCAAGTTTCAAGAGTGCGTTGTGCTATCAACCCTCCGTCAAAAAATATTAATTTAATCAGTAAGCAGCAATAAAGCTGAACCTGAGAAGCCTGGAAAATAGTTAATATATTGGCAGTAACCTTAACAAAGGCAACTGGTTGCTCGCTGGGCACAGGCCTGTTGCTCCAGTCTGCTATCAGCTTCATGGCACCTGTACCTAACATGACTTCACCTCTATCGGAAAATACGAAGAATGTGATTCGCCCCTTTCAATACCGTGATTTGGAGGCAATCGAACAGCTTGCTTGTGGGGAAACTGATGCAGATAGCAAAAGTTGCTCTGTTACTGACCGCAAGCAATTAACTCAGGTTCGGCGCTGGTATTGGCTGCTGAAGTTTTTGAGTTGGTTTCCTAATCCTTGCCAGTATGCCTTTTGTCTGTATGTTGTGGAACAAGTTCAACAAATTCGCGGGAGCATCAAGATTTCCCCCTTTAATCGCACCCGTAGCACTTGGCGGGTGGAGCAAGTGTTAGTTGATACAGACTCTCCTCAACCAAAGAGCAAATCGGGAATGGGAGAAATTGGCTCTGGATTATTGCGCTATTGCTTTGAGACAATTTGGGAGGCGCGAACCTGGTTACTGGAAGTTAATATTCATCACAAATCGGCACTGGCTCTTTATCGACAAAACGGATTTCAGCCCCTAGCACAACTGACTTACTGGGCGATCGCTCCAGAAGTACTCGAAAAAATCGCTCTGCGTGAGCCAGATTTGCCTAACTTACTCCCTGTAAGTAATGCTGATGCCCAGCTACTCTATCAACTAGATACAGCATCAATGCCGCCATTGGTACGTCAGGTTTTTGACCGCCACATCCATGACTTTAAAACTGGTTTCATGATGGCGCTCTTCTGCCACCTACAGAAGTGGTTCAGTCGTACCGATGTAATCAGTGGTTACGTGTTTGAACCGCAGCGGAAAGCGGCAATTGGCTATTTTCAGCTCAAGCTTGGCCGTGATGGCGATCGCGCTCACGAAGCCGAGCTGACTGTCCACCCAGCTTACACTTTCTTGTATCCAGAGTTGCTGTCTCAAATGGCACGGATCGTCAAAGATTTTCCCGCTCAATCTTTGCAGCTAATTTCCGCCGACTATCAGCCAGAAAGAGAAGAATATCTCTTACAAGTTGGTGCCGAAAGGATGGAGCATACTTTGCTGATGTCTCGTTCAGTCTGGCACAAGCTGCGGGAAGCCAAAACTGTTTCCTTGGAAGGGTTGCAGTTAAAGGAGGTACTGAAGGGACTACAGCCAGCACGCACTCCCATCCCCAGCCGCATTACTTGGTTGCCAGCGCTCTCAAATAAGCCTCAAGCGGCAACGAGGGCGGATATATCGGTTTCTGGTTCAACGCCAGTCAGCTCCGTCTCCTTAGAGGCTACGCCAACTGCTGAGTCGCAAGAAAGTCAGAATTAAAAATGCAAAAAATCTCGGCACTGGGTTTGGATGTGGGGAGTAAGCGCATCGGGGTGGCGGGATGTGATGGTACTGGTTTAATTGCTACTGGAATCACAACGATTGAGCGTAGCTCGTTTGAACGGGATGTAGAAAAGCTGCGAGAGTTAGTTACACAGAGGGAAGTGCAAGTCTTGGTCGTCGGTTTGCCTTACTCTCTAGATGGAACAATAGGCTTTCAGGCGCGAACGGTGCAAAAGTTGGCTGGTAGGTTGGCTCGTGCACTGCAGTTACCTTTGGAGTATGTAGATGAAAGGCACACATCCTTGGAAGCAGAAGAATTACTGAAAGCAGAAAGGCGATCGCCTTCCCTCAACAAAGCTCTGATCGACCGCAAAGCTGCAGCTATAATTCTCCAACAGTGGCTTGATGAGCGCCGATCCCAGAGGAGAGACAGAGAAACCCATGCCGATTAATCTCTCATATTTTTCTCTTGGGTGATAACATGGGAGATTGCTGGATTATACAAATCAACTCTATCCATGACTCTAACGCAAGAGCGCAAACACGAAATTCTTGAGGGCTACCAAGTCCATGAAACCGACACCGGTTCTGCAGATGTCCAAATAGCCATACTTTCCGAACGCATTAATCGGTTGAGCGCTCATCTGAAAACCAACAAAAATGATCATTCCTCCCGACGGGGTTTGCTACAAATGATTGGTCGCCGAAAGCGTTTACTCAGCTACCTGCGTAGAGAAGATGTAAAACGCTACCAGGCTTTGATTCAACGCTTAGGTATTCGCGGCTAGACAACATTGAAGCTTATGTCTACTGAACCATCAGGCGATGCTCAAAGCGGTTCGCGCAACGACCAACGTTTGCCATTTGAACCGCGTCAGAAACGCCCAAAAAACCGTCAAACTCAACCGGAACCCTCAGCCACTAAAAATACTCCTAAGCAGGACAAGCAAAAACCAGCTTCTAAGGAACTGAGTAAAAACAAACTGGAAGCCTCACCTAGTAAGACTGCTACCAAGAAAAACAAGCCAGCAGCAGTTACCAGGGATTCAATGGCAATTCCAGATGTGGTAAGTAAGCGCATGGTCAGTCGGATGGCTCTACTCTGTGGAATTCCCTCAGTTTTGGGCATATCCACTTTTTTTGTTAGCTATTTTTTGGTGACAAACCAAGGCTTGAAGTTGCCTAATGTAGCGGTGGTTCTCGTGAGTATGGGCTTTTTTGGTTTGGGGGTCTTGGGTTTGAGCTATGGCGTCCTTTCTGCTTCTTGGGATGAGGAGATTCCAGGGACTAAGTTAGGTTGGCAAGAGTTCACCACAAACCTGGGAAGAATGACATCAGCATGGGGATCGACTGGGCAAAAAGACTAAAAAAATTAAGAATTAAGAATTAAAAGTTAAAAATGGATGAAGGTTCATTTTTAATTTTTGATTTTGCATTTTTAATTGAAATAGTCTTTAGTCAGAAGAATAAGAAGAGTGGAAAGTTGGGAGGTAGCAAGTTAAAAAGTTGGCAAGCATTACAGGTTGCTCAAAATCTTCTCGCATCGCCAACCTACAATAAGGGCTACGCCCTACAACCTTCTAACTTTCCCACCTTCAAACCCTATCCAAAGATTCAAGCTTAAATTAATTACACAAGAAATTTTGCAGGGGCTAAAAAAACATGATCATAGTAATGAAAGTCGGCTCTCCAGAACCTGAAATATCCCGCCTTACAGAGGAACTCAAGGAATGGGGTCTGACTCCAGAAAAAATTGTTGGTAAGCACAAAGTTGTACTGGGTTTGGTAGGCGAAACTGTTGATTTAGACCCGCTACAACTGCAAGAAATTAGCCCCTGGATCGAACAAGTACTACGAGTTGAGCAACCTTATAAACGCGCTAGTCGCCAATATCGTCACGGGGAAGCTAGTGATATTGTTGTGCCAACGCCGAACGGACCAATTCACTTCAGCGAACATCATCCTGTAGTGCTTGTTGCTGGTCCCTGTTCTGTGGAAAACGAGGAAATGATCGTTGAAACAGCACGTCGGGTTAAAGCCGCAGGTGCGCATTTCCTACGCGGAGGTGCTTACAAGCCCCGGACTTCTCCCTATGCGTTTCAAGGTCACGGAGAGAGCGCTTTGGGCTTACTAGCTGCCGCGCGGGAAGCTACTGGTTTAGGTATTATCACTGAAGTGATGGACACTGCTGATCTCGACAAAATTAGCGAGATAGCGGACGTTGTGCAAGTCGGTGCCCGCAATATGCAGAATTTCTCTCTACTCAAAAAAGTCGGTGCTCAGGAAAAGCCTGTGCTGTTGAAGCGAGGAATGTCAGCAACAATTGAAGAGTGGTTGATGGCGGCTGAGTATATTTTGGCTGCTGGTAACCCGAATGTGATTCTCTGCGAGCGGGGAATTCGGACTTTTGACCGACAGTATGCCCGCAATACTCTAGATTTGTCGGTATTGCCGGTTCTGCGATCGCTGACTCACTTGCCGATCATGATTGACCCCAGTCACGGTACAGGTAGGGCTGAGTATGTCCCAGCAATGGCTATGGCGGCGATCGCTGGTGGTGCTGATTCTTTGATGATTGAAGTTCACCCCAACCCTGCTAAGGCTCTATCCGATGGTCCTCAATCTTTGACACCGGAGCGCTTTGACCGTTTGGTGAAAGAAATGGCAGTGATTGGTACAGCCGTAAATCGTTGGCCTGCACCTGCTGTTGCGATGGCGTAACGGTTTTGAGTCTATGGGGAATTGGTAATTGGTAATTGGGAAGAGCAATTATTTTTTCCCAATTCCCAATCCCTATTCCCTTCCAATCTCCAATTCCCAATCCCTATTCCCCATATACATACTGCTGCGCTTTGCTCGAGTAGCGAGAAAAACGCTTCAGGTTAATATAGCCGTCGTAGTTGACAAATGGTTCAGGTGACCACACTTCAACCTCAATCGAGAGGGCCGCTTCAATACCACCGCAAATCGCATCAAACCTGGGACTAGGACTATCCGTTGTTGCCACTCCATCAGCACCGTTTTCCTTGACAAAAACCACAACTTCCGCTAACACATCTCCCCGCCGAATTGTTACCGGGAGTTCTAGCAAACACTCATAAATAAAAACCATTCGCTTCAGTTAAAGAATATTTCAATTTTCCCAAAGCAAAGAGACATGCTCCATACTAAAGTTAAGCAATGGTTAAGGTGTGGTTAACATGTTACTTGTAAATCGTTCTACTTCTTCTCAGTCTTCCCCAGTTAGGACGCTTGCTGCCCAAAACTCTCGGCTTCAGGAGCAGGAGACGACGCCCAATAGGCTTTCCATGATTTGGGTTCAAGAGTTTGATGGTACGCGCTACCGCTTGGTGGCACGCTGGGTGCATGAGGTTTGACACTAAGTTGCTCTCAAACGCTTAAAGTAGAATAGGCTTCCAGCCGGCTCTACAATTTCTACAGACGACAAGCACTCCCGCCCAAAAATTAATTCCTTTCCCCCCTTGTCTGTACTTCTGAGTTTAGATATAATTAAGTTTAGATCTACGTAAGTCGCGTTAATTCGCACTTGCAAGTTCTAAACAACAAACTCGGTGGGTCGCTACGGGTCTGGCTGTAGAGGGTTAAGTGATACGACTCCCTGTGAAGCAGCAACTTCTATCCGCGAGGTAGAAGCTCCCGCAAGGGAAGAGCGTCACAATATATATTATGCAAAGCATCATAAATGAACCCCTACCCGAAAAGGGAAGGGGAGCTTTGCTTTATATGTCCTTTTAAGGAAGGAGGCTGGAAGTTAGGTTTTTCTTATCTGCGTGTTAATTCTGTGATCCAGAGACAAAGCCCAAAGTTAAGCTGTCAGGAGCAAGGAAGTGAGCGAGATGGTAGGCTCTTTCCTCTGTTTTCAGCAGGATTTTTTCGTAGAGATAACGGGTAGCGCGATCGCCTAAACTTTCCGCTTGTCCAGCTTGACGGCGAATTAGTTGAATCAGCGCTTGCTCTGCGGCTAAGTCATGTTCTACCATCTGACGGGAAGAAAAGACGCCATCAGCTTCGGGAGCAAAGCAGCACAATTGGGCCAGCGCATTGAAGCTAGCAACTGGAACCCCACCTAATCCATCCAATCTTTCTCCAAGGTCGTGGACGTGTCCCTGTGCTTCTTCGTAGCTTTCGTTAAAGAACTGGTGTAACTGATAAAATTCAGCACCTTCTACAACAAAGTGATGCTTTTGGTATTGCAAGTACAGCGCTTGAAAACTTGCCAAAGCAATATTTAGTCCCTCACAAACTGGCGCAGTTACACTGTGTTCTAGCAAGATGGGATTGTCGTAGACTTGTCCAAAGGTACGCAATAAACCCTGAGTTTCAGACATGGTAATATTCTCCTCTCATTAGGCAAGTGTTATTGCCAATGGAGAAAGTCTAGCATACCCACTCAGAAATTTCCGTAACACTATTTTCTTCCTTAATTGAGGCTGAAAACTTGCTTGCTGAGCTTCTACTTGTCTATAATTAATTGAGAATCTTTGGCATTTAATTGATATCTTAGTTTAGTCGGTGTGACTACTGACAAAACAGGTGGCAGAAGCCTCCCGGAAAAACTTGAGGTCTTGTTGAAGATACTATTGATAATCTATCGCATTTTGGCAGATAAATGAATCCATCCAGTTCCAAGCCAGAAACCAAGCAAATTATTGAGATAGCTTTCGCAGATCGTTGGCAAGTCTATCGGCGCTTGCAAGAATTAGGGATATCCTGTCAGTGTGGTACTAATCAGCCATTGATTGCTCAAATTGATAATGTGACTGCTGCAATTCAACTTTGGAGTGTCGTTAGGCAATTGACCCTACAGCGTCGCGAGTTAGCATCTTGGCTGGAGGGTTGCTTGCGAATTCGAGGTTAGACTGACAAGCTTTTCAAACAAAGGATTAAGCAAAAGGTAATTAACTCTTATGAAAACAAGGGGAATTCATCATGTTGCCATCATTTGCTCTGATTATGAAAAGTCAAAGATTTTTTATGTAAATGTTTTAGGGTTTTCGATTATTCACGAAACTTTCAGAGCCACCATAAATTCTTACAAGTTAGATTTGAAAGTAGGCAAGGACGATGTAATTGAGCTTTTTTCTTTCCCCGATTCTCCCAAGAGATCAAGTCAGCCAGAAGCTTGCGGATTAAGGCATTTAGCCTTTGAAGTAGATGATATCAGTGCATCTGTTTCTTATCTAAAATCAAAGGGTGTGGAGGTAGAGGATATCAGAATTGATGAGCTTACAGGTAAGCAATTTACTTTCTTCAAAGATCCCGATAATTTGCCTTTAGAGATATATCAAGCTTAGGTTAATAGAGAATGGGTAATGGGTAATGGGTAATGGGTAATTGGTAATTGGTAATTGGTAATTGGTAATTGGTAATTGGTAATAAGAGCAATACTCTCCCAGTCTCCTATTCTCCTCGTCTCCCAATCCCCAATCCACAGTCCAATATCCAGCTCAACTTGAGAATATAGCTTCCGAGCCTTAAAGTTGTCTATGATTTGTCTATACAGTTATAGTGGTTCTCAATTGTGTGTGATACTCCAAATTGTAGGGACGTAGTGCCGTGCGCCTCTAGGTCGGTAACGCGGCCAATCGCGCAGGGCTATATTTTTTTTGATTACAATTTGTAAAGAAACTGGGCTATGATAGTCAATTTAGAGAGCGCAATGGTGGAACGCACCCAGATAAGTCTGAGATTAGACAAAGACTTATTAGACAGTATTCGTTTGAGGTGTAGAACTGAAGGCATCAGCCAAACAGAATTTATTACTAACGCGATCGCGGCCGCTTTAGCAACCCCCCTCACCCAGCGCGAGACAACAGAGATAGATGAACGTATAGCAGCTCATCTATTACCTCTGCAAGAGGAATTAGCTCAGTTGAGAGCAGCTTACGAATTGTGGGGAATGGCCAAACTGAAAGTGGAAAAAGTGGAAAGCAAAATCGAGAGTGACAAGACGCAAGGACTATTAGAAATTTCGGAGCTTGAAGCAATTCGTCATCGCATCCTTACCCAATTAAATATAGCTAAGCAAGCCCATGCTTACAAGGCAGTTAACAAAGCCTTAGATGCTTTCATTGAGGAACTGCGTTCATGAGTGATATCACCTCTGCTAGTGAATTGCCAGGAAGCAGTCTTTGATCACCCATGTATGTATTACATGAGCAAGGCGTTTGTTGATTCTCCAAAGTAGCTAAACGTTCTTCGATGAGTGTCAGTTTGTTAGCCAAACATTTCTCGATTTGGAGATTAATCACCTCTATAGTTTCTGGACTCAATTGTGCTGGTTCAATTTCCAGAGCTAGCTTGCAGGCATTGGTGATAAAGTCTGTGAGGGTAATTCCCTTTATTTCGCAGCTATGCTTGATATTAGCTAGTAATTCTGCATCAATTCGGAAGTTTATCTGGCTGCGCCCCGGCATATTGTTAGAATTTCTCTTGATAAAATGAGTAGCGATTTGCTGCTAGACGATGCTGCTCTAACGTACCCTTTATTCTATCGATATTATCTCTATCTTTAGGAAGAGATAACGAGTTTAACGCCACAAATTTAGCAAATCTTTTGGGAAGATTAAGAAGTTTGAAAATTCTTGATGATTGTTTCAGTAATTCTGCGGAGAGTGCTTCAGTTGGGTGGATAAATCTCCGTAATTATGCGGAAAGTAAGTTAGCAAGATAGCTTACTCGGAAAACTCAGACACCTGATCTGGTAAAATTTCAAGGCACATCTGTGATTGGCGTTCCCAGAACCACACGGCGCGATTGCCTTGCTTGAATATCCTCTAACTTAGTATCGGGAATTGCTTGGATTAATTGGCGAGTATAGTTTTGTTGTGGATTGTTATAAATTGAGTCAGCTTGTCCAATTTCAACCATACGCCCTTGATTCATGACAACAATGCGATCGCTGACAAACTTAACCACATTTAAATCGTGCGAGATGAAAATGTAAGTTAAGTCAAAATCTTGCTGTAAGTCCTTTAAAAGATTGAGTACCTGCGCTTGTACCGAAACATCGAGTGCCGAGACTGACTCATCACAAATAATAAATCGTGGCTCACAAGCTAGTGTACGCGCAATGCAAATTCTCTGTCTTTGTCCGCCAGAAAATTCATGAGGCCTACGATTCATCGCACTTTCCCCAAGTCCGACTCTTTCTAATAAATCAATCGCTCTTTGTCTGCGTTGTTTTTCAGAACCACCTAACTTATGAATTTCCATTGGTTCGATCAGCGCCGAACCAATACTTTGCCGCGCGTTCAGGGAAGCATAGGGATTTTGAAAGATAATTTGTAGGCTGCGTCGCAGTTGTCGCAGGGGCTTTTCATCCAGTTCTAAAATAGAATCACCATCAAAAATAATTTCTCCTAAAGTTGGTTCAATTAGACGTAATAAACAGCGACTTAAGGTAGATTTGCCACAGCCAGATTCTCCAACTAATCCCAAAGTTTCGCCTGGATAAACATCAAAACTGACATCATCTACTACTTTAAATTTTGTGATTTTGCCAAACAGTCCTGTTCTCATCGGAAACTCTTTGGTGAGGTGACGCACGGAGAGTAAAGGCTGCTGATTTTGCAAGCGTTGATAGCGTTCTTGCACTTCATTATTGCTGACTTCAGCTAGTAAAAATTCCCTTTCAGCTTGGTTATGAATTTGGGGCAAAATTTCTATTTCCCCCGCTGAATTAGTAGTAACCTGCATAAAATCAGCTACCGTTGGCAAACGTTTCAACCGTTTATCGGTACGAGGGCGACAGTTGAGTAATCCTTGAGTATAGGGATGTTGTGGATTAGCAAATAAGTCGTATACTTTAGCAGTTTCTACGGCTTTACCTCGATACATTACAACCACGCGATCAGCAATTTCTGCAATTACTCCCATGTCGTGTGTGATGAAGAGAATAGACATAGCACGGGCGTCGCGCAGTTCCCTAAGTAATTGTAAAATTGTCGCCTGAATTGTTACATCTAGTGCTGTTGTTGGTTCATCAGCTATCAGGAGGGAGGGATTACCACTTAAGGCCATCGCAATCATTACTCGCTGCTGCTGTCCACCTGAAAGTTGGTGAGGATATCGATGCATTATCTCTCTAGGATTTGGTAATTTTACCTCATCAAAAAGTGCGAGCGATTGGCGGTAAGCTTCCTTATGAGAAACTTTTTTATGGAGGAGAATTGCTTCCATAACTTGTTCCCCACAGGTATAAACAGGATTGAGGGAAGTTTGCGGTTCTTGAAATATCATTGAGATGAGTCCACCTCGATAATTTCGCTTTTTGTTAGCAGGAAGCGTTACTAAGTTGACTGGATTGGTATGAGGAGAGCGAGGATTACTAAATAAAATTTCCCCGGTGACCTTAGCAGTATTAGGTAGCAATCCCATCACGGAGAGCGACGTTACAGATTTACCTGAACCAGACTCACCCACAATCCCAACTGTTTCCCCTGGTGCGACGATAAAGGAAATATCTTTAACAGCTTTTACCACATCCTTTTGGGTGGTAAAATCCACACACAGATTGCGAACATCGAGAAGAGGACTAATCATAACGCTCCATTTTTTTTAACAGCAACTATAAAGAAACCAGAAACACCACGGTCATAACCTTATTTATCTATCCCAAAAATCCTTTTAATCATGAACAAACATCCGTCTATCCAGCGCGGTTACTTACGCCTACATCTGTGTTTATCTGTGTTTGAAAATGCCAAGTTGTAGTAAATATGTAGAACTTGTAGAGCAAGCATCTTGCTTGCTGTTGACAGACAAGATGTCTAGCCTAGATTTTACATTTGAGCGTAAATTGGTGTTAACATCTACCCTATCAAAACAGGAGTTAGTACGATGAAACAATGGCGAATAATTCTTTTAGCAATTGCTTGTACTTTAACCATAGTTCTCTCAAACTGTAATACTAATAATTCCTCAAACCAAACTGCTAATAATGCCACCTCTGGCAAGACTCCAGAAACCGCACCCGCTGGGGCGCTTGTCTACGGTTCAGGTGGACAACCTGTGAACCTAGAACCAGGTAATATCGTAGATGGTAACTCAATCATCGTTCAAAACCAAATCTACAATCGCTTGATTGAGACTAAGCCAGGTACTACTGAATTAGCACCGAGTCTAGCTACGGAGTGGAAAGCTTCCCTAGATGGCAAAACTTGGATATTTAAACTGCGTTCAGGAGTGAAGTTTCACGACGGGACAGATTTTGATGCGGAAGCGGTAAAATTCAACTTTGAGCGTTGGTGGGATAATAAAAACGAGTTCGGCTATCGCGATGCCGGTAAAACTTACGAAATTTGGAAAAATCTTTTCGGAGGTTTTAAGGGAACTCCAGAATCTTTACTACAAGAAATGGTGGTAGAAGGTAAGAATACTATTAAGTTTGTCTTGAAGCAACCTTTTGCTGCTTTTCCATCAGCTATTTCTTCAGGCTACTTCGGTATAGCTAGTCCTGCTGCTATTAAAAAAGCAGGGGCAAAATACGGCACTCCTTCATCGTTAGCTGTGGGGACGGGAGGGTTTATTTTCAAAGAATGGCGTAGTGGCGATCGCATTATTTTGGAAAAGAATCCTAAGTACTGGAAAGCAGGCTTACCGAAGGCAAATCAATTAGTAATTCGTTTCATCACTGATCCAGCAGCAAGGTTAGCACAACTAAGAGCAGGTACGATTGATTTCACTGTCGATCTTACCCCAGATCAGCTCAAAGAAATTCAAAGCGATGCCAAACTAGAAGCAGTTAAGCGTCCTTCCTTAAATGTCGGCTACTTGGCATTAAATACTAGCTACGAACCACTTGCTAAACCAGAAGTGCGTCAGGCGATCGCCCTAGCAATTAACAAGAAAGAAATTGTCAAAGCATTCTGGGGAGACTTGGGTAAAAATACCCCTCACCTTACACCACCTTCTTTACAAGAATTCCAGTCAACAACTGTAGCTGAATATGAGTTTAATCCGCTCAAAGCCAAACAAATTATTACTGAAGCTGGCTATCCAAATGGATTTACGTTACAACTTTGGTATATGCCAGTTAGTAGACCTTATTTTCCCAATCCCAAGCCAATTGCTGAAGCTTTTGCAGCAGATTTGAATGCGATTGGAATTAAAGTGACGCTGCAAACAAAAGACTGGGCTGCATATCTGGCTGACCGCAACAAACCTCCTGGTTTTCAAGCATTTATGTTGGGTTGGACGGGTGATTATGGTGACCCAGATAACTTCTACTACCCTCTTTTTGGACCTGGTTCTACTGCTGATTTAGGTAACTGGAAAAATGAGCAATTTTTCCAGCTTTTAAATCAAGGTCGTGCTACTGCTGATCAAGCTGAACGAGTGAAGATATATCAACAGATGGACGAAATTATTTATAAGGAAGTCTTACGTTTACCCATTGTTCACTCACAGCCACTTTTAGCTAAGCGAAAAAATGTCACTGGTTGGGTTCCCAGTCCTTTGGGTTCAGAACCTTTTGAGGAAATTTCTAAGTCTTGAGGTTGGCTTGAAAGTGAAACCACAGATACATACAGATAAACTTGAATATTATCTGCGTTTATCTGCGTGCATCTGCGGTTAAAAAAATCAAAATACCAAATTCCGTAACTAACATCAAATGGCTAGATATATTATCAGACGCATTTTAAACTTAATACCCGTCCTCTTAGGAATTACCTTATTAGTGTTCACTTTTCTACACCTAATACCAGGCGATCCTGCTGTAGCAATGGCGGGAGAACGAGCAACCCCAGAACAAATCAACGCCCTTAGAGAACAGTTGGGACTGAATCAACCTTTGCCCTTACAATACCTAATATTCCTGTGGAATTTAGTACGCTTAAATTTCGGTACCAGTATCATCAGCGGTGTTACCATTGCCGAGGAAATTAAAGTTCGTTGGCCAGCGACTTTTGAATTATCAGTCGCTGCAATGTTAGTAGCAATTATTATTGCAATTCCTACTGGAGTTTTGGCAGCAGTTCGCAAAAATAGCTTACTGGATAACTTAACTATGAGTGGTTCGTTACTTGGTGTTTCCCTGCCAGTTTACTGGTTAGGGCTGCTGTTGATTTATCTATTTTCCGTTAATCTTAACTGGTTACCTCCTAGTGGGAGACTGAGTATTGATACGGGATTTAACTTTAAACCAATCACTGGCTTTTACATACTGGATGCTTTGCTTCAGGGAAACTTCAAAGCCCTACAAGATGTACTCGCTCACCTCATTTTACCAGCGCTAACTTTAGGCACAATTCCTTTAGCAATTATTGCTAGAATTACCCGCAGCGCTATGCTAGAAGTGCTGTCGCAAGACTATATCCGCACCGCAAGAGCAAAGGGTTTACTTGAAATATGGGTAATTTTTAAACACGCGCTGAAAAATGCTTTATTACCAGTAGTGACAATTATTGGCTTGCAGTTCGGAACACTTTTAGGTGGAGCAATTCTTACAGAAACTATCTTCTCATGGCCAGGAATTGGTTCCTGGATTTACGAAGGTATCTTGGCACGAGACTATCCAGTTGTACAAGGTGGAGTAGTTTTTGTAGCAGTCACTTTTGTGTTAATTAATCTGCTAGTAGACTTATCTTATGCCTTCTTAGACCCCAGAATACAATATCAATAATGAATATAGCTTTAAATACTCAAAGCACAAATATTAGACAAGCGCTGGAACGATTATTAAAATCAACTTCCGGAAAAATCGGCTTTTTCCTAACAGCCATACTCCTACTCATAGCGCTGTTTATCCCAATTTTACGCCCCTATGACCCGGCTACAGCCCGAAACTATCTAGCCAGGTTGAAACCCCCAAGCTTTGAACATTGGTTCGGGACAGATGGCTTAGGACGCGAAATACTAATACTGGTTTGGTATGGGTTGCGAACATCCCTATTTATCGGCTTGGTTTCAGTAGGGATAGGATTAATTATTGGTGTCCTGTTGGGATTAGTTGCTGGATATTTCCGGGGTTGGTTGGATACACTAATTGGCTGGGTAACTGATATTTTGTTAGCGTTTCCTTCGATACTTTTGGCGATCGCGGTTGTCACGGTTACAGGGCCAAGCATACCCAGCGTGATGATTGCGGTAGGTGTGGTGCAAATCCCTATTTTTACTCGACTGACCAGGAGTATGGTGTTATCACTTAGGGAGCAGGAATTTGTGCAAACGGTGAGAGCTTTCGGTGCGACACATTCCCGAATTATTTTTCGTCATATTTTACCTGCAAGCCTTGCGCCGCTTGTGGTACAGGCTACTCTCTCGATTGGTACGGCAACTCTGGAAGCGGCTGGTTTGGGATTTTTGGGCTTGGGTGCACAGCCTCCTACACCTGAATTAGGGACTATGTTATCTGATGCTTTTAAGGGTGGCTATTCTCTCTCGTCTCCCTGGACTATTTTGTTTCCTGGTCTATTTATCACACTGACAGTTTTGGCTTTTAATCTTTTAGGTGATGGTTTACGAGATGCTTTAGATCCACGATTGTAGGGTGTGTTAGCGTAGCATAATGCACCATTCATTATTCAAGGCTTTGGTGGGTTACGGCTAGGGACTAACTCACCCTACAACTAATCCGATTTAACCTAATCGGTAGGGTTATTCCCGATTTCGGAAAATTTTTGGATAGCATATACACGTTTCCAACTAATCCGATTTAACCCAATCGGTAGGGAGTTCGTCTCGCAGATTTTCCCTAAAACCTACTCAAAAATGACTACATTTACCACGAGATGAACAGTTTTTAAGTTACAGTTCCAACCCTAAATCAAGTTAAGGAATGACAGCGATACAGTCAATTTCTACCAAAACATCCTTCGGTAGACGGGAAACCTGAACGCAAGCACGGGCCGGTGCTGAAGCTTCATCGAAATATCGCGCATAAACCCCGTTCATTTGAGCAAAATCATTCATATCTGCCAAAAATACTGTCGTTTTCACGACATCCTGGGTTTTTGCCCCAGCCGCTGTGAGTACCGCTTCTAGATTCGCCATCACCTGTTCTGTCTGCTTGACGATATCATTTTGCCCGACAATCTCACCGCTACTGGGGTGAAGAGGAATTTGACCGGCAAGGAAAACCATTTGACCGCTAGCAGCGATCGCTTGATTATATGGCCCAACAGGTGCCGGTGCGTTTTCAGTACGGATAACTTTTCGTGTCATGGTTCCTAGTCCAGGGATGTCAGTTTGGCAATTCCACAAAACCATAGTAGGACGGAGCATCGGGGTTATCTTCACAACTTCTTCACAATAAAATGCAAAAAAGGGGTTATTTTCACCAAATCTTCATAAGATACGCCAAAAAACGATTCTTCTTCACAGAATCTTCACAATTTTGCTCTAATGTCACAAACATAGTTTTGTAGAGCTTATGCAACTTGCATACCTAGTCCCGATCTTCAGTTTCGGACTAAGGTACTAATCTTCTAAGTTGTGTCTCTTGTAACTGCTCTGCGTAAGCCCTAGAAATATTGGTGCTGCTATTGTGCAACATTACAGATCACAGCAGCGCGATCGCGAAGCGTATCTAGAGCTAATGCTAATACATAAAACTTTTCTGTTCTTGTCAGTTATAGACCGATGGAGAACAACATCTGCCTTTCTTTCACAGGGGAAAAACTTAGCTATGAATACACAGCAATCAAATCAAACCCAAGTTCATCAAAATGTTATGGAATTGCTAGTTGCTCAAGAAGTAGAGCAGCAACTGAGAAAGCTTTCTCCCAAAGTAGCAATGTATATTAATCGCGTAGAAGTAGCAACCTACGCCCTGAACCGTCTACCACCGCTGTATGCTTCTTGTGAAGAAGGCAAACGTAAGCAACAAATACACGGTAAAGAAAAGTTCAGGACTCAGATTAGCACATCTGTCCGGCAAGCAATTTTTGCCGTACAAAGAGACCCGCTCAGATTTTCAACTCCTCTGAAAAAAGAACAAGATAAAGAAGTCCAGACTGCTAAAGCTGCTTTGCATGCGATTAAAAGATTGTTACAGGAAAATCAACTCTCAAGGCAAAATCTCATCCAGATTCTTAAGCAATCCCTAACTAAAACAGCGAGCGAAGAAGTTAGCCAATCAAATAATAAATTAGCCACTCAATCTTTTGATTGGAATGACAGTCGTTATCGCCTATAAACTAGGCATTACGACAAACGAGGACGTATCCCGTAATGGCGATAATGCCAGTAATCACGCAGGATATTGTTGTGATCAAAACAGAGGTTAGCGGGGATATCCCAAGGGTGAAAAATTCCCACATTTTTAGCGTCATCAGCAGCTTGGGGTTCGCCTGTTGCTGTTGCTAGAAACACAATACTGATAGTGTGTTGGCGAGAATCACGGTTAGGGTCGGAATAGACGTGAAATTGTTCGATCAGCTCAACCTGTAAGCTAACTTCTTCTGCAGCTTCTCGCACGGCGCCTGTCTCTACAGATTCACCATAATCAACAAAGCCACCAGGAATTGCCCAGCCGAATGGTGGATTTTGGCGTTCGATCAAAACAATTGGCCGATGGGGACGGTCTACTAATTCAATGATGATATCGACGGTGGGAGTCGGATTTTTGTAAATCACTCGATTTGGGATTTAAAAGCTATTTGCACTTATTTATTATCAGTTATTAGGCAAAGAGTGAGGTTTCTCCCCCTAATCTCCCTAACCTCCCTAATCTCCCTAATCTCCCTCACCTCCTCTCTACCTGACCTAGGGTTGATGTTCAACCCGTATATACCCCTTATATTGTCGTAAGATTGATCCCTGTCTATATTCATTCTCTATGCCGTTTCCCAGATCTAGTGGCATTTTGCTACACCCCACTTCCTTACCCAGTCGCTTTGGTATTGGCGAATTGGGATTAGAAGCTTACCGATTTATTGATTTTTTAGCAGAAAGCTCCCAACAACTTTGGCAGGTATTACCGCTGGGGCCAACTGGATATGGCAATTCTCCTTATGCATGCTTTTCCGCACTAGCAGGAAACCCACTGCTGATTAGCCTGGAACGGCTACGAGAGCAAGGATTGCTAACCTATGATGACTTGAATAGCTTGCCAGCATTTCCCATTGACAGTGTTGATTTTGACCGGGTTAGCCAAAGCAAAATGCCACTGTTACAAAAAGCCTGCGAAAACTTTAAAACCAAAGATTCCCCCTTGGAGCATATTGAATTTAAGGGGTTTTGTGAAGGTAAGGCTTTTTGGTTGGATGATTACTCCTTATTTATGTCAATCAGGGAGAAATTTGACAAGACCAGCTGGCATACTTGGGAACCAAGTATTGCTAAAGGCCAACCAGAGGCGATCGCTCAATGGCGACAGCAATTAGAGGGGGAGATTTACTTCCACAAATACTTACAGTTTGAGTTTTTCCGCCAGTGGTCGGAGTTAAAGAAGTATGCCAATATGCGGGGTATTCAAATTATTGGCGATATCCCCATTTATGTCGCTCATGATAGTGCTGATGTCTGGGCACATCCGGAACTGTTTTGTCTGGATGAAGAAACAGGCGAAGCAGCACTAATGGCGGGTGTTCCTCCAGATTACTTTAGCGAAACAGGTCAACTTTGGGGCAATCCTGTATATAACTGGGAAAAATTGCAGCATGAGCATTTTCGTTGGTGGGTGCTGCGCTTTGAATCCCTGTTAGATTATGTGGATATCATCCGCATTGACCACTTCCGGGGCTTTGAAGCCTACTGGGCGGTGGAACAAGGGGAAACTACCGCCATGAACGGCGAGTGGCTTAAGGCACCAGGAGAAGCGTTTTTTGAGTTTCTTTATCAAAAGTTAGGCAAACTGCCGATTATGGCCGAGGATTTGGGGGTGATTACCCCAGAAGTGGAAGCTTTGCGCGATCGCTTTGAGTTTCCCGGAATGAAGATTTTACAGTTTGCCTTTGGTGGTGGTTCAGATAACCCATTTTTGCCTTTTAACTATCCCCGCAACAGCGTTGTTTATACTGGCACTCACGACAACGACACAACCATCGGCTGGTTCAATCAACTCCCCGGCTATGAAAAAGAGCGTTTGCTACTTTATTTCGGTTGTACCACTTCCGACGGCATCCATTGGGATTTAATCCGATTAGCCATGAGTTCTGTTGCTAATCAAGCAATTATTCCCCTCCAGGATGTCTTAGGATTGGACACTAACGCTAGGATGAATTTCCCAAGCACTGCTGAAGGTAACTGGGGTTGGCGCTACCGAGAAGGTGCTTTGACTGAGGAATTACGCGATCGCCTCAAGACCTTAGCTCACACTTACGGTCGTGCCCCCACCAGGTCTTAGTTTTTAGTTATTTGTTGTTGGTTGTTGGTTATTGGTTGTTGGTCAACTGACAACTGACAACTGGCAAGAAGGGCGAAGCATTTGCGTTGTTAAATTGTCGATTATACCCCAATATTTCGGAGCAAATGCTTCGCCCCTACGCAACTGACAACTAACAACTAACAACTGACAACTGACAACTTACCACTAACAACTAAGATTGAGTATTGGCGGCAAAAGTCACTTCTTCAACTTTTCCAGGTTCTCCCATTTCCTTTGGCGTTTGGTCATTAAACTCAACCAAAACATTGCCTGCATCACCAGCACGAACAATTAGAGTTTTATTAGCAACCCAACTACGTTGTGTTCCTTCTGGTAATATCCCTTCAAATTGTGTTTCCCCATCTGCAACTATCCGAATCCAAGAATCAGCCTTAAGTCTTACAGACACTTGCACTGACTTTCCATCTTTAGTCAGTTTTGTCAATTTAGCCCGTTTGGCTGTATCTAATTTCTGTGGCGATTTTTTTTGCTCAGGTAACTGTAGTGGCGGTTGAGACCCTTCTATATAACTTATTGGCGGCATAGCAGAACGTCTTACCAAGAAAGATAAGCCATTTACTGCACTAATCACCAATACTACATAAACTAAGTAAAGATGAACTGGTCTTAGTTGAGCTGATGGCAAATACCCCCAGGAAGGTCTGAGTCTCTGTAGGTTTACACCGACGGGAAAAGAACTGGAAAATTCCGTCCCATTTAGACCTAACACCTCAGCAAAACGCTTGATAAACCCTTTGATGTAAACCGGTTCTGGTAATTGATCGAGCCGGCCTTCTTCAATAGCATTCAATAACCTTGCCTGAATTTTGGTTTTCGCGGCAATATCCTCTAGAGATATCGACTTTTCTGTACGGAACTGGCGAAGTCTAGACCCCAGTTCTTCCAGTTTCTCGATTTGCTCTTGCTGACTGGGATTTTTTTTCTCCTTCATAAACTGTACTCCTTGATATCTGCTGGCACTTTTATTGATGTTAGAGGTAGGGGTGAAAGATTCGTGCTAGAAACCTTAGTTTTATTCATAGATTCTGGAACGAATGCTTCACCATTAAGGTTTTGCAGGAAACTAATTTCAAACTCTTTTAGGTAACGGTATTCACCACTAGGTAGTATGGGTTCCCCTGGTAGTTGTAATTTAATTGGACCAATCGCAGTGCGGTGCAGATGAATCACAGGATAGCTTAACAGTTGGGCAACACGTCGTATCTGCCTATTTCTCCCTTCTCTTAAAACAATTTCCAACAGTGTTTCCTCTTCCCTCCTCTTCAGTACCCGGACTTGAGCCGGTAAGGTTTTTTTGCCCGACAGTTCAAGGCCCTGTCGCCATTTTTTTAGCACAGATTCAGGAGGTTTGCCCTGCACCCAAACCTGATATGTCTTAGAAACGTGATGACGAGGATGGGTGAGGTGAAAAGTCATTGCCCCGTCATTGGTGAGCAGTAGTGCGCCTGTGGACTCAAAATCCAGGCGTCCAACTGGATGAATGCCCTGACCTCTAGAAAGCATTTTTGGCAGTAGGTCAAGGACTGTAAGACGATCCCTGCAATCACGGCAAGTGGAAACATAGCCAGTGGGCTTGTTCAGTAACAGATAAATAGCTTCAGGACGGTTCGCTGATGCTACAGCTTTGCCATCAACTTCTATCAAGTCTGTTTCTGGATTGGCTTTCACACCCAACTGTACTACAGTCCCATTAATACGCACCCGTCCCGCTGAGATCATCGTCTCAGCTTGACGCCGTGAGGCAATACCCCACTGTGAAAGAATTTTTTGTACTCTTTCTTCCATGCCCTACTGCTCTTTGAGCGTTTACTCCTATAGTAAGGACGATGCTAAAAGTGTGGACTCACCTGCCCTAAAGAAACAATTCCTAGAGGAAAGAGGAGCAATCACCCGAAAAACATCGACTTTACTAGACTATGTACAAATATTACAAGAATGTGGTTAACTGCAAGTGTTTAGCTTTTGGTCTGAAAATCAGCGAACCTTAAAGGCATAACTACTGTCATTCTCAGAATGATTAAACCGTACATCTTGTTGAGGTCTTTTTGTGCTTGAAAGTCCAAAAGCTTTGAATGTCAAAAAAAGTCGGATTATTAGCGCAGTCTTGTCACCAGCACTAAGGCTGTGGCTGCGATCGCAGGTTGAACAAGTGGAAGATTTGCACTTTCAACTCGTGGGTGGCGATCGCCAAATTCTTACAGGTCACATTCCCGGTATCTCCATTCAAGCAAACAAAGCTGTCTATCAAGGACTGCATCTTAGCAGAATTCAGCTAGAAGGTTCTAACATTCGCGTCAACTTGGGTCAAGTCATTAAGGGACAACCCTTACGTCTCTTGGAACCGGTGCCTGTGGCAGGAGAATTGCTACTCCTTGAAAGTGACATTCAAGCATCTCTTGGGTCAGGTTTATTCTCCAATGCTTTGAGCGATTTACTGAGTACATTACTCGCTTCAGATAACACAACCAAAAACACCGAAGACCTACGAGACAAAACAATTAGCTGGCAAAAAATTATTTTCGCTCCTGGTCAATTCACACTATTTGGTACTCTTAAAAGCACCACTTTTGAGACAACATCTGTAGTAATTAGTGCAGGACTAAAGTTACTGTCGCCTCGTGAATTACTACTACACTCCCTCCAGATTCAGATAGACCCTCAAGTTCCGCCAAGAAACTTAGAGGACTTACCGATAGATTTAGGGACAGAAGTTGATCTTCAAGAACTCACTCTTTCTCCAGAACAGCTAGTATGTCGCGGAAGCCTGAATGTGATTCCCTGAAGGAGTTCAAACTAAGCCAGAACGTAGCGCCACAACCGCTGCTTGCACTCTGTCATCCACCGCGAGTTTGTTCATAATTCCCCGCACATGAGTCTTGATTGTATTGGCACTGAGGTAAAGTGCTGAGGCAATCTCCGGATTGCTGTAGCCTTCTACAATCAATTTTAAGACTTCTAGCTCTCGCTGTGACAAATTGGCGATATTGCTGTTGGGGGTAGGTGGGGAAAGATGCTTGACGACAGAACTGGCAATTTGAGGGTCAAGATAAGTGGCACCTTCAGCCGCAGCAGCGATCGCCTTTAACAACCGATCCACACTCGCTCCTTTGATACAGTAGGCATCGGCACCGCTTGAGAGGGAGGCAATAATTTCCCGTTCGGTAGTATGGGAGGTCAGCATCACCACTCTGACATTGGGAAGTGCTTCTTTAATCTGCTGGGTGGCTGCAATGCCGTCTAAACGCGGCAAACCAATGTCCATGACAATCAGATCTGGTTTCAATTCTTTTGCAGCTTCTACGCCCAGGTAGCCATCTTCTGCTTGTCCCACAATTGTGATTTGGGGATGCACGCTTAAGGACTGTTCTAAACCCAGTTGCATCATTGGGTCGTCTTCCACAATCAAAACCCGCAAGGGTGTGGAGTCATTTGGCAAGTTTAGAGATGGCGGAGTTTCTGATGACATGACTTGTGAAACAAACGTTCCTCTGAACTTCGTATTTTACTTGAAATTATCAAGAAAGACCACCTACTAAACTAGGCATCCTTATTGCTTTTTATCTGACGGTAGACGGTATTGATTAGCAATGTAATAAAACAAACGATAATAGTCATCAAGTTCTTTACTGTTGCATTCTGCCAGTTATATTGCACTTTGTTTTGACTTAATATTAGGAGCATTAAACTGATTTTTGAACCAATTTATACTTGCAGTTTTCCTGTCAATTATTGCTCAGTTGTAAAGTTATTTTGTGGAGAATTTTGGGAATCTTTATACTGCGGTTGAATTGGTGCGTGTTCTAGCTATAGCGGTTCTTAATTTTGTGTGATACGCATTCCTTACTTTCTGGAGGAACTGGAATATTAGCACTATGTGAGGAAAGGCAGCTTATTGGTTATTTGTAACAGGATGTAACAATATGCCGTCTTAATGGTTTAAGGTATTGACAGCCCCTGAATAACCCGATAAGCTTGTTTAGCATACCCGGGTAAAACAATTAAAACTATATGCAAGACAAGCAAAAGGTTACTTTATATCTCCCACCAGGCCTCCACCGCCAGCTCAAAATAAGAGCTGCTGTTGACACAGATTCTATGTCAGCAATGGTAGAGAGAGCGCTCGTCTTCTATCTACAACACCCGGAGATAGTCGATGAAGTAGAAGAATCCCACGGAAAAACTCATCAGGTCTATAGCTGTCCTGAATGTAGGAGTTCTGTAGTCTTCAAGGAAGGGGAGATGATTTCCCTAGGAAGCCAGCCAAGTATATTGGCAGAAGAGCTTCCGGTAGAAAAAGTACGAGAAAAAGTCAGTTCCCGTACAAATTCTCAAGGAGAAGAGGAATTAGTTCCTTGTTAAAGTTACGAAGAAAAGAGTCAACAATGTTACTCTTTTGACGATGTTTGGGCTGTGGTTGCGCCGTCTCTAATTAGGTCGATAGTCATGCAGGAAGAGATCAGTATTCTCATTCAAGCTCAATATCCTCTAATCTACCTTGTGACTTCCGAGGAAGAGCGCACGGAAAGAGCAATAGCGATAATTGCTCAGGCAAAGTCCCAACAGCGGCGAGTGTTTGTGTGGACTGTCACCCACGGAATTGTTGAGTATGGTCAATCACGGCACATCACCCAACATAATACCGTCTCGCCAGAGGCTGCTATTCAATGGGTGATTCAGCAGAAAGAATCGGGTATTTATATCTTTAAAGATTTACACCCCTTCATTGATTCGCCAGCAACAACCAGGTGGCTGCGAGATGCGATCGCTGGCTTCAAGGGTACACAGAAAACAATTATTCTGATGTCTCCGATGCAGCAGATTCCGATTGAGCTGGAAAAGGAAGTAGTTGTGCTTGACTACCCATTGCCAGACCTTGCAGAACTGAATCAAGTGCTGTCTAATCAACTAGAGCTGATCAAGAACCGGCGTACCACTACAGAAACGCGGGAAAAGCTCCTGAAGGCAACATTAGGCTTAACGCGAGACGAAGCCGAAAAAGTTTATAGAAAAGCCTACGTGAAAGCTGGGCGTCTCACGGAAGAAGAAGTCGATATCGTTCTTTCTGAGAAAAAACAATTAATCCGCCGCAATGGCATCTTGGAGTATATTGAAGAAGATGAAACTCTGGATTCTGTTGGTGGGTTAGAAGAATTGAAGCGATGGCTGAGACAGCGCTCCAATGCCTTCACAGAAAGAGCAAGAGAGTATGGTTTGCCCCAACCAAAAGGAATGTTGATTCTTGGTGTCCCTGGGTGTGGTAAATCGTTGATTGCCAAAACTACATCTCGTCTCTGGGGTCTGCCACTGCTGCGCCTAGACATGGGTAGGGTGTATGATGGTTCTATGGTTGGTCGTTCAGAGGCAAACTTACGTAACGCCCTGAAGACCGCAGAATCGATTTCTCCTGCTATCCTGTTCATAGATGAACTCGACAAGTCTTTTGCAGGCACAAGCGGTTCTTCTGATTCCGATGGTGGTACTTCGAGCCGGATCTTCGGTTCCTTCCTGACCTGGATGCAAGAGAAGACTTCACCAGTGTTTGTGATGGCAACTGCTAACCGAGTGGAGCGTTTACCTGGGGAATTCCTCCGCAAGGGTCGTTTTGATGAAATCTTCTTCGTAGATTTACCGACTCCCGATGAGCGCCAGGAAATCTTCAACATTCACCTCACCAAACGGCGTCGGGATATAACTCGATTTGACGTTGAGCAGTTAGCAAAAGTTTCCGATGGTTTTTCCGGAGCAGAAATTGAGCAAGCATTAATTGCCGCGATGTACGAGGCATTTGCTCAAGACCGGGAATTCACCCAACTGGATATTATAGCGGCAATCAAGTCAACGCTGCCGCTTTCCAAGACAATGACCGAGCAGGTTACAGCCCTTCGGGACTGGGCTAGGCAGCGCGCGCGACCTGCGGCGTCCTCCGTTGCTGAATATCAGCGAATGGAGTTTTAAAAAGCTTTCTCCTGCTCCCAACAGGAGGGAAGGCTAGCAATTTCTTGCTAGCAGTTTGACAAAAAAGCCGTACAACTCATAAGCGGCTTAATCGCAAAAGCAAAAAGCTACGTTGTCTTTTCTTTTCTATCTCTACTGGAGGAAATCCCAATGTCTCACTTTAGCACTCTGCGCACCAAGATCACCGACGCCGAAATCCTGAAAGCTTCTCTCCGTGACCTGGGTATCAGTGTCAAGTCGGAAGCTGACGTTCGTGGCTACAACGGCCAGCGGGTTCGTGCTGACCTCGTTGCTGTTCTGGAAGGCGAATATGACCTCGGCTGGTCTCGCAATAGCGATGGTTCCTTTGACCTGATTGCTGACCTTTGGGGCGTTGCTAAGAAGCACAACCAAACCGAGTTGATCAACTCGATCAACCAGAAGTATGCAGTTAACAAGACCTTGGCAGACGTGAAGCAACGCGGCTTGCAGAATGCCAACGTTAAACTGGTGCTTCAGAAGTAGTCTCTGTAGGCGTTCCCAAAGCTTCACGGGTTGACCAATAGAAGGTTGACCCGTTTTTTTTTGTTGTTGGTTGTTGGTTGTTGGTTGTTGGTTGTTAGTTGTTAGTTGTTAGTTGTTGGTTGTTGGTTTTTAACAAGAAAGCAGCAATCTAAGGCTAGGTATTAATTATTGATTGATTGTACCTAGGTTGGATTTACTAATAAACAAATTAGTAGCATCTTGGACTGAGAGAGGACGGCTAAAGAGATAGCCTTGCATCCCATCACAATTAAGCGATCGCAACACAGTCAATTGTTCTTGGAGTTCCACTCCCTCAGCAATCACTTCCAACTTCAGTCCGTGTCCTAACGCTACAAGTGCGGTGACAATCGCCGCATCATCGGTATCCTTCACCAAATCCCGGATAAATGACTGGTCAATTTTCAGCTTATCTAAAGGGAAATGTTTGAGTGAGGAAAGAGAAGAATAGCCGGTACCAAAATCATCAATAGCAATTTGGATTCCCATACTGCGCAAAGTCCGCAACACTGAGATGGTTACAGGTATATCCTGCATCGCAATGCTTTCGGTAATTTCTAGTTCTAAATAACGCGGGTCTAACTTTGTTGATTCCAGAACTTGAGTAATAATCTCTACTAAATTTTTTTGCTGGAACTGACGCGCTGAAAGATTAACCGCCATCCTGACTGGTGGTAAACCTAGAGATTGCCAAGCACGATTTTGTGCACAAGCTGTCCAAAGTACCCATTCCCCAATCGAGTTAATCAAACCCATTTCTTCTGCTATGGGAATAAACAAACTGGGTGAAATAAATCCTGACTCTGGATTTTGCCAGCGAATTAGCGCTTCCATCCCCACAATTTCGTCAGTTTCTAAATCAATTTGCGGCTGGTAGTGTAAGAGAAACTCTTGGCGTTCCAAAGCCTTATAAAGATTGTGTTCTAAAATTAGTCGCTCTTGTGCTTTTGTACCAATTGCCGATGTATATAGCTGATATTTGTTACGCCCCTTCTGCTTCGCACGATACATAGCAGCATCAGCATTTTTCAAGAGCGTGTCAGTATCTTCCCCATCATAGGGAGCAAGAGCAATTCCTAAACTTGCCTTAATATATAGTTCTTTCTCATCAATTTTTATCGGTACGTTGAGAGTTTCTAGAATTTTTATCGCTATTTTAGCTGCATCTTCAGCACAGCTAATTGATGATAGTAAAAATGTAAATTCATCTCCACCCCAGCGAGCAAGAATGTCATGTTTCCCCACGCAACCAGTCAGACGTTCCGCTACAATTTGTAGCAGTTGGTCGCCCAATGCATGACCAAGGGTATCATTAATTGTCTTGAAATTATCTAAATCGAGAAACACCACAGCTAGCATTTCTCCATAACGATGTGTATGAGCCAGCGCTAAGGAAAGCCTGTCCTCAAATAGCATTCGGTTGGGTAAACCTGTCAAGCGATCGTGGGACGCTTGATGTTTCAGCATATCCTCAACACGCCTTTGCATCACTGCCATGTAAAGATGAATGCTTAAGGCTTGGGCTAGCTTAATTTCTTCCGGTGTCCAGGGTTGTGCTTGTCCTTTGGTGACTTCTCGCCACGCTTCAAAAGAGACGCGAGGACGATGGTTGCGAGTGTCGCCATTCCTTTGTCCCGCCCACAAGGTTTCTGTTTCGATCTCGTTGCGAAATATAGTCAAACAGCCTACACACTGTTGATGATACTGGAGAGGGACGATCAGTAGGCTGTGGATGGAAGTTTCAGAGAAAGCTGAAATTAAAGGCTCTAGTAAGGGTTCCTTGTAGATATCGGCAATAGTGTAGAGATGGGAGATTACCTCACCCCCTCCAGAGTAGCTGGTAGAAGACGGGATCAGGGAGTCGCTGACAGCAAGCTCCCAGGTTTCAAATTTGGCATTCTTGAAAGAGAGATCCTCCGAGGAATTCATCAGACGTTGCCAAAAGCTTGTTTCTTCCAGCCAGAGAAGCGTTGGCTGATCCCCAGCGCTATAAAATTGAGCTGCTTGACCGGTGGATTCTGCGGTGATATAAAGTCTTCCTCCTGATCCTTGTAAGGCTATCACAGCTTCTTCTAGAACCATTTGCCGAACTTTTATTGCTTTTAATGGAGAGTGGAGACGACTGCTGATTTGATTAATTATGGCTTCGTGTTTTGCCTGAAGTTGGGCACGTTGTAGCAAATCCGATTGGGCGATCGCAATTGATAGCTGATCCACCAGCAACTGCACAATTTGCAACTCTCTTTCTTGGTATTGTCGTGGTTGACAATGGTGAGAAGCCAACAATCCCCACAATTTGTTTTGATACAAAATCGGCACAGTTAGGGAAGAAGACACTCCCATCGTCGTCAGATATTCCTGGTGACAGGGGTCAACTGGACAGTGACGGATATCTTCTGTGAGCAAACTTTGGCCTGTTTCTGGAGAGTCTAACTGGTTAAGTGTTTTGTGTCCGGAGGCCACATCAACAATTACCCGCTGTCTGGCTTTGACAAATAATTCGCGAGCACTTGGGGGAATATCCTCAGCAGGAAAGCGCAAGCCCAAAAGCGATGGTAAGCGATCGCCCTTTGAGCGACTCGGCAATTACTTCTCCACTCTCATCTGGATAAAATCTGTAAATCTTAACGCGGTCTGTGTTCAGCAAGGAACGGATTTCCTGTGCTGTTGTTGTCAAAATTTCTTGCAAATCCAGAGATTGGCGAATGCGGGTAGTAACGCGATGCAGCAAGCTTTCTCGCTCTAAAAATTGCTCAAGTGGTTGTTTGATTTTACGACGAGACATCCCGCTAACTCCTCTAGAAAAGTAAAGTATGGTTGATTTTATTTACAGATATTATTTGTAGCCTAAGATACTACAGTCAAAGGGTCGCTACCCCTACGTCTGATTTTTAGAAGTTTAAAAGCTTCTCTAATAAAGATCTAGCTAGACAATAAAAGAGTTGATGAAGTTTTTACACCTTGAATCATTAACTGAGCATAATGTCAATGAATTAGCCAGATTTTTATGAATACACAGAACTTAAACTTTCTCTAATAAAAATTTCATAATTATAGTTTGCCCCCAAGAGTAAGAAGTATGAAAGCGATCGCAAAACGGGACACAGCAGAATCCATCAGCCCAAGAACTCGAAACCATTGTTGGCGCATCAGGAGTCTGTGACAGGGAAAACTTCAGAACCAGTCTGGCAAGATCGGCTACGCGAGCGTCAACACACCAGAAAACTTACCCAGTATTATTGTATCCCCCAAGACAGCAGAAGAACTGGCCCAGGTGATGACACAAGCACACCGTGAAGGGTTGGCGCGTCCTGCCCTGCGGCAGTGGCAGTAAACTAAGCTGGGGTGGTATCGGCAAGGAAGTTGATCTGCTTGTCAGCACCGAACGCTTGAACCGCGTCATTGAACACGCTGTTGGCGATTTGACTGTCACCCTAGAAGCAGGAGTCAAATTTGCAGACCTGCAAGAGATTTTATTAAAAACCAATCAATTTCTGCCCCTAGAACCCGCTTATCCTCAAGATGCAACTATTGGTGGCATGATTGCGACAGCAGATAGTGGCTCTCTGCGTCAGCGCTATGGTGGTGTACGGGATATGCTGCTGGGTATTTCCTTGGTGCGCAGTGATGGACAAATTGCCAAAGCTGGTGGACGGGTGGTAAAAAATGTTGCCGGCTACGACTTGATGAAGCTGTTCACCGGGTCCTATGGGACCCTGGGAATTTTGACAGAAGTCACGTTGCGGCTTTATCCGGTAACAGAAGCGTCAGGAAGCGTGGTGTTGACGGGTGATGTTGAGGCGATCGCCTCTGCTACTAAAACCTTGCTAGCTTCCTCCCTGACGCCCACAGCGATCGATTTACTATCTACCCAACTCGTCACTCAAATGAATTTGGGTAAGGGTATGGGATTAATTGTGCGTTTCCAAAGTATCACGGAAGCTGTGAAACAACAGTGTTCCCGTTTGTTGGAAATTGGGCAAAAGTTAGGTTTACAAGGTAATTTGTATGAGGATTCAGATGAGAGTACTCTATGGCAATTATTGCCAGAACAAATCTGGAGTGGACCACAAAAACCAGGAATTGTTTGCAAAATAGGAGTAGTACCTAATGCTGCTGCTTCTACATTGACTCATCTGGAAACTCTAACATCCTCAACTATATTTGGCTTAATTCACGCTGGGAGTGGGTTAGGCTTGCTGAGATTTGATGCAGAGACTGTGACTGCTGAAATTATTAGCAAAATGCGAAGTTATTGCCAGGATCACAAGGGTTTTCTGACAGTTTTGGAAGCACCGATTGCTTTGAAGCAAAAACTAGATGTTTGGGGTTACAACGGCAACGCTCTGAAGATTATGCGC
>JAYFMV010000035.1:0-56696 GCA_042408245.1 Potamolinea sp.
GTCATTGTATGTTATTTCTAACGCCTGAGAACGAATTTTCTGGTGAAAAGCAAGACATTTCTATGGAAGAAATTCAAGCTGTGCGAGACAGTATGGCATGACATCTGTCATACCATCTGAAGAATTTTTGCTGGGTGTCGAACAATTTAATCAACAGGAATTTTACGCCTGTCACGACACCCTAGAAGCATTATGGATGGAAGCCTTGGAGCCGCAAAAACGGTTTTACCAAGGCATTTTACAAATTGCAGTTGCTTGCTATCACCTAGGTAATCTAAACTGGCGGGGTGCTGTGGTTTTATTGGGTGAGGGAAGCGCTCGTTTGAGAGACTATCAACCTATTTATGAAGGTATTGATGTCACTGAGTTACTAACACAAAGCTTCGATTTGTTACAGGCTCTACAACAAGCTGGGCCAGAGCAAGTTGCTGATTTTGTGGAACAACTGAAGGCAGCTCAAACTAACTCTATGAGTGATGTTAATGGCTCTTGGGTTGCTCGCTTACCAAAAATCCTGCGAGTTGAGTCAAAAATCTAAAGTAGGGGCGAAGCATTCGGTTAGGAAATCTTGGGTTTGACCGATAAATTGCAGCCCCAATGCTTCGCCCTCATTTAGGATAATCTAAAATTATTTTGTCAACATAAAATCTAGAAATTTCAAATAAAATGACGCCCACGAGTTTACTTATTTTTGCGGGTGCTGGCTTATTTGCGGGAATTCTCGCGGGCTTTTTAGGTATTGGTGGGGGAACTGTTCTCGTACCTTTATTAGTAGCGTTGGGATATCAACCTATACAAGCTGTTGCTACCAGTAGTTTGTCAATTGTGATTACTGCAATTTCTGGTAGTGTGCAAAATTGGCGGATGGGTTATCTTAGCTTTAATCGCGTCATTGGGATTGGATTTCCTGCTGTAGTCACGGCTCAATTTGGTGCTTATCTTGCAGGATTATTTCGCCCTTACTGGTTATTAGCAGCATTTGGACTATTACTACTTGTTAATATCTACTTAATTGAACTTCGTAAACGCCTAGTCGCCAAACAGCAACAAAACCTTCAAGAATCATCAGACGAACCACAAATTCAAGATTCAACAATTAAAACGATTATTGCTAGAATTGCCACAGGTAGTGCTGCTGGTGTACTAGCTGGATTATTTGGTGTTGGTGGTGGTGTGATTATGGTACCGATGCAAATATTGCTGTTAGGAGAAACAATAAAAGCGGCGATTCAGACAAGTTTAGGAGTAATTATCATTACAGCAATTTCTGCTACTGTCGGACACGCTTTGCGGGGTAATGTTTTGTGGGTTGAGGGATTACTTTTGGGTACTGGTGGTTTATTGGGAGCGCAAATTAGTACTCGCTTTTTGCCGAAGCTATCAGATGAAATTGTGAGTTTGGCGTTTCGTTCGCTGTTAGCAATTCTCTCAATTTTCGTTTTCTGGCAAGCATGGCAAAATTATAATGGTTGAGCTGTTGGAAGCTTAGCATTATTTAAGATGATGTTTATAAAATTTCGTGCAATCCATCACCTGTAGGGGCTAAGCATTCGGAAGATAACCTCTTGGAACTACCTAAAATTGGTTTTACGAATGCTTCGCCCTGCTGCTAAAGTATTAAGGATAACTTCACAAGCCACAGACTTGACTACATTGATACTCACTGAATTACCAAGCTGGTAGTAAGCTTTGTCATCATGAGGATGAAGCATGAAGCTATCAGGAAAGCCTTGTAGTCTTGCTGCTTCACGGGGAGTTATCCGACGAATTCGTTGATTATAGTAAACCCCCAATCTATTAGCATCACTAGCAACAAGGGTGACAGAAATTTTATTGATATCCAAAAATTTATAAACCTCAAAGGAAAAGTTTCCAGCTACAGGTTTATATTTATCATGAATCAGTTTGAGATAGTTTTTGCTCACCAGCAAATCCAGGATTTCACCTAAATTTGGATGAACAAAGAAGCTAGCTATCTGTTCCTTGGTTAATAATTTGCCATCTTGTTGATTTCCAAACTCTTTATTGCGTCTCTTTAAGATAAAACGATTCATCAATTCAATTTCATCTGGACTACAATTACCACGCAATCCCAGTTCCCAGGAATGAATCGAATTCCCTCCCCGATAATCTATTAAACGAACACCATGTAAGCGATTTAAGTCATTGTTAACGATACGTTTTAAAGCCTCAATAAAATTTGGCGAACAATCATATTTTGGCGCTGGATTATCTTCCAAAATTCCGACTACAGTAACAGATTTTTGAACTTGATAAAATAAAGATAGTTGCTGACAGCTAGAGGAATGAGAATCTTTTGGCCCAAGGTCAGAAATTAAGTTAAATTTGGGAGAAGCGTTTAAAATACCTACTAGATATACTCGTACCCGGTTTTGTGGTAAACCAAAGTTAGCACTGTTGAGTAAAAAAGCATCGAAACTGTAACCCCTCTTTTGCATTTCGTGCTTAATAATTCCTATGGTTTTTCCTTGTTCATGAGAAATTAGTCCGCGAACATTCTCAAAAATTAGAGCCTGGGGTTTGTAGGTATCAACCAGTCTCATAATTTCAAAGAATAGTGTACCTCTGGTATCTCCAAAACCAGCCTTTTTTCCAGCAACAGAAAAGGATTGACAAGGAAAACCAGCTAATAAAATTTCATGGGGTGGTAGTTTTTCTATTAAGCGAATATCACCTAGAGGAGAGTGATTAAAGTTTTTTTCATAAACTACTTTTGCATCAGAATTGATTTCGCAACTTAAGACACATTCAGTTTCTAAATCCAAGGATTGAGCTGCTTGTTCAAAGGCTAATCTCATTCCTCCAATTCCTGAAAATAAGTCAACAAACCGAACTTTTGACATACGGGATTAGTGAGGTTTCTGTATGACCAACTAGCTCTAAAAGTAATTTATATTACTCTGCTAATTGCCCACTTGCCCAGCGCTGATATATCGTAGCCAATCATATCATTGACCTATGCCTCGGAATTAATTGAGATTAGGTTCAAAAAACTCTGCGTTCTCTGCGTGACCCTCTGCGTTCTCTGCGTTAAAAAAATACTATTTCAATGTCAACAGATTAGATATGATATCAGATTCCTCATTTGACCTGTACAAAAAAATGCTCTCACCCCTTCCCTAAAATTAGCCCCCCGATCTCCGGGGGGTTGGGGGGTATCTCCATGATTTGCTAGTAGCTCGATAAAATTAAACTTATGGTGGGCATTCCAAGTCTAGCCCTCTTCCAGAAAAAATTGTCGGCAATGCCACCCTACAATTTGATCATCAGCGTGTGGAACATCGATCAAACATTTTTTGGTAAGTTTCTTGAATTTCCTCGTTGTCCACAATTAGTTCTACCCGCACTTTCTGACACCCATGTTTTCCTCGAAGAGCGATCGCCTCTAAAAGATTACTCGCTGCTTTAGGAGAAATAAATTCACCAGTAACTGTATAAGGATACTCAGAACTTAAAACTTCCCTATTCTTGGTATCAGAACTAGCAAGTTCTGTCAGTTCAACCCCAGTAACTTGTCCTTGTCCTAAATCTATTTCTGCAAGTATTTTGTATTCTGGACTAACTTGCTCAACAATTAATTTCTCGCGATGAATTGGTATTTCTACCATTCTCGTTTCAATTTCTTTTCTAACGATAACATCGCCAACTTTGCGCTTGCTGCGATTAACGATTAAGCGCTCTTCTAGTAAACGAACAATTTCCTCTTCCACTACTTCTGGCTTATCCTCAGAATCGGTGAAACTTTCGTTGTCCACTTCTGCTACTTTTTCCCTTGGAAAAGACTGATCTGTAGGTGATTGAGTTTTACCAAAATCTAGACTCTCATCAGAAGTGGTAATATTTGTTTGAGTTGCTGACGACATGGGAGAGTGTTCTGTCATATTGTCCTCAGAAGGTTTGTATAAAGGTAGATGCTCAAGTTCTGCAAAAGAGAGGTCTACAAAAACTGCTTTGTTTGAAGTATCAACTTTCTGAATATACTTACTGCTCACCAAATGTACTGGGGAACCGTGAGCGCTAGACTGAGGTATAACCAGATAGAGGCGACTGTTTTTGTCAAGGGAGAAATCTTTGATATATCCTATTAATTGCCCTTGCAGATTGATGACAGCAAATGAACTCAGCTTCTTTCGTAGCTTCTCTAATAAATCTTTAATTCGCGCTTTTTGTTCTAGAGATTCAGTATGATTTGCCAGCACTTTTTATTCACCTCTACTTTAATCAAATACAGCTTTTTTAAAAAAAATAAGTAGAGCCGTCAACTAGACTGGCTCTACTTGCATAGTTATGCCCTTTCTTCCTGAGCTAGTTGATTATACTCGTTCTGGAAATATCCTCAACTGTTGCTCTTAGATGTTGTCGCTTTTGCGGACAACAGGCGTACCATCAGTATTAACATCTAATTCTTCGCGACGAACCGTTTCTGTCTTGGTTACGGTGTCTTGAACAACTTCTTTCCGGATGTTTACTTCTTCGCGCACAAAGGCTTTCTTCTGGATGTCTGCTGTTTCTTCGTAAACTTCCATCCGAGCAACTTCTCCTGCTTGAAAGTCAACCGTTCCTGGTGTAACTTCAGTTGCTTCAGTTGGGGTGGTACGCTCAATGATCACCCGTTCTTTTTCGATTGGAACGGAGACTTGTGCAGTGTCGGTTTCGACGCGCTTACCAATTGTAACTTCACCAGTTTTTTGACGGGATTTGTTGGCAATTACGCGCTCTTCATACAGCTTGAGCTTTTGATTACCAGCCTCTTTTGGTTGGTAAAGATCTACATCGTGCTCATAATTATATGTGTTGCGGTCATAGGTAGATGCTGCACTGGCTTGAGCTGTCGGACGAAAGACATTTCTGACCCGTTCTTCGTAGTCGTAGTCTACTGTCATCCGGTCAGTGTACTCAGGCATTCTTTCTGCTTCTTCTTTGGTCATACCTGTAACGTAGACGCGGTGACGATCATAATCGATCTGCACGCTACCCATAGGTACCAATACTTTCTTACCAAAAACCCAGAATCCTGTGTCAATCACGAAATAACGGAAGCTTCCATTGTCATCAACGAGAGCATCATAAACAGAACCAATTCTCTCATCATCTTGAGCGTAAACAATATATCCTTTGATGTCATCGCCGCCAAAAATTTCTTCTCTGTAATTTGGATAAGCATCTGCAAGTTTTAAAAGAGCCATGCGAATTTTCTCCTATCTTTATTTTTTGTTTTTAATCGCTTACTTTTAAACTTTACCAAGCCAATACTTTGAGTTCATCTCACTAAGGGAAGATCAGGTTAATTCCGTAGGGATTGATTTGCCTTACCATGGATAGATAAGCTTATTTTTTTAGGACTCTGTTGACAGAAAATATAGAAAAACTGTCGGTTTCTATGATAAGTAGAGAAATTTGGGTAAAATGTTGAGAAAAATTAAGCGCAGTTTACAGCGAATGCTGAAAAATATTTCCTCGCTCAACTATTCAGATAGCAAACGGTAATAATGTCTAATCAGTCTTGGTTAACGCTGTTGCGTCTTCATCGCGCAATTGCTGTGATTCGTGCGTCTCGACAATCACAGGGACACAAAATGGCTACAGCAGTGGCCAAGGGTGGGATGTCGCTGATTGAGATAACTTGGAATACCGATCGCGCTGGTGAACTGATCAGCATACTACGCCAAGAATTACCCCACTGTACAATTGGCACTGGGACACTCTTAAACCTGGCTCAGTTACAAGAAGCAATTTCTGCGGGTGCTCAGTTCCTCTTCACGCCGCACGTTGACTATACTTTAATTACAGCAGCAGTAGATGCAGGTGTGCCGATTGTTCCTGGTGCATTGACCCCCACTGAAATTGTTACTGCTTGGAATGCTGGTGCTAGTTGTGTCAAGGTGTTCCCCATCGAAGCAGTAGGGAAGGCTAGTTATATCAAAAGTTTGCAAGGGCCATTAGGCCACATTCCACTACTTCCTACTGGTGGTGTGACACTGGACAATGCAAAGGAATTTATCACCGCAGGAGCAATTGCAGTGGGACTTTCTGGAGAATTGTTTCCCAAAGCACTGATTGCTACTGAAAATTGGGAAGCGATCGCCCAACGGGCAAAAATTCTCAAAGAACATTTAAAATCATAAATTTTTAGCCGGAGTGAAGTCATTGAAAAGCATCATTTCTTATAACTTACTGCGTCGCTGTGGAACGTTTTTTGCTGGTACAACAATGATTCTCACGACTTTAGGTATTGAGGTAGCACCGGCTTTGACTGCTCCCGTAAGTGAACGCATCACTCAAAAAATCACGACGCTTAAATCTTCACAGCAACGCTGGATTCAAGTTGATTTAAAAAAGCAACGGTTGTTTGCTTGGGAAGGTAACACTCAAGTTTATGCTGTGATTATTTCTAGTGGTAAAGAAGCTACCCCTACTCTCACTGGTATTTTCGCAATTCAATCAAAACATAATAAGGCGAGAATGCGCGGTGATGACTACGATCTCCCTGATGTTCCTTATGTAATGTTTTACGAGGGAAGCTACGGAATTCACGGCACATATTGGCACCGTAACTTTGGTATCCCAGTCAGTCACGGTTGCGTAAATTTGGCTGTGGATCAAGCACGTTGGTTATTTAATTGGGCCTCGGTGGGAACGCCAGTTGTAGTTAGTAATTAGTCAGTTGTTACAGCGGTTACGGCTGTTATGAGGTACAGTCAAACCTAACCCCCAACCCCCTTCCCTTCGAGGGAATGGGGCTAATGTCAAAGCCTCTCTCCTTAAAGGAGAGAGGTTTGGAGAGAGGTCAATGTACCGCATTACAGAGGAAACCGCTGTAGTTGTTACTTGTGTAGTGTAGTGTAGGGGCGTAGCATTTGCTCCCAAATATTTGCGTATAACCGACAATTTAAAAACGCAAATGCTACGCCCTTTCTGTCAGTTTTCATTTGTCCTTATCACGCTTTGTTTGTGTCTTAGTTCGCGTATGCGGACTTTGTTTGTATAGCCGCGATTTTAGTCGTGGGAACTTTTCCAGAGAAAAAAGGACTAATAATTAAGGAAAAAAACTAACGCTGCTTACCGAAATCAGCAGGCTTTAGTTTGTAGTTAAATTCAGCACCAGGAAACTGCCAAATATTTGAGGAGAATCGAAGCCGATGGAACTTCAGCTTATTGTAATGCCCATTATATCTCTGATGGCCGGCTTGCTCCCTTTACTAATTGACTCAGAATATTCCAAGAAAAAAGGACTAACAGTTATTTTAGGTACAGCGCTAGTTGTCATTTGCTTACTAAATGTTTTTTTGTCCGCTCAAAGCAAAGCAGAAAATCAAAAAGATCAAGATAAGCTTTTAGGCACAATTCGTACTTTACAAGAGGAAAATAAAAAAGAGCAAACCCGTCTTCAAGAATATATTAGTTCTTTAAAAATTGAATTGAAGACATCAGAACAGAAAAATGATCAAAATGCTGAGGAAATTAAAGAACTAATCAGGCGCGGATTTACACCTGAAAGCGCTAAAATAGCAACAAAAGCGGATATTAAGCAAAGTGACGCAGCGGACAAACAAATAAACCAAAAATTAAGTTCAAACGTTCCCAACAAGCCAACACAAAAACAAAATATAGTGACAGTTAAATACTATCCTAGAAATGTCGATTCAGCAGTAATTCAAGAGAGTTTGAGTAAACTGGGATTGAAATTTGAAACTGAACAGTCTCCAAATCAAAATATTCCTACTAACTCGATTCGATTTGGCTCGAAGGTAACACTAGAGGATGTGAAACTTGTAGCTTATACTTTAATCCGTGCTGGTGTGGAACTGAAAGCGATCAGACCGTTTGCAAAACCAGACGATCCCAAATCCTCATTAATCCAAGTGGGAGCAGATAAATCACTTAATACTCGTCCTCCTTTAACTGTAGAACAGATTCGCCAAGCCCCTAAATTCCCAATCGAATAAGTAGGTAAGCAAAAGTAAACGTAAGGTGGGCAATTGCCTATCCTACGTTTTGTAATCCACACTTGTCAGTTATCAGTAACAGGTGAGACGCCTGTTCTACAATTAACTTAGCTGGGCAACTAATTGATTTTGCAATAATGTTTGATTAGTTAATAAGTCTTCCACGGTAATTCTGAGAGACCGTTCTCTATCTACCCAAAACTGAATTTTGATACGATCGTTTCCCGGATTTCCAGCGGGTGTTAGTTGGGCAATATTTCTCGCACCATCACGATCATTGAGTGGTTGTACCGCAGTTTTACCACCACCTATCTGACGAGTGATTAGGCGATCGCCATCGAAGAAAACTTCAGTACTGCCAGTTTGTGCAGCCAACTCACCAACAATTAGTTCTATACTCGGTTGATTCTCTATAGACGCTCCTAAAAATAGTTCAACTGGATCACTCATCGGGTAAGCTTGTCCTGCTTTAATAATTGAATGCCAGTTGTGACAATTGTTGCGTCTATCCCAATAACGAATACCGTAACTGTGATACAGGAAATCCTGAATTTCGATACCTTGACTTAGTTGCAGTGCACCTTGGGCGATCGCCTCAAAAGGCTTTTCACAACGAATCTTACTTGAGTCGAAATATTGCCGCACCCAGTCTTGAACTGCTGGGATTTGTACTGTACCACCGACTAATAAAACAGCATCAATATCTGACAATTCTATTCCCGATCTACGCCCTTGTTGTAATAGTTGTGTCATCAGATCATCCAGTATTTCAAAAAATTGGTGTTTTTTGAGGATGTCTTCAAAATTGTCGCGGTCTAACTTCAGTTCGTAACTTTCAAAAGTTTCGTCATTGAAATAAACCTCTGTTGCTGACTTCTTCTGAGATAACTGAATTTTCAAACGTTCTGCGAGTCTAGTAGTCAGAGGAGATTTCGTTAATCCTTGAGTTTCAGTAAAGTAATCTACTAACCAATTATCAAGATCCGAACCACCCAAATTTTGCCCAGCTTTTGCTAAGACACGGGCAATTTTTGCCTTTTGTCCAGAACTTTCAGCCAGTAACTTTTCACCCCATTTCAGGATAAAACCTAGGGGCTTTTTACCAGTTTTTGCCTCCTGATTCAGTTGCACTATGGATAAATCCAAAGTACCGCCACCAAAGTCAATTACTAGCAAAGTATCCCCATTAGTAATCCCATATCCTAAAGCAGCAGCAGTGGGTTCATCTAACATCCGTACTTGTTCGACCGGCAAATATTGACAAACTCCACTTAACCAATGTCGGTACGCTTCAAAACTATCTACAGGTACGGTGAGGATTAGCGAATCAATCTTCTCTGACTCCCCCCCTTGGTAAGGGGGGGAAGGGGGGAGTAAAAGTTGTTCAATAATCTGGTTGAGAAACCATTGGCCAACTTGCTCAAATTTGACAATTTTTCCGTCCAGTTCTGGCAAAAATCCCTGAATATCTGCACCAATTCCGCGTTTAAAGCTACGGAAAAATCGAGGGTCGTTACTCAGGTCAAGTCCTTTGTCACGTACTGCTTGCCCAATTACAACCTTACCCTGGCTTGCGTCTTCCACATAAAGCAAGCTAGGAATTAAAGGAGGATTTTGATTTAGTTGCTGCGAAATGCCAGGTAAACTTAAAGTTTCCGGCTGTTGGGTGGCTGAGTTCCAGCGTGTGATTACCGTGTTGCTTGTGCCAAAATCAATTGCGATCGCCATGTTTCTCGTAACTGTCCCAAGCTTTATTACAAAGAGCGCTTCAAAGAGTAAAAACAATTCTGGAAGGGGAGTATCATCTAGTTTACAGAACGACTGCTAGAAAGCCTAGGGCGTGTTTTCTTTCCTTAAATAGTCTTTTTCTCTAATTAAATCAAGCTCTTTTTGTCCCACCGGACGAAACAGCACTGTAGTTTCCTTGAATGACTTTTCCATTTAATTTCGCTCCCCCCCCAATTAGCATCGCCACGAATAAGTTTGAATAATCAAAGTTTAGCTAATTATTAAATGTGTCTGTCCACAGTAATTTGTATTATTCTATACTTTCATCTGCGCAATTTTATGGATAAGTTATATGATAATCAGTGGTTTTTAATGATATTTCACAGGTGCAACTAGATTCTGGGTTAAAACGGTTCTTTATCTGCGGCTCTGCCTTACAGAGCCAGCAAGACCACAAACATCTCCAATCCGCAAAATTTATCAAAGAAGCCTCTACCCGTCCTCGTTACAAGATGCACTCCGTAGCGAATGGCTGGGCATCCTGGTATATACGAAATCGAGTCTGGTGGTATTTCTATTCCTGGAGAGGTATATGCATTAAGCCTCCAGCAGTATAAAAATCTAATTGCAGGGGCGCTACCAGATTTCTACGAGGGAAAGGTGGTGCTGGAAGACTGTGAGGTAATTTCCGCTATGCTTTATCCGCGCGAGCTAGTGGAAAAGCACAAGTTGCCCGATATTTCCTATTACGGCGACAGGGAGGCCTATAAACAGAGTGAGAGGAAGAATGGTTAAACTCAACTCCTCTCTTGCGTAGTGCTGAGCATTTCTTGCAAATATTAATATGCGACGCGAAAAAAAATGGCAACCGTAAATAAGCGTAAATTAATATAAAAAAAGATTAACTTTATTTGCGTGAAAATGCGGTTTAAAAAAAATGTAAATTCTGACAAACTTGAGCAAGATGGAATAACAATTAATGACCTAAATATTTTTGCTATCCAACTAATCAATTTGTGTCGCCGCAAAAATGTTTGGATTGTTTCCCCGCAAGCAAGCTCGCGCAGTCGGCTCTGATGCAGACTTAGTGCTTTTTGTCCATGACATAGAACACACAATTAGCCCTAATAATCATCACTGAAATGGAGATTTTAGTCTATACAAACACTGCTGCGTTATCGGTAAGCTCGAAAAGGTATTGCTCACAGGAGGCCTGATTTTAAATGATAGTCAATGGCTCGGTAGAAAAGGCAGTGATAAGTATCAAAAACGTTCAACATCCGGTGCCTTGTAGGCAGTCCCCCAACACTGATCAAGAGAAAATTCTGGTGACTACCTATCTCCAGATGACAGATTGGGCCGAATTCCGCCCCAAATATCTTCATTACCTTGACGGAATTAAGGTAATGTGCATGGAAACAGCGGATGTCGCCTTTTATCGCTTCTTGTACAGTACCATCGGTAAGCCTTGGCTTTGGCGCGATCGCCTTACCTCCTCTGATGAGGAAATTGAGGCACTTCTGACATTGCCAGAAACTAGCGTCCACGTTTTGTATATAGATGGCTCACCAGCAGGATATATTGAACTAGCGAAGCGTCAGGACGGTGTGAGTAGCCGTTTTTACTCAACTGAGATTGTTTACTTTGGGCTGAGGCCGGACTACCGGGGCCGAGGGTTAGCGTCACATTTACTAAGTCATGGGATCGCCTACGCCTGGAATAAAGGCACTCAACGTTTGTGGACATATACCTGTAACTTAGATTGTCCCCGCGCTTTGAATAACTATATCAAACGCGGCTTCAAAGTTTACAGAGTTGATAAAAAGCTGATGCCAGAAAATTATTTGCGCTATTGAACTTTTTACTCTGAAAAAGTTTGCTGAAAAGAAGGAGGCAATGCCAGAATCTATAGAGCGCTCCTTACGAAACCAAGTAATGCTGAAATTTACCAAGCGGGCTGGAGTTGTCTCTGTAATTCTACTGATATTGACAACTTCATGTTCTTCGTCTAAGCAGTCTCAAGACAACTCTTTAGGCTCAAAATCCTCAACTGCTGCTGAATCTACCGCATCATCCACAGCAAAAGTAGCTTTAGCCAGTCATTTAAAACAGACAGGAGCGACATTCTACGGCACTTATTGGTGTCAGTACTGCACCAAGCAGAAGCAATTGTTCGGTCAACAGGCTGTAGACAAACTCAACTTAGTTGAGTGCGATCCCCAAGGGAAAAATCCCCAACCAGACTTGTGTCAAAAGGCTAATATTAACGCTTTGCCAACTTGGGAAATTAAAGGTCAGCAATACCCAGGAGTCCTATCTTTACAAGAACTTGCTGAGTTATCCGGCTATCAAGGAGATCGCAATTTCGGCAATTAAAATCTCTCGCCAGTTTAAATTAGAAGTTAAAGATTTTAAAAAAATACAGCCAGAGAATAACAAGAGTTGATGAAGTTAGCAAGGTTATGGCAACATCAAGTCAAAATGGTGGCAAAAATGAGGAAAGAGCTTTTTGTAATCAAAAAAATTAGAAGCTTGAGCTGAGGCGATCGCCTATAAATAGTTATTATCAACCCCTTAAGAAATGCTCATCTAACCAAGTAATGCTGAAATTCACCAAATTAGCAGTCGGTGTATCTGTAGTCCTACTGACCTTGACAACCGGTTGCGGTTTATCCAAAAAGGTGTCTAATAAATTTTCTGACAAGTATAATCCCAACCCAACTAAAACCGCTTTAGCCAGCCATTTACAAAAAATAGGAGCTAAGATGTATGGCACTTACTGGTGTCTTGCTTGCAAAGGACAGAAACAAGAATTTGGAAAAGAAGCATTTAGCAAAATCAACTACGTTGAGTGCGATCCCGGAGGGGAAAATCCACAAGTAGCTCTCTGCGAAAAAGCCAAGCTTACAAGCTATCCCAGTTGGGAAATAAACGGTAAGTTAACTTGTCAAGGTGGCTGTTCCCTAGATGAACTCGCTAACTTATCGGGCTACACAGGTGAGCGCAAATTCAAATAATCACTTGAAATCTTTCTACATCAAGCAGAATAAACTAAAACCATGACACGTACCAAAAGGTTAGCGCCAAAAGTTGCTGGACGTAAACTCCCAAGATTTCTAGTACCAGGATTGCTCTTTGTCGGAACAGTTTTAGCGATTCTGGCTGTCAGCTTTTTTGATTGGAATACTCTATTTGAGCCTGTTCAGGAAGTAGTCTTCATACTGGAAGAGGGCTATAAGGAATGGTTAGGTAAACAGAATACCAGTAACCCCTTCGTCCTGTTTGGATTAGCCTTTGCCGGTGGATTGATTGCTAGTATCTCCCCATGCAAACTCGCTCTTTTAAGCGTGAATCTTACCTACATCGGTACTCGCGAAATTACTTCTCGCAAAGATGCTTTTATCAAAGCTGGTTCATTTGTTTTGGGAGTAGTCACAGTTCTCAGTCTGTTTGGTTTATTCGCTTCCTTTGCTGGCGCTGTCATGGTTAGCCACCGTGGCTACGTCAACATTGTAGTTGGTTTAATCATTCTCTTGATGGGGCTAAGTTTCTTAGAGATTATACGCATACCGATGCCTAATGGTGGCTTTTCATTACCGATCAGTGGCCCTTACAGCGCTGGTGTGACATTCGCACTTGTGGGTTCTCCCTGTGCCAGTCCTGTGCTATTTTCGGTTCTAACTGCAGCCGCTGCTACGGGTTCCCAAGTGCAAAGCACGCTGACGATGGTTAGTTATGCGCTTGGTACGAGTGCTCTTCTTTTCTTCGCTAGTTTGTTTACAGGTTTAGCCAAACAAGGCCCCGCGTTTTATTGAGCTATTCTGACTGGATTATGCGCATTGGCGGAGCTCTGCTAATTATTATGGGTGGATACTACTTGGTTAATGGTATTCGTTGGGTCTTTTTAGTACTACAAAAGTGAATTTTGGTTGTTGGTTGTTTGTTCTTTTACTAATGACCTATTACCTATGACAGATTATCATTAATCTAATTTCAACCCAGCCACTTATTTTGACCATAATTTACCCATTGTTCCACAAGCGCGATCGCCGATATTAAAATCAATCCCCATAAGGCTTGATAAGTTTTTTTCCCAGGAATACAGCAACAGAGATATCCCAGCGCTAGAAAGAAGAAGGGAACGCCAAATATATATCTCCCCAGACTAGCTAGGCGATCGCGCGTAAAAAAGATAATCGCTGAGTGAATAACCGGAAAGTAAACGCTAAACCAAAAGAGATAGTTATTCCTCAAGGTTTCAGTATAATCAGCAACGCTCAGCCTTGTTAAAGAACCATCAACTTGTTCTGGTTTATTTCGCAACCTAAAATAATTAACAATATTCACCAAAATCAGTAGAGGTGGGTACAAAAATAAAGCGTTCCAGAGAGGAAACTTAGGTATCCATACTAACGGTGCTTCATTTTTAATTTTCAAGTAGATCAAAATAAACGCAATCAACATAACAATTAGAGGAAAATATAGCCCCAACAAGTCAATTAGTGGCGACTTAGGAAAAAGCAGCAACTCTAAATGCAAACCTAATTTTGTTCCCCAAAGTTTTTGATCAGTGAAAGGAGCAAAGAAATTTCCTCGCGTGCGGAAGCAGAAAATTCCATAGACAGAGTATCCCAGCAAAGCTGCAATACTAATAGTGATAGTCAGCTTAATTTCTCGGACATATTGTTTAGGTTGAGTTATAAAGCTTCTCCAATTTATTGTTTCTAGCTTCAGGTTCTCCAACAGAAAAATAGTACCAAGCGCCGTTACTGAAGCAAACACAAATGGTAATAAGATCGGTCTAGTTAAAGACATAAGAAACGTCAAAATCAATACCAGAGCCAATTGAATTTGTTCAGAAAACCTTGCTTTAGCTAAACATACATAGATAAAAAGAACACTAAGAGCGGTAAAGAAACTTTCCGTGTAACCAATTACTCTAAAAATTGCTATCGGATTAAGAGTGAAAGCAAGAACTAATAGAAAAGCCAAATATTGATTACCCAAAGCCTTGCCGAAAACCCAGATTAACAGGGGAACCGAGACAAAGAAAATAACCGTAGAAACAACTAATAAAGAGTGTGCAGCCTGTTCGATAGTTTGAGGATGAAAAAGGAAACGAATAAGCATTGGCCAGAGAGGATAGAAAGCAATACAAAGGTTGCTCAACACCATTTCTGCATATGCTTGTACATCCCAGTAATAGCTTCTACTACGAGATGGCGGAACAACATCAGGAACTAATTGAACTGGAGAAAAGAATTTATGGAAAGCATCAGGATTGATCAGCATTCCCAGCATCGCACACAGCAGAAAAGCGCTGCCAACGAGCAAGGATGACTTGAGCAGCCAGATAATTCTTGCTTTGGTCATTACGATATCGTAAAATTGTTACTTATGCCTTTTTTTAAACCAATCCCTCAAATTTTTCCTGACAAGATTGCGAAGAATCAGCCCAAAGAATTTTATATTGGAGTGGCGCGTAATTCTTAAAACATTGTGAAAGCAATTACTTTACTCGGTTCTACCGGCTCCATCGGTACACAGACATTAGACATCGTTGCTGAGCACCCAGACAAATTCCGGCTTGTGGGATTAGCTGCTGGGCGTAATGTAGAGATGTTAGCAGCTCAGATTCGGCAATTTCGCCCAAGCATAGCGGCAATTTGCGATGAAGACAAGCTGCCAGAATTAAAAGAAGCGATCGCCTCCCTTGACCACCAACCAATTTTACTAGCTGGAGAAGCTGGAGTTGCGGAAGTTGCCCGCTACGGTGATGCTGAAACTGTAGTTACCGGGATTGTAGGCTGTGCCGGTTTGTTACCGACGATCGCCGCAATTGAAGCAGGTAAAGATATTGCACTAGCGAACAAGGAAACCCTGATTGCCGGTGCCCCCGTAGTCTTGCCATTAGTCAAGAAACATAACGTCAAGCTATTACCAGCAGATTCAGAACATTCAGCAATTTTTCAGTGTCTCCAAGGTGTTCCTCTGGGAGGTTTACGGCGAATTTTGCTGACAGCTTCTGGGGGAGCATTTCGAGATTGGCCCGTCGAAAAATTACCGGAAGTCACAGTTGCAGACGCCCTGAAGCATCCCAACTGGTCAATGGGACGTAAGATTACTGTAGACTCAGCTACCTTGATGAACAAGGGACTGGAAGTAATTGAAGCTCATTTCCTCTTCGGTATGGATTATGACCACATCGATATCGTGATCCATCCTCAGAGCATTATTCATTCCCTAATTGAATTGCAAGATACTTCAGTTTTAGCTCAGTTGGGTTGGCCAGATATGCGCTTACCCTTGCTTTATGCTTTGTCTTGGCCAGAGCGGATTTATACTGATTGGAAACAGTTAGATTTAGTCAAAGCTGGGAATTTAACTTTCCGAGAACCCGATCATCAAAAGTATCCTTGTATGCAGTTAGCATATGCAGCAGGAAGGGCTGGTGGTTCAATGCCAGCAGTATTAAATGCAGCAAACGAACAAGCTGTAGCCTTATTTTTGTCAGAAAAAATCCGATATTTAGATATTGCCCGTTGTATCGAATATGTATGTGATAAACACCAAATAGATAACTGTCAAAATCCTTCTTTAGAAGATATCGTGGCAGCCGATCAATGGGCAAGACAGGAAGCTTTAGCGGCAAGTGAGGTTTTGGCAAAAAGCGAGAGGATTATTTCGATTCGATAAAATACAGTTATCAACCTCATGAAACCTCTTGCAAAAGTCACTATTCTGCGATAAATCCCTCAATTGTTTTGTGTTTTATCTGCGTTGATCGGCGTACCCTACGGGAAGCCGAAGAGAGCGTCTAGATCTGCGGTTCATTATCTCCCATTATGATTTATGCAAGAGGTCTATTGAAATAGAGCTTTCAGTCGCATTTAATTATCTTCCAGCGAGTAAAGCCATGAAATACATTCACCGAACAATTGCCATTTTAGGAATAGTCACCTGCTTGGGTGGAATATCTCCATCTGTCTATGGGCAATCTCAGCCAATCCTAATTTCTCAAACGCAACCCCAAGACTTATTTAAGCGGGGACTAGACAAATTTAAGCGAGGAGATTTTCCAGGAGCAATTGACGATTATAGTGAAGCAATTAGGCTGCGTCCTAAATATTCTCAGGCTTACTACGAACGCGGGCGAACTCTTTATTATCAGGGAAATAAGCGACAAGCAATTGAAGATTGGAATCAGACATTGCAAATCGACCCCAAAGATGCATCTGCTTACGTCAGTAGAGGAATCGCTCGCGCTGAATTGGGAGATAAAGAAGGAGCAACCAAAGATATTAACCAAGCTGTGCAAATCAAGTCAGAGGATAGCTCTACTTATATTGCCATTGGTCTTGCTCAAGATTATTTAGGCAAGAGACGCGAGGCAATTGAAGCCTTTAGCCAAGCTTTGCGGCTGAAGCCTAACTTGATGGAAGCGTACCACAATCGGGGAACTATCTACTCTGGCTTAGGAGACTATCCCAAAGCAATGGCAGATTTCAACGAAGCCTTGCGGATTAATCCCAACTTTGCCGATACTTACTACAACCGAGGCATTGCTCTAGCTAAGCAAAGAGATAAGAAGGGGGCGATCGCCGATTTTCAGAAAGCTGCGACGCTGTATCAGCAACAAGGCAACCAAGAGTCATACAAAGCCGTACAAAAGCTAGTCCAGCAGCTACAGCGTTAGCCACACCAGAAAAATTATTTTCCCATTATTGAGCAGATAATGTTATGCTGTTAAATGATCCGGAACTACGCGATCTCAACGCTCAAACCTTGTCAGAACCGGAAGGTGGCAGCAATACGAGATGCTTGAGATAGGCGTGGTCTCCGGGTCTCCTGGCTTCTAGGGGTTATGTTTTCAGCCCTCTATGTAGCTCCAAAGTTCTTAGAGCCACTGTTAAAAATAATCGTTAATTTGTCTACCTGGAGTTGGGTGGGCAACTTTTGAGTTTCGCTCGTATCCTGGAAGTATAAGGTACAAGCGTAATTATCGGAGCATCAGTGATCATGGCTGGTTTTGGAAATATTGTGCAAAAAGCGTTTTACCTCGGCGTGGGACTAGCAAGTTATGCGAGCGAGAAAGCCGGGGGAACATTGACAGAACTGCGAGTACAAGCTCAGAAATTGGCAGAAGAACTCGTAGAAAAAGGCGAAATGACAACCGAGGAAGCTCGTAAGCTGGTTGATGATTTGATGCGACAAGCCCAACAGCAACCCGTTGAAGCCGCCAAGGAAGGTTCCACACCAGCACCTGAACCGCGTCTGATTGAGATTGTATCTGATGAGGAATCTCCGACGCCAACAGAAGCTGAGAACGTCGAAAAGCTACGCAAGCAGGTACAAGCTATGCAAGATGAATTGCGTCGTCTGAAGCGAGAATAGAAGAATTAGTTAATGAATGGTTATTTACTGAATCTCCAAAATGGAAGAGTGGCAAAAAACTATTTTTGAAACAATAGAATCAGTGACTGATATGGTAGATGAATTTTTCCTGGGAGTCACTGATTTGGTCGAAGCCTTAGCCGATGAGGTACAAAACACTATTGGCGTAGAAATTGACCAGTATTTACAGGATATATTTGCACCAATTGCCGAAATCTATTCTGAACTAGAAGAAATAGTAGGCGAAACGGAGGCGACTTTCACTTATCCGATGGAACCAACAATAGAGCAACATCCTGCTTGTATAGGTTGCCGTAATTATCACGGTCAAATATACAATGGAAATTTGTTTGTCTGTGCCATGCATCCCTATGGTTGGGAATCAGAGAATTGCCCAGACTGGGATTCCACTAGAATCTAAACTTTTGTTGGTTGTTGGTTGTTTGTAATTTGTCTCATAACAACTGACTACTGATTACTAACAACAAACTAAAAATTAAGTAAATAAACGAATTTGAGATGAGTCACTCTCCAACTGGGCAACAATCATCAGAAGTGCAGACACAGGCGATAAAATACGGTGAACGTGAGATTGCCGAAGGACAGTTAATCACCTTCCCAAACCCGCGTATCGGGCCGTCGCTACGATATCAGTATAACCTTGCCGGAATTTACCTGTAAGTGTCCCTTTTCCGGCTATCCAGACTTTGCCACAATTTACATTACCTACGTTCCTGACGAAAAGGTAGTAGAGCTTAAGGCAATTAAACTTTATATCAATAGCTATCGCGATCGCTACATCTCTCATGAAGAAGCAGTCAATCAAATTTTGGATGACTTTGTAGCCGCAACTGACCCCTTAGAAGTCACAATCAAAGGGGATTATCAACCACGAGGTAACGTTCATACTGTTGTTGAAGTGCGACATAAAAAATAGCCTTTTCGAGCGAGTAATTTTGGCAACAAACTTAGAACCTATCAGAAAAGTCCTGGCATTTATCTGCGTTTATCTGCGTTTATCTGCGGTTCCTTTTCTCCTCTCTACTTTTCGGATAGGTTCTTAATCAGGTAACTCTCCAAATTGTTCTCGATAGCGAGCGAGCGTTGCTTCCATTTGGGCCATTTGTTGTTGAGCTAATTCCCGTTGTTGACGTTCTTGTTCGGCACGTTCTTCAGCAAGCTGTCTTGCTTGAGTTTCCTGCTGTAACGCAGATGCGAGTTCATCGGGAATCAACAACTTTTGTCCTGAATCTTCGCGATAAAAACCTATGAGTTTCCCCTCAACAGCTAACCGCAATTGCAAAGGTTCGCTGCGACTATCTGTAATTAACTCATAGGTTTCTCCCCGCAAACGATATCCCTGCAATTTTTCCTCAATCCACTCTCCTTTGGGGTCAAATAGCCAATATTCCTGCACTCCCAATTGTTCGTACAAAGTTTTCTTAAAGCTTTTGTCGTGGTCTTGTGTGCTTTTTGAGGTCATTTCAAAAATCACCACCGGCACTTGACCTTCTTCCCAAATTTTATAGTTATCCCGACCCCCAAATGCGACATCAAAAATTACCATGACATCAGGGGCCGTTCGCAGTTTAGGAAATCCCTGAGCATAGTAAAGGAATTGGTTTGCTAAAACTGTTGCTTGACGATCTGCAAGGTATTGTTTGAGGACTTCCAGGGTCGTCAGAAGAGCGTAGAGGTGATCGTAAGTTTCTGCTACGGGTGTACCATCAGCACTAGGGTAGAAGATTGGGGTAGTTTCAACTTTGGGTGAAAGGGCTGTCATCGTGAAAATCCCGCTGCGTCACAAATTTATTCTAGAGTCGAACTCAGTTTTTTGGCGTATGCGACCTCCTGCAAAAAACACGGGAATTGCGACTAATAAGTTCGGTTGTACGCCCCTAGAAAGATGACTAATGCAGTAACCTCGTAATCAGAAGTGTAAATACTTGTAGTAATGCGCTTGCTGTGCATGGGGAAAGATTGTGGTGCAAAAGTGGTTGTTACCAAGCTTAAGTGAAGTTTTAGCCAACAGCGAACAGGTTGGGCTAAATGATACCGCTGCGCCTCAGATTGAGGAGATGACTATCACAGAGAATGGTCAACGAGGTGCTAGCAGTCGCCGAGAAAAAGAGCGTGCAAAAGCAGAAAGGGAATGGAAGAGTGCGATCGCTTCCCTAGAAGAGTTGCTTTGGCAATTTTTAGCTGTCTCCAATTCAGACATAGAGGATAGCGCTCATTCATCCCTCCAAGGGTTAGTCTTAGCGGGTCCGGCGCCAGTCCTAAGTCACCCAAATCTTCTGGCTAGTTTCCAGACAGGGATTTTTACTAGCGAGACATTTAATCCTCTCGCTTTAATGCCTTTTCAGCTACCCCCAGCCAAAAATTGTCAGCGCCAACACATTACTAATACCGTTTATCAGCTACCATTATTGCCTGGTGACCCCTTGACAGCAGAGCAGTTTTGTTTAGTATTTACTAATAGCTTCAGTTTAGTGATGGTTTGTGGAGAAGACCTCAACGGTGTTCCAGCCTTTCGCTTCTCCTTCGCTCCGGAGGATATGCAACAAGCTTGGATAGCATTGCGTCCTCGGATGTTACTAACTAATCCCCATCAATTCAGTCAACTGGAAACCTTACTCACCCAGTTTGCTCCCCCGGCGCCTGATTACCGTATCGTCATGCAGTTTGGCCGTCAGCTCCTCAAGAATTTACCAGAACAGCCTCAAGCAGACAATATCCAGAAAATACCAGTTCTCCTCTACAAACCAAAATTATCAGTCAGTACAACCTCAGCATCATTGTGATAGCTTCCGTGCTCGTAATTGGGAACGGTTAGTGAAAAATGAGGAACGATCTAGCAGCAAAGTTTCTAACAAAAGTGAAGCAACGCCTGACATTGAACTGCTACAAGCACTTACCCACGAAATTCGCACACCTCTAACTACAATTCGTACCCTCACTAAACTACTACTAAAACGGCGCGACCTCCCTGCAGAAGTGATTCGGCGTTTGGACATTATTGACCATGAGTGTACCGAGCAAATCAACCGCATGGAGCTGATTTTCCGGGCTGTAGAATTAGAAACCGCAGCAAAGGAGCAAGCACCTGTTAACCTTACCTCTATGTCACTGGCCCAGGTCTTCCAGACTTCCATCCCCCACTGGCAAAAGCAAGCCGCAAGGCGTAACATTACGTTAGATGTGGTCTTGCCCCAAAAGCTCCCAACTGTGGTAAGCAATCCCGCAATGCTGGATCAGGTACTGACAGGCTTGATCGAAAATTTCACCCGCTCTCTCCCAGAAGGTGGTCATATCCAAGTACAGGTAACTCCAGCAGGAGACCAACTAAAACTACAATTCCAGTCTCAGCCAGATCCAGAAAAAACTGACAATTCTACATACTCAACAGACTCAACTTGTTCAACTTTGAAGTCAATTGGTCAGTTGCTGATGTTCCAGCCAGAAACAGGTAGTCTCAGCTTGAATCTCACAGGTTACCAAACATCTGTTCCAAGCACTGGGAGGAAAGTTAATTGTGCGTCAGCGCCCCCAAGAAGGTGAAGTGATGACCATTTTCTTACCCTTGGAAGTCACTGACACGGATATTTGTTCTCACAATGAACTATTGGTCTAGTAATTGGTATCTTCAGTCGTATAGGTAATGGATAGACGTTGTTCGTTGTTTGACCACTTACTCTCTAGTAAATAACAACCTCTCCGAAAAGTAGAGATGAGAAAATAAACCGCAGATACACGCAGATGTTGTTGTAGTAGCTGCAAGGATTTGTCGGATAGGGGCTGTAAGCCTTTCTATGCCCAATTACCAATTGCCAATAACCAATGACCAATTTTACCAATTACGCAATTACCTACGACCCATCCTGCCAATTACCCATTACCATGTACCAATTACCCATCCTGCCCATTACCAATCACCCATTACCAATTACCAATTACCCATTACCCAATTCCTCAATTACCCAATAATTAAAAGGTCTTCAGCCGAACTAATCCTAAAGTAGATTTGCTAGTTGCAGATGAAGTGTCGTCACCAAAGAAGATCATATTAGGCGTAGTGTAAGGATTTGGTAATCCCAAAGGTGCTTTAAATCCAGTATATTGCCGTAGTTGTCCTTGCAGAATTGGGGTAGTAGAACCTGCGATGAAAAGCCTATAAGTTGTGCCTTTTACATATAGAGCATAGGCTTGCATGGCGGTAGTGTTGAAATTCACATTTTCACCGCGCGTAAAACCAAGATTGTAAGCCCAGATATTATTTTGCCAGAAACCTAATTCCAGAGCGTAGGGTTGCGTTTCACCAGGTAGAGGCTTTGCTGACGACAAGAACGCTAAAACCTGCACGGTTTTCTGAAATGTGGCTTTCTGAGTTAATTTGTACCTTAAATCTTAGGGTGTATCCCTTCTCCCGATCCAATGGAGTTGAAGATTTTAAGAAATAGCCTGCGACATTGTTGTTATTACCACTATCAAGGATAGTGCCACTGTTGGTGGGGGTTTGCACAGGTAAAGGAGCAGTAACTATATAAGGAGGTTTATCACTACCTGCTTGGTACAACCATCCCTGTTGACCAGGTGTTTGACCTGATAAGCCATTGTAAATTACTACAGGCTTAGCGCTGACGGTAGTTGCTCCTAGGAGTAAGGTAAAGCCAGCGGCAATTGTTGCCATATGAGTTCTCATTCTCATTGTCTCCTTTAATATTCTGCTCTGATTAAATTGTGGGTATTTTTAACTTTTATAGCCCTTCTCGATTGGATGAGATACAGTCTGACCTCTCTCCAAACCTCTCTCCACCTCTCCCTAACCCTCTCCTAAAAGGAGAGGGAAGCAGATAAATTTTGTCGCTTGGAGAGAGGCTTTGATTCTTACTCCCCTTCCGACTAACAAAAGCTTTTCCTTTTCCCTCCCCTCGTAGGGGAGGGTTAGGGAGGGGTGGGAAGGGGTTGGGGGTTAGGTTTTTCTGATGTACACGCGCGTAACTGAGAATTGCTATATCAGGACAAATCTAATATTGCAGTATCACTTCGGACTTTAAGCTCAAATGCTATATTAAATTCCTCCTCAAGATAGAGGATATCAAATAACAGATATACTAAGGACAAAATTAGTAATAAATTACTAAAAACTTATACTTTGGGTGATTTAGATGAAGTTTAAGTAAATTGAGTAGCAAGGTATGTTATTAAAGTTAAGGAGAATTAGTGTTAATCACATGATCAACAAATTGAGGCAATAAGTAATAAGAATTGCCCGAAAACAATTGCATACTACCTATTACCTATTACCCTTAGAACTTACGCTCTGCCAGGGCTTCTCGCGCTTGCTCTCGGTCATCGAAGTGGATTTTTTCCGTACCGAGAATTTGATAATCTTCGTGACCCTTACCGGCAATTAAAACGCCGTCTCCCGGAGCAGCTTGTAAAATAGCTGTGCGAATCGCCGTCGCGCGATCGCCTATAACAATTGGTTCCACTGACGCTGGAATACCCTGCAAAATATCTTGTAAAATCCGCTCTGGGTCTTCCGTGCGCGGGTTATCAGAAGTCACCACCGCAATGTCAGATCCTTCGGCTACAATTTTCCCCATTTTGGGGCGCTTGGTGCGATCGCGATCGCCTCCACAACCAAACACACAAATCATCTTACCTTGAATAAAAGGTCGCGCCGCCTTGAGCAAATTCTCCAAACTATCCGGTGTGTGAGCATAATCGACAATCACGCTAATATCCTGTTCGGGAGAGATTTGCACTCGTTCCATCCTTCCAGGAACACCGGAAAATAGAGGTAAAGCTTCTACAGACGACTGTAAATCCAAGCCCAGATGTAACACTGTTCCCACAGCAGCCAACAAGTTAGATAAATTAAACTGACCTACTAACGGCGAACTGAAAGGAACCTCACCAGCAGGAGTATGCAAGATTCCACTTACCCCAGTTGACTCATACTTTAGGTCACTTGTCCACAAATTAGCCGAGGAATTTTGCACACTGTAAGACCACACTTGCTCTGGATGCAGTTGCTCAATTAGTTTTTGTCCATAGGGGTCATCAGTATTAATCACTGCCCGACCTTTGAGATAATCAGCACTAAACAGCAGCGCTTTCGCCGCAAAGTAATCATCCATATCACGGTGATAGTCCAAATGGTCTTGGGTGAGATTGGTAAACACTGCAACCTCAAACGGACAACCCATCACCCGACCTTGTGCAAGTGCATGGGAACTTACTTCCATCACACCCAGTTTGCATCCTGCTGTTACAGCCGAAGCTAGCTGTTTTTGCAGTTCCACTGGAAACGGTGTGGTATGAACCGCTGTTTGGACAAAACCAGGCCAACGAGCATATAGTGTACCGAAAAGCGCTGTAGGTAGGGGCGCACGGCCGTGCGCCCCTACATGACCCAAAAGAAATTCTATAAGATGGGTGGTTGTAGTTTTGCCATTGGTGCCGGTAATGCCAATCAGCTTGAGTTTATTGGCTGGGTAGCCGTAGAATGCTGCTGCTGCTTGAGCGCAGGCTATGGTCATGTCATTAGCTGAAATGACACAGGGACTTTCTCCTGGTTCGGGGTTGGCAACTGGTGGATGTTTTTCGGCTGCTTGTGTTGAAATTAGGGCGGCGATCGCATCAAGGGCGATCGCACTTTCCCAAAATTCTCCACCATCTACCCGTTCTCCTGGCATTCCGATAAATAAATCTCCCCGCTTCGTTGCGTGGGAATTTGTACAAATCCCCGTCACTTCAGTTTCCAATGCTGGGTGGTTGGGAGGAACCACAATATTGGAAATCTTGTCTAATAATTCGCGTAGCTTCATTAAAACTCCTCACTCTAGTTACGCATTGGGTAATTGGTAATTGGTCATTGGTTAACTGACAACTGACAACTGACAACTAACAACTGACAACTGACAACTGACAACTGACCAATCCCTAGTTTCTCCACTTATTTTTGCTCAGAACCTGGCAAGTATTTCTGTAACATTTGCTCCAACTGCTTCACTGTGCTACGGGGAGAAGGCCGAGTTATTGGTTCTTCCCTACCGTCGCTGTATCTTTTCAGCACTGGCACTTCGTACTGATAAGCTTGGAACCAATCCTCACGGCTGGTGATGTCCCGTACCTCTAGTTCCAGGTTTAAACTTTGAATTTGCTCTAGCTTTTCTTGCAGTCCCTCACAGAGATGACAACCAGGTTTACTGTAAAGAATTAATTTCATTCTCGTGTCCCAAGCTTCTATCTTTTTATTAAAGATACTTAAAGATACTTACTTTTGTTTCGTTAAGTAAATTGAACTATTTCTTACAATCTGCGTTACTCCCTTGCCCTTATAAAAATACCGCTCAGCTAGGGAAGGATTGGCAATGAGAGATGGGGACAAGACTTGCAGTAAGTAGTCTTGCCTAGGAATGAAAGTATTTAACTGGATTAGAGATGAAAAGTTAATTTCTAGACTTGTTCTTGTATAAAGTTTTATTGAAATTTGTGGAGTTTTTCAGGCAAATATTAACAAAAGCAACATATATATATATAAGTTAAGCAAAAATACGGATTTTTGCCAAAAAAATCCCATAAAGTTTTTGTGAAGACAGAGTAAAAATCTTGACTTTACCCCCGTAAATTCACCAATATTTCATAAAAGGATGAATGAGATCGCACTAGGCGATCGCCTTTCATTTCTATCAAGACAGATGGGCTGGTTTACAACTCGCCATTACAAGCTAGGGTCTTTGACAGAATCTTCCAGGTGAATTTAATGTCAGAAAATCAGGGATTGCTCCAGAACCGCAATAAGACTGATCAAAGCTTGGACGATATGCTCAGCCTTTTGGGGATATCGGCCGCTAATGGAAGTCTAACTTCCGAATTTACTGCAGCCTTTGAAATCCATGAGTTTCAACTAGGTGATGAGCTTACTAACTATAATCTCCCTAACTCATCAGTAAATTCTGTTCAAGAAGAACAAAATAACCAGTGTTTTTACATAATTTGCCAAGGTCGAGTGCGATTACTTGGCTTTGACGCAGCACAGGGAAGAGAAGTTTCCGCAATGGTGCTAGAAACTGGAGAAAGCTTTGGCACAGAAGCGGTCTTGGGTAAGATATCATCATTAACCCGCGCGATCGCCGCCAGTGAATGCCAAATCGCCAAAATATCCCTCCCCAAACTTCAACCTTGGCTAGAAAAACTCCCCCAGTTGCGGGAGTACCTACACTCAAGCACACTCTTGAGGGCAATGCTGGTCTTCTTCAAAACTTCAACAGAGTATCGGCGCTTACCCGTAGATACACTGAAGCCACTTTTGCCCTACCTAGTAGAAACACGGATACCAGCAAAAGAGGCGCTAGTTGATTCTTCTGGGTCAGGGCGCTTCTGGCTGCGTAGCGGCGAAATTGGCAGCAAAGAGCAAGCTCAGATACCTGCTATAGGTGAGAGTTGGGGCTATCCTAATCCTACGCCAGCAAATTGGATTGCTCAAACCGATTTGTTGGTTTACAAGCTACCAAAAGAACATTGGGAAGCAGTTCGCACTACAGGGATTTTTCCGGATTCTCAAATAGCTACAGTTACCTCTGGCAATGGGCATATTTCTAGTAAAAGCAAGGTAAATCCTACCCAGAAACAGCCAAAGATTCCCACCACAATCCCAACTAAGACAACCTTTAACTCTCAATCCGAGGAACCAGTTGCTTTTCCTGAACCAAAGAAACAACGCTCTCGGCGACGAGGGCTTTGGCAACGCTATCCTTTGATTCTGCAGCAGAGTTCTTCAGATTGTGGTGCAGCGTGCTTGGCGATGATCAGCCAATTCTGGGGAAAACGTTTCAGTCTGAATTCCCTGCGAAATCTAGCAGGTGTAGGCCGTTCTGGTGCAGCCTTAAATAATTTAGCCAAAGCATCAGAAAGCGTAGGATTTCGTGCTAGTCCAGTACGAGCTTCTTTTAGCCGTTTGGCTGAGCAACGTAACCCTTGGATTGCTCACTGGGAGGGACAGCATTACATCGTAGTTTACCGGGTGATCGGCGAGCGCGTTTTAGTTGCTGATCCTGCTATCGGCATGCGATCGCTCTCCCGTGCTGAATTTAACACTGGCTGGACGGGATTTGCCCTACTACTAGAACCGACCCCACAACTAGCAGCTACCCCAGACGAAAAGAACTCTCTCGGTCGCTTTTGGGGATTGTTATGGCCCTATCGAGGGTTAATTGGGCAAATTATTCTGGCTTCCATGCTTCTCCAGGTTTTTGGTTTAATTACTCCCCTGTTTACCCAAATCATTCTGGACAAGGTGGTAGTAAACAAAAGCTTTGTTACCCTACACGCTTTCTCCATCGGACTAATCATTTTTGGAGTTTGGCGGATTGGTATAAGTGCAACCAGACAGTACCTACTAGACTACTTTTCCAATCGACTAGATCTCACCTTCGTTTCCGGCTTCATCAACCATACATTGAGATTACCCCTCAAGTTTTTTGAAACACGCCAAGTTGGAGATATTATCACGCGAGTTCAGGAAACTAGGAAAATTCAGATGTTCCTGACTCGACAAGCAGTTTCGACTTGGCTGGATACCCTGATGGTATTTGTCTATGTGGGGTTGATGAGTTATTACAACTGGCAACTAACCCTGCTAGTGTTGGCAATGATTCCACCGATCGCCATTTTGACAGTTGTCGCTAGTCCTTTTCTGCGTCAGCTATCGCGGGAAGTTTTTGGGGAAGCTGCGGCCCAAAACTCTTTGTTAGTGGAAATGATGACGGGAATAGCTACTGTTAAAGCTGCAGCTGCAGAACAAGAGATACGTTGGCGTTGGGAAGAACGTCTCACCAGTTTGGTGAATGTGCAATTCAAAGCACAGAACCTGAGTAACGGCTTACAGTCAATTAGTGGTTTGATTAATACCGTTGGTAGTACGGCTTTACTTTGGTATGGGGCCTCACTGGTTATTCAAGACCAACTGACGATTGGCCAATTTGTTGCTTTCAATATGTTGATCGGCAACGTAATTAGTCCAATTTTATCTCTAGTCAAGCTTTGGGATGAATTTCAAGAAATCCTAGTTTCTGTAGAAAGGCTCAATGATATCTTTAGCTCTGAACCCGAAGAAAGCATCCAAAATCCCCTGCTAGTTTTGCCTCGTCTCAAAGGTGATGTACATTTTGAAAATGTTACTTTCCGTTACGCAGAAGAAGAGGAAAAGAACACTCTTGAAAGCATTTCTTTTCAGGTACGCGCAGGGCAAACAATAGCAATTGTAGGACGCAGTGGTTCTGGCAAAAGTACTTTGATCAAGCTACTACAAGCTATGTATCACCCTACCAATGGTCGCATTTGTATTGATGGACATGATATCCGTCAGGTTTCACCTCATTCATTGCGCTCTCAGATGGGTGTTGTTCCCCAAGAATGCTTTTTGTTTTCTGGGACGATTTTAGAAAATATTGCTCTCTATCGACCTGAATATAGCTTGGAAGAAGTAGTAGAGTTTGCAAAACTAGCTGAAGCTCATGCTTTTATCCAATCTCTGCCTTTGGGGTACAATACAAAAGTGGGCGAACGAGGCGCAAATCTCTCTGGTGGACAAAGACAGAGAATCGCGATCGCCCGTGCACTTTTAGGTGCTCCTCCAATTTTGATTCTTGATGAAGCAACCAGTTCCCTAGATACGGACTCGGAACGAAGATTTCAGCAGAACCTGACTCGCATTAGTCGCGAGCGCACCACTTTTATCATTGCCCATCGCCTTTCCACGGTACGTAATGCTGACTGCATCTTAGTGCTGGATAAAGGCCTTCTAGTTGAGCGCGGTACTCACGAGGAATTGATAGCACTTCAAGGTCTTTACTACCACTTGGCACAGCAACAACTAGATCTTTAAGTATTTAGTTTTGCTTTGAAATGTTGAGAAATTAAAACTAAACGCTCCAAACGGACATACTTCAGTAAAACAGTAAAAGCAGGGTTAATCGGCAGTAAACATAATGCCAACTGCAATTTGTTTGCTCCCTCAACCTGATCCCTCAACATGTACCAGCAATTCTAGTAATTCAGTTGTTTGAACTTGGTTTTGAGGAAATACGATGATGAATAAATATAACACATCTAGTGATAATTTGATCTATGGAGGTATATCAACCCCAAGCAGGACAATTCCTGGAGCAGCAACTGAGTCTAAAAATGGCTCGGTAACAGCAACAACCAAGACACCAAGCGCTAAGACAACTGATTGGTCTACATCTCTACAAACGGTTCTTGATCAGCCACCGAGCACCCTTCCTTATCGTTTTCTTGTGGGTGGAATGCTCTTTTGTATAGCTTTTGGTGCTTGGGCAACTTTTGGTCAGATTGACGAAGTGGGCCAAGCTCAAGGACGATTAGTTCCTAAAGGAGAAACCTATAAAATTCACCCGACAGCTTCAGGTAAAGTGGCCCGCATTGCGATTAAAGAAGGTGAGACGGTAAAAGCTGGACAGGTGCTGTTTGAGATTGATAGCCAAATTGCAACAACTGAAGTGGAACGGCTTCTCCAAGAGCGAGAAACTTACCAAACTCAATTAATTCAAACCCAAGGTTTAATAGAGAAAACACAACAGGAATCTAAAAGCCTTGCTGAGAGCATAAAAGCAGGTAATCAAGCTGCTGAAATTGCGATCGCTCAAGCTCATATCAAGGCCAAGGGACACGAAGCTGTTATCTCTGAAGCCAAGGAGAAGATCGCAACTACCCGCTTACTACTAAATCAAATTCAGGGGGATGCGATTGCTCATGAAGAGCGAATCTCTAGGTTAAAGCCTCTGGTGGAACAAGGAGCGATCGCCAAGGAATATATGTTTCAAGGTGAGCAATCTTTACGCGATCGCTATCGCAGCATTACCCAAACCCAAGGAGAAATACAACAAAATATAGCCCAAATTGAGAGACTACAAACAGAGCGACAGCAAGCTCTCTCTGAACCTAGCAGACTCCAGGCCCAAGGAAACCAACAAATAGCTCAAGGACAAAAAGCGCTAGTAGAAGCACAGGAGAAAATTCAGCAACTGGAAGTGCAAAAGACTCAGCTAAAAGGAAAAGTTGATGAGAATGAAAAGCAGTTGACTAAAGCTAAGGCTCAATTAAAACAGCTCTCTCTAACCGCTCCTGTAGATGGCGTTGTCTTATCCCTGAATCTTAACAATATTGGCGAAGTCCTCCAACCAGGACAAACTATCGCCGAAATTGCTCCTAACAACGCTCCTTTGGTTCTCTCCTCAGTTTTACCTAATCGAGAAGCCGGTTTTGTCAAAACAGGTATGGTCGCGCAAATTAAATTTGATGCTTTCCCTTACCAGGAATACGGTATGGTCTCTGGCAAAGTAACAAATATTTCCGCCGATGCTAAACCAGATCAAAAACTTGGCCCAGTATATCGACTAGAAGTGACGCTAGATAAGAATTTACCTGCTAGCAACAATCGCACTATCCAGCTTAAGCCAGGTCAAACAGCCACTGCAGATATTATCACTCGTCGCCGTACCATTTTAGACCTACTCATAGATCCAATCCGACAACTACAAAAGGGCAGCATCACCCTATAAAAGGCAATTTTACCAAGTAGATCAGTTTAATTTTTTTTACCTAGGAGTTTAACTTACCATGACCCAGCAAATGCCTTACGCTAATGCCAGAGCTACTAAAGCGATGAATCCTGAACAGCTTAATCAGATTGTGGAAGCAATTCTTGCTGGGAAGTATTCTTGGGCTTGTGTTTTGCTTTTACGCTGTGCTGGATATAACCCTTTGCATTACTATTCCCTACCGGACTTACAACAGATTACTGAAAGAAAACTGCCAATTTGGCAGACCTAGCCAAGCCAAAGCAGATAAAATAAACAACCATGAGCAAAACCCTGCCATTCAGTGTAAAGAGGCTTCTTCAAACAAGGGCTTAAGTCAAATTACTGACCTTATTACCGACCTTGATTATCTAGAAACGGCTGATGAGGCAAGTACTCAGGTAGGTGGTGGTCAATCTAGATGAAAGGTTGGTCTTCTCTCAGGGAGAATCCAAATTATTCGCAACTGAGCTTAAGCAGCTTCAGACATCATTTATCCTCCTTTTTCAATAGCAATTTTCTTTAAGATTTCCCAACAAGTAAACCCACAGCTTCATTTCAGCCAGCGACACTTGAATCAAAGAGCCTAATACCTGCCTAGTTTTTTAACCAAAAAGAACTAGGCAGGTTTTTTATTATTTAACCCTTCTTCACAGCCACCATCAGGGCAAAGCTTTCTTGCAGAAAAGCTTTGCTTGTGAGCCAGGAAGCCTTGTAAGAGTACTTTGTAATCTGCAACTTCATACTTCCTTTAAAAACAAGCCCTTCTTCACTAACTCTTTAAAAAGCTACTGCCAAAATGGCAACATTTAATTTAAGCATCCTCTTCAAATTTGTCAGTTTCTATCTAAATGCTCTTAATTTTAATGAATAATAATTCTGCCAAATTGGCAACACGGCTCTAAAGCGAATAGTTATATTGTTAATAACAAAAGAAACAAAGAAACCAAGTTTCTGAAGTCCAAAGCTCCTACCAACAAGGCAAAAACCATGATTATCTCTGACCTGAATCACCTCCAAGTTGTTGAAGCAGAAACCAAAATTGAAGGCGGTAGTTTCTACGAATACGATTATGTTAAAGGCTCGGTATTGTTCGGCTCCCTAACAGTAGGTTTGGCTTACGGGAATGTAGCAGTTGCTGATGCAGGTGCTAGTGCTTACGGTTATGACACCTTTACGAAAGCGGCGACTTCTACAGTCACAACACCATACTATAGTGGCTCCGGCGCTTTCTCGATCTCAGTTAGCAATTAAGAGCCTGATTATCGCTGAAAGTTACATCAATACATCAGCTTTCAGCGGTTGACAAAGAAGAGTTTACGCCCAGCTCAATTTCGTCATCTTACTGGAGAAAAACCATGATTATTTCTGACCTGAATCACCTCCAAGTTGTTGAAGCAGAAACCAAAATTGAAGGCGGTAGTTTCTACGAAGTAGATTATGTTTATGGCGCAGTAAAGTTCGTCTCCCTGACAGCAGGTTTGGCTTACGGGAATGTAGCAGTTGCTGATGCAGGTGCTAGTGCTTACGGTTATGACACCTTTACGAAAGCGGCGACTTCTACAGTCACAACACCATACTATAGTGGCTCCGGCGCTTTCTCGATCTCAGTTAGCAATTAAGAGCCTGATTACCGCTGAAAGTTACATCAATACATCAGCTTTCAGCGGTTGACAAAGAAGAGTGTTTACCTTTGATAATTCGTCATCTTACTGGAGAAAAACCATGATTATTTCTGACCTGAATCACCTCCAAGTTGTTGAAGCAGAAACCAAAATTGAAGGCGGTAGTTTCTACGAAGTAGATTATGTTTATGGCGCAGTAAAGTTCGTATCTCTGACAGCAGGTTTGGCTTACGGGAATGTAGCAGTTGCTGATGCAGGTGCTAGTGCTTACGGTTATGACACCTTTACGAAAGCGGCGACTTCTACAGTCACAACACCATACTATAGTGGCTCCGGCGCTTTCTCGATCTCAGTTAGCAATTAAGAGCCTGATTACCGCTGAAAGTTACATCAATACATCAGCTTTCAGCGGTTGACAAAGAAGAGTGTTTACCTTTGATAATTCGTCATCTTACTGGAGAAAAACCATGATTATTTCTGACCTGAATCACCTCCAAGTTGTTGAAGCAGAAACCAAAATTGAAGGCGGTAGTTTCTACGAAGTAGATTATGTTTATGGCGCAGTAAAGTTCGTCTCCCTGACAGCAGGTTTGGCTTACGGGAATGTAGCAGTTGCTGATGCAGGTGCTAGTGCTTACGGTTATGACACCTTTACGAAAGCGGCGACTTCTACAGTCACAACACCATACTATAGTGGCTCCGGCGCTTTCTCGATCTCAGTTAGCAATTAAGAGCCTGATTACCGCTGAAAGTTACATCAATACATCAGCTTTCAGCGGTTGACAAAGAAGAGTGTTTACCTTTGATAATTCGTCATCTTACTGGAGAAAAACCATGATTATTTCTGACCTGAATCACCTCCAAGTTGTTGAAGCAGAAACCAAAATTGAAGGCGGTAGTTTCTACGAAGTAGATTATGTTTATGGCGCAGTAAAGTTCGTATCTCTGACAGCAGGTTTGGCTTACGGGAATGTAGCAGTTGCTGATGCAGGTGCTAGTGCTTACGGTTATGACACCTTTACGAAAGCGGCGACTTCTACAGTCACAACACCATACTATAGTGGCTCCGGCGCTTTCTCGATCTCAGTTAGCAATTAAGAGCCTGATTACCGCTGAAAGTTACATCAATACATCAGCTTTCAGCGGTTGATTTCATCATTACTCTTGCTTCAATCTCAGGTGTTGAAAATAAAGTTTTTTCAATGAAAAAAACAATGATTGTTTCTGACTTGAACTATCTAGAATGCTTGTCTGAAGAAACCAGCAATTTAGCTGGTGGTTTTGCTTATGTTGATGTCGGTGCTTTCGCCTCAGCTTTCGGTGTTAACACCTTTACCTCTGCTATTAGTGACTCTGTGGCAGTATCTACCCCTTACACCGGTTCTTTAGCACTTGGTTATAGTCAGGCGATCGCGATCGCATACACTCCACCTTCAGGAGGGAACTTTCCTTGGTAAACCCTAAATAGCCAAGCTGATTGCTTGAGGCTAAAAGGAGATTAAATGCGATGATTAAATCCACTCAATATGTCTTATGTCTTGGTCTGGCTGGAGGTTTAGTAATATCCCTTGCTCCTCCTTCCCATGCTGGTTTTTCTCGTGGTGCCAATGTCCGTGCTGCTAATAGCCGTGGTGCTAATTTCCGTGGTGTCAATAGCCGTGAGTCCGCTGTCCCTGGTGTCAATCTCTCTGGTGTTGATGTCCCTGGTGTCAATGTTCCTAGTGTCAATGTTCCTAGTGCCAATGTCCCTGGTGCGAGTAGCAGTTCAAGCAGCTCTACTTCGTTTGTGAATTCAACTGGTGCGGGTGGTAGCAGTAATGCGACAGCAACCTCACCCACAGGAACCAGTAACAGTAGTCAGACAGCATTCACTCCCGGAGCCACCTCCAGTAGTGCTAACGCTACAGCCTCAACTTCTACAAACGGTTCCCCTACCACGGACGCTACAGTAACCACGACACCTCCTGCAGTTGTGACTACACCTCCTGCAGTTGTGACTACACCTCCTGCAGTTGTGACTACACCTCCTGCAGTTGTGACTACACCTCCTCCTGCAGTTGTGACTACACCTCCTGCAGTTGTGACCACACCTCCTGCAGTTGTGACCACACCTCCTGCAGTTGTGACTACACCTCCTGCAGTTGTGACTACACCTCCTGCAGTTGTGACCACACCTCCTCCTGCAGTCGTGACTACACCTGCTACCCCTGGAACAAAACCAACTCTTATCTACACCAGAGGTAGTAACGCTGTAGTAACACCAAACGTTACAGTTACAGCACCTAGTACCACTGTAACAACATCAGATATCATAATTACATCACCTAGTATGACTGTGACAACACCAAACCTCACAGTTACACTACCTGCTACCACTGTATCCCTGCCAACAACAACTACACCTTCCACAAGCTTTATCAACATCTTTTCCTCGCCCTCGTCTCCCCCAGACGGTGATAATCTTGGCGATCGCCGCACAAGTAACCAGGATCAAAAGTCTCGTAATAACACAAGTAGACAAGCTCGGTACACTGTGGAAGGAGTACCTAGCCGAGTTTTCCCTGGCTTAGGTTTGAGAGCAGTACAAACTGAAGATACGAATCAGCTTGCCAAGCAGTAATCACACCTTTTTTGTCTACTTTGAATGGACTTAATACGTGCGAACAAAATGGTAACAGTAGGGGCATATGGTCATACGCCCCTACTTCTCATATTCCACATTAAACATCTAACATCTAACATCTCATGACCAACTTACTAGGTGCATCAGTTGAACTGGATGAAATTGTTGGCTTCCTGAAAAGCCACTTACAGTTAAAGGAAGTCTTGCAAAAAATTTCCTATCAAAAAATTATCAATCAAGCTGCTCAGGAAAGAGGCTTAACAGTTACGAGCGAGGAAATTCAGACAGAGGCAAATCGCCAACGCCATGAAAAACGTTTGGAGAAAGCTTCAGACACACTGGCTTGGCTAGCAGATCAGATGATCAGCCCCGAAGATTGGGAAAAAGGGATTCGCGAGCAATTGCTTTCTAAAAAACTAGCTGAATATTTGTTTGCCAAAGAAGTAGAAAAGTTTTTTGCTCAAAACAAAATTACTTTTGATCAACTTTTAATTTATCAAATTATTGTCGCAGATGGAAGCTTGGCTCAAGAAATATTCTATGAAATAGAAGAGCAAGAAATCAGCTTTTATCAAGCCGCTCACCTTTATGATATTGACGAGAAGCGCCGACAAAAATTTGGTTTTGAAGGAGAACTGTACCGTTGGCAATTCAAGCCAGCAGTAGCAGCAGTTGTCTTTAGTTCACCATTAGGAGAAGTGACTACTCCCCTTAAAACTAACCAGGGTTATCATCTTTTCATGGTAGAAAAATTTATTCCTGCTGAATTAACGCCCCAAAAATATCAAGAACTTCTGGATGGTATGTTTAGTGATTGGCTAGCCAGCGAACTCAACTATATGCTTCATAACAAATCAGCTTAAAAAAGCTACCCGCATTCAAGAGATTTCCAAAGCTTACAACTTGAAAGAGAGGACATTGCTCATGATTCACAAGAAAGTCATAACCCAACGGGAATGTTCACCTGATGGTAAAAGCATTGCAGAAGCTCAAAGTATCGCTATTTCTTCTGGTGATAGTAATAGTAAAATTCTCCAAATTATTACGGTAAAAATTTCGTTTGGCAATTCCTCTAGTAGTAGTTCTAGTAGCAGCTCTAGCAGTAGTAGAGCAGTTCTCAGTTGAATAAAATACAGACCTAACCCCTAACCCCTTCCCACCTCCCCCTACCCCCTCCTGCAAGGAGGGGGAAAAGGAATAAAATTTTTTAGTTGGAAGGCGAACAATTTTCAAAGCCTCTCTCCTAGGAGGAGAGAGGTTTGGAGAGAGGTCAAAAATGTATTGCACCCAACCGAGAACTGCTATAGCTCAACCTCTAGCTAAGCTTTTACCACTTAATAAATGAACATTTTAATTCTGGGTAATTCCGAAGATACTCATGCTGCACATCTGAAGCAAGCACTTACAGAAGCGGGTGCAATAGTAGATTACTTAGACACCCGTTTGTTTCCGACTCAGTTGCAAATGTCTTGGCAACCTGATACTCAATTAGGTTGCTTTACTTTACCTGGAGGGCGTCGCTTAGACTTCCAAGACATCAAAAGTGTTTTTTGGCGAAATTTATCTGATGTATATATTCCGTTTTCCTTTATAAATAAGGAATTGCTGCGGCTCAGGGGGTGGGAATGTTAAGTTTTTTGGTTTGACTCGCTGAGGACAAAGCTGAATGTTTATTTTGCGAAAAATGCTATTTTACAAAAAGCTTAACGAAGCGGACAAGATACCGCAACTGCATTAGTTTTAACTTCAACAAAAGTTAAATTAGTTAACTTTTCAAAAAGGCGGGAAAACGTCCCCTGAAAGGAGGCCAAAATATTTTCGTTGTTGCTTCCTGTAGAAGTATCCAAAGCAACATTAGTTGGCTCAAAGTTTAAGTCAGCGCTCTTGCTAACCTTTAGAAAATCATCGCTTTCATTACTTACTTGTGCGGAGACGGAGAAGAAGTCTAAGGGATTCTTCATATCATTGCTGTCGAACAACAGGAAAGATATGTTTCCAAAAGAACTGGCGTTTTCATATTGATTGCTAGTTGAGGTTTGTACACCTAAAAAAGCCTTAGTATCGAAAGAAAAAGTTTCGCCTGCTCCTACGCTAAAGTTGTAACCTGTCACTTGAGCAAAGCTTTGGGAAACCCCTAAGTAACCGACTCCATCACCTTGAGCTGTACTCAAAGTTGCATTGAATGCTTGTGTGTTTGAAGAGGAAGGAGTGAGGGGAAAAACTGCAAGGGCGTCGCCGGTGGTTGAAACTATACCAAATGGAGGAAGACTTCCAGAACTATAAGTTTCACTCAAATCAACATTTGTAAAAGTCTTAGTGTCAGTAAAGGTGGAAGTGTCTTGAGGGTTGTGACTAAAATTTGTAATCTCTACTTGCGACCCAGAAATGGCTTCACTAGCAGCAAAACCAGGCAAAGCAACGAATACAGAACCAGTTACTAAAGGCGTAACGCAAAAAAGTAAACGTTGAACTAGCTTTTGATTTAATTTCATGATGGGTGCTTTGGTGTTATTTATCAAGAAATTTTAGACAGTAAAATTATCGGTGCTGCCTACATTGGCAAAGTAAACGTGTTAGTTATCGTACCCATATTGAGGGTAAACTGTTGTCAATTATGCTAAATATTTGCCAGATTTAACTTTGGAGTAGCCAGATAGAGTAGTTTCAGGATGAAAAGAAGGAATAAAATTTGGCAACCCAGTTAGCCAGAACCACTTGAATCAACTGTCGTATTTATTATGGTAAGCCGAGACTGAGCAGTTAGCTGTAAAGCTATTGTATGGAATGCGATTTTTGTTTAAAGATTAGGCTAATTTTTGGGCAACCACCAAAAAATCAGGGTAAATCTTGTCATATAATCACAGGTTGCAGCAGATAACAGCGAAGAGTACGCCGCTAGATCCTCGCTGTTATCTGCTGCGCACACATCCCAACCCCTCTGCCAACAGGGGTGTTGAAGGTGTTAAATTGATGTTGTTCAAGCTCCGTAAATTCCGCAAATAAATTTACTATGACTCAATCGACACAAGCGCCGATTCAAAATCCTAACTTTGACCTGGAGGAACTAAATCAACGATTTAATACCGCCCATCCCAGAGAAGTTCTGGCTTGGTGCGTTGAGAATATCCCTACTGGTTTGGTGCAAACCAGTGCTTTTAATGTTGATGATTTGGTGATTACAGATATTCTCTACCGAGAACTTAAGCCAGCGACACCGACCCCGGTAATATTCCTCGATACGCTGTACCATTTCCCTGAAACTTTGGAATTGGTTGCTAAAGCTAAAGACCTGTACAATCTGGATTTAAAAACCTATAAAATGCCAGATATTGACTCCCGCGAAGCATTTGCGGCTCAATACGGTGAGGCGCTTTGGGACACAGATATTCAACAATTCCATCATGTAACCAAAATTGAACCGCTGCAACGAGGATTGGATGAATTGAACACAGTTGCTTGGATTACTGGTCGCCGTCGCGATCAAGCGGTGACTCGCGCTGATATGCCAGTATTTGAAATTGATGCTAAGGGACGGCTCAAGCTCAATCCTATTGCTAGCTGGACACGCAAAGAAACCTGGGCTTATGTAAACGAGCACGGTGTTATTTACAATCCTTTACATGACCAAGGTTATCCCAGCATTGGCGATGAACCGATTACAACGAAAGTGGGAGAAGGTGAAGACGAACGCGCTGGACGTTGGCGGGGAACTGGCAAAACTGAGTGCGGTATCCACATTTAATACCTTACCAAGAAGGTTGTTGACGTTCCATCTCACTTATGAATTAGCGGGACTTCAACGAAAAACCAGAGCCAAAAATACCTTGGGCTAATAAACCCAGAACTTACGCAAATTTTCGTTTGAACCACAGATGGTAGGGGTGCAAGGTAAGATCGCTCCTACCATCTGTGGCGTCTGTGCGTAAGTCCTGTCTTCTTTTGGAAACAATAATCCTGGCACTAGACAACGGAAACTTTGAACTCAAATATTTTCAGTGATATTTTATTTGATGATATTAAATGTCATTTATCAGCTTACAGGTGCAAGATATGAGCAATCAGCAAAATGGTGCAGGTCAAGACATGGACAAGTCCTCCCTCCGATTGAGAATTGAAAAAGCCCTCTATAACGATGAATTTCAGGAGGAACTGAGTCGTTACGGCTTTACCTCCACAGCAGAGGTGGCTGCGTTCCCTCGTTTTAATGCTTTGTTAGCAGCGACTAAAGCCAAAACAGGCGATACCCCCTTGCCAACTTACAAATTTTACCGAGAAGCGCAAAAACGAGCGATGCGGGTTGAGACTGTCATGCGTGATGCGATTGTCACCCATGACCCCTTAAGCCAAGCCCTGCGCCATGTACGGACACCTGCGTTACCACAAGGAGTAGCAACAGAATTAGAAAACGATCCTATTCGTTATGCCAAACCGGATTCGATTCAGTCGAGCCAATCTCCAGCGGCTTATTTAAAGCATATCTATGATTTAGCTAAACAGATCACCCCAGCAGACCCCCTCTTTGGACTGGATACTCGCCGTCCTGACTTGGCGAAACTAGAACTGAGTGAAGACAACCTGCATCAGGAGATTACAACTCTGGAGTTGGTGAATGAAGTACTTGCTGCGCAAATCAAGGCTGCTGGAAACAATGATCTTGCATTCCTCAAAACCCAACTCCATCCACTGGCTCTACCTTTTGACAAAGACCTCGCGACTATCCGCACTGGTTTGGCTCAAATGAACGGTATGAGTCTCAATGAAATTAGCCGTCGCCTCGATCAATGGGTGATTTCAGACAACAATTTCACTCTAGTTCCCAATTATATAGATGCCTTAAATTTATCTCAGCCTGATGTTGAGGTTCTGAAGAAGACCGTTGACACTTCTTCATGGACATCCCCGCAGATGTTTGCAGATATCTATGGTGATGCGACGTTAACTCCAGAAACTATCTGTATTGTAGACAACTTCATCACGACCACTGATATCTCCTTTGATGAATTTATTCAGTTGTATCGAGATTATGGCGTAGTAGATGAGAGGGGTTATTCTCAGGAAGCTAACAAATATGGGGCAAGGTTTTTTACCGATTACCCCCTGTGTCTCGCATGTACCAATGGCAAGTTGGAAATGAAGAGTCCGAATTCTGATGGGTCTTGTTCTAGAAGTCTAGCTGCATACACGTATGCAGGTATGAACCACCTAGTTCGACTCTACAAACGGACAGGGCTAGCCTTTCATCAATTAGATTGGCTGCTGTCTGCGGTTCCTGGTGCAAAGGGGTCGAAGTGTGTCACAGACGTAGGCTTTGATGTCATAGCCCATTATTTCTACTGGCTAGAACAGTACAACCTCAGCGTTGATGAGTTTGTGGGGTTACTGTCGGAAGTCAATAGCTATCGCCGATTGGGTGAACAGGAAACCTCGCTGTTGGGTCAGATGTTTGGTGCCGATGCGGCTTATGTAAACGAGCAGATTCTTGATGGCACCACAACGCTGAGTCAGGTAGAAACAGCTACAAATAAAGGTATCACTCTTGGTGACATCCTGCGACGGGGCTTGAAGTTATCCCGCGCTGAATGGAATGCCATTGTTATAGAAGTTGGCGGTGACACAAAACTCAACCAAACAACTTTTTCGCAACTCTACCGTTTGGCAAAACTCTTCCCACTGCTGGGTTGGAACGTGCTGACTGGGATCGATTTGGTGAAGAAGATTGATGCGATGGAAAATTCTGCTCTGCTAACTACCTTAACAGCAGAGGCGACATCAGAGAACATAAAATCTCTGCTGTCGGTTATGGACCGTTTGGTGTGGTTGTCTCAGTGGATGAAAATATCAGGTTTCTCGACTTCTCAGTTGCTGATAATCCTGACACCACCAGATAAAGTTGTGCTGCAACACACGCAAAAGATGGCCAATTGGCTGCACGAACTGCATCAAGCAATTCAGATACATCGGGTCACAGACTCATTTTTTGCCCCTTACACCGATTGGACTGAACTTATTAACAATGAAATTAAGCTAATTGAAATCTCAGTTGACCAATGGTTCCAGCAACTAATTGAGAAGGGAATCCTGGATGATTATGGTCTGGTGAAAGATGTTGATAAAGATGACATCGCCACTGCGGTTGATCAAATACTGACCAGCGCCAGCGCTCCTCAAAATCCAGAACTGCGATCGCAGCTCATCGACAGTTTAGTGCAAATCCAGGCTAGTCAAAAGCAGGTGCTAGCTGAACAAGTGGTGCAATTGACCAAAAATGGTAATACAGAAGTAGTGCCGCCCCTATTGGCTTGGATTGGTACTAATGCTTATAGCGTATTGAATACCTTCCTATTGTGGGATTATCGATCAGACTCCATTGGCTCTGTTTTGGGGGTTAGTGATGCCTCAGCACAACTAATTTACAACCTGATTCGCCATCTAACCGTAATCAGCACACTGTTACTCGACCCAGCAAGCGTAGCGATGGTCACTCAGCATCCCGATTGGTTGACTGACACCATGAATATCCCCCTCAGCCTGGAGCAAGTCTATTATCTCCATTGTTGGAAACAACTCCAGAATGCAGAAGTTTCAGCAGATTTGTGGCTGTCCTACTTGAAAAAAGTGTTCAAGGAAAAATTAGCCAACTCAACCGAGAATGACCAGATATTAGCGCTGTTGCTCGACTGGAATCCAGAAGACATTGCTATCTTCCGGGGTGATGCGGCTGTAAAAACTGTACAACAGATTGATGCCCTGGCTCGGCAAATTCAACTATGTCGAGACTTATGTCTCAGTGCCACCGAACTATTAAGCTTGACCAACCTAGAGAAGGCCGCCACTGGTGCCGGTGCCGTGCTTGCAGGGTTATCTCGCTACCAAGATGGACAACTGGCGACTGTTGCTCAAAATGCACTCAACGAAAAGCTAAGAGATGCCTTGGTAGCTGGCTATATATCAAAGGTAGTGGCACCGAATGACATACTGAAAGCAGAGATTACCGATACGGAAAGTCTCTACGAATATCTACTTCTGGATGTGAATGTGTCCTCTGCTGTGCCTACCAGCCGCTTGGTGGAAGCTACCAGTTCAGTGCAGGTTTACATTAACCGTATGCTCGAAGGAGTGGAAATCGCCGAATTTAATTCTGAAAATAATCCTAAAGCAGCCCTCGAAGAAGAATGGGAAACTGCTCAACAATACCGTGTCTGGGAGGCTAACGAAAAGCTCAAGCTTTACCCCTCCAACTACATTGAGCCTGAATTACGGTTGAAAAAAACCGAGGTGTTCAACCAGTTCGAGCAGTCACTCAGCAAAGGTTCCTTGAACCCAGATATGGTTGAAACTGCTATCTACAGCTACATCAAGGAATTACAGCACCTTACAGAACTCGAACCGACAGGCTTCTTCCATATCCGAACACCTGCTTACATCGATTATTACTTCACAGCCAAAGCATCCTGGAGCCATCTCACTTACTATTACCGTCATATGCGGCTAAATATAGATGCGCTGAAACAGGAGAACCGACAAAGCTGTGACTGGGGAGAATGGAAGCGAATTGACCTACCAACTTCTAATCAGACAATTTATGGAGTTTACCCTGCCTATGCTTGGAACCGATTATTTTTGCTCTGGATTGAGTTAGAAGAAAAGCGTAGCGAAGACGGAACAACTACGACATACTTCTTGCGTCCCAAATACCTGAGACAAGGAGTCGATGGCAGCTTTGGTGAACCGTGGAACCCTAAATTGGGTGAGGGAGTCGATGAGAAGCTATCGTTTGATAATCCACCATCTACACCAACTATCTACCAAGCCCACTTTGATAGTAACGATCAGAAGATCAGGCAATTCTTTGTTATTGACAAGGAAGCCTCAGAGAACTATTTGAGCTTCGAGATAACTCAAAAGACTGCGGAGATAACTAAAAATGACTCTTCCATTTATGCCCACGATATAGATATTTCTGGTTACGTCTCATCCCAAGGCTGTTTTGTGGAGGATCGGCAACCCAGTTTTGTTTTTGATCCACCAAATCTTGACTTTATTTATGACAAAAAAGGAAATGAGATAGATAGCAGTATGAATGGTAGTAGACCTGAGGTAGCAAATGATAGGTTTTCCTTGAACCGCGGGGAAAAGATATGTCTACGCTTAGAATGGTCAGTTGATCAGACAAAATTTACAATCTCTTTACCAGAAATCATCTTCATTGGAACTGTGAGCGGCAATTACCAGCCAATAAATGCTAAATGTGATTTAAAAGTAGATGTTGTAGATGATCAGAATAATTCTATAGGAGGCGATTCAAGGTTCGGGGAATTTTCTTCTACAGAGGGATCCTACTGTAATATTACATTCGATCCTCAGACTATAGACTGTCAAAGGCCGAACCAAAACACCTTCATTGTTAAAGTGTCTTTCAGTTTTGAAGTACATACCTACCCAAGAGGGACACAATCTGACCAAGAAGATTCAGATAAGGTTATCAACATTTTTGATGAGTCAGTTTCAACTGATTTTCTGTGCTACGAAGAAACTGGAGACCGCAAAGAAGAAGGATACTTAGTCGTCAATGATGCAACTATCGACGGTAGTAATCATGTTATCCATCTGGTTTCCCAGGCAATGCGTCAGGTTCCAGAGTTACTACCAATGCCTGACGATATTACCACCTTGTTTTCTCTTCAAAATCAAAAATATCCTGAGCCTGGTGTCAATACTTTCCTGACAGCCCTTAAGACAGCAACTCCTCCCATAGATCCAATCTCTGAACCGCAGCCCAAAAACACATTTGATTTTGACGGCCCTTTTGGTATCTATGGCTGGGAACTGTTCTTTCACATTCCAGCATTAATTTCCTCCAAATATGCTGACATGGGCAACTATGATGAAGCTGAACGCTGGATGAAATGTATCTACAATCCCTCTTACGATCCTTCTAACCAGAATAGCCCCTGGGGTGTTTTGCCCTTAACAGGTAGCATTACTGACGGTAGCCGCAGCATTACCGACCCTGATGATGTAGCCTTGAAAAACCCAATTCACTATCAACATGCCATCATCCGTCAGCATCTGGAACACTCACTAGCAGAAGGGGATGATTATTATCGCCAGCAGACGCAAGAAACCCTACAACAAGCCAAGCTGCGTTATGTGGTTGCCAAAAACCTCTTCAGAAAAGAATTAGCCGATGAATTAGACGTACTCACCTCCAGCGACTGGAGTAATCCTACCTTGGGGAATGTTGTCCCAGAAAGTGACTTCCGTCCGCCCTTCAACCAGGAAATTCAGTCCCTGTACCAGACTTTTGAAAAGCGGCTGTACAATCTACGCCACTGGTTGACTATCGATGGTGAACCGCTGAACATTCCACTGTTAGCCGCCCCGATTGACCCACGACAACTACAATTAGCTGCCCAGTCTGGGGTAGCAGCAACAGATTTGGCAACGTTGACTCATACAGTACTGCCCTACACCTTTGCAGAAATACTTGGTAAAGCCCAGTACTATACCAAGGAATTGATGAGGATTGGCTCGCGGCTACAGCACGCTCTGGAAAAGCGAGATGAACGCGCACTCGAAGAGCTAGGGGATTCTCTGACGTATTCTTTCGATCTTGCTATAGAGATGCAGAATAAGCAGATCGACATTGAAAAAAAGGCAAAGGAAACTTTAGAGGCTGCTAAAGCTACTCTTGACAAGAACTTGAAGTGGCAAAAGGGCTTCGCTAACGAGCTACACAATGGCTATGAGATAGCGAGTTTTACAACACTTAGCGTCAGGGAAATCCACATAGGTGCGCAGATGGCTGCGACCCTCGCTTCGGGCGGTCTCAGGCTAATTCCCAATATCTACGGATTTGCTATGGGAGGAACAGACCCAGAGGCGATAACGGATGCTAGTGCGGATGTGTCTGAAGCAATGGCAGATATACTGGAAAAATCAGCAGATGCCTTGATGCAGGCAGGCAGCAATCTACGCCGTCAAGAAGAAGCCAAGCGCGATTACGAAGTTATCGAGATGTCCCTAAAGGAATCTGATTTAGCGATCGCCGAAGCTGATCTGAAAATCCAGATGGAAGAGAAAAACCTCGAAATAATTGAGCTGGAGAAATTTAATGAAGACCAGATGATTGCCTTCCGTGCCAGTCGATTCACCAACGAGCAGTTCTACAATTGGTACATCGGGCGGATTAGCAATCTCTACAGCCTTGCCTACGATGCCACTGTCAGTTTTGCGCTGATGGCAGAGCGGGCTTTCCAGAACGAGACTGGAGAGACTATTATCTTCATTCGCCCTCAATGGGATCGTCGCTATAAGGGGCTGCTGGCTGGTGAAGCTCTCTGGGTTGACCTAGAGCGCATGGATCTGGAATACTTCAACCTCAAACAGCCAGAGCAAACGGTCACCAAATCAATTTCCCTGGGACAACTGGATGAATCAGTGCTAGCATCGCTGAAACTGCGGGGTGAGGCAGTATTCCATCTGAATGAATCGCTATTTGAGGCTGATTATCCAGAACACTATGGGCGACAAATTCAGAGCATTCGAGTTTCCTTCCCAGCTTTAGAAAGTCAGGGAATCGCACCCCGTGGTCAGTTAACCCAGATATCCAGCCGCAAGTACCACAGCCGCCAACGCGATGTCAATCGCTCTGTTGTCAACTTGTTTGCTCACCAAACGATGATTCTGGACAGTTGCCAAACCGATTCTCGCCAGTTGTCGGTACCCAAGGGTCGTCTGCTACCATTCCAAGGTACTGGAGTAGATTCCACTTGGCATTTATCCTTCCCCGCTGCTGTCAAAGCTATCCGCGAAAAACAGATGACCTTCCCGCAGAAGGCTGTGCTTGATGAACTAAAGGACGTGATGCTGGAAATTACCTACAGCGTTAACCTGTAAAAGCAAACGGGGACTGCGTATGGTGGAGGCTTTAAAACCCCACCAACGCTTCACTTATGCATTAGCGGGACTTAAACGAAAATCCAGAGCCAAAAATACGTTGGGTTAATAAACCCAGGACTTACGCAAATTTTCTTTGGAACCACCATTCCTAGGGGCGCAAGGCCTTGCGCCCCTACCATATGTGGCGTCTGTGCGGTTGCTATAAAAGTACCCTTGATGGGTACTTTCTCTTTTAATAAAATTTTGTCACCATAACATCACTTACAAAACTTCTAGGTAAGTGAATTGTTAACTTATTTGGAGTTTATAAGAGGAGGGTTATGGAAAAGGAACAACCGATCAGACTTTCCTGAGAAGAGGAATTTTATCTAATAGTTTTGCAGGGCTTATTCAAATAGATGATTCTTGAACAAGCTAATTTTTTGTGACATTAGCTACATAAATAGTTATTTTTACGTGATATCTACTATAAGGATTTACTCAAGCAAAAATTATTTGGTGAATTTACTCCTAATGAATGAGAAACTATCCGGAACAAACAGATAAAGTTCTGTAGTCAAGTAAGAACAAGGCTGTTAGAGTCAACGGTTATCGCTCAGAAAAAACCTACAGGTTATCAGTTTCAGCTACGTAGTCAGTCAACCAGGACTCTCCACCTTGAATTGAAAAAAAAAGCTAGAGGAGTTCCCTATGCAACGACAAATGTGCTGGTTATCAAGATTTGGTACAAGTGAAGAAAAAATTTTACATTTGCGCACCGCTCCCAACGAAGCGTGGCGTCCTTACACTGCTTTCCCTCAATATACTGTCCCGGACTATAAAATCTTCAAAGGTTCTAAGGGTTGGGCAACTTATCAAAAACTACTGAAAGCAGGCTGGGTTTTGCTGGCTAGTGCTAACGAAACTACTACGGAAGAAAAGGAGCTTGCTAGCCAAAAATTACATTAATTTGTTGGTCGTTAGTTATTGTTTGTTGGTCGTTAGTTATTGGTTATTAGCTGGTTGATATATAGCGGTTCTCAGTTGTGTAAAATATAGCAGAAAAACCTAACCCCCAAAGGGTTCCCACCTCTCCCTAGCCCTCTCCTACAAGGAGAGGGAAAAGGAATAAGATTTTTAGCTGGAAGGGGAGTAAGAATCAAAGCCTCTCTCCTCATAGGAGAGAGGTTTGGAGAGAGGTCAGAGTGTACCGCACCCAACCGAGAATAGCTATAAGCAAACAACAAATAACCAACAACAAATCACCAACAACAAACAACAACCAAACGAGTCTCTAGACAAGCTGATAGGGACTCGTCAATTTATCCAACTGCTGTACCAACAAACTGAGGAACAATCCCACATCGGTAACAACACCAGTGGATTCCACAGAACCGCGATCGCTCAACTTGGTCACCACAGATGGATTGATATCCACACAAACCATCTTCACCCCAGCAGGCGTCATATTACCAACACCAATGGAATGTAGCATCGAAGACAGCATCAAAATCATATCTGCGCCTTCCAGCAACTTGGCATAATCAGTTTGCGCTTTAATCAGATCCATCTCAGTATCTGGTAATGGCCCATCATCGCGGATCGAACCTGCAAGGGAGAATGGTACATTGTTACGCACGCACTCATACATCACACCTTTGGTAACTAAACCTTGTTCTACCGCTGCTGCAATACTGCCATAGCGACGAATCAGGTTAATCACCTTCAAATGGTGTCTGTGTCCACCACGTACCGCAATCCCGCGTTTCATATCAACACCGAGGGAAGTTCCCATCAAGGATTGCTCCATGTCGTGAACCGCGATCGCATTTCCTCCCAACAGAGCTTGTACATAACCTTCGCGAATCAGACGCGCTAGGTGTTGACTTCCACCGGTATGAATCACAACCGGGCCTGCTGTTACCACAACTTTGCCACCGCGATCGCGCAGTTGACGCAATTCCCAAGCAATTTGTTCAACAACTATTTCCACCCGTCGTTCACTAGAGACACCGGAAGCCATGAAACTGAATTCCTGGGTGTTGCGCTGTTCTCTAGATTCCGTCTTGCGGATCGTCCGGATACCTTCAACACCAACAATCACATCTTCCCCAACTTTCAGATCCCGTAGCAGCTTACAGCGAGCTACAGGACCATCGGTTGTACGAGTAACAGCGATCGCCCCATCCATGCGCTGATTTTGCACCTTAATCCACTGACAATCAACCCGTACTTCTGTGGGATAGATAGTGGTGACATAAAAATCATCCGGAGCCACACTGTCTTGAATTACAGGTTCCAGATTAGTATCACAAACCTCTTGAGGAGGAGCCACAGCACCCATATCAATTAGCTGTGTCATCATCTCTTCCATCAATTCATGAGAAGGAGCGGACACCTTCACATCAGCATTTGAGGTACTTTGGCGCTGTTCTCCCAAGTGGAAGTTAAGAACCTGGAAACTACCACCATTTTCTACTATCAAATCCAGTGCACGACTGATCGTACCAGAGTCTAGTAAATGGCCTTCCATGCGAATCACGCGACTTTCTACCGGTGTATTAGCATGAACTTCGGTACGTACAGGTTCAGTTACCCGTAGCGTCAGACACTTAGCAGCACCACCAGCTTTTAGGAATTCTGATAGTGGTGTTTCAATTACTTCAAACCCAGCAGCCGTGAGGCGTTTTTTCAATTCATCGCTGACTTTGTTCATTACCACAACTTGGCCAATATTGACCGCATTGCAAGCAAAATTTACAGCATCGGCTTCAGCGATCGCAATCCGCTTTTCCGGTGCCACTCGCATTTCAATCAAGCGATTGGAATAAGCATCAAAAGCTTCTGGATAGTAGAGTAAATAGCCGCCACTCAGGGGACAGAAACAAGTATCCAGGTGATAGAAGCGTTCATCCATCAACCGTAGAGAAACTACTTCAATATCCAGCCATTTGGCGATGTATGGGTGAGAATCCAGTTCAGAACGGAAGCCATACCCAGCCCAAAGCCAGCGACCTTCTCGGTCAAGCAAAGCATCGCCAGCGCCTTCAAAAGGTAAATCTTTGGGAAGTTCGTGTACAGTGTAGCCTTGTGACTCAAACCACTCTTTGAAGTAAGGTTCCTCACCCTGACGTTCTTTGTGGAAAAAGCGGCTGAGTACCACAGTTTTGCCCAAGACTAAACCTGCATTGGCAGTAAATACCATATCAGGCCAACCGAGTTGAGGCGCAACTAAATCAACGATGCTGTGGTCTTTGAGAATGAAATGCAGTTTTTGCCATTGTTCAACGGCACGATCGCGCGATGATTTATGTATATTTCCTTCCATCCACGGATTAATTACATAATCCACGTCGTAGTGGTCAGGAGCACACATCAGAAAACGAATCGAATCAGTCATAATCGATTTAAGGTGAGGTAGACGCCTATCAGCGTAATAGGTTAGCAATCAAATTACTGTCAAAGTAATTGCCAATTGCTAAGAATTTCAGCAAAAGTTAGCTGCTGGGCGCTTGGAAAGACTAATCTTCCATTGTAGAATGCCGGAGCCTGTGATCAAGGTCAGGGTGTGGTAATTCAGATTAAATTAAGATTCTGAGTTATTTCCTGGGAGATTGCTGCTATTTACGACACTTTCTTCTAAAGATTTATTAGCCACTCGTGTGATGTAAACAGTCACAGCAACAGTAGCAATCAACCCAACCACCCGAATCACCCACTTAGCGATTTGAGTTTCTGGGTTTGTCTGTTGATTTTCCATTCCCATCATGGCAAGATCACCAGCCAGGGAACCGATATAAACATACAGTACAGTACCTGGAATAATCCCGAAAGAACCCAAAATATAGTCCTTGAGGGAAACCTGAGTTACACCAAAAGCATAATTCAAAAAATTAAAGGGGAAGACTGGAGAAAGACGAGTTAGCAGAACAATTTTCCATCCTTCTTGACCAACTGCTTGATCAATAGCTTTAAACTTAGCATTAGCTTCAATTTGCTTAGCAACCCAACCTCGTAATAAGTAGCGTCCAATCATAAAAGCCAAAATTGCGCCTAAAATTGCCGCAACAAACACATAGATAGACCCCCAAACGACGCCAAACAAAACACCTCCTCCGATAGTCAAGATCGAACCCGGTACAAACAGCACTGTTGCCAAGTTATAGATAGCAATAAACGCGATTGGGCCAAAAATACCAAGGCTTTTGACCCAGATTAATAAACTTTGCAAATAAACCTGAAAATTGAAGTGTGTGATGCCAAAAATCAAGCTGACAAGCAGACAAATTCCCAGAACTAGCTTAAACTTGCGATTGAATGGTTGTTTGATCTGTTCTTCCATTTGATTTACCTCACTTTTGACTGCTGTTGTTAATTCAAAGTTAATACTTTTTTGGGGAGAAAAACTATTAAAACTCAAGAACAGGTTAGAGCCCCTATTTTTTACGAGTTATCCTGACCACACTGTAGAGATGTTTCGTGCAATGTCGCTACTTTACTTATTACTTATCCAGCTTTAAGAAACTCTTACAATCACTTTCTTAATCAGAACTCATCACTGAGTCAGGACTTACGCAAATTGATCTTTATAGCACCATCTGTAGGGGCGCACGGCCGTGCGCCCCTACCATATACGGTGTCTGTGCGTAAGTCCTATGAGTATAAAATGTTTGGTATCTACCAGGAAATACGGTGACGAGCAAACTAGCCAAAATCCTACTCAAACGAGTAATACTTGCCACAGGCATTACTATTGTGGTAATCCCAATGCTTCTATATTGCCTACAGCTTCTAAGTCGCCCACCCCGCACCAACAAGCAGGAACAGCTATTTCAAGGAGTAGTTTATCGCCGCCAAGTCAGATCAACACCCCGCAATTTAATGCTTCACATTGTTGCTATCGACCTGAAAGCACCGGGGATAAAATTGCTATTGACCCCAGGAAAACAAGTATCAGATTTAAAGGGAAGCAACGCCCAAATTACCTCAGAATTTTTGAAAAAATATAATTTACAACTGGCAATCAATGCCAGTTATTTTCATCCTTTTTACGAGCATCATCCTTGGGATTATTACCCTCGCCGAGGCGATCGCGTTAAAGTATTGGGGCAAGCAATTTCTAATGGAAATTCTTACTCACCCGCAGCACCGGGATGGCCGATTTTGTGTATTTCCGAACAACAACGCGCCCAAATAGTCCAAGATACTTGTCCTAGGGGTACACTTCAGGCGGTAGCGGGAGCACAAATTCTGGTAGAACACGGTAAGTCAATCATTAAAGAAGATAGTGTAAAACCGAAAGAATTGCATCCCCGTACCGCCGTTGCTATTGATGAAAAAGGTGAGAAATTGTGGCTAATTCTTGTTGATGGTCGCCAGCCATTTTACAGCGAGGGTGTTACTTTAGCTGAACTAAAAAACATCGCGATGGAATTAGGTGCAGACAGTGTTCTCAACTTAGATGGCGGTGGTTCAACAACCCTAGTAATGGCAGGTTGTTGTGGTTTGCACCTGTTAAATTCACCGATTCACACAAAAATTCCCATGCGTCAACGTCCCGTAGCGAACCATCTTGGCATCTATGCTTTGCCGAAAAATTAGTCAACTTATCACTGACAACTAACAAACAACTAACAACCAACAACTGTTTTCATGCCCGTAGGGCTGTACAACCAACAACCAACAACCAACCAACTTCAAATCACCGAAACCATCATTCCTTCACGTGCTAAGAAAGCACCATCAAAAACTTCTTTTACTTCTAGGGAAATTCCATCAAGAATATCATCAGTGTGATTAGGTTCGTGATGAAAAATTGCCAGCCGTTTTGCTCCTGCTGCCTTAGCTACCTTAACTCCTTCTTGCCAGGTTGAATGTCCCCAACCAACTTTGGGAGATTTAGGATTAAGGTATTCTTCATCTGTGTACATCGCATCGTAAATAATTAGATCAGCATTACGAGCCAGATGTAAAACATTTTCATCTATGTGATCTTGAAAATGTTCTGTATCAGTACAGTAAAAAACAGAATGTCCTTGCCAAGTCACCCGATAGCCCATAGCGCCATTAGGATGATTGAGAGGGCCAGTTTCAATAGTAATATCGTCCAGCATCATTGTATCGCCGCAGATTAGATCGTAGAATTTCAAATCTGCCTGTACTGGTCTGACAGGTACTGGAGAATTTACATGCAGAACGCATTCGCAGAAATGTTCCTCCATTGCTTTGCCGCCCGGAGCCGCCCCATGAATGTGTAAAATGTTACCTGCAATAAAAGCTGGGGTAAAAAACGGCACTCCTTGAATGTGATCCCAGTGATAGTGAGTAAAAAACCAATAAGCTTCAATTGGCAACTGAGGCTTTAAGCTTTTACCCAGCATTCGCAAACCAGTACCCCCATCAAAAATCAGACGTTTACCACCGATGTGCATCTCCACACAGGAGGTATTACCGCCATAACGAACGGTATCTTTTCCAGGAGAAGGCACACTGCCTCTTACTCCCCAGAATTGAACAACAAACCCAGAGGAATGACTCGTTTCCATTTGTAATTTAAGGCTTAAGAGTACGGCACTGACCCTGATGACGCAGTAGGTGATCACACAACACTAAAGCAACCATTGCTTCTACCATAGGCACAGCTCTCGGTAAAACACAAGGGTCATGACGCCCTTTGGCTGCTAGCATTGTTTCCTCACCAGCGCTTGTCACCGTGCGCTGTTCTTTTCGTATCGTAGCAGTCGGTTTAAATGCTACTCGTATAATTATATTTTCACCGTTACTAATGCCACCCTGAATACCACCAGAGCGGTTAGTGACGGTGCGCACAGCTCCAGTTTCGTCAGTATAAAATTCGTCGTTATGTTCGCTGCCCGTGAGCAGAGTTCCTGCAAAGCCAGAGCCAATTTCAAAGCCTTTACTCGCTGGTAGGGACATAACACCCTTTGCTATATCTGCCTCTAGTTTATCAAATACAGGGTCTCCTAGTCCTTTCGGGAGGTTTCTGGCCACGCATTCGACAACGCCGCCAATCGAATCGCCACTACGCCCGATTTGTTCAATCAGTGAAATCATCCGCTCGGCGCATTCAGATTCAGGACAGCGAACGATATTGCTTTCTACTTGTTCTAAGGTAACATTGTTCGGGTCAACGACGGCTTCTAAGTCTTTAATCCGCTTGACGTAACCGATAATTTCGACATTGGCGACTTGTTGAAGAATTTTTTTGGCGATCGCACCTGCTGCCACTCTCCCAATTGTCTCACGAGCTGAAGACCTTCCCCCACCCTGCCAATTGCGGATACCGTATTTGGCATCATAAGTCGCATCCGCATGGGAAGGGCGATATTTTTGAGCCATTTCGTCATAATCCTGGGGACGAGTGTCTTGATTGCGCACCAAAATTGCAATTGGTGTTCCCAGAGTTTTCCCTTCAAATATCCCAGAGAGAATTTCGCAACTATCTGCTTCTTTGCGAGGTGTCGTAATCTTACTCTGACCGGGACGCCTGCGGTCTAGTTCCACCTGTATTTCTTCTGCAGAAATGGACAGTAGTGGCGGACAACCATCTATGACAACGCCTACTCCTCCACCGTGAGATTCTCCAAAGGTTGTGACGCGAAATAGATGCCCAAAAGTGTTGCCCATAGTAATGAAAAACTAGATCTAGAGCTTTTGATTTTAACAGCCATTGAGTTTGAGGAAAGGCGATCGCCTCTTCCAAAATTCCTTTTTTTTGAGGATGCTCATATCCAGATAGAATTGTTGAGTATAAAGGTCAACAAACAATCTGACAACGCTTGCTCTAGCGTCAAGCTCATATTTAATCCTCTAGATATATTGACATAAGAAACATTCTATCCATTTTGCATTGTTCGCACAAACTTTTAGATACACAGCGCAAATTCCTAATTCCTGAGTATTTACTCGCAACTCAAAATTGAGAACTGTGTACTTGAACAAGGGGGCATTTGCGGTCAAGAAGCTATTGGTAAAGCTTATTGCCACAATCAACTCAAAAACATGACTTATAATCGTCAATTTTGGCAACTTGGCACGATTTCCCTACTATTGCTGAGTGTGAATGACCCCACCTGGGCACAAATCGTTCCAGATGCAACCTTACCCAAAAATAGTATAGTAAACCCGCAAGGTACAACCATTCAGATCACTGGTGGCACAAGCGTTGGGAGCAATCTTTTCCAAAGCTTCCAGGAGTTTTCCCTCCCCACGGGTACTCAAGCTTTCTTTAACAACACTCTAGATATTCAGAACATTTTCAGCCGCGTCACTGGTGGGAAAATTTCCAATATTGATGGCACGATTCGCGCTAACGGTACTGCTAACCTGTTTCTGATTAATCCCAACGGTATTATTTTTGGCCCCAATGCATCGCTGAATATTGGTGGCTCGTTTCTTGGCACTACAGCTAACAGTATCAACTTTGCTTCGGGAAATGAGTTCAGTGCGACTAACCCCAAAGCACCGCCCTTGTTAGCGATTAATGTTCCCATTGGCTTGCAGTTTGGGACAAATCCAGGGAGCATTGTTAATCAATCCCAAGCGCCGAGTCCATTTCCACTCCCACCTCTAAATCCTCAACTTCCCATCCCCACTAATGTAGGTCTCCAAGTTTCGCCTGGTCAAACCTTGGCGCTGATTGGGGGCGATCTGATTTTAAACAGTGGCAATCTCACGGCTTTCGGTGGAAACATTCAACTGGGTAGCGTCGCCAGTCCAGGTATTGTTAGCTTCATCTCAACCCCAACTGGCCAAGCTTTGGACTATTCAGCCATCACCAAAAAAGGCAACATTGAGTTATCAGGTACCGCGTCAGTCAATGCATCAGGTTTGGGTGGTGGGACTATTTTCGTTGCGGGAGGAAACATTACCCTGCGCGATCGCGCTAACTTAGTTTCCGATACAGTAGGCGGTTTGGATGGTCGTGGTATCACTATTGATGCGACGCAGTTGAGGATTCTCGACCAAGCCTATGTCGCTGCTGGCACTTTAGGTAAGGGAGCGGGAGGAAATTTGGATATCCGCGCCACTGAGTCTGTGGAAATCAGAGGAATTGGATTGGAGAACTTTCTCAAGCTGACTGTCAATGCGTTTTTCGCTAACGACTTGAACCCCTTGATTAGAGAAAGTGGCTTATTTACCGGGACGATCGCGGCGGGAAACGGTGGGAAAATTACGATTGATACCCCACAGTTAAGGGTATTAGAGGGAGGAATTATCCTTAGTCCGACCTTTGGTACGGGGTTGGGAGGAAACATAGACATTCGTTCCCCCCAATCAGTTGATGTGAGTGGTTCTGGCTTGTTAACCACGGCTTTTGGTCAGGGAAATGCAGGCAATTTAACCATTGATACAGGTAAGCTGACTATCCGGGATCAGTCCTCGGTATCAACCGCAACCTTTAGCGCAGGGAATAGCGGGAATATTACCGTGCGAGCCACTGACTCGGTAATATTATTGGAAAAACAAGAAACCAGTCAGTTTGGCACTAGCCTTTCCACTTCTACAATTGGTGGTACAGGAAACGCAGGAAATATCGAGATTACGACGCGATCGCTACTCCTAGAAGATGGGCCAACGATTGCTTCTTCCAGTGGGGGTGCTGCAATAGATAGGATTATTCCTTCGACAGGTAGAGGCGGAAATATTACCATCAATGCCTCCGACTCTGTAATAGTCACTGGCACCTCAGACGGCGTTCCATCTTCCCGCTCTCAAATAGTTACGGCGACACTGGGCAATCTTACCCCTGACGAGGTAGCGATCTTTGGCAGTCCTGATGCTGGCAAATTGAGGATTAACACTAGACGGTTAATTATCAAAGATGGCGGCGCAATTGGTGCCTCTACGGTTGGTACAGGAAAGGGTGGAGATGTCTTTATCAACGCTTCCGAGTTGGTGGAAGTGAGTGGAAGTACTAAAGATGGTCGCTCTCCCAGTGGCTTAGGTACAGCATCTGGAGATCCTTTGCTTGACTCTTTCTATCCCGGTCAACTTAACCCCACAGGCGATGCAGGAGACATTCAGGTTACCACTAACAAGTTAATTGTCCGGGATGGGGCATCGGTCAATGTCCAGAGTTTTGGAACCGGAGATGCTGGAAAAATTGACATTAAAGCAAAGGATATTCTTCTTGACAATCAAGGTAGCATTAATGCCGCCACCACAACGGGAGATGCTGGAAAGATCGACGTTAAAGCAGAGGCTATTCTTCTTGACAATCAAGGTAGCATTAATGCCACTACCACATCTGGTGCAGGTGGAAATATCAACCTACAGGCCAGAGAAATCCTGTTGCGTCGTGGTGGCAGGATTAGAACTGACGCAGGTAGTACTGATGGCGGCAACATAAATATTAGAACCGACACCTTAGTTGCAGTGCCTATTGAAAATAGCGATATCACAGCTAATGCTCAAAAAGGCTCTGGAGGTCGAGTCAGCATCACCGCTTCTGGCATCTTTGGCCTTCAGTATCAACTGAAACCGACGCCAAAAAGTGACATCACCGCTACTTCTGATCGTGGCCCTGAGTTTAATGGGATTGTGATCATCAATATCCTGGGGATTAATCCCTCTCAAGGATTAGTTGAGTTACCAGAAAATATTGTTGACCCAAGTCGCTTAATTGCCGCTGGTTGTCCGACCGATAGAGGAAACTCTTTTGTAATTACTGGAAGAGGTGGCTTACCAGAAGACCCCAGTCAGACGCTTCGAGGTAAGACAATTTGGCAGGATTTGCGCCCTTTGGAGGGACAATTAGGTCTTGTAGGTGCACCCAGATCTTCCCAGTTGCCAGTCCCCAAGGCCAAATCCCCACTTGTAGAGGCGACTGGATGGGTAATTAATG
>JAYFMV010000036.1:0-63188 GCA_042408245.1 Potamolinea sp.
CCTGAAGTTGGCAACATTTTTAAGCGCACATCCTCAAGTTGAAGCGGTACATTATCCAGGATTAAAAGAACATCCAGGACATGAAATTGCTGCTGCTCAAATGCAGTTATTTGGGGGAATGCTTTCTTTTCAAGTTAAAGGTGGAAAAGATCAGGCTTTTTCTGTTGCTGGAAAGGTGAAAATTTTCACAAGGGCGACTAGCTTAGGTGGTGTAGAAAGTTTAATTGAACATCGAGCTTCAATTGAAGGTTCGGCAACAAAAACACCAGAAAATTTGCTCAGAGTTTCAGTTGGTCTTGAACATATCGATGATTTAATTGAAGATCTTAGCCAAGCTTTAAGGTAAAAATCAGCTTAAATTTTTTAGGTTGGGTTAAGCGCCGTTTGCATTGGAATAATATGTTTTTTAACGCAGAGAGCACAGAGGGAGACGCAGAGAAACGCAGAGGTTTTTGAGTAATTCCGATAGAGACGGAAATGAGATGAAACTCCAACCTACGCAATTTACTTGGTTTGTTAAATGGTACTAACTTTTAGGTGGTCTTCCCGTTTCAATTTCATGACACTTAAAACCGATTTTTTGATTCAAGTTAGCAGCATTAAAATCGCCTAAAGCGACGTTAAATTGATATCTTGTAAACTTTCTAAACGGCCAAGCTTTCGATGAATCACAAACAGCTTTAGTACAAACGCAAGCAAATATCGGAGTTTTGGGATTTTTCCGTTTCCACTCCTGAATAATGAATGCTAAATCGACATTTTCCCCTCTAGCGTAACGTGCTGTTGGTGCTAACTCTGTCTTCACAGGAATAGTTGTGGCTAACAAAATTCCTGTGGCTAACAAAGCTATGTTTAAGGATTGTTTGTATTTCAATTTCATTAGACCTCTTGCATAAATCTTGATAAGAGATTTTGAACCGCAGATATAGACGCGATAGCGGCTTCCCGTAGGGTACGCAGATAAACGCAGATACAGCGGTTTCCTCTGTAATGCGGTACATTGACCTCTCTCCAAACCTCTCTCCTTAAAGGAGAGAGGCTTTGACATTAGCCCCATTCCCTCGAAGGGAAGGGGGTTGGGGGTTAGGTCTGACTGTACCTCATAACAGCCGTAACCGCTGTAAATGACAGATAAATTGATGGGTTGGTTGAATGAGATGAACTTTGGTAAGAGGTCTATTTTGGTGCATCGTAGAGAATTGTTTCGACGCCTGATTGATCAAACATATTTGTGTTAGAAAAATTAGGGTGAGCAATGCCCACCCTAAATCCTGTTAAAAATTGCTGTAATTAGCAACAGCTTCCTGCATTCTGGTAATCACATCAACTACAGGAATTGCCCCAATATCTTGAGACTTCCCTCCAGCACCACGGATACGAATACTCAGGGTATTATTAGCAACCTCCTCTAATCCGACAATTGCCATTACAGGAATTTTCTCTTTCTCAGCATTGCGAATTTGTTTGTTTAAACGTTCTCCACTGGTATCAGCTTCTACACGCAAACCAAGCGAGCGCATTTTTGCAGCCACTTCTTTTGCATAGGGCAATACCTCTTCATTCACTTGCACAATTCGCATTTGTACGGGCGCTAACCAGAAGGGAAAATCGCCAACATACTCTTCAATTAAAATGCCAATCAATCGTTCTAGAGAACCAAAAGGTGCACGATGAATCATCACCGGACGCTTGCGGCTGCCGTCTTCTGCGACATACTCTAAATCAAACCTTTCTGGCAAGTTGTAATCTACCTGAACTGTACCTAATTGCCACTCTCTTTCTAAGGCATCCTGGAAGATGAAATCGAGTTTTGGCCCATAAAATGCCGCTTCTCCAATTCCTTCAAAATGCTCCATTCCCAACTTTTCAACAGCGCGACGAATCGCACCTTCGGCTTTATTCCAAGCTTCGTCAGAACCGATGTATTTATCATCAGTTGGGTCACGGAAACTTAGCCGCGCTTTGAAGTTTTTCAGTTGCAAACTCTTGAACACAGTTAAAATCAAATCCACTACACTGAGGAATTCTTCATCTAACTGTTCTGGGGTGACGAATAAGTGAGAGTCATCCACAGTAAAACCGCGCACTCGTGTTAAGCCACCCAGTTCCCCGGATTGTTCATAACGATAGACGGTTCCAAATTCAGCAAGACGCATTGGTAACTCCCGATAGGAGCGTAACTCACTCTTGTAAATTTGGATGTGGAAGGGACAATTCATTGGCTTGAGAGCGAAGCCTTGTTCAGCAGCTTCAGCAGCTTCATCTTCTGCCATCATCGGGAACATATCTTGTTTATATTTTTGCCAATGTCCCGATATTTTGAATAAATCTACTTTGGCGATGTGAGGTGTTACTACTTGTTGATAGCCGCGTTTGATTTGTTCTTGTTTGAGGAAGTCTTCGAGGAGAGAGCGCAATATTGTTCCTTTTGGCGTCCACAAGGGCAAGCCAGGCCCCACGGGATCTGCAAAGATAAATAATCCTAGTTCTTTGCCTAGTTTGCGGTGGTCGCGTTTCAGGGCTTCTTCTTTGCGTCGTTTGTATTCCGCAAGCTGTTCTGGTGTCTCCCAAGCGGTACCGTAGATCCGCTGCAATTGGGCTTTGGTGGCGTCTCCGCGCCAGTATGCACCAGCTACGCTTTCCAAGTCAATAGCTTTTGGGTTCAATTCAGCGGTGCTTTCTAGATGGGGCCCAGCGCACAAATCCCACCACTGATCACCTAAGTGGTAAATCGTGATTGGTTCTTGTAGTCCTTCCAGGATTTCTAGTTTGTATGGCTCGTTAATTGCCTTAATCCGGCTTTGAGCTTCTTCTCGGCTTACTTCTTCCCGAATTACTGGCAATTTGCGGTTGATAATTTTGACCATTTCTTTTTTGATGGTCTTTAAATCTTGCTCAGTAAACGGTTCTGGTTTGTCGAAATCGTAATAAAATCCATTCTCAATCCAGGGGCCGATTGTCACCTGTGCCTCCGGAAAGAGCTTCTGTACTGCCATTGCCATGACATGGGAGGTTGTGTGCCGAATCTTTTTCAGCGACTCTGATTCACTGGTACGAGGCAGATATATTTTTTCAGGTTGCTCTGGAGATTCTGAGTTGGACATCGGCGACTTTTCCTTTCTGGGGATGTTATTGACCGTTATTAGTTTATTGCGCTGGTATCCCTCCATGATACCGAGTCGTGAATCTAGAGATGTTTGATAAAACGTTTCTACTTGTTTTATTGTGAAGAAATGTAAATAAGGTTAATATAAAGTCTAAGAAAGTAATCTATTTTTAATTTATGTCCCAGTCCCAGCCATCAGAGCAGGAGTTGCTGAAGACGGTATTGCAACCGCTTTTAGAAGATTTCCAGTATTGGTTTTCGCGATCGCGCTCTTTATTGGAAACTGAAGATATTACATTTATGAGCAAGGAGGAACAATCTGACTTACTGGCGCGAGTTAAGTTTGCACAGCAGGAGGTGACTACAGCTGTGATGCTCTTTCAAGCTACCAACTGTCAAGTAGGCATTGAAACCGCAACTCTTGTACCTTGGCATAAGTTGCTGGGTGAGTGCTGGAAGGTAGGAATACGATGGCGATCGAACAATGCCACAGTAACCCAGAATGAAGAGCTAGAATAACTAAACAATATTGATCCCCTAGATTGAGACAAGAGCTAGTGGGCGGGTGATAAACTGAAGCAAGCTACTGATAAAAAAGCAATTTCTTATCAAATTATCAAGACAATAATTTACAGGCAAACTAATTGGTTTGGAGGATGATCTGATGTTACACCTACTTTATCTTGTTGCCTTTACTGTCATAGCATTTCTGGCGATCGCCAATTTACTGCGCAGTTTGTTTACCTTGAGTATAGATTCCCAACGTTTTTACTCTCCAGTCGGCAGATCGTCCGTAAATAATTCTCGTTCTGGATATAATTATGTACCGCACCCAGAACTATTAGATGACGCTGGTAACCCAATCAACGAACCGCTCTTAGTGATGCGTTCAATGACAGTAGAAGACGCTCGCGAAAAGTTAGACGCAATCTTCAATTCTTCTCCAGGCACGAGAACGGATACACAAGAAGAATCATAGTAGGAAATGGGGAATTGGTAATTGGTAATTGGTAAGGGGTAATTGATAATAGGAAGTACCAATCCCTTCCAGTCTCTTCCAGTTCCTTCCAATCCCCAATCCCCAATCCCCTATTATTTAATTGCGAAATACTTAATACTTGCGATAGCGGTTACGAATTTCGTGGCGAATACTGTAGCGTAGGTTATTTAAGTTTTCCCATAATGCCTTGAGCATGAGTAAAGAAAATACTAAGCAAGCAATACTAAACGCCACTGATTTAGTTGTTATTTCGGGAGCACGAGCCACGAAAAAAATCAGCCCAAAAATACCACCAACAGCAGCAGAAATGAATGCTGCTTTCACCGCATCTACCAAGAGGATGCCAAGAACAAATAGTATTGATTGACTACCTGAAAATAACACACTAATAGCTTTTGTCAGATTGTCGCCATAATTCCAAAGCAGCCAACTGACAGAACCGATCAAGGCAAAAATGAGAATTACATTAAGAACCCACATAAACTTGCTCCTCTGGACTGGTCATAAGTTAACAAGAGGTTGCTTAGTTTGCCAAAAAAAGTAATACATATTTAGCTTTGTCCTGAAAACCCCCTTGCTCTCGTACTACAAAAAAAACCTAACCCCCCAACCCCCTTCCCTACTAGGGAAGGGGGAGTATGATTCCCCTCCACTACAAGGAAAAGGGGAGTAATATTCCCCTCTCCTTGTAGGAGAGGGGTTAGGGGAGAGGTTAACGTTAAATTCGCTTGACCTACCAAAAGCCGTAATACAAACAAGATTTCCTCAAACAATCTAACTAGAAGCTGATTTAAAGCAACAAGCTAAATCGATAAGCTCAGGAGAACACTCCTGTGCAAGTAAGGGAATCGCGTCCATCGTGGATACCTATATTCTTCAGTTGCTGGTGATTGGTTTACTCTTACTTGGGGTCACCCTAGGCTCTGGTTGGATTGCCCGTTTACCACTTTCTTATGCTCTTATTTATCTAGTCGTTGGTATATTTTTAGGACCCTACGGCGTTGGACTAATTCAATTGCGACCCGACGCTAAATTTCTGGAAAGGCTAACAGAAATTGTTGTGCTTATTTCGGTCTATAGTTGCGGTTTGAAAATGAATCGTACACTTAAGCCGTGGGCCTGGAAAACTACAGTACGGTTAATTGGTTTTTTGATGCCAATTTCGATTTTAGCCCTTGCAGGGGTCGGTCATTGGCTACTTGGTTTAAGCTGGGCTGTAGCTGTTTTACTAGGAGCAATTCTCTCACCAACAGACCCGGTTTTAGCTTCAGAAGTGCAACTTTCCGATGTTGAGGATAAGGATGAGTTGCGATTTGGTTTGACTTCTGAAGGAGGATTGAATGATGCTTTGGCTTTCCCGTTTGTCTATTTCGGGCTTTTCTGGCTCAAGGATAATAACTGGGAAAACTGGTTTAAACAGTGGGTAGCGGTTGACCTGATTTGGGCGATCGCCGCTGGTATTGTCATGGGTATTCTAGTAGCAAGAGTCCTCGTCTGGATTGACGGACGAGTGCAACGCTTCCGTAAGGTTGATGAACTGATGGAAGATTTTGTTGCTCTTAGTACGATTTTGCTTACTTACTCCTTGACGGAATTAGTAAATGGATATGGGTTTCTAGCAGTTTTTGTAGCCGGAGTTGCGGTTCAAGCCAGATATTTCAACGAACAAGAAAAGCGTCTTACTCAAATTGAATTCAGCGAGCGAATTGAAAAGCTTTTAGAAGTTGGAACGATTTTAATTCTGGGTTCTCTGCTGTTGTTTGAGCCAATGTTCAAGTATGCTGGTCAATCCCTATTAGTTGCTGGCTTGTTATTCTTTATAATTCGTCCGATGGGTGTTTGGATTAGTATGCTTGGTAGTGGCGTACCAAGGCCATTACTGTTGTTATTTGGCTGGTTTGGGATTCGTGGAGTCGGTTCTCTGTATTATTTGTGCTATGCCTTTGGCAATGGTTTAAAAGGAGAAACTGGAGAGCAAATTGCCTGGATTACTTACACAACAGTCGTCATTTCTGTGATTTTACACGGAATTAGTTCAACGCCTTTGATGAATTGGTACGAACGCCACATTAAGGGTACTGGTAAAGATATTAGTCCAGAAGTTGAGCTTGATGAAGTTTTATGAGTTATTAGTCATATTCCTCAGTTAGAGGCTGTTTGTTAATGATTATCAAGTAGTCAATTGAAACATTGCTAATTGTTTCAGAATCTTACGAATTAGGCGAACATTCAGTTGACAACAAATAACAAAAAACTAACAACAAACAAGATAATTACAACAAACAAACCCCCTAAAACATTGATAGGCTGAGGTTCAGCCGAAGCTTCGCTAAGCTGCGGCTCAGTTTCCAAGTTTCGCCTATTAATTGACTGTAACCACTCTGCCACCCGCTTAAATTTTGGTAAGTTCGGGGGCAGTTTTTTTAAAGCTTCTTGCCAAAGAACTACAGCTTGTTCATCTTGGTTTTGTTGCGCATATAGTATCCCCATATTTGCCAAAGTCTGACCTTCTCCATAGCGGTCTTTTAACTCACTGAAAATATTCAAACTTTGCTGATAAGACTCCCTAGCCTTCTCCCAGTTTCCTTCTTGAGAGTAAACATTAGCTAAATTACCGATAGTTTTAGCAACTCCCAAACGGTTTTCTAACTGCTCAAAGATAGCTAAACTTTTCTCATAACACTCCCTTGCTTTTCCCCACTCACTAAGTAGAGAATAGACGTTACCTAAATTAGTCAGAGTTTGAGATTCCGCTTTCCCCTCACCCAATTCTCGGCTTGCTTCCCTTGCTAACAAATGTGTTCGTTCCCAGTCTGTCCAGTAACGATTAGTATTAAAAAAATTGACCAAATTTTTAGCAAGGCTTACCACTATTTCCCACGCCTTAATCTGGTAAGCCCAGTCCATAGATTCCAACAAATTCACCCGCTCAATTTCAAACCAATTCAGGGCAATTGAACACAAGTTTTGCTCTGTCTTTTCTAGGGATTGGTTGATTTTTTTGCTCAAAACTTGGGCTAATTGGTAACGAGTCTCCGGATTCAAAGCTAAGTCCATGATCTCGGAAGTCTCAAGATACCAACGTGCCACCCTCAGACGTGCATCCTGTCGTGCTACAGATGGCTCTTCTTGAGCCAACTGTCCTTTGGCAAACAAACGAACTAAACTGTGAAAACGGTAGCGTCCCTCCCTCGCAGGTTCCAGCAGTTGCATATTTACTAGACGCGCTACGCACTCTTGAGCTACTTTTGACTCGGACTCTAACAAGGCTGCGGCTATTGCTGGCTCAAAGTTTGGCCCACTTAGTAATCCTAGCAAACGGAAAAGACGAGCACTAGCATTTAGCTCCTGATAGCTTAAGCTAAGGCTGGCTCGTACATCCAAATCGCTGGGGGCGTATTTGTATCAGTTTTTGCCGTTCTGCTGCTAATTGAAGAGCGTAGTCAGCAAGTTGCCATTCAGGCTTATTTCTGAGTGTACCGCCTGTAATGCGGATTGCTAAGGGAAGTTTCCCGCAAAGTTCAATAATGTTTTTTGCTGCTTCCAGTTGAGTTTGAGTACGCTCTACCCCGATCAACTTAGTCAGTAATTCTAAGGCTTCTTCCTCTGTGATTACTGTTAAGTCAAGGACAGCATCTAATTCTTCTTGGCGACTTAAAAAATCAGCAAGATTAGGGAGAAACTGATGCACAGTTGCAGAATTAACCTGCGTCAAGCTATCTTCAAATAACTGCGAAACTTTGTGGTAATCACTAACGACAGCAGCTTGTAAGCTGGCGTGAAAGTGCAATTCATACCTTGGTTTATCCTCAGCCATTTATTGCTCCGGTGGCTTATTGCCAAAGTTTTTTTCATATTAATTATTTTTAATCACTGCCTATATAGTTTTTCATTGGTTGTTGGTCATCAATCATGAATCATTAGTTAAAACCAATGACAAATGACAAATGACAAACAACCAACAATTAACAACCAATAACTAGGGAGTACAGGATAATTTCACGTCACTTCCCTCAATCATAAGAGACATCATCACAACTAAAGCTTCAAGTACAGCAGTGCGCTCATTGGGATTAAGTTTCACGACTGGAGGACGATTTTTATCACTCATATTGTAGCCCAGAGTCATCATAATATCTTCCGTCTCCATGGCGTTTTCACAATCGGTGTGAGTCAGACCAATAAGCATGGGGATTTGCACTCGCTGGTTGATAAATGACTTAATTTCGCGAGCGTAGTGAAAATCATTTGGTCGATGAGCTGCTATCAACAAAATGTAAGCGTGAGCATTTTGAATTAAAAGATCCCACATGAAGTCAAAGCGAGCTTGACCAGGGGTACCGTAGATGTGCAGATCCATTTTTGGACTAAGCATCAGTCTGCCAAAGTCTAAAGCAATCGTAGTTTCTGGCTTCAATAACAATGTATTGTCAGTAGCAGCACGATCCGTATTTACCACTTCAATTTCACTGAGTGTCTTTACAAAAGTAGACTTTCCAGAGCCTACAGTTCCTGCCACTACTGAACGCATGGTTTTCATTCGATTTTGCTCCGATTAACTAATTAAAATGAAGTAATTAATCTTCAGTACTTAATTACTTGTTCATGGCAAAACTGTCATTATTCATTAGTGAAAAAACACCAATTAATTACTAATGCTTAATGACCGACAGCAGCAACAGAATTTGCTAACAGTAATAGCTATGAGAGATGAATCTTTACTGTCAAAAAAAAGGTTACTTGGTTGATAGAGCGCCAGCTTGAGCTTATATCCCAACCAGTTGAACAGGTACAGGTGAGTAAAGCTACCCTATACCTGTTATATGCTGTGTTGAGTTAAACAACAACTGTTATCAGTAAAAAAAAGCACCAAGTAACCCATCTAATTAGCAAGTCGACTGTAGAAGACAAATACCATGATTGCCCTACATCAAAGCAGGCTTCAGCTCAGCAATTGCCCGCTTAATTTCTAACATCAACATCCCCTGTTTTGCTGACTTAGCCGCCAACACCAAAAACACCGCATCCTGGCCACAACTGGTCAAAATACTAAAGCCTTCTTGTCCCTCGACATAGATACGATCGATTTCACCTCGCACAAGTTCTTTACCAATGCGATCGCCCAAAGATAACATCGCCGCAGACATAGCAGATACCCGTTCGTCATCCATACCACCAGGTAAACTAGAAGCTAGGGGTAAGCCGTCTGGAGTCACCATTGCCGCACCTTGAACGTCAGCAGTGCTGGTAACAAAGTTCTGAAGAATATTGCTTAATTTTTGAGAATTGATCGCCATTGTTTTTTCCTGTTGAAACTTTCTAGACTATGATTTAGTAACTTGGTTTTTCTGGTCACTAGCAGCGGGGTATTTAGGCAAAATCGCGGCTAGTGAGGAAAAACCTAACAACAGCCTTGTCTGTAGTTTTTAGTTAACCGAGGAACGTGTACTCTAAGAGATCGTGAGTACTACCACGCAAAACAGACTCAGTATGTTTACCCCGCAAACGCTTACCTAAAAACGACTCGAGAAATCCCTGAATTGCACCAAGAGTAAAGGTACACTGCCGTAATGAACCCTCTAATTCACCTGCAGAACAAACAGTTTCGCGGGTATAAACTTTATAGATTTCTCCTTCCTGTTCAATCTTTTCAACAAGGCATAAGCGAGTCCCCTCTTTACCTAAGATATGAGCAACTTTTTCTTGAATATCTGCTAGAGACATTTGTGAAGATTTGTTAGCTAAACCAAGCTGCTCAGCTAACTGTTTACCGCGTTGACGACCAGCGGAAATCATCGCGATTGCGGCTGCTTTTTCCCCTAGAGCTTCTTCAACACCTACAACAATTGCTTTCAGACAGACAATGCTGCTGAAATTTCCAAGTTCGTGACGCTCTGCATTTTGTGAAATTGGCATGACTGTAACTTCCTTTTTTGTTGGTTGGGTGGTACAAGCAATAAGCTCATAAGATCCTAAAAAAACTCAGGAATTTGCTTAATGACTGCCGTTCTTTTTTGATAGATATTAGCGAATATATTTGTTTTATTTAAAGAAACTAACACCTATCAATTGTCTGGAATGCATCCTGATTAGCAAAAAAATATTGGCAATGAGAAGATGCATCAAAAAAATAGTGCCTATTTTAATAAAAGTAATTAGCAACCTATGACGCTATTTTTTAGCCAATACTTAATGACAACTTGCTAGGAGATGTTGCTGAGTTTATCTCCCATCTACCCTGATTTAGCCTTGCCACTATAAAAGCGACTGATCTCTTTGACTAATTACTACTTAATTAGTTCCTTGAGATCTTGGCTGAAAGTTTAAACTTGTTGTTTCTGTTAAAGCAGAAATATTTACTAAATATAAATAGTCAACACTTGCTTTATTTGATGAGTGAATTACTTCAAGTTAAGCCAACTGAATATTAGAAGATCAAGATTTTTATAGACAAGATAATCAAGGTTTTATTATTTTGTTATAAAGTTTGATAATCATGATAATTCTCTGCACAAAATTTCCCAATCTTACTTACTACAAAGTATTAGTTAACTTATACTTAGGTGATTGCGCAGTCTTGCAAACAGCAGAGCTTTCTCCCACTGTAAGCAGAGACTGCGTAAGCACTCCTTAGACCCCACTCAGTGGTGAATGGCTATGTAAACAAGCCGTCAGCAATTGTGCCCTTTTTAAAACCCTCGTGAGAAGTTCGGCGTCGGTAAGTTAAAAGCACTCCGACCAGTAGACTGAGTAGGTTGACTTGTCTCTCCTATTTTCAGCGGTTGCTCGCTACCATAATGAGAAACCAGCAGAGCCATTGAATTCATTAGAGCTTCAATTACTGAAGCTCGTTCATTAGGATTAACTTTGATAACTGGGGGGCGATTTCTTTCATTCATGTAGCCCAGTCTCATCATAATCTCTTCTGTAGAAGAGGTTCCTGGACAATCCGTATGAGTCAAACCAACCAACATCGGGATTTGTACTCGCTGGTTCATAAACGAAATGATCTGACGAGCGTAGTGTAAATCGCTAGGCCGATGAGCTGCCACTAATAGAATATAAATGTGAGCATTTTTAATTAAAAAATCCCACATGAAATTAAAGCGAGCTTGACCGGGAGTGCCGTAAATTTGCACTTCTAAAGTCGAACCAAACGTAAATCTGCCATAGTCGAAAGCAACAGTAGTTTTTTTCTTCAACTGAGCTGTTTCATCCGTTGCTTTGCGTTCTGTATCTATGACTTCAACTTCACTAATTGTCTTCACAAAGGTAGTCTTGCCACATCCAGGAGTTCCTGCTACCACTAAACGCATTGTTTTCATTTATTTTGCTCCTTGCTCTGTACAACTCAACTTCAATTTCTGAGTGAAAAATTATTGGGAATGTAGAGTAGACACCCAGATTTATTTGAGGTAGACCCCTGATTTTCTCGTTGACAAAATGAGGTTAGAGAACGAGGCTTTAACAACAACTGCGTTAAAAAAGTAATTACAAGCAACTCCAGTTACTAGCAATCTACTGTGCAGACAATTGCCAGAATTGCTCTACATTAAAGCAGGTTTTAGTTCAGCGAGCGCACGCTTAATTTCTAACATCAACATTCCCTGCTTGGCCGACTTAGCAGCCAGCACTAGAAATACCGCATCCTGACCGCAACTGGTCAAAATGCTAAAGCCTTCTTGTCCCTCGACATAGATGCGATCAATTTCACCCCGCACCAGTTCTCTGCCAATGCGCTCACCTAAAGATAGCATGGCGGCTGACATCGCAGATACCCGTTCGTCATCCATTCCGCTAGGCAAACTGGAAGCTAGGGGTAAACCGTCTGGAGTTACCATTGCTGCACCCTGAACGTCAGTGGTGCTGGAAACAAAGTTTTGGAGAATATACCCCAATTTTTGAGAATTAATCGCCATTGTTCTGTTCCTGTTTAAATTTTCAACGCTACGATTTGGTTAATTGGTATTCCTGATCACTTGTGGGGTGTGATCTACATAGAACCTGCGCCAGTTGCGATTAGACGGCGGAATAGTCCCTCAGTCCAGCCAGTTTCTCTGAGAACGGCGGCGGAACTTACTTCCACATATGCTTGCTCAATGAAAGCTAAATCAATCATACAAATCCGACCGAGGGCATCCCGTAATTCTTCTGGTTTACCATCTTTTTTGAGTCGTTTGCCAACTTCATTAACTACAGTTGCCATTGCAGGGACAACGTGTTGAGGACCAATGCCAATTTGTACGTGGACAAGACCAATACGCCAACGACGATCAGCGTAGCCATTTCCCCAGTCATCCATACCAGTAAACATTTCGTCAAACCATTGAACAAAAGTTTCACGCAGGCGATGAGAACGCCCCTCTTTGGCATTAACAAGAGCATCCATTTCTTGGTCACGACCTAAGTATTCATAAAAATAATCTGCCATGTCTGATGCGATTTCTTTTCCCCAACTTGCCTGTGATTTTAGAAGAGCTTTGTCTTCATTTGTAAAACACACACGCTTTTCCATGGTGGACATAAAACTATGGGGATCTAAGGGCATATTTCTCTCCGAGTGATGTTGACTTTGACGAGAAGTTTCTTACTTTCAGTTGTAGCATTTAAATTCGGGAGTGTCCGTAATTTAAATGCTTATTGCATTGTTTTTTTTGTGTATTTATGATGAAGTTGTAGGGGAGCTTTCACAAATACTTTCATGCATAAACACACTTAAAAATGGGTGTCTTTAAAAAGTTAAAAAACTTATTACACCCACTGCCAATGCCTAAAACCGTTTACAGACACTCCCCCAAAAATTTGCTTACTAAGGTCTATTCAGGAACTACCTGTTCAATCCGGATAATTTAGTCAGTAAGTTGGCTAAGCTATGTGTGGCGTGTATTTTGAGCTTGTCTATATTAATAGCTATTCTTGTATCCCGCTCCAATTTTCACTATTTACAATTTGGCCAACTAACCAAGTTATATTCTTTGTCACTGGCAGATTGTGACTTATAGCTCACCAACACCAGTTGCGATCAGACGCCGAAATAGCCCCTCAGTCCAGCCAGTTTCTTTGAGAACAGCAGCCGAACTTATTTCCACATATGCTTGCTCAATGAAAGCCAAATCAATCATGCAAATCCGACCGAGTGCATACCGTAACTCTTCCGGTTTACCATCTTTTTTTAGTCGTTTGCCAACTTCATTAACTACACTTGCCATTGCAGGTACAACGTGCTGGGGACCGATACCAATTTGTACATGGACAATACCAATACGCCAACGTCGTTCAGCATAGGCACTTCCCCAATTATCCATACCAGTAAACATTTCGTGAAACCATTGAATAAAGGTTTCATGTAAACGATTTGTACGTCCCTCTTTGTTGTTCAATATGGCGTTCATTTCTGCATCATCACTTAAGTAGCTATAGAAATGATCTGCCATTTCTGAGGCGATTTCTTTTCCCCAATCTGCCTGTGAATTTAAGAGAGTTTTGTCTTCATTTGTAAAATCAACTCTCCTTTCTAGTGAGAGCATGAATACCTGGGGCGTCAAGGGACTACTCATCTTATTTAAAGTCAGCAAATAATTACTTAATTGGCTTTTTCTTTATAGCAGTCTATTTTTTACACGTCTATCTTCTTTGAAGTTATTTGTATATTTCACTGGCAAGAGCTAGCTTTTATGCAAGCCAGGCTTATTTAAAGTTGTTTTGTCATAAAAAAATCTTGTTTCTTCCTTTCGGGAGAGAAAAAGAAATTCTAAAAAAACAACTATAAGCCCGGAAAAACTTAGATTTTAAATTCTCTCTTCAGAGATTACTAAAACTTTGTTCTTTCCTTTCAGTTTTAGCAGTTTGTACTAGCTATGTCTGTATTGGGCATGGGTCTAAATGCCTAATTATCTGTGTAATTTTAATAATTTTCAGTTTTTTTATTTATACCTTCAATTCTTGAAGATATTGTGTATTTTTGTAAGTTACAAAATTTGATTTTTTGCAGATGTTTGAGCGTCGAAAACTTGCTCAATCAATTTTTCAGGAGTGATCCGTTAAATCCGGATAGTTTTGCGACGCCAACTAGCTTAGATATGTATGTGTTTTTGGTCTGCTTGTCTACTTAGGTTTATGTGTGGTTTTGTAAATCAAGCTGAAGTTTCATTTAGTCAAGGATTCGGAAAAAACTACAACTGATAAGCTGCTGTTCAAATGCACAATAGCTTATGAGCAAGAAGTGCTCAAGCAGATTGCTCCCAATCTGCAAAAGCAGGAAAAAAAATGCTCTCTTGCGGAAGAGAGCTTTATGGTTAAAGGCTTGAAAACTAGCTTAATGAGTAAGTGTGAATATTTTGTGAGGATGTGAAGCGATATTCATTCTCCTCTCTCCGGAAAAAAAAACGCCCTCTCGGCATCTGCAAATCGAGAGAGCGTATTGCGCAATCTGAGCACAGATTACTGAGAAACTGTGAAGATTTTGTGAAATCAGAGCAAGTCCGTTGGAATACTGATCTCAAGAGGGTCAAGTTAAGGTTAAAGGTTGAAGGTTATAGCCCGTGTGACTTTCCTCTAGGACGGAAATGAGCTCACGGGGAAATGGGGAAGACGTCGCTCTGACAGGCAATAAAAAACCCTTCCGGATCGATCGAAGCGAAAGGGCTGTAAACCTGAAGTTTTTTAAGTTAATACAAAGTCTAATCTTCAAATGTGAACAATTTGTGAAGATCGACGTTCAGTACAGAAAGTTTTTTGTTGAAATTACTTAGTCTTGATTTTTGCGGAATTTCTGCGCTAAAGCGAGAATTTTAGTCGCCAACAGCTTCTTTTGCCTGACCGACAGCTACACGCGGTAGGCGATGCTTGAAGCCGCAAAGGATTTCCCAGGAAATAGTATTTAAAGACTGTGCCCAATCCTCAGCAGAAATTGCCAAATCTCCATCTTGCCCAATTAATGTTACTACTTCTCCAGTCTGCAAATCCGTAATTTCACTGACATCGAGCATGATCTGATCCATCGTAATCGCTCCAATCTGCCGTACTTGCTGACCCCGGATTAAGACAGTCATTTTGTTAGAGAGGTTACGAGGTATACCGTCAGCATACCCAATACCCACTACCGCAAGGCGCAACTCTCGCTCCGCAATGAATTGGTAACCATAGCTAACACCAGTACCAGGGGGAATCGTTTTCACTTGCGTCACCCGTGCTTTTACTTGCATCACCGGCTTGAGGTCGATTGCACTGCGTAAATGTTCAGCCGGGTAGAGTCCGTAAAGCGCAAGTCCCACACGTACCAAATCGTAATGCAATGCTGAGTCTGTTAAAGTCGCAGCCGAGTTGGCCAGGTGTAGCATTGGTGGTTTTATCCCAGCAAGCTGAAGTTGAGCGATCGCCTCACTAAACCGTTGATGTTGTAATTTCATCACCGTTTGCTCCAAACTGTCAGCCGTAGCTAGATGGGAGTAAACACTAGCTATTTCTAGATAAGGCAAACGCTGTACCAGTTGGACAAACGGCAAAGCCTCACCCCAAGGTATTCCCAAGCGCGACATCCCCGTATCCAACTTGAGATGTACCCGCAGAGTTTTTTTCAAATTAGCCAGGGTTTCCGAAAAAACTAGGGCTTGCTGGGGGGTGCAGATCGTGGGTTCCAAATGCCTTAAGGCGATCGCCCGTACTTCTTCTGGGGTGTTAGTCGCTCCCAAAAGCAAGATCCGTGCTGAAATTCCTGCTTCCCGAAGCTGAATACCCTCTTGTATAGTGGCGACACAGAGGCCAGTAGCACCTGCATCTAAGGCAGTGCGAGCTACCATTGTTGCACCATGGCCATAGGCATCTGCTTTCACCACCGCCATCAGTTGAGTAGGGTGAGTCAAAAGTTGTTTCAGTTGCCGTACATTATGGGACAAGGCTGAATCGTCAATTTCCACCCAAGCACGTTGGCAAAGCCCACTGTTGGCATCGTATAGCGAGGGTTTTACACCCTTGCTCTGCTGCAGTTCTTGCATAATACTTCACTCCAACATCACACAATTAAACTATAAGTCCAGTAAGTATTAGTTACTGGTCAGATTTTTGCAGTTTTAAATGCCGTTTCAGTCAAGTATCGAGCAGAGTGACATCCTCCTACACCGTAATCTTTGATTCGGTGTAGGCTTCCAAAAAATCACTTCTTCGGGTTCCTGGTTACTTTCTTACGAGATTTCGCCACTTGGATGGTGGACTGAGTTGCCTCAGTCCCTGGTAGATCGGCTGCACAGGCAGTTTTCTTTCCCGTCTGTCCAACGGTACTAATGAGTTTGATTCCTCGGTTTCTAATGTTCTGACCGGCTGCCACATCCCTGTCGGTTTTATACCCACAGTGAGGACAATCGTGAACTCTCACACTCAGGTCTTTTTTAACTTCACCACCACATTCAGGACACTGTTGAGAAGTCCCCCTCGCATCAACTTCAGCGAAGAACTTTCCACGTTTCCAGCACACATACTTAACGATGCTTCTAAACTGACCAAATGCAGCGTCAAGCATATGTTTTCCGAACATTCCTTTGGCGCCCCTTCGGTAATCTAGGTCTTCCATGAAGATCATGTCACCAGCAGACGCTCGAAGACTCGCTAACGCTGCGCTATCGCAAAGGGCATGAGCTTGTTTGTAGTGAAAATCCTTCCTCGTGTTGTCAATTTGATGGTGAAGTCTAGCAACTTTGATTCTGGCTTTCTCGTAATTCTTAGACCGCTTCTTTTTTCTAGAAAACCTGCGTTGCAGCAATTTCAGCTTGCTTTGCAGTTGCTTGAAGAACCTGAGCGGTTTTACGAGAATTCCATCACTGGTTGCCAAGAATTTCTCCAAACCAATATCAACCCCAATTGGATGACCATATGGGGTTGGGTCAGGAATGCTGACATCACATTGCAGCGAAATAGAGGCATACCACTTATCAGCAATCCTTGTGATTCGCACCTGCTTGACTGTAAATCCCGATGGGACTCTTCGATGCAGGTTAACTGGAATTACTCCAATTTTGGGTAACTTAATATGCAAATTCGTTACTGGGTTTTCCTTGAATTGAGGAAACAACAACGAATTGAACTGACCGTATTTTTTGAATCTAGGAAAACCAAATCCTCTTTTTTGGAAGTACTCCCAACCACGATGCAACTGCTTAACAGCTTGCTGAAGAACTTGAGAAGGAACTTCACCCAATCTGGGGAATTCCTTTTTGGCTTTGGGCAAGTTGTTAAGCTGATGAATTTCGTTGGGAAACTTCAGATCGGGAGAGAGGATATATTCTTTCTCAATAGAACACCTATCTATCAAACACTTACGGCTATCGCACCAATCTTTTATCTCTCGCAGTGCATAGTTAAATGCCCCACGACAGATTTCCATCCACTCAATGAGTTGTTGCTCTTGAGTGGTATCTGGATAGATTCGGTAGCGGTGGGTGATTGTCAGCATTTCACTATTATACTGGGTTTACTGGTGAGCAGTGCAATGTTAACTGTTAATTTTAGGGACATTGAGTCCCATAAAATTAACCTGGGGGAGCTATAAGACCCCCACAAAAGATAAAAATCTATTAGAGAATTATGAGGCGATGCTAGAGGTACAGATGAATGAGCGAGCGCCAAAAAATAACCAAAAAAAACAAGCACTTGGAACAGGAGATTAGGGATTGTCAACTGTCTGAAGAGACATTGTGGGAGAGCCAGTATTTCATTCAACGAATGCTAGAGACAACTCCGAACCTGTTTTACATCTATGACTTAATCGCCAAAAGTAGCATCTACGCCAATCGTCGGCTTGTGGAAATGCTAGGCTACACCCTTTGGGAAATCGGACAAATGGGTGTGGACTTGTTGCGTAGCCTGTTGCATCCTGAAGATGCAAACGCCGTCAGCGAGCATTTCCAACACTTCCGGGAGGCTAAGGATAGTGAAGTCTTTGAGGTTTCCTACCGGATGAAACACAAGAACGGAGAATGGCGCACTTTGAGAAGCCGGGATACAGTATTTGCCAGAACTTCTGAAGGTTTGCCATATCAGATTCTGGGATCTGCTGAAGATATCACCGAGAGCAAGCTAGTAGAAGAAGCGCTACGGGAGAGCGAGAGACGATTTCGCGCCATTTTTGACCATACATTTCAATTCATGGGACTACTGAAAACTGATGGGACTGTGCTAGAAGCTAACCAAACAGCATTAGACTTCGGTGGAGAGAAGCGATGGGAGATTGTGGGACACCCGTTTTGGGAAACACGATGGTGGACGATTTCTTCAAAAACCCAAGACAAGTTAAAACAAGCGATCGCCACTGCAAGTAGGGGTGAGTTTGTGCGTTACGAGGTGGATATTAAGGGAGCTAGTAATGCTGTCATTACTATTGATTTCTCGATCAAGCCATTCTTGGACGAAACGGGTAAAGTGGTGCTGCTAATTTTTGAAGGTCGTGATATTAGCGAACGCAAGCAAGTAAAAGCCTTATTAGCTGGGCAAAATTATATCCTGGAAACAATCGTTAAAGGAGCGAAACTCCCAGACGTTCTCCGGGAAGTTGCTCAATTGATCGAGAAGCAATCCCCTAAATGTAAAAGTTCCTTTTTGCTTCTTGACAAAAACGAGGTTTTAAGGTATGCAGCAGCGCCCAGTCTCCCAGAATCCTATAGCAATGCGATCGATGGTATGAAAATCGGGCCTCATGCCGGTTGTAGCGGTACAGCCGCCTATTGTGGAGAAACTGTAATAGTTGAGGATATTGAGACAGATCCGCTGTCGTCAGACTTTCGGGACTTAGCGCGATTGCATGGAATAAGAGCTTGTCATGCTCATCCGATCTTCTCCACCGCCGGGAAGGTGTTGGGAACCTTTGCCATGTATTACAGTGAACCTCATACCCCCAACCGACACGAGCAAGAGCTGATGGCCAAAGCTACGCAACTCGCCAGAATTGCGATTGAGCGCTCTGAAGCACAGGATGAACTGCAACGCCGTAATGCAATGCTCAAAGCGCAACAAGAAGCTGCCATCGACGGGATCTTGATGACTGACGAAAAACATCGGATTGCTTCCTACAATCAACGTTTTTGTGAATTGTGGCAAATAAGTGAACGGCTGATCAAAGAAAAGGAAGAGCAAGAGTTAATGAAGTGGGTTTCCAGCCAACTAGAACACCCGCAAGAATTTTTTGAAAAAGTAGACGATCTCTACGCTCATCCTACTGAAGCCGGCAACGGCGAATTAACTTTTCGGGATGGACGCATCCTAGAATTTTATTCAGCACCGGTGCTATCGACAGCAGGAGACTACTACGGCAGAATTTGGTATTACAGAGATATTACAGAGCGCAAGATAGCAGAGCAAGCACTTAAGCAAGCTAAAGATGCCGCTGAAGTTGCCAATCGCGCCAAAAGTGAATTTTTGGCAAACATGAGCCACGAACTTCGTACCCCCTTGAACGGCATTTTAGGATATACCCAAATTCTCCAGCGAGAAAATAATTTCAGCACTAAACAACACGAGCAGCTTAGCATTATTCAACAGTGCGGCGAACATTTGTTAACCCTGCTCAATGACATCCTAGACCTCTCCAAAGTTGAAGCCAGGAAAATGGAACTTTACCTCAGTGATTTTGAGTTCCCAAAATTTCTGGAAAGCATTATTGAAATTGTCCGCATCAGTGCCGAACAAAGAAACATAGCCTTTGATTATCAACTGCTTTCCCAATTACCAAAAATTGTACGCGGCGATGAAAAACGCTTGCGACAAGTACTCATTAACCTCCTGGGCAATGCCGTTAAATTTACCGACAGCGGCTCGGTAACATTCAAAGTCGGCTATGTAAATGAGGAAGAGAGAGAAACAGAACAAGACCAAGATAATTTTCGGCAAAATTCCGGAACAACCGCATCATCTACTCAAAAAATGCGCTTTGTCGTCGAAGATACTGGCATTGGTATGGCAGCAGATAAATTGACAGAAATCTTTTTGCCATTCCATCAAATCAGTGACACACGGCGTCGTTTTGAAGGTACAGGACTAGGATTAGCAATTAGTCAAAAATTAGTGCAACTGATGGGTACATCACTGCAAGTGAAAAGTACCTTAGGACAAGGGAGCATTTTCAGCATCGATGTAGACTTACCAGAAGAATTGGAAGGGGTGGAAGTCTCTCAAACTGATGAAAGTAACATCATTGGAATAAAAGACCAAAAATACAAAGTGCTAGTGGTAGACGATCAATGGGAAAATCGTTCGGTTCTCGTTGATATGCTCTCGCCTTTAGGATTTGAAATCGTGACAGCAACAGACGGTACTAGCTGTATAAATCAGGCACTTCACTTTAAGCCAGATGTGATTTTGCTCGACATGGTAATGCCCAGACTAAATGGCTTTGAGGTAATTAGGAGGCTAAGGCGATCGCGCACCCTGAAAAAGGTTGTCGTCATCGCCACCTCAGCCAGCGCCTTCGCTGACGACCAAAAAAAGTGTTTAGCAGCCGGTTGTGATGGTTATATTTCCAAGCCAGTACAAACTCAGAAGCTTTTAGACATGCTACATCTGCTTTTGGGGTTGGAATGGGTTTATGAAAAAAAAGAAGAACTAGGAAAAAGCAAGGAGGATGCTACCTCGCTTCACCCTTCTAAGGGTGGCCTGCAGCACTGCGCTAACACCCATCAGACTTCTATTGTGGCTCCATCACCAGTTGAAATTACTGCTCTGTATGAACTTGCTATGATGGGCGACATTAAAGGAATTCAACAGCAAGCCTCAAGACTTGAACAATTGGACGAGCAATTTGTACCCTTTGCCCAACAGTTGCATCAATTAGCTAAAGGCTTTCAGGAAAAACAAATTCTGGAATTTGTTAGAAAGTATATGGCGGGAAAGGAATGAGTATCGAAGATTCTGGCATTGGTACTATTCTCATCGTCGATGACAGCCCCACTAATTTAGGGATACTGTTTGATTGTTTAACTAATGCTGGCTTCCAAGTCTTAGTGGCTCATGATGGTGAAAGCGCAATCCAGAAAGTGAAAGAGGCAACTCCAGATGTCATTTTATTGGACATTATCATGCCAGGACTGAACGGGTTTGAAACTTGTCGTCGTCTGAAAGCTTCCCAGTTCAGTCAAGACATCCCGGTAATTTTTATGACAGCACTTTCCCAAACAGCAGTAGTCGTCAGAGGTTTTCAGCTTGGGGCGGTAGATTACATTATTAAGCCAACTCAGCAAGAAATTGTGCTCGCTCGCGTCAAAACTCATCTGACGCTTCGGAGGCTGCAAAATAGCCTCCAAGAGCAAAATACCAAACTGCAACAAGAAATTGCCCAACGCAAACGAGCCGAAGCAGCGCTCAAACAAGCCAACGAAGAATTGCAGCGCTTAGCAGCTTTAGACGGCTTGACTCAGGTAGCAAATCGTCGGAGATTTGATGAATGCTTGAGCAAAGCATGGAAAATTTTGGCGAGAGAGCAGTTACCCCTTTCTTTGCTGATGTGTGATGTCGATTTTTTCAAGTTATACAACGACAGCAAAGGCCATCAAGCAGGAGATGAATGCTTACAGCAGATTGCCCAAGCAATGAAGCGTGCTGCCAAACGTCCGGCTGATTTAGTAGCTCGTTATGGAGGCGAAGAATTTGCCATAATTCTACCAAATACAAATAGCGAAGGAGCGCTACGAGTGGCAGAAGAAATTAGGTCATTAGTCAGAAAGCTGGAGATTGCTCATCCGCAATCTGCGATCAGCGATTATGTCACTCTCAGTTTAGGATTTTCTTGCGCTGTTCCCTGTCCTAAATGCTCTCCTGAAAAACTTATTACTGCTGCAGATCAGGCCCTTTACAAGGCAAAAGCATCGGGGCGCGATCGCGCTGTTTTTGGCGGCTTGCATCACGACCGCTGTTTAGGGGTTTACACCCGATAAGTCCTACCAAGCAAGCCTTTCTCAGATTGCTTCCTACCCAAATTTTTTTCACTCTTGGTGTATCTACTGACCTTCAGGGAGAATCGCGTTGTAGCAGTTGTTATCGCCAATTCGCTGAAATAGTTATGCACTCGCTCAGTTGGCATTAATAATGTAGAACAGGCATGGACGCTGGCATCATTAGTTATATTACCAAAAACAACTTACTGAAGACAGATGACAAAAAATACAGGCTTGATAGGTTGAAAGCAAAGCATTTGATATTACTTATACTCATTCATCCAGCTAATAAATCCTAACTCAAATGAGCGATGAAAATTTCAATAAAAATGTTATTGTCATTGTTGATGATAAGCCAACCAATCTGGGAGTGTTATTCGATTTTTTGACCGATTCTGGTTTCAAAGTCTTAGTAGCTCAAGATGGTGAAAGTGCACTCCAGAAAGTTGAATATGCCCATCCCGATTTGATTTTGTTAGATGTAATGATGCCAGGAATAGATGGGTTTGAAACTTGCCGACGCCTAAAAGCCCAAGAGTCTACTAAAGACATTCCAGTAATTTTTATGACTGCGCTTTCCGATACGGTGGATAAGGTCAAAGGTTTCAATTTGGGCGCAGTGGATTATGTTACCAAGCCGGTACAGCAAGAAGAAGTCAGAGCCAGAGTTACTACTCACCTGAAACTTCGGAATTTGCAAAAGAAACTAGAAGCTCAAAATTTGCAGCTACAAGAGGAAATTGAGCAGAGAAAGAATGCCGAGGAATCGCTCAGGGAAGCTGAGGCGAAATATCGCAGTATTTTTGAAAATGCCAGCGATGGCATCTTTCAGTCTAGCCCCCAAGGAAGATACATTACCGCTAATCGGGCACTGGCACGCATTTACCGCTACTGTTCACCAGAAGAACTGATGACTCAGATTACCAATATCTGGCGACAACTTTATGTAGATCCGACACGTAGTGAGGACATAGCAACGCTCTTGCAGATGGAGGATACGGTTAGTGACATTGAATCTCAGGTATATCGCAAAGATGGCAAAATTATTTGGATTTCTGAAAATATACGTACTGTCAGAGATAGCAATGGTGCTGTACTTTACTACGAAGGCACCGTTGCCGACATCACAGAGCGCAAAAAGTCAGAAGTCGCTCTACGTCAAGCACGGAAAAAAGCAGAACTATTGTTACTCAATATCTTGCCCCAACCCATAGCAGAGCGCTTGAAAAAAGGTCAACGGACGATCGCTGACAGCTTTGAAGAGGTAACTGTGATGTTTGCCGATTTGGTTGAGTTTACCAAATACTCAGCCCAAACCTCTCCTCAAGCTCTGGTTGAAACTCTTAACGTGATTTTCTCAATGTTTGACCGACTAGCAGAAAAGCATGGTTTAGAAAAAATTAAGACTATTGGCGATGCTTATATGGTTGTCGCAGGTTTACCCACACCCCGTAAAGATCATGCGGAAGCGATGGCTCAAATGGCATTAGATATGCGAGAAGCGATCGCCCAATACAACAGCGAAAACGGCGAATCCTTCAAACTCAGAATTGGTATAAACAGCGGGCCTGTCGTCGCCGGCGTCATTGGCATCAAAAAATTCAGCTACGATCTGTGGGGAGATACGGTAAATACTGCCTCTCGCATGGAATCACAAGGTCAACCAGGTCAGATTCAGGTCACTCGCGCTACCTATGAACGATTGCAAGCTCAGTATCTGTTTGATGAGCGCTTCCCCATCCACGTCAAAGGTAAAGGAGAGATGACTACCTATCTGCTAACTGGCAAAAAACCTCTAGCTTCCGCGCTTTAGTCCAGCATAGGCAGTTTTGGCAGTTTTAGGTGCAAGCCTATTTCAGCAAACTGGGTCTATGAACGAAGAATTTCCGCGCCTTTAGGCCGGAGAATATCAACTGTGCTACACTCGTGACAAAAGATTCTCTTAATTTCGATCACCAATGGGCAAGGTTCTGGTGTTAAACGCCTCCTACGAACCGCTCAACATTACCAACTGGCGACGGGCGGTTGTTTTGTTGATCAAAGGGAAAGCGGAGCAGGTTGAACACAACGGCAAATACGTCTATTCAGAGTTCCCACTCCCCACAGTCATTCGACTGCGCCATTACGTCCAGGTTCCTTATAAAGAAATTCCTCTTACCCGCCGTAATATCCTCCACCGTGACAGTCATTCATGTCAATACTGTGGTTACACGGGTGAAGATTTAACCTTAGATCACATACTTCCTCGTTCTCGTCACGGCGGCGATTCTTGGGAAAATATTGTTACAGCTTGCGTGCGCTGCAATGTCAAAAAAGGCAGCCGAACCCCCAAAGAAGCGAATATGACCTTGCGTTGCCAACCCCGTAAACCTTATAGCAGCCTCCACTTTGAAGTTGCCAAACACGTAAAGGGTGGGCTACATCAGGAATGGCGCAAATATGTTATTGGTATGTCATGAACCCCATCCCTAAAGGGAGGGGCTTGTAGGAAACCATTCTTGCTTCACTCGAATATATCTTGCAAGCCCACATGACCAGACTAAGACTCACGCAGTCTACGTTCAGAACAAGCGTTAAAGTTCCTATCTGCAAATGCATGAACCAGTTTGTAGCTCTAGAACTTCAATATTAAACAGGTGTACAAGGGTTAAGCCAGTGTGTTGAAGAAAGTACCGATTCTGAACATTGTCGAGGTTCACATTACCCCGCAAGGGAGATTAAAACTCATGTTCGTGTTTGTTTTCGATAAATCAAAGAAGCCATTGAATCCAACTCATCCAGCGAGAGCAAGAAAACTACTTAAAACAGGTAAAGCTGCTGTGTTCAAAAGATATCCTTTTACGATTATTTTGAAGGAGGAAATTGTCGAACCGAACAATCAAAAGCTTAGGATTAAGATTGACCCTGGAGCGAAAACAACGGGCATAGCAATCTTGCGAGACGAAGTTGTTTTATGGGCGGCTGAACTAACCCATAGAGGGTTTCAGATACGAGACGCTTTAACCTCCAGAAGGCAGTTAAGACGCTTTCGCAGAAACCGTAAAACTCGCTATCGTCAACCTCGATTCAATAATCGGTGTCGGCAAGATGGATGGTTACCACCTTCGTTAATTAGTCGAGTCAACAATATCTTAACTTGGGTTAAACGATTATTACGGCTGTCTCCAATTACAGCTATTTCGACAGAGCTGGTACGATTTGACACTCAATTGATGCAGAATCCCGAAATCTTTGGGGTCGAGTATCAGCAGGGTGAACTTGCTGGATACGAGTTGAGAGAGTATATGCTCGAAAAATGGCATCGTAATTGCGCTTACTGCGGTGCTACCGATACTCAATTAGAAATTGAGCATATTATTCCCAAATCAAAAGGTGGCTCTAATCGCGTATCTAATCTGACGTTAAGTTGTACCAAGTGCAATCAGAAAAAAGGCAATAAACCAATCGAGCAATTTTTAAAAAGTAAACCTGAATTGCTCAAATCAATTCTCAATCATGTCTTACGACCGTTGGCAGACACAGCAGCCGTTAATGCTACTCGATGGAAACTGTTTAACTCTCTCAAAGAGTTAGGTTTGCCTGTAGAAACTGGGACAGGAGGGAGAACTAAATACAATCGTTGTCGCCAAAACTTATCTAAAACTCATTGGTTAGACGCAGCGAATGTGGGTGCATCAACTCCAGACAGCTTGAAGGTTTTGGTATCAAGTCCGTTGATTATCAAAGCTACAGGACACGGGAACAGACAAATGTGTGGTACAAACCGCTACGGGTTCCCGACTCGACATAGAGAGAATATCAAGAAGCATTTTGGATTTCAGACAGGGGATATCGTCAAAGCTGTCGTCACCAAAGGTAAAAAGATTGGCTCTTATGTCGGTCGGGTTTTATGTCGAGCAACTGGCAGTTTTGATATTACAACGGTTACAGGTCGAGTAGCGGGAATCTCTCACAAATACTGTTCATTTATTCATAGGAGCGATGGATATGCTTATCAATGATTCGCTACCGCTCAGTTGTTTATGTAAGGGGGAAACTTTCCTCCCCATGCGTAAACGACAGGGGCATCCAGTTTCCCCCTGTGCCTTCCCCCGATTATGGTGAAACCTCTGCTGTCCTTTGAAATTTGCCAAAGATTTTCTTGCCCTAACTTTCTGGTAAATGCCGGAAAATACTACCTACAGTTAGTGCCTATATCAGTGCTTATTTGGCGAAAATGTTGCGAAAATGGGTATTGTGGATCGCTCACTTTCTTTAACCATAATCCGCTGTAAAAATCACTATGAGCGCCCAGCAGAGCAAGAGCACGAATCACTTTACCACAATTGGAAATGCCATCGAACTCGCTCAAACCTCTCAATGATTCACTTCAAGCCGCTGCGCTTAGTTCAGACTTAATTGCCCCTGAAACTCAACAGATGGAGAAATCCTCTAAAAAGGCTAGTGGCACTGTCGGTACTTGTCGAGATAAACGATGGGTGGAAGTTTCTCTAGAGACGAAGGTAGAGGAGTTGCAACAAACTTTAGAACGTCACCACTCTGAGCGCCAGCTAGTTATCATACAAGATTTTCCTGACCCAGATGCTCTCTCTAGCGCTTGGGCATACCAACTAATTGCTCAGCAGTACAATGTCCAGTGCGACATTGTTTATGCCGGTACCCTCTCTCACCAGGAAAATATTGCTCTGGTTAAGCTAACAAACTTACCGGCAAAACGCTGGGGCGTCCAGACTTTGAAGGAGCGAGATTTTTCTGTTTACCAAAGCTGTGTTCTGATTGATAATCAGGGAACTACTACACAGTTAATGCCTCTTGTCAAGCAAGCGGGTATCCCGATCGCGGTCATCATTGACCATCACAGCACTCAAGGCGATTGGGAGGTAGAATTTGCTGACCTTCGCCCTCAGACGCGCTCCACAGCCACGATTTTAACTCAGTACCTTCAGACCGGGTTACTGAAGCTAGACGGCAACAACCAGGAACACGTTAAGTGCGCTACGGCTTTGATGCATGGTTTGCGGTCGGATACAAACCGACTAATGCAAGCGCAGGAAGAAGATTTCTTAGCTGCAGGGTATCTCAGCCGATTTTACGACTCCCAATTGCTGAATGCTATCTTGCAAACAGCGCGATCGCGTCGGGTGATGGATGTTATCGAGCGATCGCTCAAAAATCGCAAGGTCTACAATAATTTCTCCATTGCTGGTGTTGGCTATCTCCGCTACGATGACCGAGACGCCATCCCCCAAGCCGCAGACTTTCTAGTTACTGAAGAAAATGTCCACACTGCTGTTGTTTACGGTATTGTCCACGACGAAGACGAAGAATTAGAAGTCGTAATTGGCTCCCTACGCACTAACAAAATAACTCTCGACCCCGACGAATTCATTAAAGAAGCCTTCGGTCAAGATAGTAATGGACGCTTCTTTGGTGGTGGACGGATGATGGCTGGAGGCTTTGAAATCCCGATGGGTTTCTTGGGAAGTTTTAACGACAATCCTGAGTACGCCAAGCTTAAGTGGGAAGTTTTTGATATCCAAATCAAACAAAAGCTTTTGCGGTTAGTTAATCCCCAAGATAATGTAATTCACACCGACTAAAGGATTGGGGATTGGAGATTGGGGACTGGGGACTGGGGATTGGGGAATGTACAAACAACAAACAACAAACAACCAACAACCAACAACCAACAACCAACAACCAACAACCAACAACCAGCAAACAACAAACAACAAACAACAAACAACCAATGACCCATGACGATGGAACTATATATAATTCGCCACGGTATCGCAGCAGATAAAGAAGCTTACACTAATGATGCAGAACGTCCGTTAACTGAAAAAGGGATTAAGCAAACTGGCAAAGTCGCCAAACAACTGCACTCTGGGGGGTTGCGTTTCGACCTGATTTTGACCAGTCCTTTGGTACGAGCCAAAGAAACTGCTGTTATCCTGCAAGAGGCTGAGCTTTGTTCCCAGGTAGAAGAAAATAGCAGTCTTGCTCCCGACGGCAACATCAAAGATTGGGTAAACTGGCTACAAGATGTCTGGCAAAATCCTCCCCAAGATAGATGCTTGGCACTGGTCGGTCATCAACCAAATTTAGGAATCTGGGCAGAAACCTTAGTGTGGGGCTACGCCAAAGAAAAACTTATCCTCAAAAAAGCTGGAGTGATTGGCTTAAAGATTCCTAGCACTGGGACGCCAATCGGCGAGAGCGAATTATTCTTACTAACCTCGCCCAAATGGTTACTCTGACAAGAATAAAGGTGATATTTGTAACACGGAAGACTAATATAGAAGTTTCTGCTAAGTTAGCCTGATAATATTTCAAACTCCCGAAGGTGGCAACATGACTGTCTGCGAGTATAAGCCTGGTCTAGAAGGCATTCCCGCTGCCCAATCCAGCATCAGCTATGTAAATGGACAAGAGGGCATCTTAGAATATCGCGGCATTCGCGTTGAAGAACTCGCCTCAAAAAGTACTTTCCTGGAAACAGCATATCTGCTGATCTGGGGCGAGTTGCCGACCAAGGAAGAACTCGCCGTCTTTCAAAAGGACATTTGCAATCATCGGCGCATCAAGTATCGGATTCGGGACATGATGAAGTGCTTCCCGGAAACTGGTCACCCAATGGATGCTTTGCAAGCTTCTGCTGCGGCGCTTGGTCTGTTTTACTCAAAACGGGCTTTAGATAACCCTGCTTACATCAGGGAAGCCGTGGTACGTCTGTTGGCGAAAATACCGACTATGGTTGCAGCATTCCAGTTGATGCGCAAAGGTAACGACCCGGTGCGGCCTCGCGATGACCTAGACTACTCTGCCAACTTTTTGTATATGCTCAAGGAGCGGGAACCAGACCCTCTAGCCGCTCATATCTTTGATGTCTGTTTGACACTCCATGCCGAACATACCATTAATGCTTCTACTTTCTCAGCAATGGTTACGGCTTCGACTCTGACTGACCCCTATGCTGTGGTTGCTTCAGCGGTTGGTACCCTGGCTGGGCCTTTACATGGGGGGGCGAATGAAGAAGTGATTACCATGTTAGAGGAAATCGGTTCGGTGGAGAATGTCCGCCCTTATTTGGAGAATTGCTTAGAGAAAAAATCCAAAATTATGGGTTTTGGTCATCGGGTTTATAAGGTGAAAGACCCACGAGCAATTATTCTGCAAAATTTAGCAGAACAACTTTTTGAGAAGTTTGGTAGCGATAAGTACTATGACATTGCGGTGGAGTTGGAAAAAGCGGTAGAAGAAAAACTTGGACAAAAAGGGATTTACCCAAATGTAGATTATTACTCTGGTTTGGTTTACCGGAAATTGGGGATTCCTACTGATTTGTTTACACCCATTTTTGCGATCGCTCGTGTGGCTGGTTGGCTAGCGCACTGGAAGGAACAGTTAGAAGCAAACCGCATTTTCCGTCCTACCCAAATTTACACCGGTTCCCACGAAGCTCCATATATCCCCATCGAACAACGTTAGTTGCTGAGATTATTTAGCTAGAAAAGGCTAAGGCGATCGCGCAACAGAGTGGCGATCGCTTTCTGTACAATTCCCCACTAAAGTAAGCAAAGTAGTATTTCAATACAGCTCTCCCTTGGCTTACGACAACATTTGCAAATACCTTGCAGAACAGTACCCCGCTGAATTTGCCAGATGGTTACTTTCGGAGGAAGCAACCGATATTCAGGTACTGAGAACTGAACTGAACGTCGAACCGATCCGCGCTGATTCCCTAATTCTGCTGCAAACCAACAACCAAATCCTGCATCTGGAATTTCAAACCCAAGCAACATCCAACCCGCCATTACCATTCCGGATGCTGGATTATTGGGTAAGACTGAAACGGCAATATTGGTGTCACATTGAGCAAGTGGTCATCTTTTTAAAGTCCACCAACTCAGAAACAGTATTTACCGATGAATTTGAAGACACCAATACCAGACACCGTTACCGAATCATCCGGATGTGGGAACAAGACCCCGCACCACTTTTGAGTCATCCTGCACTGTTACCACTAGCGACCCTAGCGAGAACAAATTCTCCTAGCGCTCTACTGGAGCAAGTTGCTAGCCAGATCGATATGATTGAAGAATCACGCCAGCAAGAAAATCTCTCAGCTTGTGTTCAGGTGCTCGCTGGTTTGAGGTTTGATGAGAGTTTAATTCGCCAATTATTCAGAAGAGAATTTATGCGTGAGTCAGTAATTTACCAAGAAATCCTCCAAGAGGGGATGCAACAAGGAAAGCAACAGGAAGCCTTCTCACTGGTCATGCGTCTACTGGCGCGTCGGTGCGGTGCCATTGACCCCCAAATGCAAGAAAAAATTCAAGCTTTAGCGATCACACAATTAGAGGAGTTGAGTGAAGCGCTGTTGGATTTTTCTACAGCAGGTGATTTAGCCATTTGGTTGGAGCAACATTAGCACTAAGTACCGAGGTAATTGTTGCCTAATTGAATTCCTAGCACTACAAGTGCTAGGAATTTTTTGAGTAACTATCAGCAATATTTTGGAAGACTATAAGAAATCGCCTAGGTATGACTCCCTAGTAGTTGTGTCCTGTTGGAGACAATCGGACGATATACTGAGTAATTGAGTGAAGTAGTAAAAAATCTTCATACAAAGGCGGTTGCTTTGAAATCCCAACTAAGAGAGTAAAGCGACTGCTCTACCGTGCAGCGCTAACGCAACCAGTATTAACTTCGTGCTATTAGCAAGCAATGAATCCAGGAATTGACCTTCAAGGAACTTTTATACAATCGCTTAGGGATTTAGGCATCCCAGCCGGTGCCGCCAAAGCCATCTGGATGCCGTTCCCGATGTTCCTCATGATTATCGGTGCAACTGTAGGCGTTCTGGTGGTTGTCTGGCTAGAACGGAAAATTTCCGCCGCCGCACAACAGCGGATTGGCCCAGAATATGCAGGCCCATTGGGTGTTCTCCAACCAGTAGCAGATGGTCTGAAACTTGTCTTCAAAGAAGATGTTGTCCCGGCTAAAGCTGACAGATGGCTGTTCACACTCGGACCAATCCTTGTCGTTATCCCGGTGTTTCTGTCCTACCTGATCGTACCTTTTGGCCAGAACCTGGTAATTACCAACGTCAACATTGGCATCTTCTTGTGGATTGCGCTCTCTAGCGTCGCGCCGATTGGCTTACTGATGTCGGGTTATGCCTCCAATAATAAGTATTCCCTACTTGGTGGCTTGAGGGCAGCAGCACAGTCAATCAGTTACGAAATTCCTCTGGCGCTTTCGGTACTGGCGGTTGTGATGATGTCCAATAGCCTCAGTACCATTGATATTGTGGAACAACAATCCGGCTATGGCATTCTTGGCTGGAATATCTGGCGTCAACCGATAGGTTTCCTAGTATTTTGGATTGCGGCTTTGGCTGAATGCGAACGATTACCTTTTGACCTTCCGGAAGCTGAAGAAGAACTGGTTGCTGGATATCAGACCGAATATGCGGGGATGAAATTTGGTCTATTTTATATCGGTTCCTACGTTAACCTCGTTCTCTCCGCCTTAATGGTTGCTATTCTGTACCTGGGTGGCTGGGAATTCCCGATTCCCCTGGATAAGTTAGCTGTGTGGCTAGGTTTTGGTGAAACAAGTTCCTGGTTACAGGTAATCGAAGCAGCTTTAGGAATTACCATGACCCTGCTGAAAGCTTACTTCCTAGTTTTCATTGCAGTGTTACTACGCTGGACACTCCCTCGCGTTCGCATTGACCAATTACTCAATTTAGGATGGAAGTTTCTGCTTCCAGTTGCTTTGGTAAATCTCCTACTAACCGCAGCGCTAAAACTAGCATTTCCTTTTGCTTTTGGTGGTTAGTTGGTAGGGGCGGGTTTTGTAGATAAATTATTGGTTGGTAGCGAAAAATATCACTAAACCCGCCCCTACAGGAGTCAGTGGTCAGTGGTCAGTGGTCAGTAGTTAAATACCCAGGACTCTTGAAGGACCAATGACAAATTACAAATGACCAATGACCAATGATCAATGACCAATGATCAATGACAAAGGAATTGAAAAAGAGAGAGAGACACACCTAAATTATGCTGAAGTTCCTTAAACAAGTTAGCGACTACGCCAAAGAAAGTGTTCAAGCCGCACGCTACATTGGTCAAGGTTTAGCTGTTACCTTCGACCATATGCAGCGTCGTCCCATAACAGTACAGTATCCTTACGAAAAACTGATACCTTCTGAACGGTATCGGGGTAGGATTCACTTTGAGTTTGATAAGTGTATTTCTTGCGAAGTTTGTGTTCGGGTTTGTCCGATCAACTTACCAGTAGTTGACTACGAATTTGACAAAGCAAGTAAGAAGAAAAAACTCAAACACTACAGTATCGATTTCGGTGTTTGTATCTTCTGCGCTAACTGCATAGAATATTGCCCAACTAACTGTTTGTCAGCTACCGAAGAGTACGAACTTTCTACCTACGACCGTCACGAACTCAACTATGACAGCGTGGCTTTGGGACGCTTGCCTTACAAAGTTACGCAAGACCCGATGGTAACTCCCTTACGGGAATTTGGCTACCTACCGAAGGGTGTTATTGACCCACACGATTTACCGGCTGGGTCTAAGCGTGCTGGTTTGCGTCCAGAAGAAATTGTGGCGCAAATGGAAGCTAATGGCCAAGAAACTGCTAATAAGTAGTATTCGGCTAGCTAGCAGAAATACACTGTAAGGAGATGAGGTAATTGTGGATCTAGCCCAAGGCGTTCAATTTGTTTCTTTTGCCATCTTGTCTGTGATGATGATTGGTGCGGCTTTAGGAGTCGTGCTACTTAGCAACATCGTCTATTCAGCTTTTTTACTTGGTGGTGTTTTCATCAGCATTGCGGGTTTATACCTGTTACTTAATGCCGATTTTGTAGCAGCAGCACAGGTATTAATTTATGTTGGCGCGATTAATGTTTTGATTTTGTTTGCCATCATGTTGGTAAACAAGCGAGAAGATTTTGCACCAATTGCTAATCGCTGGATTCGTCAAGTTTCAACAGCGTTTGTCTGTTTTGGTTTGTTTGCACTACTTAGTACAATGGTGTTAGCAACATCCTGGCCTGTTTATACTGGCGCCCCGATTATCGGCGGGAATTCAGTTGTTCAGATTGGTGAGCATTTATTCAGTGACTTTTTGCTACCTTTTGAGTTAGCTTCTGTTCTTTTGTTGATGGCGATGGTAGGTGCAATTATCCTGGCACGTCGAGATTTTATTCCAGAAGATTTGATTCCCAAAGATGCTGGAATTTCAACAGCTTCGACTTTGCCAGAACGTCCCCGCGAACTCGCTTCCCTGGGAGGTACTCCTCCAAACACTTCGCGTTAAATTAGCTCTATTTCGTTTAATAACCGAGAAGATTCATGCAACTGCAACTCCAATACTTCTTACTTTTAGCCGCTGCTTTGTTTTGCATTGGCATTTACGGTTTAATTACCAGTCGCAATGCTGTGAGAGTGCTGATGTCGATTGAGTTACTTCTGAATGCAGTAAACCTAAATTTGATGGGTTTTTCTAACTTTATTGACCCACAAGGTATTAAAGGTCAGGTTTTTGCTGTATTTGTGATTACTATAGCAGCAGCAGAAGCAGCGGTAGGTTTGGCTATTGTGCTTTCAATTTATCGCAACCGCGAAACGGTGGATATGGAGCAGTTTAATCTCCTCAAGTGGTAAGTTTGTTGAGATTGTGACCAGTTAGTTTCAGATGAACGCCTACCAATTTTGGTGGGCGTTTTTGTTGGTAGATTATTCTTTTGTCTCGTCAAAAAGTACCTCTAGATCACGATACCCACTAACTACCCGTAAAATTTCAATTCCTTCTTCAATGGGACGATAAAATATTAAATAATTATCAATGGGAAGGCTACGTAAAGTCGATAAAAGTTCATCTCGGCTACGTCCCATGTGAGGAAAATTAGCTAAAGTGCTGCATTTTTTATTGATTTTCCTGAGTAATTTATCTGCTGCATCCAAGCTAGTATTATCAGCAACATAGTCGATAATACTTTCAATATCTCGACTGGCGGGAACAGTAAATATACACCTATTACTCATGTACCCTCATGTTGGCGACGTTGTTCTAATTTCGCCTGTATTTGATGAAAAACAGTATCACTATCAATTACCTCACCACGTTCTGATGCTTCTACACCAATCATGATTTCTCGTTGTAATTCCTCAAATCGTCCTTTGTAAATATTTTCCTGTTTAGCAAACATCCGCAGTGCTGCTAAAACAACTTCTTCAGGTGAGGTATACTTACCATTTTCTAATTGAGTTTTGACAAATTGTTCAAGTTCTGGGGTTAAAGTAAGATTCAACATATACTGTCCATTTCAATCTATTTGCTTGAGCGAAAAATTGCTGTCTGATATTTTCTGGAATGGATGACATATTAGGACAAGGGTAATTCATCTAGCGCTGGTATCGGATAACCGCGCCAACGTAAAATTGCCCAAGCCTGAGCTTTTGTTATATCAAGCCAGTAATTCAGCCACAGCAATACTAAATCCTGTCAATATATTCTGAGTGTTGACCACTTCATTTGTATTAAATAATTGCCAGCGATCTACCTAGTCGAAGTTGAGAGCCTCCATGCTTTAGTCGGAGGGTCGAAAACCAGAAAGAGGCTTCAGCGGAAGCGTGTTGGTTCGAGGATCTGGTATAATTATAGTAGCGGTAAAGCGCACAAACTATTGTAGGAAAGTCCTCCGCAGGCTGGCAAGCAAACCGGGAAAGACACTTGCAGGTTGACACTCTCAGGTCTAAAGACGCTGAGATTCTTGAAAAGTCCAGAACCTGAACTTCAAAGGCGCTGTCAAATCACCTCTACTGATTCCGCTTAGGTCAAGCCCAAGCATCATCGCTACTTTTCTTAAGATATTGCTTGCACCGTTGCAGTCGGCATTAACCGTAAATCCGTTACTTGCCCGGTACAATCCACGTTTTACACGCTTGCCTGTTGGATTCCATCCAGCGGGTTTTTCACCGTAAACTGGAATCAAATCAGCATCTAAGAAACTTGCCTTAGACGTGTAGCTTTCTTCAGTTTCAACAAATTGAATACCGAAAATCTCGCACAGTTGTTGAATTCGGTCTTTTAGTCTAGCTGTGGGAATCTGGACAAACTTCTGATTGTTTTTATTGCCCATATTGGAGCTGTCTTTTTGACCTTTATTCCAGCCAAAAACAAGAGTGCCAATCTTGTTTTCTAAGCAGTGGTTGACAACCAATCTAGCCACCTTGTTGACCGCATCTCGCATTTGACGATTGCGCTTCTCTGTCAGGTTAGCTAGTCGGTTAGACCAGAAACCATTAGCTTTGTCATTCATCAGTATGGCTACCGATTTGTTGTACCACTGGTTGATGGATTTAAGATGCTTTCCGTCAACAATAAAGCTAGTTCCGACGTTGCTAACTCCGGTTAACCAATTGTTTAATCCGTGGTCAATTCCCAAGCATCTAGAGGGGTCAACGTCGGATTTTACAATCTCGGTAGGGTAGACAAATTCGACATAAAAACACCCGTTCCTAGGCAGAATCCTGACTTCCCTGAGAGTGGTAAAGTCTAAGTTTGATGGCATTGGCAGAAAGAATTCCTTTATTCCAAACCAAGCTTTGACCTGCAATCCCAAAGGAAACCGAATTTTACCATCAATCAACTTCAAAGACCGTTTAGGAAAAGCCACTAATTGATACCCTGGCTTGCGGTAATTAGGGAACTTAGGCTTTTGGTCTAACTCTCCCTTCCTAGCTTTTTTGATTAGCTCAGAGAAAGACTTAACAGACTCGCCAACAGAGAGACAAGTTTGAACAGCCGCATCTGATGGCAAAGCTGCAAAATGTCGGTTGCTTCCAATTTCTTTAACCAGATCAAAACAGGTCACAAACCGCTGAGTTTTAAACCAAATCTGACGGGCGTAATAGACCACACAATTGTGCAACTTATTCGATTCTGAACAGAGATACTCTAAGATTGCTTTTAATTCTTTGTCGGGCTTGATTAATTCCTGCTGGACTCCCATTGCTTTTTTGGGCTTACTCATCGTTTCGACCTGCGCTGTAGTTGACCTCTGTATATTAATCGACTAATATAGTAGATGTCAACCGAATTATCAACTAATCAAGATGCCGTTACAAAAGGACTATTTGACACACAATCACGTCAAATTCTTGGTCAACTACCACTTTGTCTTTATACCCAAGAGAAGGCGCAAAGTCTTAGTGGGCGATGTGGCGACTCGACTTAGACAGATTTTCCTAGAGTTGGCAATCGAGAAAAGCTGGGATATCTTAGCCCTGGAAGTTGCACCCGACCATGTTCACTTGTTCATAAGCGTTAAGCCGATAGATACTCCACACCTCGTAGTGAAGGCGTTTAAAGGTAGGTCTAGCAATTATTTAAGGAAAGAGTTTCCAAGCTTAAAAAAACTGCCATCCCTGTGGACTAGCAGTTACTTCATTAGCACCGCAGGCAATGTTAGTTCTGAAACAATCAAGAAATACATTGAAGACCCGCACCATGCAATAAACTAAGAAAGAGCAAGGCGGTTAAAACCGCTAACTTGTTTTCCTCTCAGGTCTAAAGACACTGAGTTTCCAACTGCAAGGATTTTTATGAAAACGGGCAAAAACAAAACCAAGATTCAAATCTATCTGCGGTGGGACGCATCGTGGATGTAAAATCAAGTTGCCTGTGGAGGCGGTCTGGCGGGGATGTGAGACATGGGTTGAACATCTAGTTAAGAGCCTAAGAGACAGGAAGAAAGGTGAAAAGGCACGGCTTAAGCCTGCCTCGTAACATCTTTTGAGAATCCCCCGTCATTCATGCAGGGGAGTACGTCAACCTTAAACTAAAGATCACTGCCTTAGCTGATGAGCTCTAGAACACTATTTGATAAAGTTTGGGACTTACATACTGTAGGCTTTTTGCCTTCAGGTCAGACTCAACTATTTATTGGTTTACACTTAATCCACGAAGTAACTAGCCCCCAAGCCTTTGCGATGCTGCGAGAACGGGGACTGAAGGTGCTATTTCCCGATCGCACTGTGGCTACTGTCGATCATATCGTTCCTACAGAAAACCAAGCTCGTCCTTTTGCTGATGTCCTCGCAGAAGAGATGATGCAACACTTGGAAAAAAGCTGCCAAGAACACGATATTCGCTTTTATAACATAGGCTGTGGCTCTCAAGGCATTGTCCATGTTATCGCACCAGAACAGGGTTTAACCCAACCAGGAATGACGATCGCTTGCGGTGATTCTCATACCTCAACTCATGGTGCTTTTGGGGCGATCGCCTTCGGAATTGGTACTTCCCAAGTCCGCGATGTCCTAGCTTCCCAAACTCTCGCACTCTCTAAACTCAAAGTCCGCAAAATTGAAGTTAACGGCAATTTACTCCCTGGTGTTTATGCCAAAGATGTAATCTTACATATCATCCGTACCCTAGGTGTCAAAGGTGGTGTAGGTTACGCCTATGAATTTGCTGGTACAACTTTTGAACAAATGTCTATGGAAGAACGGATGACCGTTTGTAACATGGCCATTGAAGGTGGTGCTCGTTGTGGCTATATTAATCCAGATCAGGTGACTTTTGAATACCTTAAGGGTAAAGATTTTGCCCCCCAAGGTGCCGATTGGGAGCAAGCTGTCCAATGGTGGAACAGTATTCGCAGCGATCAGGATGCAGTTTATGATGATGTCGTCAGCTTTGATGCGGCTGAAATTGCACCTACTGTAACTTGGGGGATTACTCCAGGTCAGGGAATTGCTGTAACTGAAGTTGTCCCGACACCGGATACTCTACCAGACACAGAAAGAGCGATCGCAATAGAAGCTTACCAGTACATGCACCTCAACCCAGGTTCACCAATTCAAGGGACAAAAGTTGATGTTTGCTTTATCGGTAGCTGCACTAATGGTAGACTCAGTGATCTGCGAGAAGCGGCAAAATTTGCCCAAGGACATCACGTAGCTTCTGGAGTGAAGGCTTTTGTTGTCCCAGGTTCGGAACGGGTGAAAAAGCAAGCGGAAGCTGAAGGATTGGACAAAATCTTTGTAGATGCTGGGTTTGAGTGGAGAGAAGCTGGATGTTCTATGTGTTTGGCGATGAATCCTGATAAGCTTCAGGGTAGTCAGTTGAGTGCTTCTTCCTCTAACCGTAATTTCAAAGGCCGTCAAGGTTCATCTACAGGACGAACTTTGTTGATGAGTCCTGCGATGGTTGTTGCTGCTGCGATTAAAGGTGAAGTTGCTGATGTTCGAGATTTAATTTGATTTGTGCGAAATCGATTAAATTGAGCTTGTAGTAAGAAGAGTCTTTAACTTACTGCCACGGAGAAAAACTCATGAACCTAAAAGCCATCGCACTGGCTTCAATTCTTGGTATATCTACACCTGTAATCGCAGATATTGCCCTCGGTACTCAAACTTTTGCCCAAGTTAGTGCACCCGTAGGAATGTATGGTGATGGTGCATGGATGGTCACCATTAACTATTACCAAAATGTCTTAAATTACGAAGGAAAAAATGTGAGGACAGGTGATACTCTGAAACTGAGAGGGGCTAGAGTAGGAGGGGATAGCGAACGTCGGATTTATACCTGGAGTAACGGTGATTTCCAATACCAAGTTGCATGGCAACCCAGTGATCCGGGAGTCATTCGTCTCCAAGTGTTTGATGGGGGGGGAAGAGAAACTCTCAATCGTCTTCTCTATGTAATGAAGGGCGATTGATCGGCTATAAATGACTCTCTTCAAAGTTTAATACCCCTCTTGCCACGGGTGGGTTAAGGCGTTTTTTTAACAGCTAAAGCTAAGAGAGTTGATGAATCAATGAGTCAAGTAAAAATAGTTTCGGGTCGGGGAATTCCTCTGGTAGGCAATGATATTGATACAGACAGGATTATCCCCGCAAGGTTTTTGCGTTGTGTGACGTTTGATGGTTTGGGTGCACAAGTTTTTGCTGATGACCGCACTCAAACTAAGGGGGAACATCCTTTTGACCAACCTCAATATCAAGGTGCAAATATCTTAGTTGTTAATGGCAATTTTGGCTGTGGTTCTTCACGAGAACACGCTCCACAGGCGATCGCCAAATGGGGTATTCAAGCAATTGTGGGAGAAAGTTTTGCAGAAATTTTCTTTGGCAATTGTGTAGCGATTGGGATTCCCTGTTTGACTGCTTCTAAGGATACTACCCTGAAGTTACAAGCAATCCTGAAAGATAATCCCCAAGCTACGGTGAATCTTGATTTAGAAGCAATGCAAACCAGTTGTGGAGACTTCGTTGCTGCTGTTTCTCTGGATGATGGGCCAAGACAAATGTTGACTACGGGTACTTGGGATACTTGCGGACAATTAACAGCCCAAAGTGAGCAAATTCAGGCTACCGCTGCTAAGTTACCTTATATTGATTGGGGAAGTCGCGTTACGGCTTCTAGCCTGACATAAGGGTAAAAAATCCCACTATCTAAGCATATTCTGTCAGATACCCGACTTCTTGGAGAAGTCGGGTATCTTTAGTTGGGGGCAATTAACCAAATTCAATATAAACCTTAGTTTCTAGTTAATTGACAGAGGATTAATAAGGTGGTAAGCTCTGCGATAAATCGAACAAAAATATCAGTTTTTAACGTCATTTTCATCTGTGTGTTCCTATCAAAACTACCTGTATAAAGTGGGAAATTTGAGTGAGAAATGAAGTAACAAACTCCCTTGCTATCCCACAAAAATTTGGTAGTACGTTATACCGATAAAGTCTGCATCTGAGAAGTTTAGAGAGGTAAAAAATGCCAATTACAAAGCGATGTTTGGCGGAATTTATAGGCACTTTTTGGCTAGTTTTTGGTGGCTGTGGAAGTGCAGTACTAGCAGCAGCATTCACAGCCGATGCTGCAAAAATAGGTGAAGCTACTCGGTTCCCATTGGGTATTGGGTTAGTGGGTGTTTCTCTAGCGTTTGGTTTGACAGTAATGACGATGGCTTATGCGATCGGTCACATTTCTGGCTGTCATTTGAACCCAGCAGTTTCCTTCGGTCTTTTTGCAGGGAAACGCTTTCCTGGTAACGAATTGTTACCCTACATCGGTTCTCAAGTTGGTGGGGCGATTTTTGCGGCTTTACTGCTATTTATAATTGCCGCTGGTAAGCAAAAATATGGTCTTGGGCCTAATGGATTAGCAGTTAATGGCTTTGGAGAGCTTTCTCCTGATGGCTATGGACTGTTGTCAGCATTCGTCGCTGAATTTGTGTTGACCTTCATGTTCTTAATGATCATCATGGGATCAACAGATTCTCGCGCTCCCAAGGGTTTTGCACCAGTCGCGATTGGTTTGGGACTAACACTAATTCACTTGATTGGAATTCCCGTTACCAATGTTTCAGTCAATCCTGCACGTAGCTTAGGCCCTGCACTGATAGTAGCAGTTGGTGGTGGTCATACCCTAGCTCTTGCTCAAGTATGGCTGTTTTGGCTAGCACCGATTTTAGGAGGAGTAGCTGCAGGAGCTTTATACTATTCAGTATTCAGTGAGTCAGCACGGGAGCGAGAGCACCAACCTGTAGAAACGGGTGGTTAAACTAAGTATTAGATTCAGCTATTTTCTGACCACTTGCTAAAGGGATGTTGAGTTAAATTGGCATTGAAGTATCTGGGGTCATCGGAAACTTCTTTGCCAATCCAGTCTGGTAATTCAATAATTTGATTTTCCTTGGTGAGTTCAACTTCTGCGACAATTAAGCCTTGATTTTCACCAACAAATTCGTCTACTTCCCAAATCAAACCCGCTAATTCAATTTTGTAGCGGGTTTTTTCAATTAGTGGGCGATAGCACAAATTATCCAGCATTGCTTGAGCATCTTCGGCTGGAATAGGGTATTCATATTCTGCCCTAGAAATGCCTTGTGTTGAGCCTTTAATAGTGAGATAACCTTGATTTCCTACTAAGCGCACTCTTACAGTGCAGCCTTTTTTTGTGGAAAGGTAACCTTGACGATATAGTTTACCAGTTGCGAGGGAGCGCCATGCATCGCTTTTGACTAAAAATTTTCGCTCTATTTCAGTGGACATGATTAATATCAATAGAGAGGGGGATGTCTTAAGTTCAAGTTGTCTAAACTTAGGCAAACAGGGTAGACGTACTCTATATCCTAGAAGATCGGGGAGTTGAAAAACCTGTTAATGTATCGATATCGCTAAAATTTATGAAGCAATGAATAGACCCTTCGCATCTATGGCCGGCAATATCCCGGATGTCAATAGTTTACGCGCTCGTCATACCGGCTGGGATAAACCAACTACCGAAAATCTCAAGGATATTGGCACAATTGAGTATTTTTGGCGGAATTTGTTCGAGGCAATTTTCCACACTAACCAAGATAACTGGCGTTCGTATTGGCAACAACTCTATGATTTAATTCTTGAGCGCTGTCCCGACAATTATGAACGCAGTACTACTCTGATGTATCTGGAAAATATCAAGAAGTCGATGATAACACAGCAGGACTGGACAAAACACTGGAAAATATTGCTGATTTACCTAGAAAATGCTAGAGACTGGGCAAGAAAGTCGATTATTAGGGGATAAGCTGGCTTCGAGACAAAAATTTAGTATGTGATATTTTGGCTTATCTCTAGAGATCAAGTCAGGGGATTTAGATTTATATTTGGTTGATGAATTTTTAGCTTAATTAGCAGACAAATAAATTGAATAAGCAGCCCAAGAAATACTCTACATTCCTGGGTTTATAATCATTAAATAAAGGTAAGAAGGCTCAGATATTGTTGCAGGCTACGTAGCTAGCTGGAGAATAATCAAATCTGAGATTTAACGTTATTTGAAGGTGAGAGGAGTTGCGTCAGAATAAACTAGAAGAATTATTTAAGTTTTTAGACTGAACGCGAAAGTGAAGCAAGAGAGTATATTAACTTGGTTTCAGTGGTTAACGCAGTGGATTCGCCAAACATTCAGAAAAAGGAGCACCAAGAAAAAGCCTTTAATAATTCTTGAGCGAATCTATTCCAAGGATGAACTAACTATACTTTTATCTGTGGAGAGAGATTCCCCAGGGGCGATCGCAACTTGGTATTTGCTTCATCAAGAAAATCCGCGTCACAATCTACTGATCACCCTCGACAACTTAGCCGCCATTAGATTATTCTTGCGCAAAAATCGACCAGTAGGCAGGGAATTGTCTTTTCTTGAACTCTCCACACTTCAGGAAGATACGATGATTAGGACTCATCGATTTAGTGTTCATTGGATTATCAAGCTTGAGAGTTCTCGCAAGGTTTTTAGCACGATTGGTACTTGGGATGCGGATCTTCAAGGTAATAGCCTCGACACCAACGCCAAGGCTATGACAATTTTAGGGTTTGTTGCGCGAGAGGCTTTGAATTTGCCGCCAATTCCTGGGGTACAGTGGCGATCGCGCATGCTTAAGTTTCCTTGGACTGAGAGTGTGGAAAGCTACTCTCATGCTGTCTTGGGGGAAAAGCATAAGTGTTACACCAAGAAATTGATTACTCCTGTGAGTCATTAAGGGGGGATTGGTGTTGTTTGTTGTTTGTTGTTTGTTGTTTGTTGTTTGAAGAATAACCAACAACCAATAACCAATGACCAATTACCACTTTTTGTAAGGTAGGAACTTTCCAGACATGATAATTTTTACACGATTGCCTTTCGGGTCTTCTTCCTTTTCCACATCCAAAGTAAAATCAATCGCGCTCATAATTCCATCACCAAACTTTTCGTGAATCACCGCTTTCAGGGGCATTCCATAAACCTGCATAATCTCATAAAATCGATAAATCAACGGGTCAGTAGGAATAACAGGATCTAAACCACCTTTTACAGGAAACTCTGTTAATTCTGCTGCGAGTTCCGATGCTAATCCCAAAGCATGAACAAGTTTACTGGCTTCATCTTCCGAAGCACTAGCTTGACGGTAAATCACCGCAGAAATCCAGACTTCATCGCGTCCAAGTATCTTTTCCAAGTCAGCAAAAGTAACTTTTTTGGTCATCTTAGCTGCTAAAAGTTTTTGGGTAATTTCTGGAATAGGCACTTGTTTGACTCCTGTTCTTGATAGCCCTATTCAAGCTGTTTTCCGCTTCAAAAAACTGTAGCGGCGTACACATTTGTACACCGCTAATTATGCAAATCCAGACATAGCTAGATTTACCTCCCCCCTTGTATTTTTGGGAGACTAAGGCGTGTTGTTAAAGGGGTGAAGCATTCGGACGATAACCTATCTCCGAAACCCTAAATTTTCTATTCCGTTTGCTTCGCCCTCCGAGGGTAGAAAAACAGACCCTAGGAGGGATCGTCTTTCGCCTTACCTATCCACCGAACCCATGATGATATCAATACTACCGAGAATCGCCATGATATCAGCAACCTTCACACCTCGTAGAATATGAGGCAAGATTTGTAGGTTATTGAAATCAGCAGCACGAATCTTCCAACGCCAAGGGAAGACATTATCATCTCCAACGATGAAAATACCTAATTCTCCCTTACCGCTTTCCATGCGGACATAATGTTCACCCTTGGGAATCTTAAAAGTCGGTGCAATTTTCTTACTAACAAACTGATAGTCAAAATCATTCCACTGAGATTTCTTACCCTCAGCCATGCGTTTTGCTTCCAAGTTCTCGTAAGGGCCACCAGGAAGTCCTTTCATCGCTTGACGGAGAATCTTCAGCGACTCGCGCATCTCACGAACCCGTACCAAATACCGCGCCAAACAATCCCCAGCAGTTTCCCAGGGTACATCCCAATCGAAGTCATCGTAACACTCATAGTGGTCAACTTTACGCAAGTCCCACTGGACGCCAGAACCACGCAACATTGGGCCAGAAAGACCCCAGTTCAGCGCTTCCTCACGACTAACAGTACCCACACCTTCCACACGGCGGCGGAAAATTGGGTTATTAGTGATTAAGCGCTCATATTCGTCTATTTTTGGGGCAAAATAGTTGCAGAAATCTGCGCACTTATCAAGCCAGCCGTAGGGTAAGTCAACAGCAACACCACCAATGCGGAAATAGTTATTATTAACCATCCGCTGTCCTGATGCGGCTTCCCACAGATCATAAATCAACTCTCGTTCCCGGAAGATGTAGAAGAAAGGTGTCTGTGCACCAACGTCAGCCATGAACGGGCCTAACCACAGCAGGTGATTGGCGATCCGATTCAACTCCAGCATGATGACACGGATGTAGCTAGCGCGTTTGGGTACGGGGATATCCGCTAACTTTTCTGGTGCGTTGACGGTAATTGCCTCATTGAACATTCCGGCCGCATAGTCCCAGCGACTGACGTAGGGGACGTACATGATATTCGTGCGGTTTTCGGCAATTTTCTCCATTCCCCGATGTAAATAGCCGATTACCGGCTCACAATCTACCACGTCTTCGCCATCCAAGGTGACGATTAGCCGCAGCACCCCATGCATTGAGGGATGCTGAGGACCCATGTTGAGTACCATGGGTTCTGTTCTGGTTTCAAGTTTTGCCATAAGTAAGCAATTTTCCCATTCCGCTGGTTGGACAGTTGCAACAAGAGACAGACAGCTTCCTAGTAGTTAGTGGTCTGCAGTCTATTGGTATTTAACAGTACACAACAGACTATAGACAACGCACGAGAAAACTAATCGCTAATATTTGATAATTTGATGGCGATCGGTTTCGTGCAAAATGTTTCTTTTTGTTGTGTCTATTTTATTAATTATTTGACATCCTCCCCGGCGTGAACGCGCGGGGATTCCTAAACCTTACGATTTAGGTTCCTGCTTCATGGCAACTGCCTCCACCCACAAGGGGATTTGGTCTTATGTATGCTCCACAGGCTTAAACCGCGAGCCACGCGGCCTTATGTATCGAAATCCAAAAAAGGAGTTCTTATGTGTTTGGTTGATTCAAGGGATGTTCACCATTGCCCCATCATCTTTTCCCGGTCTACCGATTTTTCTTCCCCGTTGCTCTGAATCGCAAACTTTGGTGTTAGGGTTTATGTCTCCATCGTCGCGGGTGGGTCATTGACCGTCTATATTTTAACAGATATCTCAACGTAAAGCCGTCCTGGAAGGACGGGGTTTCAAACCCAATTTTCTGATGAACAGTGAGGCTCAAGAAATGAATACAGCACCGTTTTTACATCTGTCGGTGCTCAGTCAAGAGTTAATCGCAGGGTTGGATGTCCGTCAGGGTGGAGATTACCTTGATGCTACGGTGGGTGGGGGTGGACATAGCCAATTGATTTTAGCAGCAGCACCAGATGTTCGGCTGACGGCGATTGATCGCGATGATTACGCGATCGCTGCAGCTAAGGACAAACTTGCACAATACGGTGATTCTGTCAACTTTTTTCAAGGTAATTTTGCTGAATATCAGCCAAATAATCTCTTATTTGATGGTATAATCGCCGACTTAGGTGTTAGTTCTGCTCAGTTCGATATTCCAGAGCGAGGCTTTAGTTTTCGTCACACTGCTGATTTAGATATGCGAATGGATCAGCGTCAGTCTTTGACAGCAGCGGATGTGATTAATCGTTGGGAGGAAGCGAAGTTAGCAGATGCTTTTTATAAGTATGGGGAAGAACGATTATCTCGACAAATTGCGCGACGGATTGTTGAGAAACGTCCCTTTCAGACGACGACAGAATTAGCAGAGGCGATCGCCCATAGCGTTCCCAGAAAATACCGTTATGGAAGAATTCACCCAGCTACTCGCGTTTTTCAAGCATTGAGAATTGTCGTGAATCAGGAGTTATCTTCTCTAGAAAAATTTCTGGAAATTGCACCCCATTGGCTGAAAGTTGGGGGCAGAATTGGTATTATCAGTTTTCACAGTTTGGAAGACCGAATTGTTAAGCACAGCTTGCGGGATTCACCAATTTTGCGAGTGTTAACGAAAAAGCCAATCATAGCGCAAGAAAATGAGTTGAATGAGAATCCTCGTTCGCGTTCGGCTAAGTTAAGATTTGCTGAAAAAATTGGTGAATAATTGAGATATTGTAGCAGTCAAATCATCCGCCAGGGAATCAATTCCCGCAGCTTAAGCTCGCATTCCATTAAAATGGTCGCATCCCATTTTTGCAAATACACGCCAGCACCCTCAAGGGTGAGGCTACATAAACGAAGCCTGCCTACGCAGGCTAAAATTATTCAGGCTGCCTTCGCAGCCTTTGCTCGTGTAGCCCAACCCTTCAGGGTGAGGGCACTGGCTGCGAAACTAAGGCAAGATTTAATAAAAGAATTGAGTTTTTGTAGAGAAAATTTATGCAACTAGAACTAAATCAAGTAATCGTCCCTCCTGGACATCAATTATTGCTAAAAGATGTTAGTTGGAAGATGTTTGAGAAGATTTTGGAGGAGTTAGGTGAAGCTCGTGCTGCACGAATTTCTTATAGTAAAGGAATGTTAGAAATTATGACACCGTTGCCAGAACATGAAGATGATAAAGTCATGATTGGTGATTTGGTAAAGGTATTACTTGAAGAACTAGACATTGAATTTAGGAGTCTTGGTTCTACCACATTTAAAAATCAAGAAATGCTTCAAGCTGTAGAAGCTGATGATTGTTTTTATATTCAGAACGAAGCAGCCATTAGAGGGAAGAAGCGGATAGATTTAAGTGTTCTTCCACCACCAGATTTAGCGATTGAGATTGATATTACTTCTCGGACTCAGTTCAACAATTATGAAGCTTTAGGAGTTCCTGAACTCTGGCGATACAATGGGCGCAAGTTGCTTTCTTATGTTTTGCAAGATGGTAAATATCTTGAGTCTAAGACTAGCTATAATTTTCCTAGTTTGCCGATTGGTAGCGTAATTCATCAATATGTAGAACAGAGTAAAGTTGTGGGGAGAAATGCGATGATGAAAGCTTTCAGAAATTGGGTGAGAGAGCAAATTTAATAAAATTTTGACTGACGATTAGCTATTCAGTTATCGGAATTCTCCCTAATTTGTTGGATGAGTTGATAGCTTTCTTGGTCTTTGATTGTTGTATCTTGATTGGCTAAAACCTGAGTTCCTTTCGCCAAACTAGCGGCTTTTTTGCGTTCTTCTACGAACTGATTCATTTCTAAGGCAAACCTGGGATTTTTCTGAGTCAAACTGAAGATAGTATCTGGAGGAATCCGAATCGCTCTTAAATCCTCAGTAACTGTGACAGATACAGGACTCCGTTCCCCTCGTAAAAACACCATTTCCCCAAAAAAATCACCCTTAGACAAACGAGAAACTTCTTGCTCTTGAGAGCGAATATCAATCACTGAAAGCAGAACGCTACCATTGAGGATAATGTAAAATCCAGTATCAAATTCATCTTGCCAAACGATACGTTCACCAATAGCAAATCCTTCTAAAGTTGAACTTTCGGTAAGTTGGTCAATAGTGGAGGAATCTAGACTTCTAAAATAGGGAATTGTCTGCAATACTTCCAAAATTGTCTGTTGGTGATTATCTTGATTGATCAGATCACCATCAAACCTGAACTGTCCATTAATTTGTACTGAAGTATTCGGTACTGCAATATTTAGTCCATTGCGTCTAGCTGCGTAGTGAACGCGAGTCATAAAGTTATTACGAATCAACTCCAATTCAGCAAAACTATCAACATAAAAGATTATTTCGTATTTAGTCCCGTAACCTTCAAAGGCGATCAATCTAACATCGGGTGGCGGATCAGATACGATTCCTTTAGTTGCTAAAGCAGTATTTTTCAGGATATTTTGAATACGATTGGGAGAATCTTCGCGCCAAAAACTCACATAAAGACGATCAGCATGAGAGCGAACTGGTAGCGAGTAGTTTTTGATAATATCTTTACCTAGCAAACTATTAGGGATAATTACGGTATCTTGGTTTAAAGTTTTAATTCTGACAGCACGCCAGTTAATCTCAATTACCTGTCCTTCCACCCCCTTAACACTCACCCAATCACCCACTTTAAAGGGAGATTCAAAAATTAGCAGAAACCCAGAAACCAGATTACTGATAGTGTCTTGAAGCGCCAAGGCCATTACCAGTGACCCGACTCCCAATGCTTGAATTACTTTACTTAAATTGAAATTCCAGACATTGGCAATCACGTAAGCGAAGATACTGAGAATGACAAAAGCGCGAGCAAATTGAAATAACAGATTTGGGACGTGAATCTGCCAGTTTTTTTGTCTAGTCCCCGTAGTTAAAAGCGCATTGAGCAGAGAAATTACCGTATAAATAGTAGCAACCCAAATCGCAGTTTCAACAACCTGAACAGAGAGTTCAGAGGATTTTAATCCTAACAACTTCTGCATCAACACCATGATGGCGAGAAGAGGTAACAACCACATCCGGAGGTTCTGTAAAAACTTCGCCAGGGGGTTTCCTTGGCGCTGCAAATATTCAATTCCCTCACCAAGAAAGACGCTGAATAAGGGGAATCCTAGAATTAAAATTAGTCCCCAGAACACTGTTGATTGATTCATGGTACTACTCACCCGACGGTTCTTGAAACTTTAGCTATTAACTTATGAATTTTGAACTTTGAATTGCCGCTCTCTATCTAAACCCAATGACTGTCTTTCAATCAATTTTAGCGAACCGGCTTTTTTCATCACCCAAGTGGGTATCTTATCTGTTGTATTATCCACTTCAATGTCTTCATCTTTCTCAAAAGCATAGAGTTCATGGAGGTGCTCATATACTACTTGGGAAATTAGAATTGTAGTTGGTTTAACTTGGTTATGCAATTGGTTAGTGATCGCCCAAGTTTCGCCCCAAAGTTCATAACTAAACTTTTTTTTACCAATAATCCCCGCAATAATTGTACCGCTATGAATAGCAGCACCGAAACTAAGCCAAATTCCATCGCGCTTATTAAACTGTTGTGTAATATTCGTTGCTTCTATGGCAAAATCCATCATCCGCTTCGAGTGATCCAAACGCGGTTTTGTTAATCCACAAACAGCAATGTAGCACTCACCTACCATTTTAAATTTCTCGACATCGAAGCGTTCAGCCGCTTCATCCAAAGCATCGATTATTTGGTTCAACAAGTTTGCGACTTCTGCGATATTGCGCTCGGATGCGAGTTTTGTGATACCAAAGATGCTACCAACCATAACTGTAACTTGTTGGATCTCGTCAGCAATTTGCGTTTCGCCTTTTTTGAGGCGTTCTACTACTGGAATTGGAAGCATATTTAATAGTAATGCTTCGTTTTTCAGGTCTTTTTGCGCTAATACCTCTGTTTGTTTTTGACTTTCTTGGGTCATATTGTTGACTATTTTAGCCAGTTCTCCCAACTCGTCAGTAGACTTGAGGAGGGTCTGAAAATCTGGTGAATGTTCTGTACCTGGTTGACGTGAAAACTTGATCATCACAGCAATCGGTTTGACAAATTTGAGCACGGCAATATTAGACAGATAACCAATCAGGATGGCAAGAATTGTGGTAGCAATTAACAGATATTGTTGGAGTTTGTAGATATGCTGATAGGTTTCTGGCAAATCCATCTCCGCAATAATCCCCCAATTCAGTCCTTCAATCTTCAGGGGTGAATATGAACTGAGAACGGTTGCATCCCGATAGTCTTGGATGATTTTCGTTCCTGTAATTCCCTTAGTTGCTGATCGTGCTGCTTCGGTATCTACCTTTTGTAAAAGAATCGATGTATTTAGTTGCTCAATTAATTTGATGTTGCTTTCAGGTGTCCCTATAGATTGCAAAGCGGCTTTATATTCTTTGGGATTTTCAATCAGAAAGCGAGAAGCAGAACGCATGAGTAAATCTGATCCCACCATATATGTTTCTCCCGTCTCACCCAGTCCATCCCGCTTCCAATTTTTATTACCAGTCATGACATTATTAATCTCATCAACTGGTAATTGGATGGCTAAAATACCAACCAGTTTTGAGCCGTTATAAATAGGAGCGGCGATAAATGCAGCAGGTGCCATGTAAGAGGGACGATAGGGCTTGAAATCCACAATTTGGATTGTCCTACGGTCTGGGTTTTTCTGTACTGCTTCCACTACATCTGCAAGATTACTTTCCCCATAAACTCCTTGCTTGAGGTTAGCGCCAAAATCGGTTTCTTTGTAGACCGTATAGACAACATCTCTGGTTTTTATATCGATGAGGAAGAAATCATGGTAGCCAAATTTTTTAATTAAATTCTGGAAATTGTCGTGATATTTAGCATGAATTTTGCTGTAATTACTCTTGTCTTTCGCATCCAGCAATTGGTCTTTTTTTCCAGTAGGATATGAATTTTTAGCAAGGTAATGATACTGAAGATATCGAGCTGATTTACTGATAGGCTGATAGGTGGTGTAATCAGGTTCTCCTGAAATACTTTTAGACAATTTGGGAAGAAAATCGCTTTTGTAAAATTTCTCAGTTGCGAGATCCCAATCAGATGGAATTGATTTACTATCGAGTTCCTTAAATGCTTTATTAAATTCTTCCATCGCTTCAACCACCATGCGATCTTCAGCAAGTGTCTCGACATGATGACGCAGGTTATTGAAGTAAGATTCGATTTGGTATGCTTTGGATGAACGGACGCTAGTTAACTGATTGAAGAGGGTTTCTTTGAGTGCATTTTTTGCCCAACTCCAGCCAAGGTAGCCAACTACTAAGATTGAACCGAGGCTAATCATCAGCAGCATGAGTTGAAGTTTTGATTTAATACTGATGCGGTTAAAGTTGAGCATTTATAATTTCATCCAAATTTAATTTGTTAGCAATTTTTGTAAAAAAAGCTTACAAAGTCTGTAGATTTGCAGATTTTGAGCATGGTAAAATTGATGCTCATCAACATCCAATCTGATCTTCTTGGTGAAAGAATACAGGTCATAGTTTATTGAGAGCCTATCCTAAAAATCAGTTCATTTCTAAACTGACGCAATAGATAGCGCTTAATCAAATAAACTAGAATATGGTTACTGACAAAAAGCTGGACTACTGCTTTTGCTAGAGTTAGACAGAGGTTAGGATTATATATCTTGTTGGCAGGAAGCTGAAGCAGGAAAATACATTACCTACATTCCTCAAAAAGATGCACCACTTCCCTCACCCACAGACCCCAATCATCACTCACCTCGGCGATGGGTATTAGAAGTTGGTCATTCCCCGTTCAATTACTTCAGGCGCTTGTTCATCCGATGGGAGAAACAGCCACAGTGCTATTTGGGATTCATTTAGCTAGCAGCTTGCCTAATTTTGCCTCTTTAACTCTCTAATGTCAAGTACGGTAGCATCGGGTACTAAGTGCTTAGTTCTGAGTACTGAGTTCTGAATTCACCGAAATTAAACTCCAAAAACTCTGCTTTCTCTGCGTGACTCTCTGCGTTCTCTGCGTTAAAAAAAATAGCATTCCAATGCCAACGGATTCAATATGATAAGTTAATTCATGAGTATTGGGGAACAGATCTATAGGTTGTGTGGAAAACAACACAAGAGGATGTCCCTCAGTCCCCGATTCAACAATCTCAGCAATGTTGTCTTGCTGAAATAAAAAAATGTGGGAAATTACACCTCACCAATTACTCCCGATCGCAACAACAACTTACCAAATTTTAGCTAGCTGGATTGAGGACAAACAGAACCCTCCACCTGGACAACTGATTGATGTGGGTGGATATCAATTACACCTGTATGTGCTTGGTGAAAATACACAGAAACCAACCGTAATTTTTGAGCATAGTCTGGGTGGAATCGAAGGCTATTTGCTGATTGAAGAAATGGCAAAACTAACGCGGGTTTGTATCTACGATCGCGCTGGATTTGCTTGGAGTAATCATAGTCCTCATCCTCGAACAAGTCAGCAGATTGTTGAGGAACTAGATACCCTTTTAACTAAAGCTAAGATCGAGCCACCTTATATTCTAGTTGGTGATTCATTTGGTACTTATAACATTCGGCTGTATGCTCATCATTTCCCTGAAAAAGTGGTGGGTATGGTATTAACGGATGGATTGCACGAAGCTGGAATGCTAGAGTTGTCTTTCAGCTTACAGGCTCTGAAGTTTTTCTTTGCGTCTGGGTTTGTAATGTCAACTTTGGGCTCGATGCTGGGAATTGTACGATTATTAGCAGCACTCGGCACTTTTGAACTGTTGAAAAAAGACTTGCGTCGTTTTCCAGTTAAAGCTTTGAAACAGGTTAAGCGGTCATTTTATCGACCAAAGCACTGGCTAACAATGGGTCGAGAAATCTTTAATATAAGTTTGAGTAGTAAGCAAGTTCGTCCTGCAAATAATTTTGGTGATTTACCGATTGTCAGCATTAAAGCCAGCACCTTTTTTAAACGCTCTCTATGGAACTTTTATCTACCTATCAAAGCCGCCGATAAATTACGAGAAAAAATGCACAGCAAACTGCTAAAACTCTCAACAGACTGTACTCAACTACAAGCAGCTCAGAGTAGTCATTTCGTCTGGATTGATCAGCCAGAGTTGATTTTGCTAGCTATCCAAATTGTTTTACAAAAAGTCAAAAAATAGGGACATATTGCCATACGTCCCTACTTTTTATACCAGAATCCCGACATCCTCAAGGGTGCGGCGTTGTGCGTACTAAGTCCGCCTGCGCGGACTAAATGCCGAAGAATCATTATAGCCTGCGCAGGCAGGCTTTGTTTGTCTGGTCCCCAGGCTTCCAGCCTGGGGGGCTTTGAGAACATGTAGCAAGCATTGAGGAAATTGCTATTAGTTATGTTACTTAACGACCTGTTCAATCAACTGTTTTTGCTGACTAACGGTCACCTGACGATAAGTAGCAAACTCCATCGAAAAATTAGCTTGTCCTTGTGTCATAGAACGCAAATCTGTAGAGTAACCAAACATTTCCTTCAGCGCAATTGACCCACGAATAACCACATAACCTTCCATAGTTTGAGAACCCAACAACAAACCACGACGAGATGATAAATCTCCCTGTACTCTTCCTACAAAACCGTTCGGTGTCTCCACTTCTACCAACATGATCGGTTCCAAAATAATTGGCTTAGCTTTGGGATATGCTTGTTGAAAACCTTGCTTGGCCGCAACCCGAAACGCTAATTCCGAAGAATCGACGTTGTGATAAGAACCACTTTCAAGAATTACTTTCACTCCAGTTATCGGATAACCAATCAACAAACCAGAAGTGATCGCATCTCGGAAACCTTTCTCACAAGCTGGGATATATTCCTTGGGAATCGTACCACCAACCACCCGACTTTCAAACACAAATGGCTGATCACAAGGCTCAATTTTGCCAATTACATGCGCATAATCTCCAGAACCACCAGACTGCTTTTTGAGAGTGTAATCAAAAGTAGCTGATTTGGAAATAGTTTCCCGGTAAGCAACTGCAGGTTCACCAGCATAAACCTCCGCATTGTATTCTCGTTTCATGCGTTCGATGTAGATTTCCAAATGTAGTTCACCCATCCCTGAAATTAGAGTTTCATGAGATTCTGGATCAACACTGACTCGGAAAGTTGGGTCTTCTCGCATAAATCGATTCAACGCTTTCGACATCCGATCTATATCATCTTGATGTTTCGGGGTGATGGAAAGAGTAATCACCGGTTCTGGTACGAACATTCCCTCTAAAGAAAGGTTGGTTCCTTCTGAACAAAAGGTATCCCCAGAAGCGCAGTTAATCGCAATTAGTGCGACAATTTCCCCTGCGATTGCTTCTGTTATTTCCTGTCGATGGTTTGCATGCATTCGCACAAGTCGCCCAATTCTTACTCGCCGATTGGTGCGAGTATTGTAGAGGGTATCGCCTTTGCGTAATGTACCTGAATAGATGCGGGTATAGGTAAGTTGTCCTGTTTCTTCATCGGTGATTTTGAAAGCTAATGCTACAAGTGGGCCATCTTTGTCAGGGTAAACATTGACCCCTCCCTCACCCTCCCCGAAGCGGGGAGGGTGTTCTGAACTTCTCTCCGTTTCGGGGGGACTGAGGGGGGTATTATTCGACTGTTGTGAAAGGTCAAAGGCTTTGACTACTTCCCTGTCAATTGGAGAGGGTAAATAGAGGGCGATCGCATCCAACAAGTTCTGAACTCCTTTGTTTTTGAAAGCTGAACCAATCAACACTGGAGTCAACTGTAAACTTAAGGTTGCTTGACGAATAGTTTCCCAAATCATTTCCTTGGGAATTTCTTCTTCCTCAATTAGTTTTTCCATCATCTGTTCAGAGAACATGGAAAGCTGATCCAGCATCTTATATCTGGCTTCTTCTACCTCAATACGCAAATTTTCAGGAATTGGTAGAACAAGGTGATTTTCTCCTTTCTCCCCAGCAAAATAATGGGCTGTCATCTCAATCAAATCGATGACACCTTCAAACTTATCCTCGCTACCTATGGGATACTGAAGAAGTACCGCATTTAAACTCAGCTTGTCTCTCAGAGATTGCACGACTCGGAAGGGATTTGCACCTACTCGATCCATCTTATTAATGAAAGCGATACGCGGTACTCGGTATCGTTTCATTTGTCTATCTACTGTTATCGATTGTGACTGAACTCCCGCGACAGCACACAGCACCATAATTGCACCATCGAGCACTCTAAGGGCTCTCTCAACTTCAATTGTGAAGTCTACGTGTCCCGGTGTATCGATTAGGTTGATTTGGATATCTTTCCAAATGCAAGTTGTCGCTGCTGAGGTGATAGTGATACCTTTTTGTTGTTCTAGTTCCATAAAGTCCATCGTCGCACCAGCACCTCCTCCCCGAACTTCCTCAATCTTATGGATTTTGCCGGTGTAGTAAAGAATCCGCTCAGAAAGCGTGGTTTTACCAGAGTCAATGTGAGCAGAAATCCCGATATTACGGATGTTTTCTAGAGTGGTCATAGGTTTTGCTCCATGAAGATTAGAGCGATGAACAAATATTTGACGTTTAGGCGTCACACCTATTATACTACATTGATAATACAAAATTGAACAGCCTAGAAAAGATAGGCGATTTGTTTAGGCGAGCACTCAGTTACTGTGTGGCAAGTCTTCACTCTCCCTCCTGTCCAATAAACACCTAATTTCAGACATTAATTTTCCATGATATGACAGATATACGTAAACATCTAAAAAAAATTACTAAGGTTGTTCAAAATGGATTATATGAGCTAAATAGCCAGCAACAAAGTCTGGTAACAAGAGATGAAATTCAAGCAAAAATCAAGCACCGATTGATAGATTTTCTCCCTCCCAGCTTTGGCGTGGGTTCTGGTACTGTGATTACTAAGAAGGGGAATACCTCAAAACCGCTAGATATCATTATTTATCAGAAATCAGCTGATGAGAAGTTACCTCAACAGCGTGAAACCTACCTGCTGAGTCATGTGCTGTTTGTTCTAGAAGTGAAGCTCATCTATAACGAGGACACTCTGATAGAAGCGTTAGAGAAGATTAAAAGTGTCAAGCAATTAAAACTTGCTCAGAAGAACAACACAACACAGAATTTAGTTTTACCCTATAGTATTATTTGCTTTTATCAAAGCGAGAGAGACGAAAAAGAGATAGAAAGATTTTTTAACTCATGGAAAACTAAGCTACAAGGATATGAGGTATCTCACCGACCAGATTATTTATTTTCCCTGGCACATTCTGCATCCTACACTAATCCACTACTGAGAGGAGACAGAGATACTGAATATCAGCTTGGGCTTTCCCTAGAACCAGAACTAAAAAAGCCAATTACTTGCCATATTTGTAAGCATAAGTTTACCCAACGGCATTTTTTTTATTCTCGGCTGTGTATTAAATGTGGAGACTTCAACTATCGCAAGCGCAAGCAATCTGCTAATCTAGAAAATTTAACGGCGTTAGTAACCGGAGCGAGAGTAAAAATTGGCTATGAAGTTGCTTTGAAGTTACTCAGAGATGGAGCGCGTGTGATTGCGACAACTCGCTTTCCCCACGATGCGGCTAGGCGTTATAGTCAAGAGGCTGACTTTGAAGAGTGGTGCAATCGCCTACATATTTATGGTGTGGATTTCCGACATATTCCCAGTGTCGAATATTTTATTACGCATTTAAAGACGGTATATGACAGACTGGAGATTATCATTAACAATGCTGCCCAAACCATTCGCAGACCTTCAGCATATTATGCTCATTTAATGGCATTTGAATCTCTGTCGATCTCCCAACTTCCCAGAAACCTTCAACTGCTTCTCAAGACTTTTCTTCCAGCTAACCAACAAATCCTATCTGATGGTACATCGTCTTTAATTCCTGTTACCAGCTTAACAAAAGAAGCCCCCGCGAATAAGTCTCCTCAAGAGACTGATTGCAGTATGAATTTTTCTGCTTTACTGTCGCAAGTGGCTTTACTTCCGGAAGACAAGCAGCAGGATGTTAATTTATTTCCTCCTGGGATATATGATGCAGATTGCCAACAACTAGATAAACGGACAACGAATAGTTGGCGGATGAAACTTGATGATGTTTCTACTACAGAACTTTTGGAAGTGTATCTGATCAATGCTATTGTACCTTCGATGTTTAATAGTCAACTCAAATCGCTAATGCTGCAAAGTCCAGCCAAGAGTAAGTACATTATTAATGTGACAGCAATGGAGGGTAAATTTAATTATCCTACTAAGCCGAGTCGTCATCCGCATACGAATATGGCAAAGGCTGCTTTAAACATGATGACTCGTACTTCTGCTAGAGATTATGCTAAGGACAACATTTTTATGAGTAGTGTAGATACGGGTTGGATTACTAATGAACATCCTTACGCGATCGCCAGGGAAATGGAAGCCCTAGGATTTCAGTTACCTCTTGATGCTAAAGATGCAGCCGCTCGTATTTGCGATCCGATATATGTGGGGATAAATTCAGGAATAAATGAATACGGCAAATTCCTCAAAAATTATCTAGTTTCAGATTGGTAAGGCTATATTTGATTCCTAACCCAGCCGCGAAATGAACGCAACAAAGCCATCTCTGGGGTAGTTTTGCTTTGCTCAAGAAAGTTAGCAATTTCAGTTACCGATAACCAGGGAAAAGCCACAGAAGTTTCACGTTGAGTATACCCTGTTTCTCCTAGTTGATAGAAGTGCAAAACTCGCCCGTTATATTTCCAAAGTTCAGGGATACGCAGCGCTGAGTAAATTTGGAACTTGTCAAGAGAACTGCTGGTAATGTCTATTTCAATAGCTAAGTCAGGTGGCGGATCGCTAGCTAGATCAAGTTCTCGCTTTCCTCTGACAGCAGCTTCGTTTTGGATATAGTAACAATTGTCTGGTTCTATTCCACGAGATACATCTTTGCGCTTCATAGTCATTGAGCCAGCACTTTTGATTTCAATCTCCAATTCTTCTGCTAAAACAAGGATAAAATTACCAAGCTGCATCTTGTAGCTTTCGTGTTCAAATAGTGGAGTCATAATTTCTAAATTGCACCCATCATAAGCAAATCTCGACTTTCTGTTCTCACCAGTTTCAGTCAGCAAAATTTCAAATGTTTGCCAACTAATGTTTTCAAGTAATGTTCTTTGTTCTGCGGGCGTTGAGGTGGTAATCATCATGCATCTTCACAGGGTAAACTCCCATAATTTTAACTTTGCCGACTTGAGTGGAGTATAATAAAAAAATTAGACTGCGGCTGCTGAACCACAGTCATCCTATCTCTTCACTTTAGGTGAGTTTTCTTTCAACTCATTACAGACTTTTTATGCAGCAGCAAAGAAATCTCAGAAGGCTCTTCCAAGCTTTGGCGAAACAGGGGCTAGATGTTGATTACAACAATCAAACTTACTCGGTTCGTCTCAATAATTCCCCAGACACACCAATAGCAGAAGTCTTGCTTCCAGAAAATTTCCCTGTAGAAGCAAAAGCGCTCAAGCAGTTAGCAAATCTCGCTAATATTCGCCATCCAGCAGGGGGTCATGTCTGCAAATGTTGTGCTACTCCAGATTTTCACCCAGGTGATGCGGGAGTGGCGATCGGTTCGGTTGTGGAAACCCAAGGAATGCTTATCCCTGCTGCTGTTGGTTCAGATATCAATTGCGGTATGCGCTTACATGTTGCAGATTTGTCCCTAGAACGCTTCCTAGAAAAACGTTCTCGCTTTGTGGAACTGATGAAGGGAGATTATTTCTTTGGTACTCGTGATGTCACAATGACTGCAAATACTTCCCGTGCTTTGTTTCAACATGGTATTCCTGGCTGGCTGGATGCCATGATTGATTCACCTACAGGTAGTTTTGTCAAGTCAAATTTAGAGCAATTGTCGTCGGAAATTGACCGCGTTTACTTGGGGGGTTCAATGGATGGTTCAGCATATTGGGCACCAGAGGAACTAATTCCAGAATCAGGGTTAGTGCGGGATGGAGGATTGGCTACAATTGGCGGAGGGAACCACTTTGTTGAAGTTCAGGTGGTTGAGAATGTGGAAGATAAGGCGATCGCCTATGAGTGGGGTGTGCGGGAAGGACAACTTGCCTTTATGATTCACTCAGGTTCCCGAAATGTGGGTAAGTACATTGGGGGAATGTGGCGCGATCGCGCTCAAGCAGCATGGCCACAAAGACAACCTTACCCAGAATCTCGCCTTTTCCCGCTCTCAACGCAAGCTAACCCGGAACTTGTCAAGCGCTACCTAGAAGCAGAAGCAACTGCAGCTAATTATGGCTTTGTCAATCGCTTGTTGTTGGCGGAACTTTTGCGGTTACGTCTACGGGAGGTTTATGGAGATATCGAGGCTCCCTTAGTTTACGACTTGCCTCATAATATTACTTTGAAAGAACCCCCCCAACCCCCCTTGCTAAGGGGGGAACAAGAGAAAGAACCCCCCTTGCTAAGGGGGGAACAAGATCCCCCTCAACTCCTGGCTTCCCCCTTGGTAAGGGGGACGGGAGGGGGTACTCAAAGGGAGGAACAAGATCAAGATCGTCGCTGGGTAACTCGCAAAGGTGCTTGTCCAGCACATCCCGGACAACCGGTGATTATTCCTGGTTCAATGGGTGCTGCGTCTTACTTGCTGATTGGTAAAGGAAATCCAGCATTTCTCAATTCAGCATCTCATGGTGCTGGAAGAATGCGTTCACGTTTTGAACTCAGTCGCAAAGGTGCTTCTCAGAGTGAGGAAGCTTTGGGATTAACGGGAGTTGACTGCATCACTTTGCGAGAGGAACGTAGAATTGAGGAAGCACCTGTAGCCTACAAGCCGATTGAATCGGTGATTGATGTTCAGGTACAAGCCGAAATGGTCAGTGTTGTGGCACGTTTGCAGCCAGTTTTGACCTTCAAAGCGTAGGGGAAATTCCATCAAGAATTAAACATTATATTGTAGGGGCAATTCATGAATTGCCCCTACGAATGGTGATTACAAGAAAATTTTGTATAAATCCTGTCTAATTAGTGACTCTAACAGGCCTTAGTAGGAAAGCCCGATCGCTACCATTTAATTTTCCCATGCCAATAATTTCTTCTCGATTATTAATGTCTTGTGCACTATTGAGTACCCAACCAGAATTGGGGGGGAGGAAGTCGTTGAGGTCAATTATCTTGCCATTTTTCCACAAGAATGGGTGCTGATTATAACTATTAGGAATTGACCCTTGACCAATCACGCTTCCCGAATTGTTGATTTTTGTAGCAGAACTGTAGCTACTGTTGAGGGCTCCCAAGTCAGTCATTCGACCGTCTTGCCACAAAACAGCATGGGTAGGCCCACCGTTGAGGTACATCGTACCTGCCACTTGACTGAACCTATTAATACTACTGGCAACGCTAGTATTTTGACCAATGTTGTACAAATCAATCATTTTGCCGTTTTGCCACAAAAAGGCGTGGTCAAATCCACTGCTAGTTGATGACGATCCAACTGCTTGGCCCTTGTTATTGATAGCCCTTACTTGGCTACGTGTACCTGCAAGTGTACCTAAACTCCTCATCTTGCCGTTTTGCCACAAAAAGGGGTGAAAAAGACCGGGAAACTCTTGAAAAGAGTTGCCAATAATTTGTCCTCGGTCGTTGATACCAGCAACGTTGGTGTACTTGTCATTAGGGAGACCCCCCAAGTCAGCCATCCGGTTTTTTTCCCACAAAAAACCATGCCAAGTGTAGGGATATTTATTAACACGTTGCAGACTAAAAGATTGCCCAATGACTTGTCCTTTATCGTTGATGTCATAAGCGTTACTAGATTGGTCATTAGAGATAACACCCAAGCCAGTCATCCGCTTGTTTTCCCAGAAAAAAGCGTGTTCATCCCTATTACTATTTGTGGAAGAACCGACCACCTGACCTTTGTTATTGATAGCCTTTGCTTTGCTGTTCATATCACCTGGAAGGGTGCCCAAATTAGTAACCTTTCTGTTGTGCCACAAAGAAGCGTACCACTGCCCATCACTGGTTGAGACAGTCCCGACCACCTGACCCAAGTCATTGAGATCAGCGACAGATGTAAAACCCTGCAGTTCAATGAACCTATAAGAGACAATCGTTGATGCTCTGGCAGCAGTTAAAATAAAGAATGCCAAAGCAATCACCATTACTCCAGCTAAACCTGGTAAGAAATGTTGCAGTAAACTTTTCGTCAGAGAGGAGATTTTCTTAAAAAGTTGCTTAGACAAAGTTTTTTATTTGATCTTACAAAAATAGCTGTCTTAATTTTGAACCCTATTCTGAGCTGATGGAACCCTAAGTTTGTATAAATTAATCAAAGAGACATTTGTCTATAATCTATAAGTTGAAGAGTAGGCTGAAAATGCTGCAAGATATCAGAATAATACCAACTCAATATCGAGATATGGAACCAACAAAAGTACTCTATCACAACAATTGCAATGACGGCTTTGCGGCCGCTTACTGTGCTTGGACAGTATTGGGAGATAGTGTTCAGTATATTGGAGTGAACCACGGTGAAGAACCACCCACAATCAATCAAGGTGATCGCGTATACGTGGTGGATTTTTCCTACTCCAGGGAAATCATGCTATCCATCGAAAAAATCGCCAGTGAACTTGTAGTTCTCGACCATCACAAAACAGCACAAGAAGCGCTCCTTGGACTATCTTTTGCTAACTTCAACATGAATAAATCCGGAGCAGTTTTAGCTTGGGAATATTGGCGTCCAAATGAACCCGTACCTACCCTAATTCAGTACGTCCAGGATCGGGACTTATGGAATAAGAAACTAAGTTTTTGTGATCAAGTCGATGCCATGTTGAGGTCTTTCAAAATGGAATTTGAAGTTTGGGATAATCTAGCTCATCTTTCCTCGGAAGAATACCTTTCCCTAGCGCAAACTCTTGGCAATCCTATTCTAGAGAAAAAACAAAGAGATGTAGAAGCACTTGCGTCTACCTACACTTGGACAGAAATAGGAGGATACAAAGTACCCACAGTTGAAACCTCTAAGTCCGGCGTTGTTTCTGATCTTGGTCATTACTTGTGTAAAACGATTCCTGAAGCTCCCTTTGCTGCTATTTTATGCGTCACTCAAGATGGAAAAACCTTTTGTGGATTGAGGAGTGTCGGCGACTTTGATGTTAGCGAAATTGCCAAACAATTTGGCGGTGGTGGACATAAAAATGCAGCAGGATTTGAACGAGTTAGTTAGACGCTTGAGAGATATACTTCCAACTCAATTTTTCCTGTCTTTTTTGAAAACACTAGACAAGATTGCCTAAATCTTAATTGGAGATAATAAACCGCAGATAAACGCAGATAAACGCAGATGATTTGAAGGATTTCTCGAAGAATATTGACTTTTGCAATCTTGTCTATTGTCTCGGTACACTGCGACCCAGACAGCATCGACCCGTTCAGAAAAGTACCCTTCGCGGGTACTGTTGGCTTTGGCTGTATCTCTCACAATGAAAGAGTCCATAGCTAAAGTTATTGCGAGGAAGATATTTATGTCGTTTACAGTTGTTGAAAATACACCAGTTATATACTGTGGGGGTGCAGGTGGTGGTTCTGATGAATTTGCAGCACCTGTTGGAACGCCATCCACATATATTATCGATATGCCAGTGCCTTCAGGTAGCAAACTCAAAGAAGCTTGGTACACACCTTTTGACAACATTGCTGATTTAACGAAGTTTGCTCAAATTGATGTTAACAGACATAATGATACGCAGGTTCAACTACGCTGTAGTTCCTATTCAGGTACTGTAGGTCGCATACGGGTGAAGATATCTGCTCTAGTGGATATTCCCTAATCCAAGGTACTACGTTCCTGAAGGATTTATGCCTCTGAAATCTCGTTAGCAAATCAGCAGAAAACTCTCCTATATGTTGTTAACAACAGGAGAGTTTCTTGTTGATTGTTTAAGATTTATTTATGAAAAAGGAAACGCGAAATTTCATTTTAGAAATAGTAATGCTAACTCAAAGTTTAAATCGATTTTCAGGGGATTTGTAGAGATTTGTACTGCGTGATCGCACTTCCACCACATTACCTCCACCCAAGACATATACCCTTCCCGTTGCGGTGAAGATACCCTGAAAGTAGAGACATCAACCGATTAATATGCTTCAAATCGATGGTTCCTACGGAGAGGGTGGAGGACAAATCTTGCGTACCTCCCTTAGTTTAGCCGCCATTACAGGCCAACCGATTCGCATCTCGCGCATTCGACTAGGCCGTAAAAAACCCGGACTAGCAATTCAACACTTAACTGCTGTGCGAGCGATCGCTACCCTCACACGAGCCAAACTACACGGCGATGCAGTAGGTTCAACAACACTGGAATTCACTCCAACTTGTCCCACCCAAGCTGGATCTTACACCTTTGATGTCGCCCAAACCACAGGAGCAGGTTCAGCAGGTGCGATTATGCTGATTTTACAAACCATCCTCTTACCTTTAGCACTAGCCAAGGGTGACTCAAGAGTAACTCTCAAAGGTGGAACTTACGTACCCTGGAGTCCGCCATTTCCCTACATCGAACAAGTATACCTACCCATCCTCAAGCAAATGGGCGTCGATGCACAAGTACAGTTGAAAGCTTGGGGTTGGTATCCCCAAGGAAACGGAGAAGTCCAATTGCAAGTAACTGGTAATATTGCTTCCCCCCTAGGAGGTATTCAAGTACTGGAACGGGGAACTTTGCAACAAGTGCGAGGTTTAGCAGTGGTTACGGAACTTCCTTCCCATATCCCGCAACGCATGGCTAGTAGAGCACAAA
>JAYFMV010000037.1:0-67237 GCA_042408245.1 Potamolinea sp.
GAGGTGAATTTTTCTTTGTGAACGCAAGTTAAAATTTTGGGGTAGGGGCGTAGCACTTGCGCCGAGATATTTTGGTATTTACCAATAAAATAAATACGCAAGTGCTACGCCCTTCCTGGCTGGAAAATTAATTTAAGGCTGAAATTACGGCTTGTGCTGTGATGAGACTAGATTGGGGATTTTGACCGGTGATTAGTTTACCATCTTGCTGAATATGTTCTGACCAGTTGGGCTGGACGACGACCTTTGCACCTAGTTCTGTTAATTTGGTTTCTAGTAAGAAAGGCATGAGTTGATCTAGTTCTACCGCACGTTCTTCTTCGTTAGTGAAAGCGGTGATAGTTTTACCTGCTACTAAGGGTGTTCCATCTGTTAGTTTAGCGCCGACAAATCCAGCGGGGCCGTGACAAACTGCTGCAATTACTTTGTCTGTTTCTGCAAATTCTTTCAGCAAATTTTGCAGTGTTGAGTTTTGGGGCAAATCAAACATTGTGCCATGTCCACCAGGTAAAAAGATGGCGTCGAAATCGCTTGCATTTATGGTATCTAATGCTTGAGTTTGCTTTAATATCTCCCGTGCTTGAGTCCAGTTTTTTGCTTCTTTTGTCTCGGTACTGCGTGGATCTAGTGGTGCTTCCCCACCCTTGGGACTAGCGACGGTAATCTCAAAGCCACTGGATTGGAATTCTAGATATGGAATGGCAAATTCTTCTAACCATAGTCCTGTCGGATGGCTGTCATCGATGCGATCGCAGTTGGTGACAACTATCAATACTTTTTTAGGCTGGCTCATAATTCTTTTAAACTCTGGCTTAATTGTAGATTGGGAATGCCACAGCTACGAAAGGCGAAGTAGAGGATAAGTCCAGGCACATCAAAAATAGTGTCATTACACGTTAGCAGAATTACCGTTTCTAGGCTGAGCCTGTCTACAAGACTTGGGAGGCTGAAAGATGTACGTTAAATGTAACGTTGGACGATTTAGGTAATAAATCTTCACTCATTAATCCTAACAAGTATTTTTGTTAAGTTTTTAGGTCACTCTTTCAGGTTTTTGGCTACTTTTGAATCATTACTCGAAATGGTGCTTCGCCATCTCTTTGTTTGCTTAGTGCCACTTTACAAAGGAGTTTACAATGGCTACCAAAAATAAGAAAAACACTGGCAAGCGTGGCTTAGCTGCGCTCTCATCAGGGTCGAAAGGTTGCCGTAAAATTAATGATCTTTGTCCTATTTGTTGTGTCCTTCCGCCTCATATTCTGCGCGAAATCACCCAACGTGGTAACGAACGTCAGCGTGATTGGGCTTTTGACACCTTAAGAATTTCAGAACAGTTTCGCGGACGACGAGAAGCTGTGGGTCGGTTCTCTGCTTTGTTAATGACACCGGCTGGGGAAAAGCGTCGCACTGTCTACGACGCTAAAACCCGCACTCGACTTCCTGGCACCCTGGTTCGTGGTGAGAGCGCTCCCCCAAGCAAGGACGTAGCAGTGAACGAAGCCTACGATGGTTCTGGTGCTACTTATGACTTGTACTTTGATGTGTTCAAGCGGAATTCCATAGACGATGAGGGTATGCGTTTGGACTCGACTGTTCATTACAGCAAGAAGTATAACAACGCTTTTTGGAACGGCACCCAAATGGTATATGGCGATGGGGATGGGGATCTTTTTGACCGTTTCACCAAGTCGATTGATGTGATTGGACATGAGCTAACCCACGGTGTTACCGAATTTTCAGCCAATCTGGAATATAAAAACCAACCGGGAGCACTCAATGAGTCGATGTCTGATGTCTTCGGTTCCTTGGTAAAACAGCGATCGCTCAAACAAACAGCTGATAAAGCAGACTGGCTGATCGGACAGGGACTGTTTACAGCAAAAGTTAAAGGTGTTGCTCTCCGCTCGATGAAAGCGCCAGGAACGGCCTATGATGACCCAGTATTAGGCAAAGACCCCCAACCTGCACACATGGACGATCTCTACACGGGAACTCGCGATAACGGCGGTGTGCATATCAATTCGGGTATCCCCAACCATGCATTTTACCTGGCTGCGACCAAGATCGGCGGCTTTGCTTGGGAAAAGGCGGGGCTAATCTGGTACACGGCTTTAACAACCAGACTAAAGGCAAAGTCAACTTTTAAAGATGCTGCAACAATCACTATTGCAGTTGCAGGAGAACTCTACGGGGAGGATAGTGAGGAACAGATTGCAGTGCGTACCGGCTGGGAACAGGTAGGGGTGATTGAGCCCCCTGCTCTCCCTGAGCCCCCTGCTCCCCCTGAGCCCCCTGCTCCCCCTGAGCCCCCTGCTCCCCCTGCTCCCTCTAATCCCTGAGTTCTGCGTGGCGGGGATTCTTCCCGTACTGAGGAACGTCTCTCATATTATCTTCGGCGTACCTGCATTCTTAACCATTCCAGCAGTGGTGTTAAGTTTGCAGGTGCTGCACTTTCGCTAACCTCAACTGTATGCTGGTTACCGTCCTCTTCTACTGTGATCAGATACTCAAAGCTGTCAGGGTGGGGAGTGTCGGAAGTTAGGCTTGCTGGAAGATTAAAGAAAGCAGCGGCTTCAACTAATTGACGCAGCCGCTTTGTTTCTTTTTCAGGGAGAGTGCTTGTGTCAAATACTTTTGTGATGGTCATCCCAGCAAATCCGCCAGTCTGTTCAAAAGTTATCCGCATAATTCCTCTCCTTAGTCTTACTAATTTGGGAGTTTCTACCTCTCAGTGTAGGTGAACACCTAGGCCATCACCATCCCACCATCAACGTTGAACACTTGTCCAGTAATATAAGCAGCCGCAGAGTCAGCAGCCAAAAACCTCACCGTTCCAGCAACTTCTTCGGCTTCCCCATAGCGACCAAGAGGAATATATTTGAGAATTTCCTCGGATTTGAGATTGCTGGTCATGTCTGTGACAATGAATCCCGGTGCTACTGCGTTTACTGTAATGCTGCGACTGGCTAATTCCTTGGCTACTGTTTTGGTAAAGCCAATTACACCAGCTTTGGCTGCACTATAATTTGCTTGTCCAGGATTGCCCATTTGCCCCGCAACTGAGGCAATATTGATAATGCGCCCAGAACGTTGCTTGAGCATGACTTTGCTTGCTGCTTTGGTACACAGAAAAACTCCGGTCAGGTTAAGGTCAATTACTGCTTGCCAATCTTCAAGCTTCATCCGCAAGAGCAATGTGTCGCGGGTGATGCCAGCATTGTTAACTAGCACGTCAATACGACCAAATGCTGCTAGGGTTTGATTGAATAGCGCGTCTACTTGCTCAGCTTTGGAGACATCGGCCCCAAGGGCGATCGCCTTTCCTCCTGCTTCGGTAATGGCGTCTACTACTTGTTGAGCTGCAGTACTAGAACTAGCGTAGTTTACCACTACCTTTGCTCCCTCGGCTGCTAATGCTAGGGCGATCGCACGACCGATTCCCCGCGAAGCACCGGTAACAATGGCAACGCGATCGCTTAACCTTTGTGAAGATGTCTGTAATTCTGTCATCCAAAAACTCCTCTTAATCTTTTTGTCAATTCTGCTCCCAGAATTTTGCACTAGAATCGAGCGTAAAGGTTCACAAAACAGTTTTTTTTCCTATGGCAGTCAAAAAACAGTTCGCAAGTTTCCCAGAACTCCTCTCAGGCTCCGATCTCCCAGTGCTTGTAGATTTTTACGCTACTTGGTGCGGCCCCTGTCAGATGATGTCTCCCATCCTCGATAAGGTGAACGCTCAACTGAAAGGTCGCTTACAAATTGTAAAAATTGATACAGACAAATATCCACAACTTGCCTCGGATTATCAAATTCACGCTTTACCAACTTTGGTACTCTTCAAAAATGGCCAGCCAGTAGAGCGCATTGAGGGCGTTCTACAAGCTGACCAGCTCATCCAACGATTACAATCATTGGTTTAGCGTCGGCTGTATTTGCTATCGTTGAAGCTGGGAAAGTGCGAGTAACGGGGAATCGAGGATGATCAATTGAAAAGTGTTGAGCATTGATCATCCCTGATTACTCATCACTACGAATCAGAGTCCTTGGTAGATTCTTCAGAATCAGAAGCAGGTGTTGACGAGTTGTTTTTCTCATTCGCTCGTTTTTCCCGTTTTTTGCGCTCAGCTTGGATGGTATCTTCTATGACACTCTGTACCTGCGCCATTTTTTCCAGATTGCTGCGGTACAGTTCCAAGTCTTTTTGTAGCTTATCTTCGGGAAGTTGTAAAGCGCTACCGATTTGCTTTAGTGCTTCATTGCGCTGCTTCTCGTCCTTAACTAACTCTGGGTCTGCTTGTTCGAGTAGGGTATATAAACCAATAGCAAACAGACGACTGTACTTAAATTTAGGATTATTGGCGATCGCCGTAACGGTCTTATCTAAATCTCCCATAGTATCCAAGGGAGTTGGTGCACTGAACCAGGAAACTAATTCCTTTCCAGATAAATGCCCTGATAATGCTTTGAATCGTTCAGCATCATGCTTGTATTGCTGCGGATCGTTCCCCACTGAGTGACAGAGAGCGTCAAAAATAGATTCTTTATCTCGTTCCGGTCGATAGCCCTGCATGAACCGATAGAAGGAGGTTACGACTCCCAAAGCATAAATGGGATCGTAGCGAAAATCAGCATTTACCGACAGCAAATGCATTTCTACCATCAACTCTTCTACCACCCGCCGATAGATCGAGTTAACAGGACGAGTGTGGTTGTTGTAGAAATCTCGCTTAGTATCCGAGACTGTGCGCACGTTATTCACAAAATATCCTCAAAGCTGGAAGCCCCCGTGATTCATTCGGGGGATGAAAGCGAGAAGGCAAAATAAATTTCGCCTGGTAAGAAATCCCTTCGCTCCCGGTGAGAAACCCGTCGCACCTACCCATCGCACTTTGGTAGAGGAGCTTCGATATTGTCCTTGCGGCCCGCCTCGATAGGGCGTTTGATTGTTTCCCTTTCGGGACTCCCTTGCGGGGTAACGTTCGCCTCGCCAAAGTTATCGGTCGGTACTATCCAAGAGACACTGTCTTAACTCCATAAAACTGTTTAATCCCCCGGTTCTAGAGCTTGGGACTGGCAACGCATCCCAAGGTAGGTCTTTAACTCTTACCGATAACGTAGTCGCGTGTTGGACTTAGGCTGGTCATCTATCAACTAAAGATTAGAGCGCTAGCAAGAATGGTTTCTTGCTAGCTCCCTGCTTTAGTCGGGAGTTGGTGACAAAGCAGACTTTAAGGGGGACGTAAAACTATTGTCTCGCTTAAGGTCAAGTTTGCCAAGGAAAGATATTTTTTGGGGATGGGTAATCGGTAATGGGTAATCGGTAATGGGTAATCGGTAATCGGTAATCGGTAATCGGTAATTGGTAATGAGCAGAAGATTGTTTACACTTAATTTTGCCTTGTTTCATACTTCATACTTCATCTCCGATGACTTTTTCTCCTGAACTAATCACCTTGGCCAAGTACATGGCTGGTGAATTCGATAATCAAAAACAGGCGATCGCCGATCCAATCTGGTATGTTCACCTACGTTTGTGGCAGCGTCCTGTGCCTTTATTTACCGAAGACAGCCTAACTCTGTTTGCGGAACAAGCCAATATCGTCAACTTGGATAAACCCTATCGTCCGCGAATTTTGCGGCTGCGTTGTAGCGAAACTACACCTACAGCTTTGGAGGTGCAGTACTATATGTTCAAAGATTCCGACGCAATTCGAGGTGCTGGAAAGAATCCAGAGATGTTGAAGAAACTAACTCCAGAAGACATCAAATTTTTACCTGGCTGTCTCCTCAAAGTGGAACAACAGCAAATTGCTCCAAATTCCTATACTTTTGCAGCTAAATCAGCAACCAGTACACCTTGTAGCTTTAGCTACCAAGGCAACAGTTTTCAAGTTTCCTTGGGCTTTGAAACAACTGCAGAGGAATTTCGTAGCTACGACAAAGGGATTGACCCCACAACCGGCAAAGCGATGTGGGGAGCTTTAATGGGGCCATTTCGCTTTACAAAACGGCAAGATTTTGCGGCCGAACTACCAGTTTGAGAGTGAAAGTTGAAGGATGAAGTATAAAAAAACCGTCCTTCAGCCTTGACCTTCAAGCTACAACCTTCAAGTAGTCATACTCCGGGGAACGCCTTCCAAAGCTTCTTTTTCAGTCTCAAAGATTTCAAATACTGAATCCATCATTGTGACTTCAAACACGAGCTTGGCTTCTGGATGGACGTTACAGATGCGGAAGCTGCCTTTAACTTTATCAGCATCTCGCATTCCTGCCACCAAAGATGTCAGACCAGAACTGTCAATAAAATTAACTTGACTGAGATTGACAACCACATGGCGGCTGAGTTTGGAAATACACTCTTGCAACTTCAGACGAAATTGCCAAGCTGTAGTAATATCCAGCCGTCCAACCGGCGCCAAAACAATGATGGTTGTGCCATCTGGCGTCGTATGCGTTTTCTGATCGATATGAATCATCCTTACCTAACCTGTATTTTGCCCAATGCTGCTCCCTAGAGTAGTTTAGCTCAGTTATCTTCTTAGGCTTTGACTAGGTAGGCTTCCAGTTAGCCCAATCTTGGGGTTTGAGAAACGTCTCATACAAATCAGCTTCTGGTGTATTGGGTTCTGGTTTGTAACCGTATTCCCAACGCACTAAAGGAGGTAGGGACATGAGAATTGACTCAGTACGTCCGTTAGTTTGTAGACCAAAAATTGTACCCCGGTCATAGACAAGGTTAAATTCCACATAACGGCCACGGCGATATAGTTGGAAATTGCGTTCCCTGTCGCCATATTCCATTGCTTGGCGTCGTTCTGCAATTGGCACGTATGCTGGTAAAAAGGCCTCACCGCACTCTTGGACAAAAGCAAAGATATCTTCCCAACTGCGAGGCTCTACTACCCCAACTTTGTCACTATAATCTGCTGCTGGTCCGTGTGGGTCAGGGCCGCGATACAAGGCACCTTTGCCATCTTGATAGTCAAAGAAAAGTCCGCCGATACCCCGCGTTTCTTGACGATGTTTCAGATAAAAATATTCATCGCACCAGCGCTTAAATACAGAATAATACTCAGGATTGTGAGCATCGCAGGCTGCTTTAATTGTGCGATGAAAATGGGCTGCATCTTCAGCAAAAGGATAGTAAGGAGTCAAATCTACACCACCGCCAAACCACCAGACTGGCCCTGCTTCAAAATAGCGATAATTTAGGTGAACTGTGGGGATATAGGGATTGCGAGGATGCAACACCATTGATGTCCCGGTGGCAAAAAAACCATGTCCAGCGGCTTCTGGGCGTTGTGTCAAAATGGAGGGAGGTAGCTGATCTCCCCAAACTTCAGAAAAGTTGACCCCACCCTGTTCAAATACTGCACCATCGCAGAGAACACGGGAACGACCACCGCCACCTTCTTCTCGTTCCCAGGAATCTTCCTTAAATGTGCCAACTCCATCCAGCTTTTCTAGGTCTTTACAGATTTTATCTTGCAGTTGTTGCATGAACTGCTTGACTCTCTCCCTAGACCTCTCTGGAGGTAGAGAATTAGTGATGGTTCTTGGGTCTGTCTGAAAAGCTGTCATAATCTCAATTTTTTAATGTAGTTGACTCAAGTATTGCCTTGCCACAGATGGGCATTTTGATCAGAGAAGGTAGGTGAATTGGTTTTCTTATAGTTCCCAAAAATCTGTAGTATTTAGCATACTATTTTAGATGGCAAGGTTTGGGAATCTACAGTATTTTTGAGTTAATGATAAACCTCAGTCTCATCAGTGATTTTCCCAGCAAAAAAATTTTGTCTGTAGATGTAATTAACAGCGTTAAAAAGGTTTTTGGAGAGATAGGAAAGTTTGTCTATTTCTGCCAAGTAGGTATGGTTGGGTTTGATGACAATCTTCTTAACTAGCTGCATTCAACTAATCTATAAACTCAACTGGTTGGAAGAATTATACAGACAATAGTTAAGATTTGCCGTGAGATTGTCATAAAACTATGGAATTTTTCCTAGGTCACTCAGATTGGCTCGATAATAGGCATCAACCACTAGACTCAGGCAATTGTTCTTGAAGAATCAGAGATTATATCCTAAGAGAGGTATTTTATAGCCAAGTTCATTGACGTAAGATTAAAAGTTTGCCTGAGCGTTGCTACGGGAGGGTGTTGTGATTCTCAATTTTTCCTTCAAGTTCATCGCTGGTAGAGAAGGGATTTGCTGCAAGTTCTCAGTTTTCAGGACGTATCGGGCCGCTGAGTACCGCCCCAATAGAGGTTCTTTGGCAAAAATTGAGCAACTTAGCTGACATTTCCTGGAATCCTCTGCTTTCCAGTACTAATGCTCCTAGGGGGTTAATCGCCAAACCCGGTTTGATATACCAGGTAGTGACTCGTTTGATACCGATTCCTGTGCGAATTTTTGTTGAGCTGGTCAAACCAGGTGAGTTACTGAGTCTGCGCTTTTTGGCAATTCCTGGGGTTGAGAATCGGGTTACTTACAAGGTTGAGTCTACTGTTTGTGGGACTTATGTATCTTATTCAGTGACACTGCGGGGTTGGTTATCCCCCTTGATTTGGTGGCTAATTCGCCCCTATGCGGCGCGTGTGGCGTCGGAATTAGCCCAGGCTGCGGAGGAGATAGCTTTTCAATAGTACTGAGTTCTGAGTCCTGAGTATGGAAATCCGCCGCCAAGACGAAGCTATCCCTATTGAGAGTTCCAAGACACCCGTCTATGATCAAGACGGCAATATTGCTGATGCGATCAGTTTGGCTGGTGCACCCAGCGCGATCGCATACAAAGCGGTGCCAGAGCAAAACACTACCTTTACTGACATCACAAAACGCCAACGGGCACAGCAATCAGTGTCAGAGCATCATCAAAGCCTAGAACAAAAAGTAGAGAAATACCCCCAAGAGTTGGAACAGCAAATTGCTGAACGGAAGCGGGTAGAAGAAGCACTGCGTCAAAGTGAAGCACAAAATCGTGCCATTCTTACTGCTATCCCCGATTTGATGTTTCGGCTGAGTTCTGAGGGTATCTACTTGGGCTATGTTGGCGCATCTGAGGTTATAAACTTGTTGCCATCAGACTTTCAGCCAGTTGGCAAACATATCTCGGAATTTTTGCCTCCTGAAGTTGCTAATAGACACATCCAACACCTACAAAAAGCACTGACAACTGGGAAAAATCAAATTTACGAACAGCAAAATTTGATTAACGGCCAACTGCAATATGAAGAAGTTCGGGTAGTTGTGAGTACAGAAACTGAAGTGCTGTTCATGATTCGTGATATCAGTGAACGTAAGCGAGCTGAGGAAGCCTTACGCCAAAAAAATCAAGAACTGACAAATGCTCTTCAACAACTCCAAGCTACTCAACAAGAACTAATTCAATCGGAAAAAATGGCAGCTTTGGGACAATTGGTAGCGGGAATAGCTCACGAGATCAACACACCTTTGGGAGCAATCCGCGCTTCCGCAAATAACTCTGCCATTGCCCTCAAAGAATCCCTAACTCAACTTCCCCAACTCTCTCAACGACTTTCTACCCAACAACAAACGGAATTCTTTACCTTAGTTGAAAGGGCATTAAACAGCAACGATCAAATAAGTACTAAAGAAAAACGTCAGTTCAAACGAAATTTAACCACTCAGTTAGAAGAAAACTCAATTAACAATGCCAGACGCCTTGCCGACATCTTAACGGATATGGGGATTTCTGAAAATATTGAACTTTTTTTGCCCCTCTTCAAAGCCCCAGATGTTGACTGGATTTTGCAACTTGCCTATAACCTTGTTCGACTGCAAAGCAACAGCAAAAACATTTCTACTGCTGTCGAATTGGCTGCAAAAATTGTCTTTGCCCTGAAAAATTACGCCCGTTACGACACTAGCGGCAAAAAACAGTCAGCCCAAATTACAGACGGCATAGAAACTGTACTGGATTTGTATCACAATCAACTCAAGAAGGGTGTCCAGGTAATACGAGACTATCAACCTTTACCACCCATTTTGTGTTATCCCGATGAATTGATGCAGGTGTGGACAAATCTGATTTACAATGCCATCCAAGCGATGAATAATCAAGGTAAATTACAGATTGTGGTTTCCCAGCAGGATAATCAGGCGGTGGTACAGGTGACGGATTGCGGTTGTGGTATTCCACCAGAAATTAAAGATAAAATATTTGAGCCATTTTTCACAACTAAACCGGTTGGCGAAGGCAGCGGATTGGGGTTAGATATTGTCAAGAAGATTGTGGATAAACACTCAGGAAAAATTGAGGTAGAAAGTGAGCCAGGGCGGACAACATTTAGCGTGTTTCTGCCTATTTTTAGTCAGTAGTCAGTAGTCAGTAGTCAGTGGTCAGTGGTCATTGGTCATTGGTCATTGGGAAAAAGATAATTGGAAATGCGTACAACTGACAAACAACTAACAACTAACAACTAACAACTAACAACCAACAACCAACAACCAATGGAGAATTCTGAAAACCGTTCCGCCATTAATCGCCATCCTGTCACCACCACACCAGATACCCTTGTCAAAGAAGCGATCGCGCTGATGAGTCAGACGTACAACAGTTGTCTACTCGTACTAAGCAGTCGCGAACCCTGTAGTTCCTTAGTCGGTGTGTTCACAGAGCGAGATGTCGTGAGACTCACAGCATCGGGTGTGAACTTGAGCAATATATCCCTCGCTTCCGTGATGGCCACAAAGCTAATTACCGTCACAGAAACCGAAGCACAAGATCCCTTTGCAGCAATGAGTCTGCTTCGCAAACATCGGATTCGCCATCTTCCTGTAGTGGGGGAAGCGGGGAACTTAGTCGGTATCATTACACCCCAAAGCCTTCGGGATATCATACAGCCAGCCGATTTACTCAGGCTAAAACGAGTTTCAGAGGCGATGTCTGCGAAAGTAGTTCATGCTCCCGGAACAGTTTCTATCCTCGAACTGACGCAACTAATGTCCAAAGAGCAAATCAGTTACGTCGTAATTGTAGAAGAAAAGGGAGATGGGGAAGACAAGGGAGAGAGGGAAAGTACCAATCCAAAATCCAAAATCCAAAATCCAAAATCCAAAATCCCTATTGGTATTGTGACGGAACGGGATATTGTTCAGTTTTGCAACTTGGAATTGGATCTAAATCAGATCCAGGCTTCCACAGTGATGAGTACACCACTGTTGCCAATTAAACCAACTGAATCGATGTGGAATGCTAATCAAATTATGCAGAAGCATCGGTTGCGGCGTCTAGTTGTCTGCGGCGATGCAGGAGAACTGCTTGGTATTATTACCGAAACTGGCGTACTTGAGGCAATTAATTCAGTAGAAGTTTATCAAGCCGTCGAAACATTGCATCATCTAGTTGATGAGCAAACATCAGAATTAAGACAGTTAAATAACCAACTTCAACAGGAGATTAGCACGCGCCAGTTACTTGAGGATAAGCTAATAAGTTCTGAGGGGAAGATGCGTGCAGTCTTTGAGGCGATGACTGATATCGTGCTTGTCCTTTATACTCAAGATAATCAGCTTGAAAATATAGAAGTTGTACCGACAAATTCCAATAATTTGTACGAGCCAGAAATTGACTTAGCTAGTCAGACAGTAGAACAATTTTTTCAGGAGGAAATATCTGATATTTGGTTCCAACAAATTCAGCAGGCTTTAGACGCAAAGCAGACGATCAATTTTGATTACAGTTTGTCCGGGGATGGTCAGGAAGTTTGGTTTAGCGCCAGCATTTCCCCTATTTCAGAAAATTCGGTAATCTGGGTAGCGCGAGATATTAGCGAGGCCTATCGGGAAACTTTGCAACGTAAAAAAGCAGAGGAAGCACTACACAAAAAAAATGAAGAATTGGCAAATACCCTCCAACAACTCCAAGCCACCCAAGAAGAACTAATTCAATCGGAAAAAATGGCAGCCTTGGGACAATTGGTAGCAGGAATAGCGCACGAAATCAACACACCATTGGGAGCAATTCGCGCTTCCGTTAGCAACACTGCAATCGCCCTCGAAGAATCCCTAGCTCAACTTCCCCAACTTTATCAACGACTTTCTCCCCAACAACAAACTGATTTTTTTGCCTTACTAAATAAGTCACTCAACAACGAAATTCAAGCAACAACAAAAGAAAAACGCCAATTTAAGCGAACTTTAACCACTCAGCTTGAAGAAAATCAAATTTCTGAGACGCCGTTAATTGCCGACATTTTAACGGATATCGGAATTTACGAAAATATTGAATTATTTTTGTCTCTTTTCAAGTCCCCAGATATCAACTGGATTTTGCACCTTGCCTATAACCTTGCTCGACTGAAAAGCAATAGTAAAAACATTAGTACCGCCGTTGAAAGGGCTGCAAAAATCGTCTTTGCCCTGAAAAGTTACGCCCGTTACGACAATAGCGGTATCAAACAGTCAGCCCAAATTAAAGACGCCATAGAAACAGTGCTGGATTTGTATCACAATCAAATCAAAAAGGGCATTGAGGTAATTCGAGACTACCAAGATTTGCCCCCCATTTTGTGTTATCCCGATGAACTGATGCAGGTGTGGACAAATCTGATTGACAATGCCATTCATGCTATGAAGGGTAAGGGCAATTTAGAAGTCGGGGTTTCACAGCAGGATAATCATGTTGTGGTACGGGTGACAGATTTTGGTTCTGGCATTCCGCCAGAAATTCAAGAGAAAATTTTTGAGGCATTCTTCACGACTAAACCAGCCGGTGAAGGGAGTGGTTTGGGGTTAGATATTGTCACGAAGATTATCAAGAAGCATGATGGCAAAATTACAGTAGATTCTGTGCCTGGTCGGACTACCTTTAGCGTCTGGCTACCCTACGACCAGGGATTGTAGATTGTATAGTTTAGATTAGGAATTGTAATAGCTAAAATCTGCAATCTCCAGGATGAAATTGTATCACTTTTTGTGGCAAATGTGCCAGGACTGTTCGTTTATATGGCAAAATAACAATGGAAAGATGACAAATCACCCATTACCCATTACCCATTACCAACAACAAAAAGGTTAATTATGGCCAGCACAGCAATTTTATGTGTTGATGATGAGGCAGTGATTTTAGACAGTCTCAAAGAACAACTCAAAAGAAGATTTGGCAGTGAATATATGTATGAAGCTGCCGAAAGTGCAGAGGAAGCCTTGGAGATTCTGGAAGAATTGTACGCCGATAGCGTGAAAGTTTTAATCATTGTCTCAGATTGGCTAATGCCTGAGATGAAAGGCGATGAATTTTTGATTAAAGTGCATCAGAAATTTCCAGAAATTGTTACAGTGATGCTGACAGGACAAGCTGATGACGACGCGATTGAACGGGCAAAAAAAGATGCTAATTTGAGCTATTGCTTGCGGAAACCCTGGACTGAAGAGGAACTAGCTCAAATCATCAATTCCTCGGCGGTATAAATTATGAGTAACTTAGCGATTATTTGCGTTGACGATGAAACAGTCATTTTAGAGAGTTTCACCGAACAGCTTAAGCGCAACCTTGGCAATTCTTATGAAATAGAAGCAGCGGAAAGTGGGGAAGAAGCCTTAGAAATTGTTGAAGAACTGCACGAAGAAGGAATTGAAATTGCCCTGATTATTTCTGACCAAATCATGCCAGGAAAGAAAGGGGATGAACTGCTGAGTGAAATTCATGCTCGCTATCCCAAAACCATGAAGATTATGTTAACGGGACAAGCCGATGTCCAAGCAGTGGGCAATGCCGTAAATTCGGCTAATTTATATCGCTACATTGCCAAACCCTGGGATGAAACAGACTTAATTTTGACTGTCAAGGAAGCCTTGCGGCGCTACTCCCAGGATCAGCAATTGGCAGAGCAAAATGTTACCTTGAAAAATTTAAATGCTGAACTGGAACAATTAAATAGTTCCCTGGAAGAGAAGGTTACCGAACGGACTAATGCTCTGCAAAAAGCTAAAGAAGCTGCTGAAGTCGCCAACAAAGCCAAAAGTGAATTTTTAGCCAATATGAGCCATGAATTGCGCTCACCTCTCAACACCATTCTTGGCTTTGCTCAATTGATGCAACGCAGCTCAAACCTTGAAACGGAAGAAAAAGAAAATATCCAGATCATCAATCGGAGCGGCGAATATTTACTAAGTCTAATTAACAATGTATTGGAGTTATCCAAAATTGAAGCCGGACGTATAGTTCTCAATGAAACTAATTTCGACCTAACTCGTATGCTGGATGACATAGAAGATATGTTCTGGCTGAAGGCCGAAGCCAAGCGCTTGCAGTTGTGTTTTGAACGTGCCCCGGCTCTCCCTAAATACGTGCGAACAGATGAGATGAAGTTGCGCCAAGTCTTGATTAATTTACTCAATAATGCCATCAAGTTTACTAAGGATGGCGGGGTGTTGGTAAAAATTAAAAATCAAGAATCTTCTGGCTTACTCCAGTTTGAAATTGAAGACACAGGTCCTGGCATTGCCCTTGATGAATTAGACAATATTTTTGAAGCTTTTACACAAACCCAAACAGGCAAAAAATCAAAAGAAGGTACTGGTTTAGGCTTAGCCATCACCCGCTCTTTTGTGCAACTGATGGGCGGAAAAATCACCGTTAGTTCTCAGTTGGGCCGCGGTACACTTTTCAAGCTTGATGTTACTGTCGGGTTGGTTGATGCTACGGACATCGAAACTAAAAAACCGATGCACCAAGTTATTGCCCTCGAACTGAATCAACCCCGCTATCGTATCCTGATTGTGGATGACAAATGGGACAATCGCCAACTACTTCTTAAATTACTTTCTCCTCTCGGTTTTGAATTAAAAGAAGCTGGTAACGGTCAAGAAGCAATTGAAATATGGGAGAATTGGCAACCGCATCTCATCTGGATGGATATGCGCATGCCTGTTATGGATGGCTGCGAAGCAACTAGAGAGATTAGAAAAAGAGAGGGAGAGAGGGAAATTCCCCAGTCCCTCCTCACTAAAGCTCCGGTTCCCAATCCCTATACTGTAATTATTGCCATCACTGCTAGTAGCTTTGAGGAGGAAAAAACGGTGATCTTAGCAGCAGGTTGCGATGACTTTGTACGGAAACCTTTTCGGGAGTCAATCATTTTTGAAAAGATGGCAGAATTCCTGGGAGTGCGTTACGTTTACCAAGAAGAACAAGCTTTATTTTCCAGCGCTCAGCCTGCTGTTGCTTTTTCTGAAACTTCTATAGGTGAGGCTCTAAAATCTATGCCGACAGAGTGGATAGAACAGCTACACCATGCGGCTTTATGTATTGACAATGAGAAGATTTTAGGGCTAATATCGCAACTTCCCCCAACCCAAACAACTTTCGCTGAAGTTCTAGAAGATTTGGTTAATCAATTTCGTTGCGATCGCATTGTCAATTTAATTGAAGATGCTAGATAATTAGATGGATATACAGACACACAACCAACTTGTAGGTGGGAATTGCCGCCTGATCCTCTCGCTTAAAAAAACGACAGGATTAGAGGAAGGCAATGCCCACCTTATCTTTAATTTTATTCACCTACTTCTATTCTACTTAATCTGTAATTAAAATTCAGTCTATTAGTGCTCATTTGCCCAGAACATACTTTAGTTAAAAATTCCTAACTCTCCTCCAATTCCTCCTTTCATCCATGCAAACTAATCAGACAAGAACACCTAAAGCCAATATTTTAATTATTGACGACAAGCCAGAAGATATTCAACTTTTGTCTAAAACTTTGTCCGAGAAAGGGTATACAGTGCGAGGTGCTGTTAGAGGGCAAATGGGAATTATAGCGGCACAATCTGCTCCTCCAGATTTGATTTTACTGGATATCAGAATGCCAGATCTAAGTGGCTATGAAGTTTGTCAAAGGCTGAAAGCAGAACCTAAAACTCAAGAGATTCCAGTGATTTTTTTAAGCGCTCTTGATGAGGTTTGGGATAAAGTCAAAGCTTTTCAAATCGGTGGTTTAGACTATATCACCAAGCCATTTCAAGTTGAAGAAGTCTTAGCCAGGGTAGCAAATCAACTGCTGCTGCGTCGGCTCAATCAGCAACTTCAAGCAAAAAATAAACAGCTACAACAGGAAATTAAAGAACGTCAAAAAGCTGAAAAAACTGCAGAAGCAGCCTCAAAAGCTAAAAGTCAGTTTGTCACCAATATGAGCCATGAACTGAGAACACCTCTGAACGCCATCCTCGGTTTTACCCAAATCCTGAACCGCAGTTCATTAATCAGTCCCGAACAGCAGGAATACTTAGAAATTATTAATCGCAGTGGCGAACAGTTACTAGAACTAATTGATGAAGTTTTAGAATTGTCTAAAATTGAAGCTGGCACGCTTTTTTTGAATGAAACTAGCTTTGATTTTTATTACTTCCTCGACTCCCTGGAAGAATTGTTTCAACTAAGAGCTGAACAAAAGGAACTATATCTAATGTTTAGCGTTTCTTTTGATGTCCCCCAATATATCAAAACAGACCAACAAAAATTGCGAGGTAGTTTGATTAACCTCATAGGAAACGCCATCAAATTTACTCAAGAGGGAAGCGTAAGTCTGCGAGTCTCAGTTGTACCTAATTCAGCAGATTCTAATTCCGAGCAAACTACCCTTAATTTTGAAGTGGAAGATACAGGGCCGGGGATTGCTGCTGAGGAAATTGACAACATATTTCAAGCTTTTGTTCAAACAGAAACAGGAAGAAAAGCTATTGAAGGTGCTGGTTTAGGTTTAGCAATTAGTAAAAAATTCGTACAACTGATGGGAGGAGAAATTACAGTTAGCAGTACTGTAGGTGAGGGAACAATTTTTAAGTTTGATCTCAAAGTTTCCCCAGCAAATGAGTCGGAAATTATCAAAAAACAGCAACAGCGAGTAATAGGTTTAGAACCAAACCAAGAAACATATCGAATTCTCGTGGTGGATGACAACAGAGAAAATCGCCTACTGTTAGTTAAGCTGCTTGAACCGATTGGCTTTGAGGTGCGGGAGTCCGAAAATGGTCAAGAAGCAGTGGCACAGTGGTCAACGTTTCACCCCCACTTGATTTGGATGGATACGCGAATGCCAGTAATGGATGGGGTTGAGGCTACTAGGGAGATTAGAACTAGGGAGGGGGAGACGGGGAGACGGGGAGACGGGGAGACGGGGAGAGAAGGAGAGTCGCTAGTCCCCAGTTCACCATTACCCCTCCCCCAATTCCCCAATCCAAAATCCAAAATCCAAAATCCAAAATCTAAAATCCCCAATCCCCGTACCGTAATTATTGCCTTAACAGCTAGTGCTTTTGAGGAGAGTCGCACAGAGATTTTAGCAGCAGGGTGTGAAGATTTTGTTCGCAAGCCCTTTACTGAAGAGCTCATTTTTTCAAAAATTACCCAATACTTAGGGGTATGCTATCTTTATGAAGATTTGCCTCAATCAACAACAACTCCCCGAAGATTTTATGCTGTTAATGAAGAATCAGATTCATTCTTCCTAGAAAAAATAACATCAATGTCATCAAATTGGTTAGTAGAGCTAGAACAGGCAGCTAAAAACCTTGATGAAGATTTGGTTCTCCAGTTGATTTCGCAAATACCAGAAGACAATGAATCGCTAGCTGAAGATTTAACGGATTTACTGAATAACTTTCGTCTTGATGTAATACTCCGTTTAGCTAAATTAGCGAGAGCATCTTAGGACTCTACCAGAAAAAATGTAGGCAAAACACCAATGGTAATAAATAAACAAGATATCAAAATCTTGATAGTTGACGATCAACCTAGTAACCTGCGTTTTTTATCTAAAATTTTGACTCAAAAGGGGTATAAAGTTCAAAGAGCGATTTGTGGAGAAATGGTATTAAATGCTGAATTTGCATCTCAACCGGATTTGATTTTGCTTGATATTGTGATGCCCAAAATGAATGGTTATGAAGTCTGTAAAAGACTGAAAAACCATGAAAAAACTGGCGACATTCCGGTAATTTTTTTAAGTATCCTCAAGGAACCTTTAGATAAAATTAAAGCTTTTGAAGTTGGTGGAGTTGACTACATTAGCAAGCCGTTTCAAGTCGAAGAGGTTTTAGCGCGGATAGAAAAACAACTTAAAATTCAACAACTTTCTAAGCAATTAAAGGAACAAAATTCCCAACTGCAACAGGAAATTGAGGTTCGTAAGCAGGCCCAAGAAACTTTACTGAAGACTCAAAAACGTCTAGATTATTTACTTTCCTCTAACCCATCAATTATTTATAGCTGTCAGCCTACCTACCCCTACGCTAACACTTTTATTAGTAAGAATATCACTCACCTTTTTGGCTACGAACCACGAGAATTTATAGAAGATCCAGGTTTCTGGGGAAAACACATCCACCCCGATGACAGAGAGCGCATCTTTGCCGAAATACCGCAGCTATTTGAACGGGGGGATTACTCTTATGAATTCCGTTTTTTACGCAAAAACAGCACTTATCTCTGGGTATATAGTGCTTGCAAATTAGTGCGCGACGAACAGGGAAACCCCATCGAAATAATTGGTTCTTGGAGCGACATCACTCAACGCAAGCAAATAGAAGAAGCACTGCAAGAAAGCCAGCATTGGCTGCAATCAATAACTGATGCCAATCCCAATATTTTGTATGTTTATGATTTGATAGAACAGCGAAATATCTATGTTAATCGCGAAATTTACACTATTCTTGGCTACACTCCCGAAGAAATTCAGAATATGGGAACGGCGGTTTTGCAAACTTTAATACACCCTGATGATTTCGCGTTATTACCACAATCTTTCAAAAAAATTTATACAGCCAAAGATGGCGAAATTATTGAATTTGATTACAGAATGCAGCACAAAAACGGTGAATGGCGCTGGCTGTTCAGTCGGGAGGTTGTGTTTACTAGAACAAGCAACGGGAAACCCAAGCAAATTTTGGGTGCGGCCGCGGACATCACTGAACGCAAGCAAGCGAAAATAGCTCTACAACAAGCACTAGCAGCCGCTCAAGCTGCTAATCGCGCTAAAACCACCTTTCTTGCTTCTATGAGTCACGAACTGCGTACCCCCCTCAATGCTGTTATCGGCTTTAGTCAAATACTAGCTCGCGACGAATCTTTGGCAACACAGCAGAAGAAATATATAGAAATTATTAATCGTAGTGGTGGGCATTTGCTAGAGCTAATTAACGATGTTTTATCAATGTCCAAAATTGAAGCTGGTCAAATTACTTTAAATGAAGACCGCTTTGATTTATATGCGGTACTAAACTCACTTCAAGAAATGCTGCAACTCAAAGCTAAAACCAAAAATTTGCAGCTCAATTTTGAACACACTTTTGACGTTCCTCAATACGTTCAAACTGATGAAAATAAACTCCGTCAAGTCCTGATTAATTTACTCGGCAATGCTATTAAATTTACTCAACAAGGTAATGTTACCTTACGAGTGTCATTGGTTAAGCGTGATTGGTCAGGTGTAAAAAACAAAGGACAAAGGACAAAGGACAAAGGACAAACAACCATTACTTTTGAAATCTCTGACACTGGGCCAGGGATTTCCTCTGAAGAACTAAACACCATATTTGACCCATTTGTGCAAAGTCAAACAGGTCGCAAATCCATTGAAGGAACAGGTTTAGGTTTACCCATTAGCCGAGAATTTGTCCAATTAATGGGAGGAGATATTACTGTTAGGAGTACTCCAGGTGAGGGTTCAACTTTTACCTTTGATATCAAAGTAGATTTAGCTTCACAAGCAGATGTTCTTCCGTCAGTACCTGATGGCGTTGTCATTGGCTTAGAACCCAATCAGCCTTCTTACCGCATCTTAATTGCTGAAGATGTAGAGGAGAGTCGCCTTTTGCTTGTCAAATTGCTTGAAAGATTGGGTTTTGAAATCAAGGAAGCTGTCAACGGTCAAGAAGCTTTCGCCATCTGGAAACAATGGCAACCCCATCTAATTTTGATGGATATTTGTATGCCAATAATGGACGGCTATGAGGCAATTAAAGCAATTAGGAAGGATGAAAAATTAAGGATAAAGGATGAGAAAAGTTCTGGCTCACAGTTCCAAGTTCAAACTAAAGAGTATCAAGCTAATAACCTAGTTCATCCTACTTATACTATAACTATTGCCCTAACTGCTAGTGCTTTTGAAGAGCAGCGAGATGCTATTTTAAAATCAGGTTGTGACGATTTTATTGCTAAACCATTCCCAGAGAAAATATTGTATAAAAAAATAGCACATCACTTAGGAGTTCGTTATCTTTATGAAGCAGAAAATCAATTTCAGGAGGTAGATCAGCAGTTGTCGTTGACAATAGATGATTTCAGTATAATGCCGATTGAGTGGCAGAAAAAACTACATTGGGCGGCACTTACGATGGACGATGATCTAATTCTAGAACTCATTAAACAAATTCCTGAAAGTCACGCGACTCTTGCCAACACTATAATTAATTTGATCGATAATTTTCGCATAGAAGTAATTATCGATTGCTTCAAGGAAGTGTGAATTACAGGTAATGGGTAATGGGTAATGGGTAATTGGTAATTGGTCATTGGTAATTGGTCATTGGTAATTGGTAATTGGTCATACAGCCCTACGGGCATGAAAACGGTCATTGGTAAATTATTCTCGGTTGAGTGCGCTACACTCTGACCTCTCTCCAAACCTCTCTCCACCTCTCCCTAACCCTCTCCTAAAAGGAGAGGGAAGCAGATAATTTTTTTTAGCTGAGAGAGGCTTTGATTATTGCTCCCCTTCCCTTGTAGGGAAGGGGTTGGGGGTTAGGTTTTTCTGCTGTATTTCACACAACTGAGAACCGCTGTAATTGGTAAGAGAGAGCATTGCTATTAATCACCACCCAATCCCCAGTCCCCAATCCCTATTACCCATTACTAGATTTGATATTTAACTTTTTCTCTTCCTTCTTTTCCCCAGAATTTAGCTGACTCTGTGCTTTGTTGCGAGCGTCTATTGCATCTCGGTAATCTGGATTAAATCTAATTGCTTTTTCATGAGATTCAATCGCTTCCTGATATCGCTTCAAGCTGAATAAAGCATTACCGCGACTATACCAAGCTTCTGAGTAGTCAGGCTTGTTTTCAACTGCTCTATTGTAACAATTGAGTGCTTCTTGGTACTCTTTCAAGTTGTATAGCGAATTCCCCAAATTATACCAAGCTTTGGAAGAATTTCTCTGTAATTTAACCGCCTTATCGTAAGAAGTAACAGCTTCTTCATAGCGCTGCAATTGATGAAGTGCCCAGCCGCGACTGTACCAAGTTTCGTAATCATTAGGATTGAATTTCACGGCTTGATCAAAAGAGGCAACTGCTTCTTTATATTGCCGCAAATTACTGAGCGCACTGCCTTTACTATACCAAGCTGTATATAAATTAGGCTGAAATTGAACGGCTTTGTCATAAGATTCCACCGCTTCTTTGTACTTTTGCAAATTGATGAGAGCATTGCCTCGCTGATACCAAGATTCTGAGGAATCTGGCTTAAATTCTACCGCTTTGTCATAAGATTCCACTGCTTCTTGATAGCGACGCAAATTATGCAATGCTAAGCCGCGTTTGTACCAAGCTGGTGAGTAGTTTGGTTTAATTTTTACCGCTTTGTCAAAAGAAGCGATCGCTTCAGTATATTGCTGTAATTTTATCTGCAAATTACCTTTATTTGTCCAGGCTTCCAGATTATTTTGCTGGATTTTGATCGCCGAGTCAAAAGCATTAATTGCTGCTTCGTACCGCTGCAAATAATCTAATCCCTTCCCGCGACCATTCCAAGCTTCTACATAATTCGGCTGAATTTGAATTGCTTTGTCATAGGCTTCTAGTGCCTCTTCATAGCGTTTCAACTCTAAGAGACTATTCCCTTGACCAAGAAGTGCTTCTGCATATTCTGGTTTTAGTTCAACAGCTTGATTGTAGGCATCAAGTGCTTCTTTATAGCGCTTCAACTCCAACAAAGTTTCGCCCCGTTTAGACCAATCAATGGCGTTATTAGATTTAATAAAATTTACTAAGCCAATAGTAGCAGTAGCTACTACTCCCATGATGCCTAGTGAAATTAAAATTTTGTATAATAAGCTTTTGGATAGCTTGGGTTTGGCAATAGATGAAGTAGCTGGTAATGCTACAGTAGCGCTAGAAGTAGTAGTTAATTCATTCAATGCTTCTAATGCTAAGGTAGCCGATTGATAACGCTCCCGAAAGTCGTAGTACACCATTTTTTCTAAGACTTTGGCGAACTCAGGGCTGACTGATACTTTTTCTTGCCAGTTGATTTCACCTGTATCGGGATTTATAGGTAGTTGGTTGGGAATGAAGCCTGTGAGTGCTTGAATTCCAATCATTCCTACGGCATAAATATCACTGCTTAATTTGGGTGCTCCATTGGCTTGTTCGCTGGGTCGATATCCAGGGGTGCCAATGGAAATTGTGAAGCTTGTTTTCCCTCCTTTGACTACCTGAGTGCTGACTTGTTTGACAGCGCCAAAATCAATTAATACTAACTTTTTATCTGACTTGCGTCTGATTAAGTTGTGGGGATTAACATCGCGGTGAATGACGTTTTGTTGATGTACAAATTCTAAGATTTCTAGGATTTCCCGTAAGAGAGAAATTACTTTATCTTCCTTTAGCTTTGGTTTCGGTTTTAGTTCTTTGCTGAGGTCATTCCCTGTAATTAATTCCTGTACCAGATAGAATTCTTGATTTTCTTCAAAGTAAGCAAAAAGCCGAGGAATTTGCTCGTGACTTCCCAACTGGTGTAGTACTTTTGCTTCGGTATCAAATAGACGCCTTGCTGTCTTTAAGCTTACGGGGTCAGTAGCTTGAGGCTTCAGTTGCTTAACTACACATTGGTGGTTACCGGGGAGGTGTCGGTCTTTTGCTATGAAGGTTTTACCAAAGCCACCTTGTCCCAGTTGGGTGATGATTTCGTAGCGTCCACCGATTGTTTCTCCTAAACCCAAGTTCATGCGGCTTTCCCAACGGAATACTGTCAAGAGCAACTACGACCTACTCGATTTTTGCACAGAACTTTGGAAAATCCAGGACTAAGGTAGAAAGATTACACATATATTTCTCAGCTTGTGCTGTTGGGCTAATCTAGGATGTGTCCAGAGCTCTCGCATTCGGACAGTAAGTCTTAGGTTTAACCGATAAATTGCCGCCCTAATGCGAGAGTCCCTACCTTAGATTTTTGATACTAGGGAGGGATGCATTAGGTATGACCGCTCTGTTAAACCTACCCAAAACTACCAAAGTCTAGACTTAACTGGACATGGTTAGTTTTGGTGTTAACTTCCTGTTTCAACGCGGTCTTAGGATGACTCCTAAGAGGTTTGTCCACTCCACAGGCAATCTCGGTAGAGCTTACCGTTTGATCCGAACGAATCGGAATATAAATTCCTTCAAACCATCGCTCGATGTTTTTTGCAGCATTTAAATCTCTGTCTTCTGTGTGACCACATTCAGGACAGATATAAACGCGGTTCTTAAGTGGCATCTTATGTCGATGATTACCGCAGTTAGAGCAAATTTGAGAACTAGGAAACATCCTATTAACCAGGACTAATTTACTTGAAAACTTCTCAGTTTTATACTCTAACTGACGACGCAATTCATACATACCACAATCAGCAATTGCACCTGCTAATTTATGATTCTTGAGAAACGCTTTAACGTGTAAATCCTCTATCTTGATAACGCTGTGGTTTTTAGCTAGATAGTGAGTCAATTTATGGATTGAATCTTTACGGATATTTGATACTTTTGCGTGTAGCTTACCAAGCTTTTTAATAGCTTTAGCTCGATTCTTAGAGCCTTTAACTTTCTTGCTTACACGACGCTGAGAGCGCTTTAAACACTTGCTCATACGACGGTAGGCTTTGGGATTAGAGAACACTTTACCAGTGCTAGTAACAGCTAATTCTTTGATACCAATATCAACACCAATAATAGGACGTTCGGCGTTAACAATAGGCTGCTCTATTTCATATTTGATAGCAATAAACCATTGGTCAGCTTGGCGACTAATAACACAATTGTGAATTGCTGTAACAGGTAATGGCTCGGCTAATCGCACCCATCCAATAGAAGGCAATTTGACACGCTTACCATCATTTTTAATTAATGGTTTTGCTTTACTTCCTGCTTCTAAATAGAAAGAGTCACGCTGGCCTTTTTTCTTAAATCGTGGTTGCTTTGATACTTTTTTAAAACACCTATCCCATGCTTGGCGTAAATCTACTAATGCTTTCTGCGGAACATTTTTGTTAGTTTCGTAATACCAATTATGTTGAGATTTAACCTCTGCAACTAATCTTTTGTGTAAATCAATTGCTGACGGAATCTTTACACCTTTGTCAGTTTCACGTACCTTTAAAACTTCCATGATTGCAGTATTTGCCCAATTATAAGCATGGCGTGCTACGCCAGAAGCTTTACGAAAAGCTGTTATCTGTTTGTTATTGGGAATTAGCGCGGTTTTGAATGAAAGTAGCATTGCTTCGACCTCACAATGTAAGGAACAATCCCCAACAAACAACAAACAACAAACAACAAACAACCCCTACCAAGGATTACCAATCAGAGTAAAAGCACTCCAATAATAGGGATGAGAAAGGTCTCTGTCTCCCATTTGTGCTAGCGGTGACGGTAAGGAGATGGTTTCACGGCTGGCTATCAGCTTTCCTCCCTTCAATCGCACTTCACCCCTAAGCATGGCTAACTGTGCCCTTCGCAACGCTTCGGCTTTAATGGGGGCTTGTTTCAATTCCTTATAGAACTCCGTCATTAATCCTAGGGTTCCTTCGTCGCTGACATACCACAGACTACCCAAGGCTGATTTTACTCCGGCGCTCACCGCAAACCCAGCGAATCCTAATTCTACTTGCTCGTCACCCAAAGCAGTGCGACAAGCGCTTAAGACTAACAATTCCACTGGTGGGTTATTCAACCCCAGCTTACGCATCTCGTTAACTGGCAACTTTTTATCCCACAACTGGATAAAAGAGCGACTGATATCGCCTGTTTGAAAGTCGCCGTGAGTGGCTAAATGGATAATACCAAATGGCTCTTTTTTGCGGGCTTCTTTGAGATTTTCTAGGGTAAAAGTGTTGTTGAGAAATGACTTTCCTTGCCACAGTTTATTGGTAATTGTTTCCAACTCCACTGGAACAGATGGTAAAGGGTTGTTTTCGGGAAATTTATCAGCTCCCATTGCCAAAACTCGCATATTTCTGATATCTACATAGCGAGTATCGGTGAGGCTGAGGGTAGGCATTAAGCCAACGCTATATTTTTCTACGATAAACCCTTGCCCATCATGGAGCGCCGCTAAGGGAATCGAGCGCAAACCTGTGTCCATGATGAAGGCGAGATTATTAATTCCTCTGGCTTGTAAATCCTTCTCAATTGGGGCTATTAGCCACTGATATAGCTGCTGAGCGGAGGGAAGGTAGCCCCTGCGGTTTCGAGCATTGGTGACGGTTTGCTGGAATTCTTCGGCTACTTGTAGGACTTTGGTTCGGTCTGCTCCCTCAACCCTGCGCAGAATCGGTTTTCCCGAAGATGTCACTAGCATCAGTTCTAGCTGCTCGTCTACGAACGTGGCATAGATGAAGGTGGATTTAAAGTTGGTGGCTTGTTCTATCCTGCTGAGGGTAGCTTGAGCCTGATCCAGGGTCGCGATGGGGGTATTGCTGAGTCCCAAATAGTTCTCAAACTTTTTGGTAAGGACTGTTTCCGTTTGAGTAACCTTGTTCTCAAGGTCTGGGGAAAGGGAGTTGCTTGTTCCTGAAGAGTTTGTAGGCTGTTCTGGGGATTTATTAACATCGCTGACATTGACCCTCGATGGTGCGATCGCACCTGTAGTTGTCCCACCTGCGGTTCCACTTGTCGTCATCTCACTTGTGAATGTCCCACCAGTATTCGTACCACCAGTATTCGTACCACCTGTAGTCGTACCACCAGTATTCGTACCACCTGTAGTCGTACCACCAGTATTCGTACCACCAGTATTCGTACCACCAGTCGTCGTCCCACCAGTATTCGTCCCACCAGTCGTCGTCCCACCAGTATTCGTCCCACCAGTCGTCGTCCCACCAGTATTCGTCCCACCAGTATTCGTCCCACCAGTCGTCGTCCCACCAGTATTCGTCCCACCAGTCGTCGTACCACCAGTATTCGTCCCACCAGTATTCGTCCCACCGGTCGTCGTACCACCAGTATTCGTACCACCGGTCGTCGTACCACCGGTCGTCGTACCACCTGTAGTTGGCGGGTTCGTAGTCGGTGGGTTGGTTGTTGGTGGGTTGGTTATCGGTGGGTTGGTTATCGGTGGGTTGGTTGGTGGAGTCGTTGGTGGTGGTGGGGTTAGGGTTAGTACGAAGCTGTTAACCCCAGCCGTCCCACTTCCATAATTCACAGTGAAATTGAATTTGTCGCTAGTAGTGGTGTTGGTTTTGGGGAGGTAGGTAATCAGTCCGTTGTTGATATCCTGTTGAGAGAAAGTCGCACCCTCAGCAAGAGCTACCCCATTTTTCAGTAGTTGACCATTCTTAGGCAATCCACCAGGAGTAATAGTATAAGTCACCGTTGCAGGGCTGATGTTGGGGTCATTTGCCCAAAGCAAGCTGCTGGGTATGATCGCAGTTTTCCCGACACTGTTGAAGCTGACACTATCAACCCCAAGAGGAGTTGCGGGTGCGGCCGGTGGCAATCCTGGAGTTATCGGCGGTGCTGGTATATTGGGCCCAAGCAATGTACGGTTGATGCTAATACCTCCCGTAGTGTTGTTGACAAAACTTGTAGGGCCATTAATGCGATCGGCTCCAACACCAGCATTAATTATCCCAACAGTGCCACTACTTGTTGCTGTCGGTTGAGCAGTAGTATTTACATAAAAGGGAGAAGTCCCGCCATAGCTAATTGTGACTTTGCCTAGTGCATTCCCCGGCCCTAGAGTGATAATGCTGGTATTACTTGAAGGAACAATGTCAGTAACGCGAACCGAGCCTGCTGCTTGCAAATTTACATCACCGCTAACACTGCCAGGACGACTACCATAAGTGGAGATAAAAGGAATCGAAATATTGCCACTGCTACTTAACAGTGTGAAGTTCCCGCCATTGCCACCATTGCTGTAACTATAAAAAGCAGTGCCGGTGAGTGCGACATCACCTTTAGCGGCGATCGCTACAACTCCAGCATTTCCCACACCTGCAAAAGATAATAAATTCCACAGAGCAACGCTACCATTGCTGGTGGTAACTTTTATATCGCCTCCATTACCTGTAGACGCATTAGTATAAATCCACTCACCTGAGATATTGCCATTAGCAGCCAGAGTTACCGATCCACCATTACCAGTATCGCTAGAAGAACTGACTATTCCTCTTGTGGTAATCGCACCACTGCTGCTCGTGATAGTAACATTCCCTCCTGCAAGAAAACCATCACTATTAATTAGGTTAGTGGCAATATCGCCAGCCGCATTCAGAGTAATATTATTACCCGCATTATTAGTAGAAGCCGCGCTGATCGGATTCCCATTTGTAGTGATACCTCCCGTACTGGAAGACAGAGAAATGCTACCAGCCGAAGTAGTCGCTCTAGAAATATTAGAAATATCGTTAGTATTAATACTACCTGTGGAAATCGCGCCAAGGGCATTAAAGTTAACATTTCCACCGCGACTACCAGCACCGGCAGCTACTCCATTAGTAGTCAGAACATTGCCAGTAATAATTGTGCCGTTGCTACTGGTAATATTTACATTCCCACCACTACCAGTACTAGCTCCAGAAGCCGTGATCCCCGCAGTAGAAACATTGCCAGCAGCCTGAAGATTAATATTGCCAGCAGTACTAACATTAGCGCTAGTTGGAGAAGAATTGAGCGCAGTAGTGCTAATCGTACCAGTGCTACTCAGCAAACTAATAGCACCCCCACTAGATGTAATATTACCCGTCTGCACACTGACCGTCGCCCACAAAGTTACCGGACCTTTTGTCACTGAAGCAGGTGCTGTTATATTGATATCTCCAGCAACATTAATATTTCCCCCAGCATAGAGAATCAATGCTGCGCTATTAGTTAAAGTCGGAATATCGGGGTCAGTTCCAGGAATCGGGATACTTTTATCAGTAATCTTGATACCAGTACTGCTAATATTTCCTCCCGCTTGCACCTTCAGCGACACACCAGAATAAGTGCCAAGATTCCAATCGCCAGTAGTAATAAAGATCGGATCGTAGAGGTTTGTAAGTTTCCCTCCACTCCCAGCTAAATTGAGAATGGACATATTCCCATTGCTCTTAAAGTGAGCATCAGCAGAAATTAAACCATCGCTGATTAAATTGAGATTTCCTCCACTGGTGAAAGGCGTAGTTTCCAGATGATTCAGCGCCAGGATATCAATTCCTGTATTGCCTTGAATCGTCAGATTCCCCCCAGCATTCGCAACAAAAAGCTTTGCTAAACTGTCTCGAATTAGCACTTGATTTTGTGCTAATAAATTTAAATCACCACCAGTCTGTAGTTGGCTTGTCTCCAAAATTAGATTGTTCGCTGCAGACAAGGTTGCTGATGCAGCAGTCACTTTTCCAGTAACAGCCACATCCCCCTGATTGACGGCAATTCCTGAACCCTCCAGGACTACTTTTCCTGCCTGATCAACCTTTACACCAGTCAAACAATTGTTACAGCTTCCAGTCAGTAACTCTGGCAAAGACTTAGGATTAATTCCCGAAGCAGCAGCAGTAGGGTCAACTTCTAAACTCAGGAGATATCCCGGTTGAGTAATCTTTACCAAACTTGTCCCAGGTACAGCCGCAATATTGACATTTCCCCCAGAAGAAGACAGCGTTCCGCTATTAATAATATTGCCGCCAATTAATGAGAGATTTTGCCCTTCTTTTACTGCCAAATTCCCGGCATTAATAATGCTTCCCGGTTGACTCAAATTAAAAGCAAGCTCGCTCGGTATTCCACCTAAGTCAGCATAATTATTGCCTCCCGTAGCATTAAACCAATTATTTTTCCCACTGTTATCTTTTAGGGCAATCCCTGTAGCAGAAGTAGCGGTGAATGAGGCTGGGACATTTAAACTTGCATTGGGGCCAAAGACAATACCTGCTGGGTTCATTAAAAACAGGTTAGGATTGCCACCACCAGTTATCTGAATTAGCCCATTAATTACTGAAGCATTTCCCCCTGTCACTCTTCCTAAAATATTGCGGACATCGGAATTAGGTAAAAAGTTGGCGATTTGTCCGGAACTTAGACTAAACTGGTCGAAGCTATGAAATAGATTGCCCCCATTTCCAGAAAGTGTGCCGCCTTTGATATCGAAGCGCTTCCCATTACCGTTCACAATCGTGCCAGTGCCGTCCGCTGCTGGGGTGATAGATTGAGCCTTTACTTCAACAGAAAAAAGACTCAAAAAAAATAGCAGCCAAAGAAAAAAAATTTTTTTTTCCTCGTATTTCTTGTAATACACGATAGATGGAAGCATCGGCAACCTCTGGCAAAAAACCTGATTCTAATATTGATGCTAACTCTAAATATTTTTAATTGGAAAAAATCACACAGACACTTCATATAATTGTTAGTTGTCAGGATAAAATTTGAAGAATAAGTAAATTTTCAACCTACCCTTGAACAAAGCAGTCCTGAGTCCTGAGTCCTGAGTCCTGAGTCCAATGACGACTAGCGACATTAGTCATTTGTGAAGCTTGTAGTAAGTATGTGACTTGTTGTAACAAATTAAGCACAGCACGAGGAATTACTTCTATAATCACGACTCGATAATTCCGGCGTCAGCGTTAAATTTAATGGTATGAACGATAAAAATGAAAGTTTCAAAATTGTTAGTGATAATCGACAAGGCCCGTTTCCGCTACGAAATTTTAGAGACATACGAGGTAGGGATTGAGCTAAAGGGAACCGAGGTTAAGTCGATTCGAGCAGGTAAGGTAAACTTACGAGATGGCTATGCCCTAATTCGTAATGGAGAAGCTTGGCTGCTGAATGCTCATATCTCCCCCTACGAAAGTAGCAGCGCTTTTTTCAATCATGACCCCCGTCGCACCCGCAAACTGTTGCTACACAAGAAGGAAATCCGCAAACTCATCGGTAAAGTGGAACAGGAGGGCTTGACGCTTGTGCCTTTGAAGATGTACCTCAAGCGAGGCTTTGTCAAACTGACTATTGCTGTAGCTAAAGGGAAAAAGCTCCATGACAAGCGCGAAACCCTCAAGGAACGTCAGGATCAACGTGAGATGGCAAGGGCCATCAAACGTTTTTGATTGGTCAGTTGTGTAGGGGCGGGTTTTGTCAATAAATTAGGGGTTAGTAGCCAAAAGTATCTCCTAAACCCGCCCTTACAGTTGTGTAGGGGCGGATTTTGTCAATAAATTAGAAATTAGGGGTTAGTAGCCAAAAGTATCTCCTAAACCCGCCCTTACAGTTGTGTAGGGGCGGGTTTTGTCAATAAATTAGGGGTTAGTAGCCAAAAGTATCTCCTAAACCCGCCCTTACAGTTGTGTAGGGGCGGATTTTGTCAATAAATTAGAAATTAGGGGTTAGTAGCCAAAAGTATCTCCTAAACCCGCCCTTACACTAAAAACAAACAACCAACAACCGTTTTCATGCCCGCAGGGCTGTACAACCAAAGACTCACGACTCAGGACTATAACGCGGGACGTAGAAACTAGCAATAATTGCCACCATTAGCCACCAGAGAGTACTGACTTCAGGGCGATACCAAACGGTATCAAAAAGATTGTGGAAAAGGATACCGGACATAGCGGCGATCGCCCCCACTAACCAAAATCCATTAGAGTTTACTGCTGTCCGCAGACGCTGCAATTGCTGCATTCCCTGGTTAAAGGTGACAACTAGCAGCCAGAGGAAACAAATAAATCCAATCAAACCCGTTTCCACAAGCACTTCTAGGAAAATAGAATAAGCACTCAAAGCACTAAAGCGAGCCTTCATGTATTGGGGGTAGATTTTGTTGAAGGCTGAGTTACCAGGGCCAATACCGAGGATTGGGCGATCGTGAATCATTTGTTGCACTGCTAACCAGACATTTATCCGGAAGTTGTTGCTACTATCTTTGCGACCGATAAACATACTACCAACGCGCTCGCGCACCGGTTTGACAAACAGTACAGCCAAAACCAAGATTCCCAGTACACCACCTAACAGCACCGGCAAGGCCCAACCACGCCACTGAGGGGGCAATTGGGGATAGTACCAATACACCAGCAAGCTGACGAAGACAATTAGAGAGACAACAAAACCAATCCAACCTGCGCGACTAAAAGTTAACACCAGACAAGTTGAATTCACGATTACCATTGTCAGCGCCAAAGCTTTGGGGAGCAACCTTTGCCAAGTAAAAAGCGCCGCCAAACTCAAAGCAACCGCCGGGATCAGATATCCAGCCAGTAAATTAGGATTACCTAAATAGCTATAAACCCGCGTCAGTCCTACAGAACTTGACTCTGGATCGACCCAAGTTGCTAGGGCCCTCACTCCAAAAATCCACTGTCTGAGTCCGTAAATACTGACAATCAGTGATACATGGAGGAAAATGGTAATAATGAAAGAACGAATACGATTATTACGCAAAATTCTCGACATCAGGGCAAAAAGCAGGAAATAAAGCGTCATTTTTCCCAATCCCTGACGCGCTGCTTCCTTCACTGGTGAGAGGGCTGTTGCCACAACAGAAATAGCCCAGTATAACAACACCAACAAATGAATTGGCGTCACTTGGGGGGAAATTTTTGAGGAGTAAACCGTCTCATCTGATAGGGTTAGTAACACCCAAAAAGCAGCACAACCAAATAACAAAAAGCCTACTTGTGCATTGGGAATAAAAGGGGTAAGAGCAAACACTAAAGCTACAAATATTGCCCCTATTGGCTCAGCCCACTGGATCAGCCAGCTACCCTGACGCCAAGATTGTAGCAATCCCACCAGCCGATATAAATAGCTAGCGCCTCGCCACTGATATAACTGTAAATTCGACAGGGTAACCTGTTGCCAAACTGAATTCATGAGTAGTTAGTAGTTAGTAGTTAGTTGGTAGGGGCTGGTTTTGTAGATAAATTAGTGCGAAGTCGCAAAAATTGTCTGATAAACGCACCCGTACAGTAGTTAGTTGGTAGGGGCTGGTTTTGTAGATAAATTAGTGCGAAGTCGCAAAAATTGTCTGATAAACCCACCCGTACAGTTGTTAGTTGGTAGGGGCTGGTTTTGTAGATAAATTAGTGCGAAGTCGCAAAAATTGTCTGATAAACCCACCCGTACAATTGTTAGTTGGTAGGGGCTGGTTTTGTAGATAAATTAGTGCGAAGTCGCAAAAATTGTCTGCTAAACCCGCCCGTACAGTAGTTAGTTGGTAGGGGCTGGTTTTGTAGATAAATTAGTGCGAAGTCGCAAAAATTGTCTGATAAACCCACCCGTACAATTGTTAGTTGGTAGGGGCTGGTTTTGTAGATAAATTAGTGCGAAGTCGCAAAAATTGTCTGATAAACCCACCCGTACAGTTGTTAGTTGGTAGGGGCTGGTTTTGTAGATAAATTAGTGCGAAGTCGCAAAAATTGTCTGCTAAACCCACCCGTACAGTAGTTGGTTGTCTCCTCCTCCATCTCCTCCATCTCCTCCATCTCCCTCACTCCAAGCGAGGCAAAGAAAGAACATAGCGATATCCTAATTCGATGCAGCCCTGAAGGGTAATTTCTCCTCCGTGTAGTTCTGCCAAATAGCAACTGAGTAACAGTCCCAAATTTTCACGGGAGTCATCGTTTGCAAAGGTTTTACTGAGTTTCGGGAGCAAAGGAATGGGGGAATCAAAGTATTCTCTTCCCCTGCTACTGGGAGCGGGTAAGGGGAAGTCGGGAGTGATGATTGGTGCTGGGGAAACTGAAGGTGGCGGTTCTTCCCAAGAAGGACGACTGTCACTATCAGTGAACCAGTAATCAGTCAAAGGAGGAGTTTCTAACTGATTAGAAATGGCATCGCTAGCTGATATTGAGACATCGGTTGGAGAGGTAGTGTCAGCGTAAATCTGAGGTAAACCATCTCCTAGCCAAGGGTGAGAAACCCAGACAGCGATATTGAGTTTTTCGCTTTTGCGAGAGACATGGACGCGAACCTCACCTCCAGCCTCAGCAGCATGAATCACACTAAAGATGAGGTAGTAAAGCATTTGCCGCACCTTATCTTTATTCAGCAACCAGATGCGACTTCCAGGCTCGATCGACAAACGCATCTCTTGCTGTCTAACTTTAGCCATCTCCAACAGACTATTCATTGCCTGTTGACAGATCATCTCAATATCTACAGACATCGCAGGTTGTAGTTCGCCGATTTCCTCCAAAAAACCAAGGTCAATAATTTCATCAACCAATGAGACTAGCTGCTGACCGCTGCGATGGATAATTTCGAGATATTCCTTCTGTTTGGTAGTGAGAGGGCCATAAATTTGACGATTGAGTACGCTTGCCATCCCCATAACAGAGGTGAGTGGTGTCCGCAGTTCCTGTGCCAACTGAGTGAGCAACTTTACTTTAATTAAGTTAGCTGAGTTTGGGTCAACAGGCGTCGCAGTTGAGTCAAATTTCCTGATCTGAGGAAGTTGTTTGGCGGCTGAAGATGGAGGCAAAAAGGTGCTGTATCTTATACGCTCTTTTTGTAAAAGATGGCTGCGCTCAAATTCGCTCAGACTCCAGCGTGCTGTAATTGCCAGGAAATCCCTGTCTTTGGTAGTAAAACAGCGAGGTTGCCAATCCATGACCGCTAGCGTACCTACACATTCCCCATCTGCAGTTAACAGCGGCGCACCCAAATAAGCACGAATGCCATAGTGTCCAACCAGCAAACTCCTGGCAAAGACTGGGTTACTTGCCGTATCGTTAATTGCCAAAACCTGATGACTATCCACCACATAAGTGCAAAAACTCTCAAGGCGAGGCAACTGACGGGACTGTGCTAGTTGATTCATTAAACCAACACTTGATAAACCAAAAGCAGATTTCAGCAATTGTCGTTCTTGCATCATCAAGCCTAAGATGGCGATTGGTGCTTCCAAAAATCGGGCAGCAGTCTGAGTTGCCTCATCGAAAACTGGGACTGTCTCGGCTTCGAGTATTCCTAGTTCTCTAATAGTTTTGAGACGTTTTTGCTCTCTTAGTGCCGGTGTCAAATCATCCAAACGACAAAAGATTCTATTTTCTGGATCTGCCATAACAACCCATCCCCCCCATACATACTGCGACGAATTAAAAATTAAAAACTAAAAGCTAATTTTCAATTTTTAACTCAATTCTTTTTAATTGGTTGTCACTGATTAATCGCATTTGATCTCAATCTTCACGGCAAGCTAGTCCAGGCTGGATGAGAAAGTAAAGAAGCCATCACCCGGACACCTCGCAGTTGATTGGAAAGGGGGAGATGACCGGCTGGTGCGCTAAGATCCCAGGTAAATCCAATCGGATAGCGAGTCCAGTTGTTGCCAGACTTCCAACCGATTTTAGGCCAAAGCTTTTCCCAGTTTTTACTTAAAGATAGCCAAATCTCTCGCTGTACAGAAAAGCCAAATTTGCCTTGAGAGTGAATTAACCACAAGCTATTGATGGTTTGCAGATCGGCGATCGGGAATTTTTCAACTGCAGAAAAGTAGAGCCATTTTCTCTGGAGAGCGGCTTGTCCTTCTAATTCGCAGAGTTTTTCTAAGGTAAGACGATCTGCTTCTAAAAATTCTTGTTTAACAAGCAGTTGTTGCAGCTTTGTGTAGTCAATTCCCTTTTCCGAACGTAGAGGAACAATGCCAGTAGGGAAATGGGCTTGCAGAAATTCTTGGCTGCTTGGTGTATTGGCTTGATACAGGACTTGATAGGCAAGTCCTGTAATCAGGTTAGCAGAGGCTGATTTTTGCTCTTTTAAAAATTCTATTAAGACGTCTTCACCAGCAGCACCCTTGCTGGCAAGTTCTGGAATTAACTGCAGTTGTTTTTTTTCAGAACTAGCTTGGAACTGCTGCTTTAGTTCGGCAATCTTGTTCAAATCTTCTTCTGTTATTGAGGCAATAGTTTGGTCTGTCATGGGATTTTAAATGGGCAATTGGAGATTTTGTATTGTCGCTTTTAAATTTTAGGGAATTGAGCAAAAAAAACCGCTCCCCTCTACCCCCATGAATCGCGGGGTGGGAGTCATCCAAAATCTAAAATTAGCAGGGTTACTCAGAACGAGCATGGAGGATGCGATCGATAATTGCTGAGGTTGAGGTGGGAATTTCCACTTTTACTAACTCTATCTTTCCACCGTAGGCCTTAACAACTGGTGCTTCTGGTAATGAAGACTCGCTGTAGTCGCCTCCTTTGACATAAATCTCTGGCTGCAGTGCTTTGATTATTCTACTGGCTGTGGTTTCCGGGAAAATTACTACTCCATCCACGGGTTTGAGGTTTGCCAGTACTTCGGCCCGCTGTGCTTCGGGAATTAGTGGTCTGGGAGGAAATCCTGCTTTGTTGGGCTTAATTGTTCTCACCGACAGATCGCTATTTAATCCTACAACGAGCGATCGCCCTAAAGATTTGGCAACTTGTAAGTATCGCATATGCCCGCAGTGTAGCAGGTCAAAGCAGCCGTTCGTAAATACCAGTGGTCGCCATTTGTCGGGGTGTAGCTCAATCTCCTGTTGCAGTTCGCTTAAGCTGTAGATGCCCTGGAATCATTTGTTGTTTGTTGTTTGTTATTTGTTGTTTGTTATTTGTTGTTTGTTATTTGTTGTTGGTCTCCCCTATCTCCCCCATCTCCAGGGCGGGTAATGTTTGAGAGGTTGTCTGTTTTAGTATCAGGTTATCTTCACGCACCCGCCCCTACATTATAGCGCTACGCGCATACATTAGGACAATTTAGGAAAGCTGCGTCTACACATTCTCGTACAGTTTCAAATTCTTTCAGCCTTTGTTTCATCCATGTTTTTAAAACAGCCCACCAGTTCTCTATTTTATTTAAATCGGGAGAGTATGGTGGTAAATACCAGATTTCCACTTCGGCTTCTTCGGCAATTTTTCTAAGATTTCCCCCTTTATGAAAACTGGCATTATCAATAATAATAACGTCTCCTGGTTCTAATTTAGGGATTAAACAATCTCTTAACCAAGTCTCAAATAAATCTCGATTACATGAACCATTAAAAGTTAAAGGAGCTAATAATTTTCCTGACTTTAATGCTGATAGCCAACTCACTCTTTCTGTTCTTCGACCAGATTTAAGCTCATAACATCTTGACCCTTTTAAGCTATACCCATAGGGATAATCTTCTCTGTTATCAAATCCAGCTTCATCTACATAAACTCTCTTTTTCGGGTCTATTTCTGCTAATTTTTCGGTAAACTATCTTCTTTTTTCGACCGAGCGTTCTTGATAACCATAGGTTTTTTTTTACGAGTAATGCCCAATTTTTTACAAGCATAACTAATATTTTGTTGACTGACATTATTTCCCCATAATCGAGCCATTTCTTTTTGGGTTTTCCCCCGGTTTTTGTCCACAAATTGGCCAAATTGCTCTAAATCTTCGATTTTTGGTCGAGTTCCTTTGACGATGGGTTTCTTTGGTTTATAGTCTCCCGTTTCTTTTTCTTGTTTGAGCCATAAGTCTAAAGTATTTCGACTTATGTTAAAAAAACGACTCACTTCTATTTTCTTTTTTCCTCTTTTAACTGCTTCAATCACTTTTGAGCGCAAGTCGTAACTATAAGGTTTAGCCATACTATTTGAAATTATTGATTTATTTCTCTATTATTACATTATTGTCCTAACTATAGCGCGTAGCGCTATACTCCCTATCTCCCTCATATCCCCCATCTCCCCTATCTCCTTCACCCTTCAAACGGCGGCTGGTATCCTTGTTCAAAGGCAAAGCGGACGAGTTGAGCGCGATTGCCTAGTTCCAGTTTATTGAGGATACTACTAAGATGTGTTTGAACGGTACGAGGGCTAATAAACAGGCGATCGCTGATTTGTTTGTTGGTTAATCCCTGAATCACTTCCCAAAAAACCCGTTCTTCTGCTGGAGTCAAAGGTAAAGGTAAGGGTGTCCCCCCTGTTTGGGCCTGTGCAACTGAAATCTCGACGGCTTCTTGGATGACAGCAGTGGTAGGTCCAGGGGTAGGGGCGAAACCTACATTCATCTGCATTAAGCGGACAATCTCGCAATGGATGCGACGCGATCGCTCTAGCTGCGATTCAATTTTGGCAACTAATTCTCTAGGGTCAACTGGTTTAATTAAATAATCATCTGCTCCAATTGAGTGACCGTGAACTCTGTCTTCAATTTCTCCTTTACCTGACAAAAAGATAAATGGCATCAATTGGCCAGAAGGAGTAGTTCGCAAGCGTCGGCAAAATTCTATTCCGTCCATTTCTGGCATCATCACATCAGAAACTATCAAGTCCGGGGGACATTTAGCACAAGCTGATAATGCTTCAATTCCAGAACTCACCTGTTGAACTTGATACCCCCGATTTTCCAGGTAACGTGTCAACACTGTACGTATAGTTCTATCATCATCAACGATTAAAATTTTTTTCATCGTTCTTTTTTTATCAAGCAACCTTTCCAACCAGAGTTCTCTGTTTATGGAGTTTCAATCTCTCTCGTTCCCTAATGGGATGAAATTGTTGTAACAAACACAGAGGCGATCAATAGATCATCTGTTAACCTGTTCCTGAATTCGCCCGATAAATCTGGACAAAGCAAGTACTGATCAAAGATCTGTATGTGTTAAGCGCCTGAAGCGTTGTTTCCCTTACCGAAACAGTAGCGAATCTTACGATTAAGTACTGCTTCAGTAAGGAGCGTGATAGGAAAACCTAGCGTCCATAACCTAAGAATTGCATCCCTGTTCTAAAGTCTTGTTCTGTGCTAGGCAAACACCAACGATGGCACTGGCGGTGAGAGGAGTTACCCCCTAATAACACACACCATGAATTTCTTACTTCAGCATAATTGCTGATTTTAGAGAGTGCTTTAAAGTCTTGCATACTAAATTAAGACTTTATATTCCCATCGCCACCTATCCTTCTAGAGGTTGACACCCTGAAATGTCCGTCACTCTTAAGGGATGGGAATGAGAATGGGCGCGGCGTGTTAAGATTTACACGATTACAGCCCACAAAACTTAATCTGTCCCAAAGCCAGCTCAAAGTCTAAAGCTACGCTAGCTTTTAATTGAGCATTTCGCCAACTCAAGATCAGCAAAAAAGCTTAATTGAGCGGCTTAACTCCAAGATATATTTAACTTTCCTTGCATAGTCACTGGCTAGCTCAATCTCGACTCAACTAATCCCCTCTATGTACGAAAAAATCACGCCTCCAACTACCGGCTCTCGCATTACTTTCAAAAATGGCGAGCCCATCGTTCCCGATAACCCGATTATTCCCTTCATTCGCGGAGACGGTACGGGTGTAGATATTTGGCCCGCAGCCCAAAAGGTGATTGATGCTGCTGTTAAAGCTGCTTATGGCGATAAGCGCAGCATTAGCTGGTTTAAAGTCTATGCAGGTGATGAAGCTTGCGACAAATACGGCACCTACCAATATTTGCCCCAAGATACCCTCACAGCAATTAAAGAATACGGCGTTGCTATCAAAGGCCCCTTGACAACTCCCGTAGGAGGTGGTATACGTTCACTCAATGTTGCCCTACGGCAAATTCATGACCTCTACGCCTGTGTACGTCCCTGTAAGTACTATGCAGGAACTCCTTCTCCTCACAAAACTCCTGAAAAACTAGATGTCATTATTTACCGGGAAAATACAGAAGATATTTACTTGGGAATTGAGTGGCGTCAAGGTAGCGAAATTGGTAACAAACTGATTGAAATACTCAATAATGAGTTAATCCCAGCCACACCAGAACACGGCAAAAAACAGATTCCCCTCGACTCTGGAATTGGCATTAAACCTATTAGCAAAAGTGGCTCTCAGCGTCTGGTACGTCGCGCTATGCAGCACGCTTTACGGTTACCAAAAGACAAGCAACAAGTGACTTTGGTGCATAAGGGTAACATTATGAAATACACCGAAGGCGCTTTTCGTGATTGGGGCTATGAGTTAGCCGTCTCCGAGTTTCGGGCTGAATGTGTCACGGAATTAGAATCCTGGATTCTCAGCAATAAGGAGAAAAATCCCAACATTTCTTTAGAAGAAAATGCTCGTCAAATTGAGCCTGGTTATGACTCACTGACACCTGAAAAACGCGCTAAAATCACCGAGCAAGTGGCAGCAGTTCTCAATGCTATCTGGGAAACTCATGGCAATGGAAAATGGAAAGAGAAGGTGATGGTAAATGACCGAATTGCTGATAGTATTTTCCAACAAATTCAGACGCGACCAGATGAATATTCAATTCTGGCTACAATGAACTTGAACGGTGATTACCTCTCCGATGCTGCTGCTGCAATTGTCGGCGGTTTGGGGATGGGGCCAGGAGCGAATATTGGCGATACTTGTGCAATTTTTGAAGCAACTCACGGTACCGCACCCAAGCACGCTGGATTAGATCGGGTGAATCCTGGTTCTGTTATCCTGTCAGCGGTGATGATGCTGGAATATATGGGTTGGCAAGAAGCTGCTGATTTGATGAAAAATGGCTTGGGAGGAGCGATCATCAATCGTCAAGTTACTTACGATTTAGCCAGGATGATGACTCCACCTGTCGAACCACCTTTGAAGTGTTCTGAGTTTGCGGAAGCAATTATTCAGAATTTTAGTTGTTAGTAGTTGGTTGTTAGTTGTTAGTTGTTAGTTGTTAGTTGTTAGTTGTTAGTTGTTAGTTGTTAGTTGTTAGTTGTTAGTTGTGTAGGGGCGTAGCATTTGCGCCGAAATATGGGGGTATTACCGACAAGATGACAACGCAAATGCTACGCCCTTTCTTACAGTTGTTAGTTGTTGGTTGCGTAGCATTTGCGCCGAAATATGGGGGTATTACCGACAAAATTACAACGCAAATGCTACGCCCTTTCTTACAGTTGTTAGTAAAATTAGATGGCTTACAGAGCTTTAATCTAGTTTTACTTATCTGTACAACAACAAACAACTAATAGACCTCTTGCCTAAATCTTAGAAGGGCGTAGCATTTGCGTATAAAAATTTGGGTTTTACCAATAAATCCGGACGCAAATGCTACGCCCCTACAGCTAAAAATCAACTTTTGCAAGAGGCCTAATGACTAACAACAAACAACAAACAACAAACAACCAATAACTAATAACTTTCACCTAACAAACTCATCACCCAAATAATATTGCCGCACTAAAGGATTGTCATAAAGTTCTTCAGCACTTCCAGCAGCTAAAATTTGTCCATCTCGCATAATATAAGCTCGATCTGTGATTGCCAAAGTTTCGCGAACATTGTGATCCGTAATCAAAATTCCCATGAAGCGATCGCGTAAACCAGCGATAATTTTTTGAATCTCGGCAACCGCAATGGGATCGACACCAGCAAACGGTTCATCTAAGAGCAAAAACTTCGGCCCATCTACACCAGCGGCCAAAGATCTCGCCAATTCTGTACGGCGCCTTTCTCCTCCAGATACTTGATTTCCTAGGGTATGTGCGACTTTTTCCAAGCGAAACTCTTGCAGTAAATTACCTAACCTCCAACGCCATTCACTTCTAGGAACGCGAGTTTGTTCTAACACCAATTGGATATTATCTTGTACAGAGAGGTGACGAAAAATACTGGCTTCCTGTGCAAGATAGCCAATACCTAAATGTGCTCTTTTATTCATTGGTAGAGCAGTTATATCCAAATCATCTAACCAAACTGTACCCTCAGTAGGCTTTTCTAAACCTGTAGCAATGTAAAAAGTTGTAGTTTTACCAGCACCATTTGGGCCAAGCAATCCCACAACTTCCCCTTGCGCTACTGAGACATTGACGCGCTTAACAATTGCCCGCTTACCATAGGACTTGTGAATATTTTCTAATACAATTTTCACTCGTTCAAGGCTCCCCAGAAAATTAAAAATTAAAAGCTAAAAGTTAGACTATTTTAATTTTTAATTGTGAACACTCCCCACACTATCAACTTATTGACGGGATGTTTTAGAGGCTGGTTTAGGATTAACTGGAGCTGCGGGTTCTGTTTCTGGAATGAAATAAATCGACTCTACTTGCTGTTGAGCTTTTGGTGTGACAAGGAAGCGTCCCTCGTCAATCAAATAGGTGATTTTTTCGCCCCGCATACTATTACCTTCCTGCAAAACGTAGACGTTTCCAGTAAGTTCAATACGGCGTTCGCGGCTGAAGTATTGGGCTTGGGTAGCAGTTGCTTGAATTTGTCGCGCTGGGTACTCCATTTGCACATTACCACGTGCTGTGACAATCCCCGTCTGTCTGTCGGCTTCCTGAACGTCAGAGCGAACCGTGAGGGGACGCTTATCAGCGGTTTGTTGAGCTTGAGCGTTTTGCAGATGAATTGGAGTGGCGATCGCTCCCATTAAAGCAATTGGAAGCATTAATCCTAAACCTAGGCTTCGCTTCAAGTTGGCAGTTAGATTAAAATTGCGCTTCATAGTTTTACTCGTTTAATGCTGTCGGAAGACTAATAGATGCTACTGTGCTTAGTTTACAGAAATCCAGCGATAAAGCCTACGTCCTGTGGACAGTTGCTATAGGAGGCCCCTTGATAGGACAAGTTGCTCTATATGTCTTGACGAGCAAGTACTTAATAAGTTTCTGAGTTTCATGTCCCAGATATCCGACTTCTTGAAGAAGTCGGATATCTAAGCACCTTACCAGTAATACGGCTGTATTATTAAATAATGTAGACTTTTGTATTTTTTATAACACAAATAGGGTAAAAAGATAGCTTCTACTAACATAAACAATAAATATAGAAGAAGCTTTCCATGACTAACAATTTGGTAACAATTCCAGGCTATCGCATCATTGAGCAAATCTACAATGGCTCTAGAACCGAAGTTTATCGAGCGCTTGCTGAATCAGACCAAAAACCAGTTGTCATCAAACTGCTATTGAGTGAATATCCCACATTCAATGAACTGGTGCAGTTTCGGAATCAGTATACTATTGCTAAAAATCTTGACTTGGTGGGGATTGTTAAACCAATCACACTCTTAAACTACCGCAATGGTTTTGCTCTGGTAATGGAAGACATTGGTAGTGTGTCTCTTGCTAAGGAAATGGAGAAAACCTCTTATTCCCTCAGTGATTTTTTCAACATTGCTATTCAGATTGTCCAAACCCTAGAAGGACTTACCCACAATCGAATTATTCACAAAGATATCAAGCCACAAAATATTTTAATTAACCCGGAAACCAGAGAAGTTAAACTAATTGACTTCAGCATTTCCTCACTTTTACCCAGAGAAAATCAGGAGATTCAAAACCCTAATGTCTTGGAAGGAACATTAGCTTATATGTCTCCGGAACAGACGGGAAGAATGAATCGGGGTATTGACTATCGCACTGATTTTTACTCACTGGGAGTGACATTATACGAACTACTGACAGGACAACTCCCATTTGTATCTAATGACCCAATGGAGTTAGTGCATTGCCACATTGCCAAGATTCCAACTCCTCTAATTGAGCTTATACCAACGATTCCTCAAGTTGTTTCGGATATCGTGATCAAGTTGATGGCAAAAAATGCTGAGGAACGCTATCAAAGTGCACCAGGATTGCGCTACGACCTAGAAAATTGTTGGCAGCAATGGCAAGAAAAAAGTAGTATTAGCCAGTTTCCATTAGGAGAAAGGGATAAGAGCGATCGCTTTGTTATTCCTGAAAAACTCTATGGTAGAGAAACCGAAGTTTCTACTCTATTATCTGCCTTTGAGCGTGTCAGCGACGGGAATACAGAAATTATGCTAGTTGCTGGATTTTCTGGGATTGGAAAAACAGCAGTAGTGAATGAAGTTCATAAACCCATTGTTCGGCAACGGGGTTACTTCATCAAAGGTAAATTCGACCAATTTAAGCGCGACATTCCCTTCTCTGCATGGGTACAGGCTTTCCAAAATTTGATGAGGCAATTACTCACTGAAAGTCAAACAGAGGTACAGGAATGGAAAGCAAAAATATTGTCAGCTTTGGGTGATTCGGCTGGGGTAATTATTGATGTTATCCCAGAATTAGAACTGTTGATTGGTAAGCAACCAGAAGTACCAGAATTAGAGGGAAGTGCGGCTCAAAATCGATTTAATTTGCTGTTGCAAAAATTTATTCAGGTGTTGGCAACTCAAGAGCATACTTTAGTTATTTTTCTCGATGATTTGCAATGGGCTGATTCAGCTTCTTTGAAGTTGATGCAATTGTTGATGAGCGAGACTGATACGCGCTATTTGTTATTAATGGGAGCTTATCGGGATAACGAAGTTTTCGCTGCTCATCCGCTGATCTTGACCTTGGAAGAAATACGGAAAGCCGAAGCAACAGTTAATCAAATTACTCTCGCACCTTTAGATCAACCTTCCCTGAATTGTCTGATTGCCGATACTTTAAATTGTTCACCTGAACGAGCAGTTCCTTTGACAGAGTTGGTTTTCACTAAAACCAAAGGTAATCCTTTTTTTGCTACTCAATTCCTCAAATCTCTGCACCAAGATGGGTTAATTTCGTTTGATTTTACCCCCCCTTGGGAAGGGGGGGCAAGGGGGGGTTGGCAGTGTGATATTGCGAAAGTTAGAGCGTTAGCATTAACTGATGATGTCGTGGAGTTTATGGCGTTTCAGTTGCAAAAACTGCCCATAAATACCCTGGAGGTTTTGAAACTAGCGGCTTGTATTGGCAATCAATTTGACTTAGCTACTTTGGCAATAGTTCATGAAAAATCACCAGCAGAAACAGCGGCTGATTTGTGGAGAGCTTTGCAAGAAGGGTTGGTTACTCCTATTACTGAAATTTACAAATTATTTCAGGAAAATAGTCAGGAAAACGAACAACTGACAACGAACAACAGACAACTGACAGTTCCCTACAAATTTTTGCATGACCGAGTACAGCAAGCAGCCTATTCTCTGATTCCAGAAGACCAGAAAAAAGCGACTCATCTGAAAATTGGACAACTGTTGTTAAGGAATACTCCCACAGCGGAACGGGAAGAAAAGATTTTTGATATCGTCAATCAGTTAAATATTGGAGTAGAGTTAATTACCTCTCAAATAGAACGGGATGAATTAGCGAAACTCAATCTGATTGCTGGACGAAAAGCAAAAGTTTCAACAGCTTATGCTGCTGCCAAAAGATATTTAGCTATGGGTTTGGAACTACTCACAGCTTCTAGTTGGCTTCATCAGTATGACTTGACTTTAGCACTTCATGAAAATGGGACAGAGGTGGCCTATCTAAGTGGTGATTTTGAGCAGATGAAGCAATTAGCAGCAATTGTACTTCAACAGGCAAAAACTATTTTAGATAAAGTCAAAGTGTATGAAGTAAAAATTTCCGCCTGTATAGCAGAAACTAAACAACTGGAAGCGATTGAAATTGGTTTGCAAGTGTTACCGCTACTGGGAGTAAATTTACCTACATCACCAACTCCTGAAGCAATTCAACAAACAGTAAAAACAACAGCAAATGCTTTAGTTGGAAAGAGTAACGAGGAACTACTAAATCTACCTTTGATGACAGATGAGTATAAATTAGCAGCCTTGGGAATTATAGCCAGCATGACTCCTGCTGCGGCTATGGCTGCACCAATTTTAACTCCGCACATGGGGTGCGAAGAAGTGAATTTATTGCTTCAATATGGTCATTCAGTTTTCTCACCCTATGCTTTTGCTGATTATGCTATCATTCTCAATTTGGTAGTCAGAGACTTTGAGGCATCTTATCGCTATGGCTGTTTTGCTGTTGATTTGATCGCACACTTAAATGCTAAAAAAATCAAGAGTGCGGTGTTATTTAAAGTGGCAGCATTTTCAGTTCACGGACAACAGCATATAGGGCTAACTCAGCCACTTTTGACAGCAGGTTATCAAAGCGGTTTGGAAAATGGAGATTTAGCACACTCCAGCTATTGTGCTGTGGAAAAATGCCAATATGCATATTTTGCTGGACAAGAATTGACGGGACTTGAAAAGCAGATAACCAACTACAGTTATGTAGTTGCCAAAAATCGGCAAATAACTCCTTTGACTTGGCTGAAGATATTATGGCAATCAGTGCTAAATTTATTAGGCAAATCAGAAAATCCGCTGCTTTTAATAGGTGAAGCATATGACAATACCAAAATGCTGTCTATTCTCGAAATAGCCAAAGATCGAGTTGCACTAGAATTGCTATATCTTCACCAAGCTAGCCTTTGTTATCTATTTGATAGCAGCGAATTAGCATTAGAATATGCAGCTAAAGCTGAAGAGTTTCTAGATGGATGTGTGGGATTAATGCATGAGGCTATGTTCTATTATTACGACTCTTTAGTGCAGCTTTCTGCGGCTAATTTTGTCTCAGAAGTCGGGCTAGTGAAGGTTGAAAATAATCAAGCAAAAATGCAGAAATGGGCAGCATCTGCTGCGATGAATTTTCAACACAAATATGACTTAGTAGAAGCAGAACGGTATCGAGTTTTGGGTCAAAATATGGAAGCGATGGAAATGTACGATCGCGCTATCCAAGGAGCCAAAGAAAACGAATACATCAACGAAGAAGCCCTAGCCAACGAACGCGCTGCTAAATTCTATCTAAGCTGGAGTAAAGAGAAAATTGCCCAAGTGTATCTAACTGAAGCTTACTACGCTTATGCTCGTTGGGGAGCAAAGGCAAAAGTTGAAGATTTAGAAAAACGCTATCCTCAATTACTCTCCCCTATTCTTAACCAAAAAAAGAGCCCTGAAACAGGGGAGACATTTGTTCAGATGACGACTGGAACTATCACATCTACCAGTTCAGGTGTTTCAGATTTTCTGGATTTGACAACAGTAATTAAAGCATCTCAAGCTCTCTCTGGGGAAATTAATCTTGATAAATTGCTCTCCACTGTAATGCAAGTAGCGATTGAGAATGCGGGAGCTTCTAAAGGTGTTTTGATTTTAGAACGAGGAGGTAATTTACTCATTGAAGCTGTAGGAAAGAGTGACACTTCAAAAATAACAGTACTGCAATCTGTTCCTATAGAAACCAGTGATGATGTTCCCAAAAGTTTGATTAATTATGTTGCCAGAACTCAAGAACCTCTGATCTACAATAATTTACCCAAAGAAAGCCAAACTCTCAACGATACCTATATTATTCAGCATCAACCTAAATCTGTATTGTGTCTACCAATCCAAAATCAAGGTAAGGCGATCGCCATCCTTTACCTAGAAAATAATCTGACTGTCGGTGCATTTACACCAGATAGATTGACGGTCTTAAAAATCTTAACTTCCCAAGCAGCAATTTCGATTGAAAATGCCCAACTCTATGCCAATTTGGAAACAAAAGTAGAGGAACGCACCCAAGAACTTCAGCAATCAGAAGCTCGATTCCGACAACTTTATGAACAATCAGCCGATGCAATTTTGCTGTTAGATGGGGAAGCTTTTATTGACTGCAATTCAGCAGCAGTTAAGATGATGCGTTGTGCTAATAAAAAACAGCTTCTTTCCCTACATCCCTCACAACTTTCCCCCGAAATACAACCAGATGGTCGTTCGTCTTTTGAGAAAGCTAATGAGATAATGGTGATGGCTTTTGAGCGAGGTAGCTATCGATTTGAGTGGATGCATCGCCGTCTAGATGGGGAAGATTTTTGGGTAGAAGTATTACTAACAGTTATTCCTCTGAATGATAAGAAAATTCTGCATACAGTGTGGCGAGAAATTGGCGATCGCAAACAAGCTGAAGCAGCTTTGTACCAGAAAAATCAGGAACTAAGCGATACTCTCCAACAACTCAAAGCCACCCAAGACGAACTAATTCATTCAGAAAAAATGGCCGCCTTGGGACAACTGGTAGCGGGTGTTGCTCATGAAATTAATACACCTTTGGGAGCGATTCGTTCTTCCATTGGTTATGTTAGTGATTTCTTGGCTCAAAACCTCAACCGATTGCCCTTATTTTTTCAGAAACTTTCCCCAGAACGTCAACAGCAATTTCTGGAAATGTTGGAACGTTCCCAGCAAAATTCGCTTACCGTATCTGGTCGAGAACGTCGTCAATTGCGGAAAGCAATTGCTAGCCAACTTCAAGCACAAGGTATTGCTGAAGCTGATACTTTCGCCAACTTGTTGCTTGATTTGGGAATTAGCGATAGCTTAGAACCTTATATCTCTTTGTTCCAAGATCCGGAGTGCGAAGAATTCCTGAAAACCCTGCGTCAGTTTGTGCGCTTACAAGAAAGTACCCGCGACATTAACACCGCTTCAGAAAGGGCGGCAAAAATTGTATTTGCACTGAAAACCTATGCTCGTTTCGACCAATCTGGAGAAACAATTGAAGCGAATATTGTTGAGGGAATTGAAGCTGTTTTGACGCTTTATCAAAATCAACTCAAGCAAGGAGTAAAGGTTATCCGTAACTATCAAGAGTTACCCTCCGTCCCTTGCTACTTTGACGAACTCAATCAAGTCTGGACAAATCTGATTCACAACAGCTTGCAAGCGATGGATAACCGGGGAACTTTAACTGTTGAAACTAAACAGGAAAATGGATGTCTGTCTGTCAGTATTACCGATAGTGGACAGGGGATTCCAGAAGAGATTCAAGAGAAAATATTTCAGCCTTTCTTTACGACTAAACCACCAGGAGAAGGTAGCGGTTTGGGACTAGATATCGTCAAGAAGATTGTGGAAAAACACCGAGGTGTCATTGAGTTTGCATCAGTTCCTGGTCAAACTACTTTTACTGTTGTTTTTCCAATCGACAAGCAATAGCTTTGTAAGGTGGGCATTGCCTAGAATGATATCTGAGGTTAGGCTAAAGGGTATCTGTTGGTAATGCCCACCTGAAGTTTATTTGAGCCAACCTAACCCCCCACCAGAGTTCCCACCTCTCCCTACCCCCTCCTACAAGGAGAGGGAAAAGGAATAAGATTTGTGTTAGTTAGAAGGGGGAGAAATTAAAAGCCTCTCTCAAAGCGAAAAAATTTATATGCTTCCCTCTACTCTTATGAGAGGGTTAGGGAGAAGTGGAGAGAGGTTTTTCACCCTACCTTAAATTGACCTAGGAGATAGAAATGTTAACTAAAACGCAGCCGCGATCCTACAGTCTGGAGGAGTACCGAAAGTTAGAAGAAACTGCTGAATTCAGAAGTGAATATCGCGATGGAGAAATTGTACCGATGACAGGTGGCACGATTAATCATAACCGGATAACACGCAATATCTGTACTTTCCTACAATTCGGTTTGCGGGGGAAGAATGCTGAACCATTTATAAACGATTTGAGGTTGTGGATTCCTCGATATCGACGGGGAACTTATCCGGATGTGATGGTAATTTTTGGAGAACCAGTTTTCACGGAAGGACGCAAAGATGAGATCCTCAATCCCACACTAATTATCGAAGTACTTTCTAATTCTACAGAGGATTTTGATCGAGAGAATAAGTTTCGTTTCTATCGCTCTATTCCTGAATTTCGCGAATATATTTTAATTGACCAATATGAGTTTTTAGTGGAACAGTACGTTAAAAATGAATCAGGACAATGGCTATTTCAGGAGTATGAGGGAGAAGCGGTAAGCGTTTCCTTTGTTTCCCTAGGACTTCAAATGTCAATGAGCGATATTTATGAAAAAGTTATATTTGAGAAGCAGGAAACGGAAGCAGAACCAGAAAATTGACAAAACAGGCTTTTAACAACTAATAATCAACTAAAAAAATGTCTAAACTAGCAATCTTATGTGTTGACGACGAAGTAACTATTCTCAATAGTCTCCTTAGACAAATGGAAAATGCCTTTGGCGACTCTTACCTCTACGAAATTGCTGAAAATGCGGAGGAAGGCCTCGAAGTTATTGAAGATATGCAAGATGAAGATATAGGTGTTATTGTGATCGTTTCTGACTGGTTAATGCCAGGAATGAAAGGGGATGAGTTTCTGATTGAAGTTCACAAAAAATTTCCCAAGGTTGTCAAAATACTATTGACAGGACAAGCGGACGAAGATGCAATAGAACGGGTGAAAGAAGAGGCTAACTTGCATCGCTATCTCCGTAAGCCTTGGAATAATCAAGAATTAATTGAGTGCATTCAAGAAGGTTTGGCAAAGTTATGATGAAACCTGTGATTATCTGTGTTGATGACGAGCAAACTGTGCTGGATAGTTTGACGAGGCAAATCTCAGAAATGCTAGAAGATAACTTTGAGATTGAAACAGCAGTGGGTGGGGTTGAAGCTTTAGATTTAATGGAAGATTTGCTCGCAGAAGGATGCGAAATTGCTTTGGTTATTGCTGATTATATTATGCCCGACCTCAAAGGGGATGAAGTATTAAAACGCATTCACCAGCGCTCCCCTAAAACCGTCACAATTATGCTGACTGGTCAAGCTAGCATCGAAGGTGTGACCAATGCAATCAACTTTGCCCAACTATATCGCTATATTGCCAAGCCTTGGCAAAGTGAACAACTCAATGTCACTATCCAAGAAGCACTCAAAATTTATTTTCTAGAGCAAAAACTGGCTGAACAAAATGCCCAAATTAGGGCTAATGAACGTCGTCTGGGTCAATTTTTTGAAGCAATGCCGAGCGGAGTATCGGTTCACGATGCAACGGGAAAATTGACCTACGCTAACCATAAAGCTAAGGAATTATTAGGAATTGAAGTGCTACCAGAGGCGACAACAAAACAGTTATCTCAAGCGTATCAGATTTATCGTGCTGGCACTGAAGAATTGTATCCTACTGATGAATTGCCCGTTGTTCGCTCGCTCGCTGGAGAAACAGTTTGTTTAGACGACCTGGAACTATATCAATCGGATAAGATTATTCCTTGTGAGGTTTCCAGCACACCGATTCTAGACGAAACGGGAAAGATTGCTTATGCGATCGCCACCTTTCAAGACATCACGGAACGCAAACAAGCAGAACGCGATCGCCTGCGTCTGGCCCAAGAACGGGAAGCGAAGAATGTAGCCTTGCGAATGAATCAAGAAATTGAGGCAAAAAATCAAGAATTAGCTACTACCTTACAACAATTGCAAGCCACTCAACAACACTTAATTGAGTCGGCAAAAATGGCAGCATTGGGCCAACTGGTTGCGGGAGTTGCTCATGAAATTAACACTCCTATAGGTGCAATTCGCTCCTCAGTCGGGAATATTTCCATTTTCTTGAATCAAACCCTAGAACAGTTACCCGCACTGTTTAAATCCCTTTCTCTAGAGGAAGGGCAGATTTTTTTAGAACTACTACAAATGTCGCTCCAACAAGAAGCAATATTTTCTACTAGAGAAGAGCGTAAATTCAAGAAAGCCTTAAGACAACAACTTGAAGTATTAGAAATTGCTCATGCTAGTACTATTGCTGATCGGCTGGTCGTTATGGGGATTTATAGCGAAATTGATGCCTTTATTCCCCTCTTTAAAAGGCCTGATGGTTGGCAAATATTAGAAATTGCTTATCAACTTTCTGGTTTAAAAAGAGGGACGAATACTATCAATACAGCTACAGATCGTGCCTCGAAAGTTGTATTTGCCTTGAAAACCTATGCCCGTTATGAGCGGTCGGGTGAAATGACAATAGCTAAGTTGACTGATGGCATTGAAACTGTCTTAACCCTCTATCAAAGTCATCTAAAACAGGGAGTTGAGGTGATTAGAAAATATGCAGAATTATCGTCAGTTTTCTGTTACCCAGATGAACTAAATCAGGTTTGGACAAATCTCATCCATAATGCCTTACAAGCGATGGATTATCAAGGCACTTTGACTATTGAAGCAACTACTTTTGACCAGTTTACTAAGATTAGTATTACCGATAGTGGTCAAGGGATACCAGAAGAGATTCAAGAGAAAATATTTGAGCCATTTTTTACCACTAAACCACCAGGAGAAGGTAGCGGTTTGGGGCTAGATATTGTGAAGAAGATTATTGATAAGCATAATGGTAAAATTGAAGTGGAATCGATTCCCGGTCAAACCATATTTACTGTATACCTGCCGCTTAATCTCAAATCTCCTCAGCAATGACCAATTATTAATTACCCATTACCAATTACCTATTACCAATTACCCATGACCAAACCAGTTATTTTGTGTGTTGACGATGAAAGAATTGTATTAGATAGTCTCAGCACGCAACTAAAATCAGCTTTTGGAAATGATTACTTCATAGAAGTGGCTGAAGATGCGGATGAGGCTTTAGAGGTAATCAATGAACTGAGTGAGGAGTCAAGTAGTATTCTGGTAATTGTCTCGGATTGGTTAATGCCTGGTATGAAGGGGGATGAATTTCTGATTCTTGTCCATCAAAAGTTCCCTAAAGTTATCAAAATTATGCTGACTGGTCAAGCTGATGAGGTAGCAATTCAAAGGGCGAAAGATCAAGCGAATCTTCATTCTTGTTTATATAAACCTTGGTCTGATCAAGAGTTAGTGGAAACTATTAAATCTGGTTTAGCTCAAATATGAGACAATACAGATACAAGTGTCGGTATCAAGCAAATAATTCACTCATAATAAAATTTGGGAACGGGCGGGTTTTGAATTAAGGCTATTCTTTATTGACATAAATTTCTCCCTAAACCCGCCCCTACAGGTATTATGTTAATTTCTGGGCGGGTTTTGAATTAAGGCTATTCTTTATTGACATAAATTTCTCCCTAAACCCGCCCCTACAGGTATTATGTTAATTTAAGCCTGACATCCAACTTAATGAATTAACTCGATCGCACGCTTTGTTAAAGCTTCAGCAGTCAAACCATTAAACGCCATCAACTCTCCAGCACTAGCGGTAGTTTCCCCACGCTTCCAAGCGAAGGTATCCCGCTTACAATTACTCCGCAACATCACTGGTTCCAACATGGCCGCGGCACCACCAGTTACCCCAATCAACGCATCACTATCGAAAATGTGAGTAAATGTCCCATCATCCATGAAACCGCCATCGGGTTCTGAACAAGTATCCCAAGCTACATCATGAGGACGATACAAACGTCGAGGATTGACAACAGAAACAATCCGTACACCAATTCCTTCAGTTTCCAGGAATGCTGCAGCTTCAAACACCGGAATTAGCGTCATATCGCCAATCACTGCAAATACAACCTTCTTGTCCCCCGCAACTTCATGCAAAATGACTGCACCTTCGTGCATGGCTTGACGAGTGAGTTCAAATGTGGTACGAATTGGCAACGGTGACTTACTGGCAGTAATCACAATTCCTTTATTCTTGGTAGTCAGCGCCCATTCATAGACAACCTGAATACTATTAGCATCGGGTGGGAATATCGGGAAAACATTGCCATTGCGCATCATCGCGGCAAAATAAGCCTCAATTTCCGGACGTTGGTGAGTCCAACCATTGCGCCCTTGCTCCAATGCCCCAGCCGTGTATAAAGTAACTGTAGAAGGTGTAGGACGCCGTAATTCTGCCATTGCTTGCGTCACTGTCTGAAAAATCGGTACACCGTTGATGGCGAAGGATTCGTAAGAACACCACAAGGCACGTCCACCCATCAAAGCCAATCCTACAGCTAAACCAGCACAAGCGTCCTCACTCAGGGGTTCGTAAACTTGTCCATTGGGGCTTTGGTTGTAGAGGTCATCAGTTGTAGGATGGATAATCCGCAAGGCTTGGTTAATATTAGCAATCCCGGAAGCTTCATTACCATCAGCATTGGTTACCAGGTAATTCGGGTCAATTTGTCCAACTTTGCCCGCTAAACGCCCCATTGCAGTAGTAGAAACCTTGGGATCTCCCCCAACTGCAAATTCTTCTAGGGGTAATTCGCCCAAATCTGGCAGTTTTAGCTCAAATTCCGTGACAACTGTTTTACTTGCGGGGCCTCCTCCAGCGCGTTCAGCATTGCTACGTACAACTTCCCAAGCTGCTACTGATAAAGCCCGTGCTTTCAGTGCGTCGGCAATGTGGGGTGCATCTAGGGTATCTTTGGGATACAAATTGTGAGATTTTGCTCCTTTGGCATGGACACCAGCACCCTTGAGCTGTTTGATAATTAATACAGTAAGCTTGCCACCCAAAGCAGATTTAGCTGCTTTATCTACTGCGACTAAAACAGCTTTGGTGAAAGCAAGTCGCGCTTCAAACGAGAAAGCTGTACTATCGACATAATCCCCAGACTGGTTTTTATCGTCAAAGTCCTTAGCATTGACTAACACAACTTCTTCAAAACCGTTCCCAGACCAATAGGAAATCATCTGTTCATTGGTTTTTGTGGAAACCATGCTGTGATGTTCCTGACTGTAGCCATTCCAAACCAAGATTGGCAAAAAGTTGGTAGCTTTGGGATATGCAGTATGGAAGTGTGCCATACCACTCATGATGTAGGGTTCACCTAATCCACCATCTCCCACAGTGAAGGGGAAGAGAGTATTGGGATGTAGCAATGCGGCCGACATGGCAAAATGTTGTCCTTGTCCCAAGGGGCCTGCAGGTGCGAGAATGCCGGGAATGTATCCGGAAAGGTGGCCCAAGAGTCCGTGTTTTTCTCGGTAGCGATCGCGCAATTGCTGTACCGTAGAAATTCCCATGTCTTCTAAAGAGCGATCGAGAAACATCGCACTGTAGAAACCAGGGGCGTGGTGTCCAACTTCTGTGATGATATTTTTGTAACCCAACATCACCAGGGAAGCATAAGCTTCTGCTTGGGACGCAAAGCCTCCTGGGTGTCCAGAAGCCTTGCTACCAGTGACTTGTAAGGTCAGGTAACGTAGCGCATCAGCAGCTAACAGGGTTTGAAAGACAGCATTTTGGTCATTAGGGTCAGCGATCGCCTTTTTTCCTGGTGCGATCGCCGGTTGGGCCGCAAACTTGTCAAAATTGGGCAAATTTTCCCCAAAATACTGAATTCCTTCACAAAAGCTAGGCGTTTGAGTAACAGTGGTCATAATTTCCGATACTTCCTATTAACTGCGTTCCCCAAAGGGTTGGCTGTAATTCGTGCAATTAGGTAGATCGTACAGTCTGACACGTCTCTAAATAGCGATTCCTTAATCTGATGCTCCAGAATCAAATGAAATATCTTATTGAATAGATAGATTGATTCAATACCCACACAGCCTTGGGGAATTTGTTGATGGGTGCGATCAGCTTCGCTGCTTCCATAGGCAATCGCGGTTGAATTACCGTTGTAGGTTGCCGATGTTATACTCAGCCCATGCGAATTGAGTCCATAGTTTGCCCCGAATACATCGAAGAAAAGCTCCAGTCGAAGCATGATCTTACTTGCTATGAAGCTGAGCAGGTTTTGCTCAATCAGCCTCGTATTCGTTTTGCTGAGAAAGGTCATACTGAAGGTAATGACGTATATGTAGCGTTTGGACAAACATTTGAGGGTAGGTACTTGTCAGTATTCTTCATTTACAAGCCAGACGTGAAGACGGCAATTATCATCAGTGCTCGTGATATGAGTAACAAGGAGCGCAAAGCCTATGGACGCAAGTAAACTCAGTAGCATTTCTCAAGCAAACACCGATGAAAAAATTGGTGAGTTTTGGGATACCCATGATTTCACTGACTTTGACACCGACGCGCCTGATGTTAAGTTTGAGATAGCTTGTACCGTGCCAATTGAAGTTGATCTGTTCAGCGAGATTGAGCAACAAGCCCGTCAGCGTGGTGTAAAAGTCGAAACTTTGGTAAATCTTTGGTTACGGCAAAAACTCGCTGAACAAACGGCGGTCTAACAACTCATTTTTAATAGATATATTAGACTTCTTGCATAAATTCCAGAAGGGCTAAGTATTCGTGTAACCACTTACTCAAAAGTGGCCTACATTCAGGCACAAATGCTGACGCTCCTTACGTCGCTACCGCTGTGCGCTAAGAGCGCCCCGCTTCGCTAACGCTATCGCCCCTACTACAGCTACAAATCGACTTTTGCAAGAGATATATTTAGTCAATATATCTCTTACTAACTGGGGAGAATTACTATGACTAAGCCAAAACTACCTGATGGGCCAAAAAAACTGCCTTTATTGCAGCTAATTCAGTGGATTGCCGATCCTGCGGAGTTTCTAGAAACTTGCGAACAGCGTTATGGCGATTGCTTTACCGCCACTTTCAGCAACTTTCGGAATTTTGTGTTTATCAGCAATCCCCAGGCGATCGAGCAGATTTTTACCGCAAATCCCAAACAATTTGATGTTGGTAGAGCGAACACTATTGTACGGCCAACTGTGGGGAATAATTCTTTATTGTTGTTGGATGGCGATCGCCACTCTTCACAGCGTCAGTTATTAATGCCACCTTTTCATGGAGAAAGGATGAGGGCCTATAGTCAGCTAATTTTCCAGATTACTGAGGAAGTTACAAAAGAGTGGATACAAGGTCAAGCTTTCACAGTCCGTCCCTTCATGCAAGAAATCTCCCTACAGCTAATTTTACAAGCAGTATTTGGCCTGGAAGAAGGACAGAAATATCAACAACTCAAACAGTTGCTTACTTCCCTGTTGGAGTTTACAACTTCTCGGTTTAATTTCTTCTTAGCGTTTTTCCCAGCACTTCAGCGCGATTTCGGTCCCTGGAGTCCTGGAGGTATATTTATTAGAAAAAAGCAAGAAATTGACGACATTATCTACACACTGATTCAGGAACGCCGAGAAAAACCCGATCCCTCTCGTACTGATATCCTCAGCTTGCTGATGTCAGCGCGTGACGCAACTGGCCAACCGATGACAGATATAGAGTTACGGGATGAATTGATCACACTTTTAGTAGCCGGTCACGAAACCACAGCAACAGCCTTAACTTGGGCATTGTACTGGATTCATCGCCTACCAGAAGTTAAAGAAAAGCTGCTGAAGGAATTAGAAACTCTTGGGGAAAATCCAGAACCAAATGCAATTACTCGACTTCCTTATTTGAGCGCAATTTGTTCAGAAACGCTGCGAATTTATCCAATTACTTTGATTACTGGTCCGAGAATTGTTAAATCACCCGTCGAGATTATGGGTTATAAGTTTGAGCCGGAGACAATGCTTGCTCCCTGTGTTTATTTAACTCATCAGCGTGAGGATATCTATCCAGAACCCAAGCAGTTTAAGCCAGAGCGCTTTTTGGAAAGGCAATTTTCACCCTACGAGTACTTACCTTTCGGTGGTGGAAATCGGCGTTGCATTGGTGCTGCTTTTGCGCTGTTTGAAATGAAACTAGCACTGGTTAGCATTGTCTCGCAGTTTCAGTTAGCGCTTGCGGATCAACGTCCAGTAAAACCGGTGCGTCGTGGTGTGACAATGGCACCTGAAGGTGGTGTCAGCATGGTGATGATGGGTAAGCGTCAGCGTAGAGAACATATACCACAACCTACCGTTGGTACTGTTTAATATCCGCCAGGGACTCAAGTCCCACAGCGAGCAGCGAAAGTCGTCTAAAGACGACTAAATGCATACGCTCACAAAGATTTCAGATCATTTCTGAATAATCGAAATTAACCGAGATTAAGCTACAAAAACTCTGCGTTCTCTGCGTTTAAAAAAATAGTATTCCAAGGCAAACGGAAGCTAATTACAATTGACATCTTGCACCAGTTGCAACAACCCCCGGCAGGGTGTGTTAGGCACAGCCGTAACGCACAGAGTTTCACATAGATGTGGTGGGTTAGCGATAGCGTAACCCACCCTACAAATGACTCATTAAGAAGGCTGCAAGATGTCAATTTCAAGTGAAAAAGACCAAGTTATCTACAGGTATATTGGTCACATCTTGTACAACAGCAATTAAATCTAGACCATTTGTACTATTGTAGTAAATTGTGGTGTCGAGAGCGTCGTTACCCACTAAGTTTGCACTGCCAAAAGTGTATTGATTTCGGAGTAGCTATTCCCCTGGGTGCCGTCACTGGCGACAGAGACACGAGTAGTAGTAAAAACAGCATTGTAAGCCTCCATTGTCTCTGCTCCAAATGCCAGAGGCGCTGCAACATTCCCTATCTTCACCTCCATTTCCCAGTCACCGCCTTGATTGTCATCAAGCAGAACTACCTCTAAACCTGGCGTTACACCTGCCATCAGCATTTCATAGTCATCAACTTTCGGATCAATGAAGACAATGCCAGTAGTATTTTTGCTGTTATAACTTGAATTTTTAGAAGAAATTTTTTCCTTCAAAAAAGAAACAATTATCACCTATGAATTCTTTGAATAAGTAATTTCTTACCTATTCAATTAATCCTAAAAGAAATGCAAATTTTATGCGTATACTTACAAAAGTTTGTATTGAAAAATAATTAAATCTTGTCTGATGTATTGGGCAAAGCTGTTTCCTTCCCTTGAAACCCTGGCGGGAGATATACTCTCCTGACAACGGTGCAAAATGTCAATATAAGTGAGACCTAACCCCCAGCCCCCTTAGAGTGCAAGGGAAGGGGGCTAAGTTCAAAGCCTCTCTCCAAGCGACAAAATTGATCTGCTTCCCTCTCCTCTTAGGAGAGGGTTAGCCAGAGGTGGAGAGAGGTTAAAACTGTGTCGCACAAAACTGAGAACTGCTATATCAACTCAAAACCCTGTATGCAACTACCCGATGGCCCTCAAACACCGTCTTTGTTACAGACGCTGCAATTAATCGCTCAACCAACTAAATTTTTAGACTCCTGTGCACAGCGCTATGGAGATACCTTCACAACACGAGTACTAGGTTTAAATTCTCCACCTGTGGTATTTTTTAGCGATCCTCAAGCGATTCAAGAAATTTTTACATTGCCCTCATCTGGGTTTGACTTTCGCAAAGCAACTCATGTCTTTGAGCCACTGATGGGCAGTCTTTCCTTGATTTTACAGGAAGGGCGATCGCATCAGCGAACTCGTCAGTTAATGATGCCGCCTTTTCATGGCGATCGCATGAAAGGCTACGGTAAACTGATCTGTGAAATTACTGAGAGCGCGATCGCCAACTGGCAAACTGATTCTTGCTTCTCGATTCACAAAGTCATGCCAGAAATTACCCTCCAGATTATCTTACGGGTTGTCTTTGGCATCGAACCCGGCCCTCGTTACCAACAGTTAGAAAAACTCCTCAGTGCTTTGTTGGAGGATGTTACTACTCCCTGGTACTCCAGCTTATTTTTCTTCCCACCACTACAACAAGATTTAGGCCCGTGGAGTCCTTGGGGAAGCTTCCTACGCCGTCGCTCGACAATTGACAGCTTGATTTATGCTGAAATTGCCGAACGCCGTGAACTCGCTTACGAGTCTCGTACAGATATACTTTCCATGCTGATGTCAGCGCGGGATGAAAATGGAGAGGCCATGAGCGATACCCAGTTACGAGATCAGTTAGTTTCCCTGTTGCTACTTGGTTATGAAACTACTGCTGCTGCTTTAGCTTGGGCATTTTACTGGATTCTTTCCTCACCAGGGGTACTTACTCGCGTCCAAACAGAATTGGATGCTTTAGGCGACAATCCAGAACCAGGAGCGATTGCGCAACTACCCTATCTCACCGCTGTCTCGGCCGAAACCTTGCGAGTCAATCCAATTGCTTTGATTTGTACACCACGGATGGCTAAAGAACCTTTGCAGGTAGCTGGTTACGACTTGGAGAAGGGGGCGATATTGATTCCCTGTATTTACGTAGCACATCGGTGTCAAAAAGTCTACCCCAATCCGGAAGAATTTCAGCCAGAGAGATTTTTGGAGCGAAAATTTTCGCCCTATGAGTATTTGCCCTTTGGCGGTGGTTCACGCGGTTGTATTGGTACAGCATTTTCCATGTTTGAAATGAAATTGGTATTGGCGACAATATTGGGTCGTTTTCAGCTAGAACTAACTCAAAAAAGTCCCGTTCGGCCAATACGTCGGGGGATTACGATTGTGCCTTCTGGGGGTGTCCCGGTGGTGGTTAGGAGCGATCAGCCGAAGGCTGGTGCGCTTTGCGCAATCGCCGCATCAGGCTTGTAAGAGTGAGTATCGCTTGAGGTGGAAGGATTGGGGAGAGCCTCAGAGCCCCGACTTCTTCAAGAAGTCGGGGCTCTTGGGGAATTCAAGGAAAGAGCAGCATCTAATAAGTTTTCATAAACAACAGACAATTGCGGTTATCATCCATGCGTGTATAACTGAGTTTGTCTGCAAGTTTTTTCAAAATTACGATGCCACGACCACCACCACTCAGATTTTCCGGCCTTTTTTCGTAATCCCGGAGCCACTGTTCTAAATCAAAAGGCGGTCCGTGATCCCAGATACGCATTTCCAAACAATGTGGAAATAGAGTAACTTCGATATCAATGGGGGTAGTTGGCGGAAGCTCTTTGTGAGCATGACGAACAGCGTTGGTAAACCCTTCCGCGAGGGCTAACAGGCACTGTAACCAAACTTTCTTGGGTATAGACGGTTGGTTTAGCTGGTCAAACCATGTCAAAACCTGTTCTAACGCCTTTAAATCCGAGGGAACTTGCTTGATAGATTTTTGAATCTCTTTCAACTGCTCAAAGCCCTTTAAATCAACAACACCAAAGCACAGTCGCAGACGCTTCGATACTCCCTGTTGAACAATCTAGTTTAGCCTGGATTTAGCTCATGTTCTAACATTGACTAACTTGGCTTAATACCCGTATTGCTTTGTTATTGAACTACGCGCGACTGAATGCAGCGATCGTGACTGCATTATAAACAAGTGCATCTGACATCTCTGAAGAGTAACTTGTAGTACTTCGAGGCCATGAACCAAATTCTGATTATTGATGACGACCCGGCAATTCAGATCCTCTTGAAAAGAACGCTTCATAACCAAGGTTATGATGTCGCAGTTGCTAGTAACGGCGAAGAAGGTCTGGCACAAGCACAAAAGTTACGTCCTGGGCTAGTGCTTTGCGATTGGAATATGCCGCGTATGACCGGACTACAGGTATGTCGTCAAGTTAAGGCAACACCAGAACTTTCAACTACTATGTTTGTTCTGCTCACAGCTCGAACTGCACTTGAGGATCGTGTTGAAGGGTTAGATGCTGGTGCGGATGATTTTTTATCCAAACCAATCGAAATGCCTGAGTTAGAAGCACGAGTACGCTCTAACTTGAGATTACATCAACTCAACCGCGATTTGCAGGAACAAAAGCAGTTGTTGGAGACAGAATTAGCAGAAGCAGCTAAATATGTGAGTTCCATCCTGCCAGAAAAAATGACTGAACCACCGGTGACGATCGACGCCCGATTTATTCCTTCCAGACAACTGGGGGGTGATGGCTTTGATTACTACTGGCTCGATTCAGACCATTTGGCAATCTATCTGATGGATGTCTCTGGACATGGTTTACAGGCTGCTTTTCCCACAATTTCTGTGTTGAATTTGCTCAGGTCGCGAGCGCTTCCTCAGATTAATTACTATCAACCCAGTGATGTCTTACGAGCGTTGAATGAAACCTTCCAGATGACTCAGCGTAATGATAAGTACTTTACTATTTGGTACGGGGTATATAACAGGGTGAAGCGTCAACTAACTTATGCCAGTGCAGGACATCCACCTGGTGTATTGTTATGGGAAAAGCCCGGATTCTTCACTCAGATTAAACAGTTGAAGACTCTGGGCTTGCCTGTCGGTATGTTCCCTGATATCGATTATGCTGATGAATGCTGCGATGTCCCCGAACGCAGCACTCTCTATATCTTTAGTGATGGGATTTACGAAATTAATCAATTAGATGGCACAATCTGGGGACTTGAGCCATTCGTCAAGCTGCTGGCGGACTGTAGAAATAACAGTACTCGTAGCCTAGACCAAGTGTTACATGCTCTGAAACTCGTAAATCCCAAAGACTATTTTGATGATGATTTGTCTTTACTGGAGGTCAACTTCGATTAACATTTCACCAACTAATGCAAGCTTGCATTAGTTGGTGGAAAGCACGGCGTTCTCAAAGTCTTCTCTGCTAGGAAAGATTTCAAAAACTCGATCCATACTCGTCAACTCAAATAACATTTTTATTTGATCGTTGACTGAGCAAATAAATAATTTTCCTCCAGCAGCACGCACTGTTTTTAGTGCTAAGACAAGCGCCCCTAATCCGGAACTATCCATAAAAGTAACGTCTTGGAAATCAATCAAGACGATATCGACATTGGATTCCATGAGGCTACTAATCTCTTGACGAAAATGACCAGCTTTTGTGCCGTCTAAGATACCAGAGGGTTGAACAACTTTTACAACAGGACTCATAGGCTACTTAAGGCTTTGCAGTTACGTTAATATCCAGACTTTGCCAGTATAGCTGTGACATTTACTTTCAGCCAGACTTATCGTGCTCCTTGACAGAAATTTTTCACATTTATCAGAGGTTCCAGGGAAAGGGTGAGGAGTTCAGGGGAAGACTCCTGAGACGGGAAGACTCCTGAGAGAGAGAAATTTCAAGTTCACTTTGTATATAAAATCTTTTTATCTTTCCCCTGATAGAGAAGAGAATATTTTCAATTCTTTACAATCAGGGGGTTATTGCTGTGTAGAGTTTAACTTATGGAATCTTACGATGTTGTTATTATTGGCGCTGGTCACAATGGTCTGACTTGTGCTGCTTACTTACTAAAAGCTGGCTATAGTGTCTTGCTACTGGAAAAGCGTTCTGTCCCTGGTGGTGCCGCAACTACAGAGGAGGTAATGCCACAAGAAGCCCCTGGTTTCAAGTTCAATCTCTGTGCGATCGACCACGAATTCATTCACTTAGGGCCTGTCGTCGAAGAACTAGAACTAGAAAAATATGGCTTGGAATACCTCTGGTGTGACCCTGTTGTATTTTGCCCTCATCCTGATGGTAAGTATTTCTTGGCTCACAAATCCATTGAAAAAACTTGTGCTGAAATTGCTCGCTATAGCGAACGTGATGCTAGAAAATATGCAGAATTTACTGACTACTGGCAGCGTGTGACTAAGGCAATTACTCCCATGTTTAATGCGCCTCCCAAGTCAATTATCGACATTATAGGCAATTATGGCTGGAAAAATGTTCAAGAACTTTTTTCTGTTGCCGGTGGTGTTGACAAAGCACTGGACTGGATTCGTAATATGCTTACCTCTCCAGAAGATATCCTCAATGAGTGGTTTGATTCCGAATTCCTCAAAGCCCCACTAGCAAGACTGGCCTCAGAATTTGGTGCCCCTCCTTCCCAAAAAACTATCGCAATTGGCGCGATGATGATGTCTATGCGCCATAACCCAGGTATGGCTAGACCCCGTGGCGGTACGGGTGCACTGGTTAAAGCTTTGCTAAACCTGGTTAAAGCTAAAGGTGGCGTTGTCTTAACTGACCAACACGTTGAACAAGTTCTCGTTGATGATGGTCGTGCTGTCGCTGTGAGAGTTGCTGGAGGTAAAGAATATCGTGCTAACAAGGGCGTGATTTCCAATATTGACGCTAGACGTTTGTTCCTCCAAATGGTTGACCCCGCAGATATCAACGCCGCTGACCCAAATCTACGTGAAAGAGTAGAACGGCGAATTGTCAATAACAATGAAACAATTCTTAAAATTGACTGTGCTTTGTCAGAAGTGCCGCGCTTTGAACGTTTCGACCACAAAGAAGAATACCTGATTGGTTCAGTGCTGATTGCCGATTCTGTGGCTCATGTGGAACAAGCACACTCTTTGGCGACGATGGGAATTATTCCTGACTCCGACCCATCCATGTATCTGGATGTGCCTACAGTACTCGACCCCACAATGGCTCCCGAAGGCAAGCATACCCTGTGGATTGAGTTCTTTGCCCCTTATCAAATTGCTGGTGCCCAAGGTACAGGTTTGAAAGGTACCGGTTGGACAGATGAATTGAAGAACAAAGTTGCCGATCGCGTCATCGATAAATTGGCAGATTATGCGCCAAATATCAAAAATTCGATTATGGCTCGTCGGGTGGAAAGTCCCGCAGAATTAGGGGAGCGATTGGGTGCTTATAAAGGCAACTATTACCACATGGACATGACCCTCGATCAAATGATTTTCTTCCGCCCTTTACCGGAAATTGCTAACTACAAAACACCGATTGATAACCTATATCTCACAGGTGCTGGTACCCATCCAGGTGGTTCAATCTCTGGAATGCCAGGACGTAACTGTGCCCGCGTGTTCTTGAATACTCAGCAGCCGTTTGCCCAAAAACTAAAGGATGCTGGCAATGCTGTTAAATCAACAGTGGAGTCTGTATTTAAGATATCTGACAAGTAATGGGGAATGGGGAATGGGTAATGGGGAATGGGGAATGGGTAATGGGTAATTGGTAATGGGTAATTGGTAATGGGTAATAGGTAATTGGTAATGGGTAATTGGTAATGGGTAATAGACCTCTTGTAAAAGTCATTTTTTAGTTGTAGGGGAGTTAGCGAAGCGAGGCGTTAGCCTAGCATTTGCACCCGGATCTATTGGTGAAATCCAGGTTTTATATCCGCAAATGCTAGCTCCTCGGTCACCGCTGGGCTAACGCCCTTCTTCGCTGCGTTTATCCGTGTCCATTTGCGGTTTTCCCAAAAAATCATCCCAGTTACTGATGATTTTCGCCAGCAAAAAATGATGAAATAATTAACGAAGTACGCAAGCGGGCGCAATGACAGACCAAAAAATCTTGATTCTTGGAGGACGCGGCCGAATCGGCAATAGTGTGGCGCAAGACCTACTTGCTCATACAAAAGCGAAAATTACAGTTACAGGGCGTCAAGTGACACCTGAAGTAACGGCAATCCAAAAAACGCAGCCGCAAGTACAGTTTCTTGCCCTAGATTTGGCAGATCAGGAAAAGTTAAAACAGGCGATCGCCTCTCATGACCTAGTGATTCATTGCGCTGGGCCCTTTGTCTATCGGAATGCTAGCGTTCTGAAAACTTGCATTGAAGCAGGTGTTAACTACCTGGATGTCAGCGATAACCGCGCCTTTACTCGTAAAGCATTAGCCTACCGCGAAGCCGCAGAAAGATCAGGCGTTACCGCAATTGTCAACACTGGCATTTTTCCCGGTATTTCTAATAGCATGGTGCGTCATGATGTCGAACAATTGGACGAGACAGATCGCATTCACTTGAGTTATTTGGTAGCAGGTTCCGGTGGTGCTGGAATAACGGTGATGCGGACAACATTTTTGGGTTTGCAAGAACCATTTGAAGCTTGGATTGATAACAAATGGCAAATTGTGAAACCTTATAGCGAACGCGAAAAAATTAAATTCCCTGCTCCTTTTGGCAATGCTGGCGTCTACTGGTTTGATATGCCAGAAGCCTTTACCTTAGTTGATTCCTTCCCGGTAAAAACTGTAATTACTAAATTCGGCTCCGTTCCCGATTTTTATAATCATCTCACTTGGATTGCTGCTCATATCTTTCCTCCCTCTTGGATTAAAAATCCAGGAGGAGTTGAGTTTTTATCTCATGTCAGCTACCGGATGACTTCTGTAACAGATAACTTTAGTGGGATTGGTGTAGCAATTCGCTCGGAAGTCACAGGAAAAAAAGACGGCAAAGCGGCTACTGTTTGTTCAACTTTGGTGCATGAAAATACGGCTGTGGCCGCAGGTGCTGGAACTGGTAGTATTGCCGAACTGATGTTAATGGGTAAACTCAGTAAGCCTGGGGTTTGGCCCGTAGAGCAAGCGCTTTCTACAGAGTTATTTAAAGAAAGAATGCAAAGCCGAGAAATTGAAATTCAGGTGAGCAAGCAACAATAAAACCAATTAAACTTTTGGTCATCAACTGTAGAAAAAAAGTAGTTTGTCGATGACCATTTTTTCTGTTGAAATGCCATCCGTCGTGTTTAACCGCAACCTGATCGATCTTGCTTTTCAGGTGGGGACAAAAATCCTTTGGGCCTTCGGTATTCTACTTCTCACCCGCTATGCTGTGGAACTGGTTGGCCGCGCTACTCGCAGAGCATTCTCTCCCGTTGAACCAACTTTGCGCAAGTTTATGGTTCAGGCTACGGAAGTCCTGACGTTAATAGTTGGAATTGTCGCTTTTTTGAGTGCTTTGGGAATTCAAGCAGCGAGTGTAGTTGCTGTAGTCGGTGCCGCTGGTTTAGCAATTGGCTTGGCGTTGCAGAATACTTTGTCCCATTTTGCTGCTGGTGTGATGTTGATTAATCAACGTCCGTTTGAGGTGGGTGATTCGATTGAAGGGCCCTCAGGTGTCAAAGGTGTGGTGGATGCGATCGGCATTTTCTCAACAACAGTGGTGACACAGGATAATGTCAAGATTACGGTGCCCAACAATAATCTTTTCAGTGGTGTTTTGAAAAATACTACAGCGCTGGGAACACGAAGGGTGGATTTGAAAATTGATATAGGCGATCGCCCGATTGAACCGACAATTATTTTGCTCTTATCTTTGGTACAACCTCATCCCCTAGTTTTAGATCGCCCAAGTACTACTTGTCATGTTGCCGATATTTCAGCACGCTCAACCACACTCTATTTGCGTCCTTGGTGTAGGGCGGAATCTTATGATCAAGTACGTTCAGAAGTGCAACTGCTTGTTAAAGAAGCATTGCAATATCACGAGCATCAATTTCAGCAAGAAGAGTTTAAGCCCTTAGATGACCCTTGGGGATAGTGTAACCCAAGAAGTTAGCCCGCACCCTGAAGGGTGGGGCTACATACCGTCTCCCCTTTTAGGGGAGAATGAGAGGGGTATCGGTTAAACCCAAGGTTTTGAGTCCAAATGCTAGCGTCACGCCACGCTCCGCTAACGCCCTTCTGGGATTTTATCTAAGCGCTAACTTGCGCCAACTCTTTCTGCTGTGCTTTCAGCAACTTGAGGTATAGGTCACTTAGCTGATATGCAACGCCATCCCAGCTAAACTTGCTTTCTACACGCGCTCTTGCTTGTAAGCCAAGTTGGTTCCTCCACTCTGGGTTAGAGAGAATGCGGTCAATTGCAACAGCAAAAGCAGCGTCATCTTGTGGTGGTGCCAATAAACCTGTTACATCGGGAACCACGGTAAATTGCAAACCACCGACATCACTAGCCACAACAGGGGTACCACTGGCCATTGCTTCAATGGCTACTAAACCAAAGGGTTCGTAGTGACTGGGAACTACACAAACATCAGCAGCAGCGTAGTAAGCTGGCAGAATGTCTCCACCCAAGCGTCCGGGGAAGGTGGTAATGTCGGTCAAACCAAGTTCGGCAACAATTCCTTCAATGCGATCGCGCTCTATACCATCGCTTTCTCCGGGACGAGAACCACCACCAATAATCAGCCTCAACTTTTCTTTATCCCGCAGTTGTGACTGGCCAACTGCTCTTACCAGGGTTTCAATACCTTTGCGTGGGTCAAAACGTCCTACATAGAAGACTACTTTGGCGTCTTGGTCGATGCCTAGTTTTTCCCTTGCGGCAAGTTTATCAATTGATCCAAAGCGGCGAATGTCTGTACCACAGGGAATGATATCAAGTTTGCCTTTGGTGGAAACCAGCGATCGCATATGTTCTTGTTCTTGTGGGCTGGTTGCGACAATGCGCTCTGCTGTTTCCAGAACTGTTTTCTCCACCGCCAAACGGGTAGTAGCAATCATTGGGATTGTGGGGATGGACTTGTATTTAACTGCGCCCAATGAGTGATAGGTATGAATTTGGCTTAGGGGTTGCCGCTTTTTCAGTTGCATTCCCACCCATGCAGAGATCCAATAATTTGTATGTACCAGGGAATACTTAATTCCCGATTTTTGTTGAAACTTCAGGAGTTCTTCCACAAACGCGCCTGCATAGCCAAAAATCTCGTCTCGCGGGACAAATATTTCAGGGCCCGCAATTAAACGAATGGTCCGACAACGCGGACCATGTTCAATAATTTTGGGTTGTTCAGCACTGGCTGATCGAGTAAACATATCAACGTGCCATCCTCGTTGAGCAAGGGCTTCGCCTACTTGACGCACGTAAACATTCTGTCCACCAGCCTCTTCCTTACCGATTTCTACGGCTGGGTCACCGTGAACCGAGATTAGTGCAATGTGCTGTTTGTTTGTAGTGTCCATAGTTTTGTCAATTTTGGTTTTTGCAAAGCTTAGGGCAATAATGAAGGTTTTAGGGGACGCTTCTAAGCCCTTCGTTGAATATTTAGCCTTGATAGGTTAATAGTTACTTTAAGTATTAAGACCTAGAGGAAAAATCTGTCTCTAGATAGAGATC
>JAYFMV010000038.1:0-86127 GCA_042408245.1 Potamolinea sp.
CAGATAAACGCAGATAAACGCAGATAAACGCAGATAAATGCAGATAAATGCGGATAAGTTCTCGACTTTTGCCAGAGATCTATTAATTTAGACGCTGCTTCTCCAGAAATGTGAGCCCGTTTCAGGGGTGATGGGGTGAGTTCCCAATCCCCATGCCCCTAATCCCCAATCCCCAGTCCAATTTATTTCAACCCCAGTAGTGGAAATCTGGGAAAATTTCACCTACTATGTTAGGTACGGTAAAGAAAAGTAAACTTTCCTTAGACAGCCAAGCAATTATCTGCTAGGTCATACAAGCAGTAATCTTGGTGTGTAGAGTCACTTTTCTTTCGTACTTATATATATCTGGAGATACCTGTTATGACAATCGCTGTAGGACGCGCTCCTAGCGACCGGGGATGGTTTGATGTCCTCGACGACTGGCTAAAGCGCGATCGCTTCGTCTTCATTGGCTGGAGTGGCTTACTACTGTTCCCCTGCGCCTACCTGGCAATCGGGGGCTGGCTAACCGGCACAACCTTCGTCACCTCTTGGTACACCCACGGTTTGGCGTCCAGCTATCTGGAAGGCTGCAACTTCCTGACAGTGGCAGTTTCCACCCCAGCGAACACCATGGGACATTCCCTGTTGTTCCTCTGGGGACCAGAAGCACAAGGCAGCTTAACCCGTTGGTTCCAACTAGGCGGAATGTGGCCATTTGTAGCACTGCACGGAGCATTTGCCTTAATCGGCTTCATGCTGCGTCAGTTTGAAATTGCCCGTTTGATCGGTCTACGTCCCTACAACGCGATCGCCTTCAGTGGTCCGATCGCCGTGTTCGTCAGCGTCTTCCTGATGTACCCCTTGGGACAATCTTCTTGGTTCTTTGCTCCTAGCTTTCGGTGTAGCGGCAATCTTCCGCTTCCTCTTGTTCCTACAAGGCTTCCACAACTGGACACTCAACCCCTTCCACATGATGGGAGTGGCTGGTATTCTGGGTGGTGCGCTACTGTGCGCCATTCACGGTGCTACTGTAGAGAACACCTTGTTTGAAGATGGCGACAAAGCCAACACCTTCCGGGCGTTTAACCCAACCCAATCGGAAGAAACCTACTCAATGGTTACCGCTAACCGTTTCTGGTCACAAATCTTCGGAATTGCCTTCTCCAACAAGCGTTGGTTGCACTTCTTCATGTTGTTTGTGCCCGTAACTGGTTTGTGGATGAGTTCCGTAGGTATCGTTGGTTTAGCATTGAACCTGCGTGCTTATGACTTCGTATCTCAGGAAATCCGTGCTGCGGAAGACCCAGAGTTTGAGACTTTCTACACCAAGAATATTCTCTTGAACGAAGGTATCCGTGCTTGGATGGCACCTGCTGACCAGCCTCACGAAAACTTTGAGTTCCCAGAGGAAGTTCTGCCTCGTGGTAACGCTCTGTAAGAGTCTGCTGACTGTTATATTCCAGTGAATTCAATTTTCAGCAAAATACCCTGCCTCTGGGCGGGGTATTTTTTTTCTTAGCACTCAACAATTTTTTTGTGTGTTATCTTAAGTTCTAGGTGAATTTCGCCTACTACTAATGGAAACAAAACCTTACAAGAACTATTAGGAGGTGATGCCCATGACAGATAGCAGTAAAATCATGGGTCATCTGATTGGAGTTAGCCGGCTGTGCGCCGGGGCTGTTCTCTAGCAGTCAGCTCAGTTCTCTTCGGAGAATCAACTTAGTTGATCTGCTGGGCTAGCTCGGAGATTCCTCCCGGCAGCCTGGTTTCAATCAGAAGACCCGCTAGACCGCTCTCACATTAAGTGTGCTGGTTTTATAACCAAAATACTTCCCGTGAGAGCGGATAGTTTTTATGGGGACTTGTTTGGAAGTTTCTGATTGATTGAAAAGCAAGAAAAGGAAGCAAAGAATGGCTCAGCTACTAAGTGATGCAGAGATTCAAGAGCGTGCAAATCAGCTAGAAGGCTGGACGTTGGAAGGCAAGGAACTGCGTATTACACGAAAGTTTAAGGATTTTGTAGAAGCGATCGCTTTTGTTAATAAGCTTGTAGAACCTGCTGAAGCCGCAGGCCACCACCCAGATTTAGCAATTTCTTACAATAAAGTGAAGATTACTCTGACCACTCATGATGCAGGTGGTTTGACCTCTAAGGACTTTGACCTGGCGCAAGTCATTTCTCAATTGGTTTAAATTTCTGAGTAAACTGGGAAAAATCCATCAAAATTATCTATCCCTGCTGATACATAGACGCGCTACCATAAACTTAAAAAGACAAGGGAACTCTTTCTGCAAAGGTGTGAGGATAAGAGAATATGTCTAAGTTAGTTTGGAAAACTCTGTTTGTGACGCAAGCTGTCTTGGGTGCAGCGTTAGTATTTTTTGCGGGTGCGGCTCGTGCTGTAGAAAGCACCAGCTTACTGGCAGATAATAACAAAGGTACGACACAAGCAGCTCAGGGAAAAAAGGTTGAAACTCAAAGCCCAGAATCCCTGCTGATGGCGAAAAAAGCTAGCGAGTCAAGTTTTGCCGCTACGGCTGCTTCAACAGCTAGTGTATTACAAGGTACTCAAGCAAAGTCAACAACCGTTGACAAAGCAAGTGTGGAGCCTTCAGCTAGCAAAGTTGCTGCTAATCCCAGTGAGTTGAAACTGGAAACGTCCGCAACTGAAGCATTAGCCCCAACGGCTGTTACGAATCCGGTAGATGGACAAGTTGCTCAGGCAACTCCTGCGGCTCCAAGCAATAATGATGTTTTAGAACAACTCAACCGCTACAACAAAGAAGGTAGCAGCAACTCCCAAGATCAAATAACCAACGTCACTCAGTTGCGGGATGTTTCACCCAGCGACTGGGCTTATGAAGCGTTGCGCACACTGATCGCCAACTATGGCTGTTTGCAGGGTTATCCAGACCGTACCTTCCGGGGAAACCGCGCTCTGAGTCGTTATGAATTTGCAGCAGGTTTAAATTCTTGTTTGCAGCAAATCGAGCGGATCATCACCACCAGAACTGCTAACTTTGTTACTAGGAGAGACTTAGAAACAATTCAGCGCTTGGTGAGTGACTTTAGAACAGAACTGACCACTCTGGGAGCGCGGATCGATAAGCTGGAAGGCCGTGTGGCGTTACTGGAAGACCGTCAGTTTTCCACTACTACCAAGCTTCAAGGTGAAGTGATTTTCGCGCTCACTGACGAGTTTAGTCAGCGAACTTCCAACAACACTGTTTTCCAAGACAGGGTACGTTTAACCTTCAACACCAGCTTTACGGGTAAGGATCGCTTAGTAACTCGTCTTGCAGCCGGTAATGCTCAATACTTTTCAACACCAGGGGGAACCGCTGAGGGAACCCAAACCTTTCAACTCGGTAGCGACAACAACAGAGTCAACGTAGACTGGTTGGCCTATTACGCCAACTTTGGTAGCTCGAAAATTTACCTAGCAGCGACTGGTGGTATTCATAGCGACTACGTTCCCACCCTCAATCCTTATTTTGATGACGGAGATGGTGGTAACGGTGCTCTTTCCACCTTCGCTACCCAGAACCCGATCTATCGCATCGGTGGTGGTGCGGGTGGTGCGATTAGCCTTGGGGTTGGGCCATTAAAGAGTATCTTGGGGCCTTCTACCCTGACCGTAGGCTATTTGGCGGGTGCGACGAATGGCAACTTTGCTACTACTGGCTTTGGTGCAAACAATCCTCGCGAGAAAGCTGGTCTGTTTGATGGAGATTTTGCGGCCCTAGGTCAACTGAATTTCAATGTTGGCGATCGCATTGGCGTTGGTGTGACCTACGTCCACGGTTACCATAACAGTGGTACTGACATTTTCGACATTGGTGGTGGAGTTAATGGCCGTATAGTTGGTACCAATGCGGCAAATAATCCCAGCGGATTCGCCTCACCATTAAGAGGGCTACCGGTGAGACCAACGGTAACTAACTCCTACGGTGCAGAAGCTGCTATCCGCTTCACTGACAACATTTCCTTGAGTGGCTTTGGTACTTATACTCAAGCGACTGTTCTTGGTCAGGGACGTGCTGATATTTGGACTTACGGTGCTGGACTGGCTTTCGCTGATTTTGGTAAGAAAGGTAACGTACTGGGTCTGTTTGCGGGTGTGGAACCGACTCTCAGAGGTCTGTCTCCTAACCTTCGCCCTGCTGGCGGATTTAATCGTGATAATGCTTATCACTTAGAAGGCTTCTACAAGTACAAGATGAACGATAATATTTCGGTTACTCCGGGTATTATCTGGCTGACTTCTCCCAATCAGAACAGTGACAACAAAGATGTGGTCATTGGTACGCTCAGAACTACATTCACTTTCTAGAGAATAGTTAAACTACAGGAATCGAATTCTGATGATAGGGCCTCGCGCTTGTGCGAGGCTTTTTTATTGACGGGGACTGGGTAATGGGTAGTATCCTCCCCCATCTCCCCCATCTCCCAAGCCCTGATCCCCAAGCCCCGATCCCCAGTGGAGAACCGGGGTATACTGTAAATAGTAGCCATTTACACCCAAATCTAATCCTGTGGAACTTTCTTGCAAGACCGAGTATGCGCTTTTGGCTCTGTTAGAGTTAACCAGCTATTACAACGAAGGGGAACCGCTGCAAATTCGGCAGATAGCAGCCGTGCAAAATATCCCTGACCGATATTTAGAGCAGTTGTTAGCAACCTTGAGACGCGGTGGTCTAATCCATAGCCAGCGTGGAGCAAAGGGAGGCTATGTTCTAGGACGGGAACCCTGGAAAATTACGCTTTTAGACGTGATTAACTGTTTGGAAGGCTTAGACTCAAAAGCATCTAAAAGTGAGATTACGCCTAAAACTGTTGAAAGAGCCCTAGTTGGGGAAATTTGGCAGGAAGTCCACGATCGCGCTAACGATGTCTTGCGAGGATACACGCTCCAGGATTTGTGTGAGAAACGGAATTACAGACGACAGCTAGACATTATGTACTACATCTAGGGGTAAGTGCAGGAGTACGAGGCTGAAATCAGCCTAGATGAATTGTGGCAACAGTTCTAGTGACTACAGGCTTAAACAAGCGCTAGTCTACAAAAAGCTAATATCTAAAAACAAACAACTAATAACCAACAACTTCTTAAACGCATGAGAATTGCCCAAGATATTACACAGCTTGTCGGTCGGACACCTTTAGTACAGTTAAACCGTATTCCCCAAGCAGAAGGCTGTTTAGCTCGTATTGTCATGAAACTAGAGGGAATGAACCCCGCAGCCTCAGTTAAAGACCGCATTGGCGTTAGTATGATCGAGGCGGCCGAAGAGCAGGGAAAGATTACACCAGGAAAAACTATCTTGGTGGAACCGACCTCTGGAAACACTGGTATTGCTCTGGCAATGGTAGCTGCAGCTAAAGGCTACCAACTAATTTTGACAATGCCAGACACCATGAGTACAGAGCGACGGGCAATGTTGCGAGCTTATGGCGCTCAACTGGAACTAACTCCAGGTATTCAGGGAATGAGTGGCTGTATTCGTCGAGCGCAGGAAATTGTTGATAGCACAACCAATGCTTATATGCTGCAACAATTTAATAACCCAGCCAACCCACAAATTCATCGGGAGACAACAGCCGAAGAAATTTGGGAAGATACCGAAGGACAGGTAGATATCCTAGTAGCAGGCGTTGGTACTGGTGGTACGATTACCGGCGTTGCCGAAGTACTAAAAAAACGGAAACCTAGTTTCAAGGCAATTGGCGTCGAACCTGCTAGCAGTGCTGTACTTTCCGGAAAAGCTCCTGGAGCGCACAAAATTCAGGGTATCGGTGCCGGTTTTATCCCCGAAGTCCTCAAAGTTGAGATCATCGATGAGGTAATTACCGTCACCGATGACGATTCTATCGCCTATGGTCGTCGTCTTGCTCGTGAAGAAGGCATACTTTCCGGCATTTCCACCGGTGCAGCACTTTACGCAGCAATCCTTGTTGCCCAACGCCCTGAAAATGAGGGCAAGCTGATTGTAGTAGTTCAGCCAAGCTTTGGAGAACGTTACTTAAGCACTCCTCTTTTCCAAGATCCAGAGGTGCGAGTACCAGCAGTTTTGAGTTAAATTCTGGAGGGTTTGGCAGGCTATAAGTGCCACGCCTTCCCCCATATAACAATGTAGGGATACATAAACCCCTTTCAGCCACTTTTCGGCAGATCGACGAAGAGTGGCTAATAACTTGGTTATTTTTCTAGTAACTACTGAATCAGCATTCTCATAGCTTCGGACAGCGTTACTTCAAGCTTGCAAAGCTTGATATTTTTTTGCCTTTTAATCTTGCATATATCCGATAATTCCTTCTGTAACCTTCAACCTTCTAAAAATCAACCTAACAAGTAACCTTCTAACTCTTTAAACATTCTAATGTCCGACTCAAATCACTATAAAACCCTGGATGTAAGCCCAATAGCCACAGCAGCAGAGATCAAAAAAGCCTATCGACGCCTCGCCAAACTCTTTCATCCAGATAGTCAGCGGGAAACAGCCGACTCCGAAAAAATTATTGAGGTCAATGCTGCTTACGAGATACTAGGGGACCCTAAGCGCCGCGAGTCTTACGACCAAAAGCTACTATACTCCAATACTCAACAAGAGCGTTGGAATCGACAACAACGAACAGCTAACGCTCAACAACACTACCAGCGACATCGGCAAACTGCCCAAGATACCGATATACAACTCAATCAGTGGTTACAGCAGGTTTATAAACCTGTCAACCGCTTGATTAGTCGCATTGTTAATCCCCTCAAGACCCAAATCGATGAACTCTCCGGCGACCCTTTTGATGACGAACTGATGGCAGAATTCCAGGCTTATCTAGAAGACTGTCGTCATTACCTCAATCAAGCTCAACTGGCATTTCGTTCTCAACCCAATCCTCCTAATGTTGCTGGTGCTGCAGCCAACCTATACTACTGTCTTAATCAGTTGGGGGATGGAATCGAAGAGTTAAACCTTTTCACCCTCAACTACGACGATCGCTATCTGCACACTGGTCAAGAACTCTTCAGAATTGCTAGAGGTTTGCGCTGCGAAGCTCAAGACGCCGTTAAGGCTATTGCTTAGATGAACTACTCGCGACCTGCTACGCTAGGTCGGAGTTTCTCACGCCTCAACGCCCCTAGTTGCTTCATGCTTGGAGCAATCAGTAGAGCTAGACGACTCCGCGTGTTTAGAGGACAGTTCCTGCCCCCTTGCCCAAGTGATATTGACTTGAGCAGCATTAACATCCCTATCCTCAACATGGTTACAGTTAGGATTAGAGCAAACATGAACTCTATCGTTAAGAGTTTTCGGCGTTAATTCCCAACATTTAGCACAGCGTTGAGTAGGCTTAAGAACACGAGTAGGGGACTCCAGATAAAAACCACCCGCTTCGGCGGCTTTATAAGTTAACAAATCCCCAATAATGCCGAACCCAACCTCTAATATTGAGCGATTGAGTCCGGCTTTTTGTTTTTTTCTCTTGCCCTTCTTCGCTTTGGCAGTCATCCCCTTGACATTGAGTTGTTCACCAGCAATTAGGCTATTACCGCTGACTATATTGCTGGTAGTTTTGTGCAACCAGTCTTCTCTTTGGCGAGTGACTTGGCGCTGTAGCTTAGAAACTTTGGCGCGTTCTTTCTTCCATCGTCGTGAAGCCTTAACCTTTTTATTCCTGTTAGGAGAACGTTTCCGTCGCAGCGACTTCGATGCGGTTTTAACCTTACGTTGCCCCTCTTTTAAAAAGGTCCGTTTACTGATTTTCTCTCCAGTGGAAAGTGTTATCGCTTCCTTGCATCCCAAGTCGATCCCAATAGAACCCGCACCAGTTTGGCGTTGAGGTTGGCATTGAACGGTGATAGAGGCCATACCAGTAACCGTTGCGAAACAGTATCGTGCAGGTTGTTGGCTTACCCCAAGTTCTTGCCTTACCTCGCATCTGCACCCTTCCTAAGTTGGAAAGGGTGAGATAACCGTTCTTCCCGTTTGTCTCGACTTGCCAACCCGCCCCACAAGGATAAGTCCAACCCGAATAACGACGGGATGCCTTGAACTTAGGGTATCCCCCCAATCCTTTGAAGAAGCGGTTAAACGCCCTCTCGACACGTTTTAAAGTCGCTTGCAGAGCGTGAGAGCCAAGCTCTTTATACTCCGGCCAGACTTTCTTGAATTCGGGCAGAGAGTTTTGTTGTTCGATGTACCCAACCGAGTGACCGAACTTCTGGTACTGGGTTTTTCGGTTGTAGACCGCCCCATTGTACAAGCTTGCATGAAGACGCCGCCAGTAGTGCAACTTAGCTTCCTGCTGGCGGTTAGGGTAGAGCTTGTAGGTAACGCGACGGGTTATACTCATGACTTGAGTTTACCATTAAGTTTTTGATGAAATTAACTCAACTTAAATCTCGCGCCCACTGTGTTTACAACCTCCACGCTCATATTGTGTTTGTCACTAAGTATCGGAGAAAGGTTATAAACGCAGACATCCTCCAAGAACTGCACAGCATCTTTAATCGGCTCTGTACCGCTAAAGAGTGCGAGTTGGTGGAATTTAGTGGGGAGGCTGACCACGTCCATTTGCTGATTAGCTATCCGCCAAATGTGACCCTATCAAAGCTGATTAACAACCTCAAAGCTGTGTCAAGCAAATTAATCCGACAGCAGTTTGCTGACCACGTCAACCAGTTCTACAGCAAACCAGTATTCTGGACGCAGTCTTATTGCATCATTTCTGCGGGAGGTGCTCCGCTGGAAACTCTCAAGACTTACATCCAATCTCAGGATGCCCCGCAACTGGGCTGACCGCCGATAACCCCTCCCTGTCCCTAGGAAGGGGTTAGCGGCGGAAGACTGTTCACAATTCCTAAAAGTTGCTTGGTTGTTTGATTTTCAGCTAGGTGAGTTTGTGCCATTCAAGATTTTTCCTGATTCGACTGCATAAGTGGGATTGCCTCTAGAGATATATTCAGGTAGGTACAAATTACAGAATGCAACTTTTTAATCAAAAGCATTCAACTGCACGTCTAAATCTCTTGAAAAGCTAGGAGCATCTGACAATGGTGAGATATACCGGAACTTCTGGAAACGATGTATTCAATTACACTGGCTCTGACCGACTCTTTGCTTTCGGTTATGCCGGCAATGATACCTTAGCAGGGAATAGCAACAATGATTCTCTGTCTGGCGGTAACGGCAACGACTATTTAATCGGTTATACCGGTAACGACACTTTAATCGGTGGTGCGGGCAACGATATCCTAGATGGTGGTACGGGTAATGACTCAATGGCGGGTGGTAGTGGCAACGACACCTACTATGTGGACAGCAGCAATGACAGGATTAGGGAGAACGCCAACCAAGGAAACGATACTGTCTATTCTTCCATCAGCTACACCTTAGCTGCCAATCTGGAGAATTTGTACCTCATCGGCAATGCTTCCAGTGGTACAGGCAACTCCCTCGACAACACCATTGTCGGGAATAATGCTAACAATACGCTCAATGGCGCTGAAGGTAACGACACTTTGTCTGGCGGTGCTGGGAATGACACCATGTATGGCGGCGTTGGTACTGACTTCCTATATGGCGGAGATGGCAATGACTTGATCGTTGGCGGCACTTCAACTACTCTTGACACAAGTGGCGACTATTTAGATGGCGGTGCTGGGAATGACACCCTACAAGGTGGCAATGGGGCTGACGGTTTGGCTGGTGGTGAAGGTAATGATTTTATATATGGTTATGGCGGTAATGACGTCTTAGATGGTGGAGCGGGCATTGACACTCTAGTAGGTGGCACTGGCGATGACGCATACTACGTAGACAGCAGCACCGACACTATTACCGAACTCTCGAATGAAGGTACAGATACAGTAGTTGCTTCTGTCAACTACACATTAGGCGCTAACTTAGAAACTCTCTATATCACTGGCAATACTGCCAATGGTACTGGTAACTCACTGAACAACACTATCTACGGCAATAACTTCAACAACACTTTGTCTGGGCAAGGAGGCAATGATACACTTAGCGGCGAGGCTGGGAACGACACTTTATTAGGTGGTTCCGGTGACGACTCTCTCGTTGGTGGAGATGGCAACGATAGCCTTGACGGTTATTCGACAAGCGGTACTGAATTTGACACCTTATCAGGTGGAGCCGGTAGTGACACTTTTGTGCTTGGTGGCTGGTGGGGAGTTTCCTACCAGGGACAGGGCCACGCTACGATCACAGGCTGGGAGGGTTCAGGCGATATCATCGAAGTCCGTTCCCTTGGTACTTACACTTATACCTTTGGTGACTTTAGTGTTGGCACTTCTGCTCAAGATACCGCAATTTACTACAACAGCCTAACTGGTAGTGACTTGATTGCTGTTGTGCAAGATTCAACCAATGTGGCAGTACAAAACTTCAAATTGGTCTAATACCAAGAATTTTCTTGTTTGTAGCACTTGGTTTGCGCCTAGCCGACTGATTACGCCTTGAGATTTTTGAAAATGGGGCAATGGGGTGTGGGGTTTTCTCAATTTTTCCTTTAATTTCCTGACTTCCCTATTCCCCACTTTTTTCAAAACACCCCTAAGCACATTGCTAAGGATTCACAAGTTTTTACAGAATTTCCCCACCCTCGTTTATTCTAGAAACAAGCCCAGTTTACGTAAATTTACAATTTCTGATTACTCAGAGCACAAATGGAATGCATCATTAACCGCCGCGCTCATTTCTCAGCAAGTCGCCGCTACTGGTTGCCAGAACTGAGTGAAGCCGAGAACATTCAGCGATTTGCTTGCGGGTCCCGGTTCCCCGGACATGGACACAACTACGTCTTGTATGTCTCGATTGGCGGAGAACTGGATGAGTATGGCATGGTGCAAAACTTTTCAGAAGTGAAAAAGGTAATCGCACGGGAAGTCACCAGCCAACTGGACTTTGCTTATCTCAACGAAGCTTGGCCAGAATTTCAGGAGACTCTACCCACAACCGAAAATATTGCACGAGTGATTTGGCAACGGCTTGCTCCCCATTTGCCACTTGTTAATATTCAATTATTTGAACAAACTGAACTTTGGGCTGACTATCAAGGAAATAATATGGAAGCACATCTTACCATCAGTACTTACTTTAGCGCCGCTCATCGGCTCGCTCATCCCAACCTCAGTAACGAAGAAAACACAGAGATTTACGGCAAATGCGCTCGTCCAAACGGTCACGGACACAACTACCACCTAGAAGTAACAGTCACCGGAGAAATTGACCAGCGCACCGGCATGCTTGTCGATTTAGATAGCTTGAACAAAGTGATTAAAGACTACGTAGTTGAACCATTTGACCATACCTTCCTCAACAAAGACATTCCTTACTTTGCACAAGTTGTTCCTACTGCAGAAAATATTGCCCTTCATTTTTGTGACTTGTTGCAACAACCTGTCCGAGAATTGGGTGCACAGCTTTACAAAATCAAATTAATGGAATCTCCCAACAACTCCTGCGAAGTTTACTGTTCCAAAATAGCAAGAGACTCAGCAACGGCACAGATAAGCCAACCAATTCTAACCTCCGTGTAAACGGACACAGCCTTCAGGAGCGCGAGCAATAGGCGATCGCCGTTGTGAAGAACAAGCACTAGGTGACATCCTCCCCTCCCAAATCAAAGATTATGGGAGGGGCGACCATGAATCGCTTCAAGGATTTTCCTGTTTCTTCCGGTGCTACCTAGACCTCTAAACTCAGCCCCCGGCGCATCCCGTCCACAGGCATTTTCCTCCACCATTTGTCCAACGGCAGAGACACCACGGGTTCTTATAACTTGAGCGGCTGCTAGATCACGGTCTGTTTTGTATCCGCATTCAGGACACTCATGCACTCGAACTGATAGGTTCTTGGATACATGAGCATTGCATTCAGGACAAGTCTGTGACGTACCAGCCGCTTCAACTAAAGCAAAATATACCCCACGCTTCCAACAGACCCAAGACAATAGCTGCAAGAACTGACCCCATCCAGCATCTAAAGTGTGCTTACCCAGCATCCCCTTAGCCATGCCTTTGATGTTTAACTGTTCTGCAAATATCATCCCGGCTTGGTCACATAGGTGATGAGCCAACTTAAAGTGAAAGTCTTTTCGGGTGTCGTGTATTCGTTCGTGAACTCTAGCTATCTTCCTGGCAAGTTTAGCTTTATTCTTAGACCCATTCTTCTTGTTCTTAAGTCGGCGTTGTAGCAATTTAAGCTTACTTGCCAAAGCTTCTTTGAAGCGAGGTCTTTTAATTAGCTCACCATCAGATGTTGCTAGAAACTTGGCTAGTCCCAGATCAATTCCCAATGGATGTCCTGATGGGGGAGTGTCAGGAATATTTACATCAAGCTGCAATGACAGTAGGATGTAATATCCTGATGCTTTTCTAACAATTCGAGCTTGCTTCAATTCAAAGCCACTAGGGATAGGTCGATGCATAATCACTTCGACTTTGCCTAGCTGCGGAAGTTTTACCCATCCCTGACCTAGCGGGCCTTTTAGCATTTGAGGATAAACAAAAGACCGCATTTGTCCGAACTTCTTGAAGCGTGGAAATCCATGTCTTTTTCGCTTCATGTCTTCAAATGCGGTGTCTAGCTTCCTTAATACCTGCTGCAAGACTTGGGGCATTGACACTCTTTAACTCCTCGTTAGCTTTCTTGGCAACTGTTAGCGCCTTCTCTTGAAAACTTTTACCAGGATAAGGTGCGTCTGCTGAAATAATATATTCCGAGTGAAGTGAGCAAGCATCAACCCTACACTTACGCGAATTAATCCAGTCTTTACGTTCCCGTAAAGCATAATTCCAGACTTGGCGACACACATTTAATGTTTGTTCAATGAGTGCCGATTGCTCTGGTGTTGGATTAATTTTATAGCAGTAAGTTAGGGTGAGCATTTGATCATTATAGAACATCTACCCATATTTCCCGATCTGGTAGATCCCCCAAACCTCCTCATCAGGTAGCTTGGGAGTCGCCTATGATGCTTTGGGAGAGTATCAAAAAGCGATTGAATGTTATGAACAACGCTTGAGTGTTGCTAGAGCGATCCTGGACGAGAGAGTAGAAAAGCAAGCTTTAGGCAGTCTCAGAGTCGCCTGCTACGCTATAGGAGACTACGCCAAAGTTCTTCAGTACCATGAGCAAGGTTTAGCGACACAGGCTGTAGGAAAGTCTTAGACAAGTCTATCTTTTGGCAGTTTCCCGGAAGTTTTTGCCGCAATATCGCCAACTATTTACCGAGCATTCTGCAAAGCAAGCAAGTTCGCAAAAAACTTTTGGTAATATGGGCAAAAGTTAGTCAGTGTAATTTTACCCACCTGTCTGACTCATGTAATCAAATGTTCTACTTAAAATAACGGTAGAGGAAATATGGAATCCAACTTGCAACAATCTGAAAAAGAAGTAGAAAAGCTCAAGCCAGACGTCAACATTGAACAGCCTGGTAAAATAATTGTCACTTCTTCTCCCGACTCATCACCAGACACTGATTGGCAGGAGTGGGTGCAACCCGTAACTGAATTTTTGGCAAAATTACCCGATTATGTAGGCAACTTTTTTTCCAGTTACCAACAGCCAATAATCACTCTAGGGCTAATTCTATCGGGCATTATTACCGTTAAGGTAACATTGGCTCTACTAGATGCGATTAATGACGTTCCCCTATTGTCACCTTTTTTTGAAGTGGTAGGGATTGGTTACACTGGCTGGTTTATTTACCGCTACCTACTCAAAGTCGAGACGCGCCAAGAGTTATCACAAGAACTCGAAGCTCTCAAAGGACAAGTAGTAGGTAAAAAATAACAAAGAAAGGGTTTCATACCCCAAAGATTTGAGATTGCAGCTTTAAGATTGTTTTTCAAATACTTAAATCACAATCTCAAATCGCCAAATTTCCAGTCTCCCATCAACATGACATTCGATGCGATAGTTAAAAAACCTAACTTAGATGAGAGGCGTACCTTAATCACCCCTCATCTATTTTTTTTTAATTAAATAGGAGATTCCTTCCTAGTTACGGCTTGACTACGTAATCAGAACTAATCGGTTGTGCTTTTGAGGCTTTTACCATAGCTTGATAAGTCAAAGCCGCCGCTTCGGCACGAGTGAGAGGCTTATTCGGTTCTAGTAGGAGGCGATTTGGGTAATTGACGACAAGACCAGCTTCAGTAGCACTCGCCACTATGCTGGTTGCGTATTTAGGAATACTAGCAGCGTCCTGATAAACTTTTAAAACCTTTTTAGGGTCTGTGTTGGAAGTTAAACCAAGTCCCTTATTCAGCGCTACCAAGGCTTGCACTTTAGGAATTTGTTGATTAGGTCGAAATATATTCCCAGGATACCCCTCTCAAAAAACCACTTCTGGCAGTTTCCTGAATAGCTGCTGACGCCCAAAATTTAGTTGGTACATCTTTAAAGTTTGGAGCCGTTACAACCACTTTATGGTCAAAAGCTTTTTGTAACTGAGCCGCAAATTCTGCGCGCGTCACTGGTTGATTGGGGCGGAAAGTCCCATCTGGGAAGCCATTAATCACGCCGCGCTCAGTTAGTGCTTCAATGTAGGGACGCGCCCAGAATACTTGTGGCACATCTTTGAAGTTAATCTTTTGAACTGGGGTGTAAAGGTACGTTCTCAACGGTCGGGAGATACCACTACTGGTGGTACAGCAACTAAGGGCAGTCTTTCCCGATACCTTTTCTGGAATTGCTGGGATTGAGGGTTGTTCCGGATTAGTTCCAGGGGCGATCGCGTCTGCTTCAGGTGGGGACTGTTGATTTTCTGAATTATCGGTGGATAATCCTACTTGAGGTGTTGATTTAACTGTAGCGTTTGGACTTAATGAGAGGTTTAAGGGCTTGTCTTTTTGACGCAGCGATACAAAGAAAATCGTGCCGATAACGGTGAAGGCAACGACAACAGCAACAAACTCATCAAAACCAAGGCGAGACGAGCGGGGATCAGGGCTAGGTAAATTTGTCATTGGCACTTCACCAGGTCTAAAGGCTGTGGGGGCGATTCATCAAGTAACTGGACAAAGTTCCGGTTCACTTGCTTCTGGTTTTAGTTTAGCGGCAAAATGCTTCTCAATCAGCGTAGGTATTTCTTGAGGAGAAACCTGGGTGTAACGAGATTTATCTGGCATCAGAACTACACAAGGCCCTGTCTTACATTGATTCATGCAGCCAGTACTTTTGATAGCCACTTGATCTTCTAGTCCGTGATCGCGCAAAGATGCGGCTACTGCTTGACAAACCTGATCAGCACCCCGCTTGCGGCAAGAAGACTTTTGACAAATCATTACACAGGCTTTAGTTTTAGGCGTCTTTTGGGGTGGTTGCAAGTCTGTTGGTTGCGAGATCGAAGCCTTTAAGTTCACCTGATAGGCTTTCAGCTTCAGTTCGCCAGTTTTGTACTTGTACTTATATTCGCCCGAAATTTCCAGCCAGTCTCCTGGCTTGAGAATTTCTTTCAGGGAGCTACGCAACTCTTTTGAAAGCTTGATCCAGCGTTCACCCTCTGCTGTTGCCAGCTTAAGGCGTTTGGGATTTTCCTCAAAATAATCGACAAAACCGACAAACTTTCCTTCCAGATGAAAAGTTGAGACTTTCTCTTCTTGTTTAAATGTTCCCACGCCTAAATCCTAAATCTACTATCAACTTAACTTAATTGATAATTAATGTCATCTATTTAATTGAGTTTTTTGGCAAATTGCGATGCCATGCGGTCTGGTTTGACAGTAAAAGTCATGCCAATTGGTCATTTAGCTGCCACTGGCGAGACTTACCGCTGACATCTGAGTAGGTGTGATGAGAGAATTATGCAGTTATTGCCAAAAAGCGAGGCCATCGATCACTACCTGACGAGTCCCCAATCCCCAGCCCCCTTGAAGAGTAGCCAAGAAATGGAGTAAATCGGAAATTCCGGCTTACTCCAGGGGTAAAACCCCGGCTACACCAGAATAAGATCCCTGAGATCTACGCTACTTAAGATCAACACCCCAATAGAATTCACTAGTTCTAAGCGGTTTGATAGATAGAACATCGCCTAGTTTCTGAAGGTGGAACACTACTACCAGTAACAAGCCTTAAGAGCATTTTTAAAGCAAACGTTACCTTTTTTTAGAGAAGCAGAAATGCAACTAATCAAGCAAAACTGGGTATTTCAAATCAACGGAGATAAGCAACCGTTAGATTTGATTCATCCGGGTAGATGTCGAGAATTGCAGAATCGGGGAAAACTTGCTAGCTTCCGCAGATTTCCCTATGTTGTCATTCAAAAACAAACCATTGAAAATCCCCAAACAAAGGAATACATTCTCAAGATAGATCCAGGTAGTCAGTGGACAGGATTCGCTATCCAATGTGGCGATGAAATCTTGTTCCGAGCAGAACTTAATCACCGAGGAGAAACAATCAAGTCTGACTTAATAAAACGAGCAGGATTCAGACGTGGAAGACGCTCTCGCAATCTACGTTATCGAAAGAAACGTTTGAATCGTCAAAAACCCGAAGGATGGCTACCTCCCTCTATTCGACATCGTGTTCTAACAGTTGAAACCTGGATTAAACGATTCCTGCGTTACTGCCCAATCAAAACAATTGAAATCGAACAAGTAAAGTTTGATCTGCAAAAACTAGCCAACCCAGAAATAGATGGAGTCGAATATCAACAAGGCGAATTACAAGGCTATGAAGTGCGTGAATACCTACTGCAAAAGTGGGGAAGAAAATGCGCTTATTGTGATGTGCAAAATGTACCTTTAGAAGTCGAACACATTAAGCCTAAATCTCAAGGAGGAAGTGATCGTGTCGGCAATTTAACTCTTGCTTGTCATGACTGCAACACGAATAAAGGTAATAAAGATGTTCGTGATTTCCTGGACAAAAAGCCTGATGTTTTGAAGCGAGTTTTAGAGAATGCCACCAAACCACTTAAGGACGCCGCAGCAGTTAATTCAACGCGATACGCAATTGTGAAAATGGCTAAATCTATCTGCCTTAGCGTGAAATGCTGGTCGGGTGCTTTAACAAAAATGAACCGAGTCAAGCAAGGTTTTGAAAAGACTCACAGCCTTGATGCTGCTTGTGTTGGTGAATCAGGGGCTAATGTTCGAGTTAAAACCGAGCAACCGCTATTGATTACCTGTAAAGGTCACGGTAGCCGCCAATCCAAAAGAGTTAATGCTTCTGGATTTCCGGCAGTAAAGAACGCTAAGGCTGTTTTCAATCACGTTACAGCAGGCGATGTGGTCAAATTTAGCGTCAACAAAGACCGAAAGAAAGTCAAGAAAGGAACTTACACAGCACGAGTTAAAACCCCTAACAAGAATGGTTTTGAGGTTTTGATTGATGGTGCAAGAATTTCTGTCTCAAGCATGAACAATGTAGTTTTTGTACACAGAAGTGATGGTTATGGTTATGGATTCTAATTTTTTAGGCTTGACTACGATTTACTCCAATAAAGTGGTTTCTAGTGATCAGACAGCTTCAGTTGGGGTCGTTCTGATTAATTGGCAAATCAGCTAAGGCTTCAAGCTGTTTATCTACACTTCTTAACAACTGGTTAAGAGCTGGTAGCGCCTCCAGTGGGATAGGATAGCGACCGGAGCGAGCGCGAATCTCATTTAACTTGTGTTGTAGCTGTTGAGCCAGCTTCAGCGCATCTAAGCCAAGCTTTTCCATTTTTTGGCGCTGATAAAACTTCAAAGCAGCTCCCCGCAATACTTGCAGTGTTGCCTCTTCTCCATGAGTACCAGGCATTACCCGCAAACGTAGCAATAAATCTTCTTGCTGATAACGTCGCTCAATCTCCACCTGCTTGGGCTCAATCGTGGGGAGTAGGGGCAAGTTAACGATGCGCTTGAGTTCAATAATTACACCTTGAAACACCGGCAAGGTTAATCCTTCCAGAACACTCTGCAAAACACCATCTTGACTCCAGAGAATGCGACCTTGATCGGCTTGACGCTCGAAATATAGCCGACCTATGCCACTGATTAAAACTCTAGCCAATAGCTCTTGCAAGAGCTGCTTGGGCGCTAAAGCCCCAATAAATTCTATAGGACGAGAGATATAAAGTGCTTGTACTTCCAACTGAGGCAAAGTCTGTTCATTAGTTGAGAGTACAGAGGTCGGTTTAACATCTGTCGTCGGCAAGATTTCACTTGGCAAGCCGCTTGATAATCCCGGCGTTTGAGTCTGTGCGGCTAATAATGTGCTGCCATTTTCCTGTATAGATGGCGAGGGCGATTTCCCGGTGGATAGCAGATCTGATGCTAACCCAGCGTTCGGGACGTGATCAGCTTCGGCGTGACCTAGATCACCTTCTTCGATTTGAGAATCATCTAATATCAGTGTTGGTTGCTCAGACCGGGCAACTGGGAAATCTTTCTTAGATGCTTGCTTTTTTTGTGCTGAGGAGGTGTGGGTATAGTTCAAGTACGCCGACAGCATTGACTGATGAAGCTCAGAAGGTATCTGTTCCGTTTTGAGCGAGCAGTTGAGGTATGCCAGGATGTGACGGACGTAATCTAGGGCCGTGGAATCTTGAGGTACTACCATACCCAGTTTGAGATGCTTACCTTCCAAAGCAAGGGGCAAAAATTGATAGTACAAGCAGGCTTCAAAGGGCAGAATACTATCAATGAGCCGAAACATTTGCTCAGTATCTATATTCACACTTTCTGACGCCTGAGATGAGGATGATGGGGACTTTAGGTGCATATCGCAATACGCCCCTAATATAGATATTTTGGACTTGTTTAGTTTGTTCGACAAGGGCATCATAAATTATTCTCCAACCTAAGCGAGCGACTGGTAAAGATGCCCCAGGAACGCAATCTCTCAGAATTTTCAGTAATGGATTAGGGAGGATGTTTCCCCTAACCATTCCACTGAGATTTAAGGTGAGAGTTGGAAGTAATAAACTTTTCTACACAAGAGCAACCACGCCTCTTAGCTGCGGCGAAATTCAGCACTTCGTAGAGCTTGGGCTACTAAATAAAGCTTACTCCATTCACCTATAACCTGGTTAGTTTTCAAATTTAAATCTTTGGCGATCGCTTCAATTGCTTTTCCTCCTTTTAATTGCTCTAATAACTGGCGTTGAGTCGGCGTTAAATTCTCCCAATATTCTTGCCATTGACTAGGTGTTAGCCCTAAGCTGTGTTCCTGTAAGGAAGCTTCTAGCCAACTTGCGACTAATTGGGGTTTTTCTTTGATCGAAAAAACACGAATTGCATGATAAGTTATTTTTTCACGTAAGCGATACACATCTTTAACTGGTTTATTTAAAGCGCTAGCAATCTCCTCCTGAGACTTACTCTGGAGATAAAGGCGGAGCCATTGTGCTGCATCTGGTCCCAAATTTTCTTTTAAGTAAGCCTCAAATTCTTGACGTACTAACACACGCAGCGCCTGTTGTTCTTCAAAGGCTTGGTCTTCTTGATAATTAGCGTATGCTTGATTATCCAACAGACTGACTGGTGCATCCATATCATCTGGCGTCACTTCCTCAGAAACCAGCCGCACCAAGTCTCCCTCTGGTACATGAGTCATACCCCCGCGTTGAGAGCGGCGCAAAAAGTTAACAAATCGATACACCAGGAGGGGCTGGTTACGAATTGGCCGCAGACAATATTCCTCAATGCTTGTTAGCAATAAGGCATCACGCAGCAACCTGTCGTTAGTACATTGACCAATCCAGAGAATTTGTTTTTGGATATAGCGATCGCTGTTTAATAATTCTTGAATCACTTCTTGCAGGACATCCACAACAGCCCTTTGCCGATCGCGGCTGAGGGATACCCAGGTACGGATTTTGTTGCGTAATGTCACCAAACCCGCTAACCGAGTCGTCAAATTGCGATATGCACGTTCTTGTGCCACTCCCAAGTAGCGCTGTCGCAAAATCCGGTAGCGATAGTCCATCGCTTGCTTGGCAATTGCCAACTGGCTTGGCACCATTGTGTCAAACCGCTCTGGGTTTTCTCCGAGTAACCACAGTAGAATACTTTCTCTGGTAACTCTGTCTTGTTCTGGATAGTCACTCGCTAAACGCGAACGCCAATTTTCTTCCAGTTCGTCCGCTAACTTTGCCATGAGATTGCGTTCCTCAAGCCCCTGTCTTAAAGTTTGCATGACAACCCTCTCTTGCTGCATTTACTTTTACTGGTAGCGGCTTCTTTCTATTGCAACATTTCTCGCACAAGATGGCAGTGATCCCTCTCTCTGCACCCTTAGAACCTTCTCACACCTAAACCTTGACAGAGAACAGTTACTTAGTGAGACTTAGATCCTCACTCCAAGTGTTCCAGATCACAAGCCACAACAGCTTCGACTCACCCCTAATAAATGTTACATTTCGTAAAGTAAGATCAGCCCTACCATATAGCTCTCACTCAAGCCGATAAAAATTATGCAACCTGATCGAATTGAGCGACATTTACAGCAGTTAAAGGAGGAGCAACAGCTAATTCTCAACCAGGTAGATAATGCGATCGCTCTAGTTGATTCATCAGGTCATCTAGTTTTATTTAACCAGCAACTAATCCAAATTTGGGAAATTTCTGCTGAATGGTTAGATCAAAAGCCACTTTTTCAGGAAGTGTGCGCTCAGGTTGTGCGAGCGGGCTACTGGTCTAGCGCACAAGCAGAACAAGTAAAATCTATCCTACTGCGAGACGATGCCGAAAACATCTCATTTTTCCTAGAACAACTAAACGATGTTCATCTGACAGTTAAAGCTACTGTCACCTCTGCTGGCGGAAGGCTGTTCACCTTTAGAGATGTTACTCTCAAAAAGCGAGCCACGCAAGAAGCAATGCTCATGCAGAGCAGTTTGAACGACGAAATCAAGCGTCTGAGATTTTTACAGGGACTTACAGAAAAGCTGCAACCAGCCAGCGATTTATCGGAAATTGGCAAATTTGCCCTTTCCTACCTGGTGCAAACCATGGGTGCTGCTTTCGGGGATGTTAAAGTGATTAGCGGTCAGGGGAAAGAAGCTCGTGCTGGCGTTCTGACCAACGAAATCTCAAGTGAGTTCATTGCGACCTACGGAACCCTAGCCGTCAGCGAGATGGAAGCAGTCCTCAATCAAGGTATCCCCTACGGTCAAGGGCTACTGTGGCAAGTTGTAGAAACAGGTTCACCGCTGTTTGTCGATGATTACAAAAACCACCCAAATGCAGTTGCAGCATTTCGCCATCCCGGTATCGGTCAACTGGGAATCTTCCCCATCCCCAGTGCTGATGGTAAAATCATTGGCGTCTTAACCTTAGAATCTCGTTCTGGGCAGAAACTTCAGGAAGCGCCACAACAAGATATGCTCCTTGCAGCTTGTCGTACTCTAGGTGTGGCGATCGAACGTGCCCAAGCGCAAGAACACCTGCGGCGAGCGAATGAAGACTTAGAAAGGGCTTCTCGCCTCAAATCAGAATTTCTGGCTTCCATGTCCCACGAACTGCGGACACCCCTCAACAGCATTCTCGGTTTTTCTGATTTGTTGCAACGACAAGCAGGTGGCCCCCTAACGCCACGCCAGATTAATCACGTGCGGGCAATTGAAACTAGCGGTCAGCACTTGCTACAACTGATTAACGACATTCTCGATTTGTCAAAGATTGAAGCTGGTAAGGCAGACCTTGACCTCGCAACCGTCTCGATCCAGATGCTGTGTAACCAGTGTCTGAAAATGATTCAGCCTCGTGCCGACAAGAAACGCATCGCACTATCTCTGGAACTGGACTATCGACTTACCCAAGCATTTCTCGATGAGCGTCGTGTTAGTCAAATTTTAATTAATCTGCTCTCTAATGCTGTCAAGTTTACCCCAGAGGAAGGAACTGTGAAGCTAGCAGGGCGTCTGGCTTATGGAACCCAGCTACAACAGGAATTTCGTCCAGATTGTAGTCCGATCAATGCGAGTACTCCTTTTCTGTGTCTGGAAGTTACAGACAGTGGGATTGGAATTCCAGAAGAGAAGCTGCATCTGCTGTTTCGACCTTTTCAGCAGGTAGATTCGTCTTTGTCGCGCCGTCATGAAGGTACTGGCTTGGGTTTGGCGCTCACCAAGCGGTTGGCGGAACTTCACGGTGGTACGGTTTCTGTGAAGTCGATTTTAAACAGTGGTAGTACGTTTCGCGTCTGGTTACCCTTAACTGAAATGCGTTCAATTTTATCCCCTGAAACAATAATTAGTCACTCTTTACAGGAAGATTATTCTTTTCTTAAAAATCAACCCTCGGTAGGAGATGCGAAACGAATCTTTGTTGTAGAAGATCAGCCTTTCAACCAAGCACTGATTTCTGAAGTGCTGGAACTTGAAGGTTACACCGTTGAGTTGATCGACAATGGTCAAACTATGCTGGATGTAATTCGTTCTCCTTTGGTAGAGCCTCGGTTGTTACCTAACCTGATTTTGATGGATATTCAGTTGCCAGATGTTGATGGATTTGAGCTGATTCGTCAGTTGAAAGCTCACTCGATTTGGCATACAGTACCAGTGATTGCAGTGACGGCTATGGCAATGCCTGGAGATCGCGATCGCTGTCTGGAAGCTGGCGCTGATGACTATTTGAGCAAACCTTTGGATTTGGAAAAAGTTGTTACTACTGTTCGCTGTTTTGTGGATACTAAAATTGCTGATTTTAATTCCCTATCTCAGGACTCAAAATTTACGACTACTTAAAGTATCAGCAAATGGATATACACCAGTTGGGTGATTGAAATCTCTTATTTACTGTGATTTAATAGTTAATAAATGTTTACAAAAGTTATTTTAATTAAGTGACTTGTTGTAGATCGTGATTGGTAGCTAGATTAAAAAAATTCAAGTAAGCAAAAGAAAGACGATTCAGGGGCATCTAGGAAAACCAAATAACCGTAGTTACACATTCTTATTTGAAATTTCATAAAAAATCAGACCCACAGGCGTTAGCATCTACATAAGGAAAGTGGTTGAAAGCACTGAATGCAACATTTTAAATTAATAGTTTTTTGTCAGGCCCATGCCAAACCCTACGCCCCATATACTGCTAGTTGATGATGACCCCACTAACTTATTCTTATTAGAAGAATTAGTGCTTAGTGAAGGTTATTTTCCTGTCTTAGCAGAGTCAGGAATCGAAGCTTTGGCAATTGCCGCTAAGTCAATTCCTGACTTAATTTTACTGGATGTAATGATGCCGGAAATGGACGGCTTTGAAGTCTGTCGCCGATTGCGGGAAGATGCAAGACTGCAAGCTATTCCAGTAATTTTCCTCACGGCTTTGGATGATGACGAATCCAGGTTACGGGGTCTGGAAATGATGGGAGATGATTATCTTACTAAGCCGATTAATAGTAAATTACTTTTGACTAAAATTGCTAATATTTTGCGCTTGAACAAGATGCGTTCGCAGCAATTACAAGAAAATTTTAACCAACGGGTAAAAGAAGAATCAAGGCAGCAAATTATAGCAGCCTGGGAAGTGAATGAATATATCTCAGAAAAGTTTCGTTTGTTTGTACCAGAACAATATCTTAACCGTATTGCCCCCCAAGGTGTCGAATCGATTCAGCTAGGAAACGCCAGAGAAGAAGAAATTACTATATTGTTCTGTGATATTCGGGGATTTTCTACTATTGCTGAGTCCCAATCAGCTAGGGAAACTTTTGAGTGGCTAAATGCCTTCTTTACCGAGATGAGTAGGGCAATTAGCGCTAATCATGGCTTTATTGATAAATTCTTGGGAGATGCGATTTTAGCAGTATTTGACCGTGACCAAAATCACGCGGAAGATGCAATTAATGCGGCTGTGGCAATGCAACAAAGGCTTAGGGAATTTAATGGCGATCGCCACAAGTACAAGCTGGAACAGTCGGTTAAGATTGGCATTGGCATTCACACCGGTATCGGCTTAATTGGTACCGTTGGCTCAGATAGCCGTATGGATTCTACGGTAATTGGCGATGTCGTGAATACAGCAGCGCGACTGGAAGAATTAACTAAGCTTTACGGTACACCAATTCTTGTCAGCGACACTACCCTTGCTCACATTCAAGCAAATTATCAAGTCGAGAACAACAGTAAGTTAGACACTAACATTCCATCCACATTTTATCCCTGTCGGTGGGTTGACCGAGTAACGCCTCGTGGCAAGCTGATGGTGATTGAATTGTACGAGATTTTGGGTACGCGAAATCAACAGTTAGATGCGGCAAAGTTACAATCTAATTCCTGTTACAAATCTGGCATAGAAGCATGGCAGCAACAAGATTTTACCTGTGCATTGGGATATTTTCAGCAGGTGTTGCAGGAAAATCCCGCTGATACTTTAGCGAGGCTTTATCTGGAACGTTGTCAGACAAGACTAGGGTTGGCACCTCAGCAGACAGGTGCTTCTTGGGATGGTTTTATTGCAGGCTAAGTGGTAGTTAGTAGTAATAAATCACTAGCAGTTAAAGATCTAACTAGCGAGGGATGTAACTTTCAGGTTTTTATTTTTTTATTGTTATTAAGTAGGTAGGTTCAACTTCAGAATTAAAAATTAAAAATGGAAAATTCTCAAATAAACTACCTTTTACAAGCTGAGGCTTTGATCTAATAAAGCCTTAGTAGTGCTGATTTTCCATCGAACTTTTTAATTCTTTGTTCCTTAAGGAGTGGGGAGTAAGAAAGGATTCTATTGGAGTAGCTAGTAGTTTTGTAATGCCTACCTACTTATCTTTTTTAGCATTATTTCCATACAGGATAAAATAATGAGCATTGAAGACCGGGTTGAAGCAGTCGCTAAGAACATTGAAGGCAAAGTTCAAGAAGCAGCTAGTGAAATTACTGGCGACCAGAAAGATAAGTTAGAAGGTCAAGCAAAGCAGGACGAAGCTGCTGCAATACATCTAAGAGAAGATTTGAAAGATAAAGCCAAAGAAGTAATCGACAACGCTTAGTAAGTGTCAGCACCCCGCTCTAAAGAGACGGGGCTTCGTGCCTCCCACCTTTAGGTAGCTGACCAGCCTAAGTCTTAACTGACTACGTTTTTTGGGTCACGACACCTACAAATGCGACGCTAGTTTGTAGCAACTGTCGTCAGTGGTTAAACAGTTTTACGAGGGGTAAGACAGTGCTGCTGACCTAACAAGCCCTTAAAACATTGGCGTTAGCGAAGCGGAACCTTTTAGGTTCAGCGAACTTTACCCAGAAATGGGCAGGAGACAACCATATCTCCCTAGAGGGGCAACCATACCCCTCTACCCCGAAAGGGGTAGGCGGTTAAAACCGCTAACTTGTTTTCATCCCCAGTCTAAAGACATGGGGTTTCCAACATCGAAGATTTTTTATGATGTAGGGTGGGCAATGCTCACCCTATTTCTTGTATTTATCTAGCTGCTTGAAGAACCTGCTTTTTTTGAGCGATTGATTGGGTTCATCCACTCTTCTAGAAAACTAAACACCCGTGAGGAGGCAATTGTCAGCAATAAGTAAATCAAGGCAACTGCAAAATAAATTTCAAAAGCACGATAGTTGCTGGCTACAATCAGTTGACCTCGGTAGAGCAATTCTTCAAAGCTAATAACGGCAACTAAGCTAGTATCCTTGAGCATTGTGATAAACTCATTGCCCAGGGGTGGAAGCATCCGCCGCAAAGCTTGGGGAAAAATCACATAGCGCATAGTTTGCACTGAACCCAAACCCAGTGACTGCGAAGCTTCCGATTGCCCCAAATCAATCGACTGGATACCAGCGCGAACAATTTCAGCAAGATAGGCCGCGCTGTTGAGACTCAGCGCTACTACTGCTGCTGTGAAACGATCCCAATTCAAATTGATACCAAAGGCTTGCTGCGCTAGGGCTGGTAAGCCAAAGTAAATCATAAAAATCTGCACTAGTAAGGGCGTTCCCCGGAAAAAGTCGATGTAGGCTCTGGTAATCCACCTTACAGGGGGAGAAGGTGAAAGACGAGCAATCCCCAAGAGGGAACCACCAACCATCCCCAGAGAGGCTGAAAATGCCGTTAGTTGCAGGGTTACTATGGCTCCCAAGAGTAGTGGTTGTAGGGCTTGGAAGATGATATTTAGGGATTCAATCACAAGCGTTAATTGTTAATTGTTAATTGTTAATTGTTAGTTGTTAGTTGTTAGTTGTTAGTCGTTCTAAGCAAGTAGGCGTAAAAAACCAAGATCAATTTGTAGGGGCGGGTTTAGCGATAACGCCTGACCAGAACCAGTCGATCATGTTCAAAACCCGCCCTCCTGATGTTGGGTTTATTCCACCCATTACCCATTACCAATTACCCATTATTTAACTGGTGCAGTATCCGGTAATTTGGGAGGTTCAGAATTAAACCACTTTTTGTAAATCTGAGCGTAAGTACCATCTTTAATAATGGCATCCAAACCTTTATTGATCGCCTCTAAATTGGGTGAATTCTTTGGTGTGGCAATGCCGTAATATTCTTCGGTGAGCAATTCTCCGACAACTTTTACCTTTTTCAGGTTTCCAGTTTTCATCGCGTACAAAGTAACAGGTGCATCGTTAATCACAGCATCCACATTACCGTTAGCTAATTCCTGTAGTGCTAAGTCTGGAGTTTTAAAAGTAGATATTTTTGCACCTGTAATTTTTTTCGCTTCGTTAGCACCAGTTGTGCCAATTTGTACGGCAATTTTTTTATTCTTGAGGTTGTCGAATTTAGTGATTTCTTTATTGTTTTCCTGAACAGCTAGTGCTAATCCTGCTTTAATATAAGGCTTAGAAAAAGATATAGTTTTCAGTCGCTCAGGAGTAATAGTTATCCCCGCCAGTCCAGCATCAACTCTCGATGACTGCAAAGTAGCAATCATGCCATCAAAGGGCATATTTTGATACTCAATTTGGAAACCTGCTGACTTACCAATGCCGTTCATTAAGTCAATATCAAAGCCTTGAACCTTGCCATCAGATCCTTGAAATTCAAAAGGTGCAAAAGTAGGGTCAGTTGCGACTTTCAAGATTTTAGCGCCTGTGGAGCTATTGCCAGTATTAGTAGAATTTGGATTGGAATTGTTACAGGCAATAACCAGCAGCAAGCAACTGAGGGCAAGAACTAGGTGACGCAACCAGCCGAAAGATTTTATTAATCTAATCATGGTTGTATTTCTTCTTTTTTTATCCTTTAGGGAGAAACTGCGTATGTTTGATAATGCTGATAAGTAGGTGGGTGGAAATAAACCCAACATCAGGAGGGCGGGTTTTGAACATGATCAACTGGTTCTGGTCAGGCGTTATCAGTAAACCCGCTCCTACAAATTGATCTTGTTTTTTTTACACCTACCTGCTTAGAGATTGATAATAGCTCATTCACCAGTGTGAGACTTGACTGACTCAGTTAAATGTTGTGAATCCTACAATTTTCGGCAAGATGAATAGATAGGCTCATAGAATAAGTCGAGAACAGCAAAGATTGGTTTGGTATATGGAGGATTCTACACCCGCGATTACCTTTGAGCAGATTGAGAAAAGCTTTGGCTCTCTGAGGGTACTACAAGGCATCAGCGGCGAAATCAACCGAGGGGAGGTTGTAGCAGTCATTGGCTCTTCTGGCTGTGGTAAGAGTACACTGCTGCGATGTTTTAACCGCTTAGAGACAATTAACAAGGGTCGTCTAGTTGTGAATGGGATAGACTTGTCCGAGCCAAATCTCAGCCAGAAGCAATTGCGGAGACTCCGAGCGCAGGTAGGGATGGTTTTTCAGCAATTCAACCTGTTTCCCCATTTGAGTGTATTGGAAAACTTAATGTTGGCTCCGTGTCAGGTGCTGGGACGTTCTCCTGTTGAGAGTGAAAAGCAGGCTAAATTTTATTTAGAGAAAGTGGGTTTACCCCAAAAGGAGGATGCATTTCCAGAACAGCTTTCTGGGGGACAGAAGCAGCGAGTAGCGATCGCCCGAAGTTTGTGTATGAACCCTCAGATCATGCTCTTTGATGAACCTACTAGCGCTCTCGATCCAGAATTGGTGGGGGAAGTGTTGAGGGTGATGCAGCAATTGGCCCAAGAAGGGATGACAATGGTGGTGGTTACCCACGAAATGCAGTTTGCCCGTGAGGTAGCGCATCGGGTGTTGTTTCTGGATCAAGGACTTGTAGCAGAAGAAGGGCCAGCTAGAGAAGTTTTGACTAATCCCAGGAGCGATCGCCTGCGTGCTTTCTTGAGTCGGATGAGCTTTACGAGCAATTAGCTGTATAAAATGACCCTCCTGGGCGCAGTAGTTGACAAAACGCTTGAATATAGTTTAAAACTTACAAAGGCTTTAATCAAAGCGCGACATTTGGAAAATCAATTAATAAGACTTTAGGGATTGAGAAGCGCCAAAGAACTTTTTCTTTGTGCAATGGATGAGTACCTAATTGAGTATTGGTCTGACTCGAACTGGTAAAAAATGGCTATGGCACTCCATCGCCGCCGAGCTATTAGGATAAGTTGGTAGTAATTACCGTACATTTACCCGAAAAAAGCTTGCATTCATCCAACCAAATGCGCTACAAGAGTAGATGTCTGCTTCCGCGCCGTGCAGAACTCTACGAACCGGCGCAATAACAAAATCAGGAAGCATTTTAGTCCAAGAATTTGCAAAAGTTATTTGAAATCAATTGAGAGTATGACTCAGCAATTAGCTCACCCAATGGTGAAGTTTCAGCGTCAGGTGCATTCACTGGTGGAATCAAAAATTATCAAGCCAAGCGATAGCCTTTGGAAAATTGCCTTGCTCTATGGAGATGACTGGCAACACTGGAAGAAGGAACTGCTTGACTTTGGCTTCACCATGCAAGACCCGATTGGTGAATTACTGTCAGTGGAAGCCTGGGACGAAGAATAATTTCCACTCCGGTTAATCAGTGACGTACATAGTCTGTGGCTTTTTGTTATTGGCGATGAGTCAGTAACTAGTTGGTGATTGATTAACAGGTGTCCCACCTGGTCATTGTAGAATAGGCGTCCCGCCTGTCAAAGTTAGTTGTTCATAGCAAGTTTGCCAAACAACTAACTGCGAGAAGCGGTACTGAATCTGCTTAGCAAGCTGCCAAAGCTTGTGCAAGTTCTTTGGCGGTTTGGTAGCGATCGCGTACTTTCGGTTGACAGGCCTTCTCAATTAAAGCCCGCAACTTGGGAGTAATTGTCGGTACAGAGGAAACGTCAAATCCATATATTGAGCCAATTTTTCGATAAAACTTGAGGGGTGTGGTAGCTGTGAGCAGAAAGATTAACGTCGGACCAATAGCATAAAGATCCGATTGAGTAACAGGGCTTCCTCGGTCTTGTTCCGGAGAACTGTAGCCTTCAGCACCAATGCGCGTTCCTGCAGTTGTACCGATTTCTTTGACAGCTCCAAAGTCAAGCACCACCACCGTATTATCTAGATGGCGCACCATTAAATTTGCCGGTTTAATATCCCGATGAATAAGTGGTGGATCGCACGAGTGGATGTAAGCCAGAACCTCACAGGTCTGAATCATCCACTCAATTGCCTGTTGGGGGGTTACCGGGCCAAAGCTCAAAACGCGCTTCTCCAAATCCTGACCGTGGATTAACTCCATTGCCAGATACTTCTTGCCGGCTTCTACAAAGAAGTCGTAATACTGTGGAATACCTGTATGATGAAGCGTCTTGAGGGTGCGAGCCTCTCGTTCAAAAAGTTCTTGGGCTTTGGCAACTTGAGCCATGTCAGCATTCATTTCCTTGAGCACCAGCAAGCTGGGGCGTCCTTTACTCCTGCCAGTTTTGTCCCAGGCTAGATATGTCGTTCCCATTCCTCCCTGGCCCAGTGTGCGCAACACCTGATAGTGGCGGATAACGCGCTGTATCGGCACACAAGGTTGACCGCAGTGAATACAGAACAAATTGGCGCTGGGATTACCTTCGTGGCTGCACAGGTCAGGTTGAGGCTCCAGCGCGATAATTTTCTGCCCTATTGTAGCCTTGGCGGCAGAGAGTGGATCGGTTGATTGCTGAATTTGGAATTTCAGCAGCGGTCCCTCTCTTGCCAGTTGGATCAGGGCATTTTCGGGTAAAAAAACACGCGATATCAGGATACCGTTGAGGAAAGTACCGTTTGTCCCCTGATTGACAAGTTGCCAGGAACCACCAGATTTGGACGGTGTATGCTCAAGTTCTAAATGATGCCGCGAAACTAAAGGGTCGTCCAGAATAATGTCATTATCAGGAGAGCGACCAATCTTAATGGTAGATTTGCCATCAAAATTCCACTGTTGTAGGGGAGTGTTGGACTGGGGATTTAAAAGGGTGAGCGTTACCATCGTCCTTTGTTATTTGTTCTTGTAAGAATTGCCTCCAGCCAGTCACAGTTGTTTGTGTTTTTGAGCCAACAACCGTTTTCATGCCCGTAGGGCTGTACAACCAACAAATCATCTAAAGAAATTGCTGCTGATCAAAGTTTGGTCGCACCTTCACCCGGATTAAAATAGCAGTGATGTTGTCATAGCCATTATGCTCATTAGCAAGATCGATTAACTGAACAATGCCTTGATCGAGGTTGGCGCGGGAACTGAGCAAGGGAGCTAGGTGAGTCTGCCAGTGAGTCTCTATTAGGTCATTATCCGACAGACCATCAGAACAGAGAATAAACAAAGTATCTTCATTTAGCTCCAAAAACTGGACATCAGGATTGATGAACTGCTCATTTCGCGGTCCCAAGGCTTGTGTTAGCTGATAGGCGTCAGGGCGACCATAGGCGATCGCTGGTTCCACTCCCTTCTGAATTTCTCGCATTCCCACCTCATGATCCACACTCATTTGCTCTAAACCGCGTTTGCGAGTCAGACGGTAGATGCGACTATCTCCCACATGAGCGATCGCTGCTTCAGTATTCTGAATCAAAAGCATTGCCAGAGTCGTGCCCATACGACCACTCCCAGAACGGGAGTTTTCTTGATTGACATCGTAAATTGCCTGATTAGCCACACGCACCGACTCACGGATAGTCTCTTCTATTGGTAATTTATCCTGCCAATTCTCGCTGAAGTAGCCCTTGATTTTCTCAACCGCCATCGCGCTGGCAACTTCTCCCCCTGCGTGTCCCCCCATACCATCACAGAGAATATATAGACCGCGAGCCTGTACAGATCGCCCCATTGGGTTTTCTTGTTTTTTGACCCGCGTCTGGATGCCAAAGCAGTCCTCATTGTGTTCCCGTTGCTGACCGATATCAGTGCAACCGGCGTCATCGAGACTGAGTAACTGCATCGGTAAAATTACAGTTGGATAATCAATGTCTTCGATCGTTGGCATTTCTTCATCAATGAAAGTGTTTGAGGTAACATCTGTCTGGGGTATCCGATCTTGTTCGCGAACCAGCTTTTGTAAGTGCGCTCGCAGTTCATCAATAGTTTTAATTTGATTACTGTACAACAGCTGAAAAACTGCTGCTAAGTGAGTAAATTGTGTCCGCTTGGATTGCTCAAATAACTTCTGCCAAGTTTCCCCCAAATCCTTGAGCGTTGGTGGAACCTCGGTTTTTTCCGGATACAGGCGCCCTAACCCCAAAGACTGGTCTTCATCTACCCGCAAATTTGTAATTTCCAACAAACTCTGACGGCAATGCCAAGGACTCAACGCCTGCCAAAGTTTTGCCATTTCATCAAGCCAGTATATAACCTGCAATGAGGAAAGCTCCTCACTGTCCCACAAGTCACTCAGGGGCTGCCAATGGGACCTATCTTCCAGCAGTAGCACCACCTCACCCTCCTGTTGCCATGCATCGTGAATTTCTGGCAGGCTTGGGTAGCAGGATTCCTGAAGAGCTAAGTAGGGTTGCGCGATCGCTGGAATACTAAGTAATTTCCAGGAATTTGATACCTCTGTTGTGGGGGACTCACTTGTTGAGAGATCAAAGTTCGTAGCGCTAAGGGCCCGATCAGAGTCGTCTTGTTTTTGAGACCTAAGCGCTTCTAAGAGCGATTTTTGGAATGGCTGGCCATCCAAAACTGGGAATTGGGCGCCGTAGGGCATTTCTTTTAGAGCTGAGTATCTTTCCACGCTCAAGGGCTCTAGCAGTCGGTAACGCTGTTGCGAGTCCAGATATAAAACCGCAGGTTTTGGGGCACAGTTAGAGTCTTGGCTCTGGATGTTATTCTCGCTAAGGTTTTGGGATAAATTTGTCGGCGGTACACTTAATTGAGGTTGAGTCACTCCCTCGTCTAATGACTGCTCAATAGCAGATGGTGCTGCTGTTTCCTGCTTATCCGCCTCTGAATCCTCTTGTAGGGGCGGGTTTTCAAAACCCGCCCCTACTGGCTCGCTATGATGCTGTACCAAGGTAGGATTATTATCCTCCTCTAGTCCTGTCAAGGGTTCCGCAATCGATGCCTTTGTGCTGGTGTTGCTCTCTGAGAGTTCAAGGGGTGCGACTTTTACATCTGTCGTTGGGTTGAAAGTATCTGCGTCTTTTGAGATAATTGCCCACCAAACGGTTGCCGTGAAAGCACCACAATTGTCGCAAGTTTCGGCATTGAGCGGTACTTGGGCGTCGCAGTCCTGACAAGTCTTATGAGTTAGGGAAGTTCCACATTTTTGGCAAAACTTATTGGTATTGGGATTTTCAAACTGGCACTTGGGACACACTAACATAAGGGAACTTCCTCAATTCCTGTCAAGGATTCTAAACTTTGTTACACAAACTAACTGCCATCTAGTTTGTCATGGCAGAATCTTATGTTGTAGCTTTTTGCAATTAGCGCAGGAGCTACTAGCTTTAGTTTGTCATAGCTGACAGGAGTCGTTCCAGTTCCGCTGGAGTTAAATCGCGCCACTGACCGGGATTTAACCCTTCTAGGCGCAGGTGAGCGATCGAAGATCGCACAAGTCGCAAGGTAGGAAAACCCACAGCCGCTGTCATCCGCCGTACCTGACGATTCCGCCCCTCAGTCAAGGTTATTTCTAGCCAGGAAGTTGGCACCGACGTGCGTATGCGTATCGGTGGATCGCGAGGCGGTAGGGGTGGTTCGTCTGGTAATATTTGCACCAATGCTCTGCGCGTCAAGTAATCCTCAATCAACACGCCACTACGCAACTGATTTAGGGCTGCTTGATCAGGAATACGCTCTACCTGTACCCAGTATGTCCGAGGATGCTGAAACTTTCGATCCGAAATTCTGTTTTGCAAGCGCCCATTGTTGGTTAATAACAGTAGTCCTTCGCTGTCTCTGTCGAGGCGTCCTACTGGATAAACCGAGGGCACGGGTATGTAATCTTTGAGTGTACCGCGATTTTTTTGACTGGCTTCCTTGTCCGTGAACTGACTCAGGACATTATAGGGTTTGTAGAACAAAAGATACCTATACAATTTTTTTTAGGGAATTGGGGACTGGGATTGGGGGGGAGGGAATTGTTTTTTTATATTACCGATTCCCAAGTCCCCAGTCCCAAGTCCCAAGTCCCCAGACCTAATCTAATTAATCTTGACCCGGAAGCGCACAAAGCCAGCATTGGTTGGCGCAACTGTAGGAATATTGCCCAAATTAACGAATACTGCGCCATTCGGGTTATTGGTATCGCTACAGGGAGCAGTTACAGGAGCCAAGGGTGAGAAAAATCTTCCACTGTCTGTATCTGCTGCATTGGTCTGGGGTGTGGATGTCCCACCTTGATTTAACACAATTCCACTACCTGGACTGAAGCTATTGGGGAGAAAAGTTGTTCCCGCAGGAATCAAGTCACACAAGTTGACATTCCGTGAATTTTGGGTACCGTCAGAAAGGAAGTAAATGGTGTACTCTACTTCAGCTCCACTTTGTACAGGTGTCTGTGGGTCGAGGCTAGGAAGCCCTACGGGTTGTAAAGTTGCGGGCCAAAGTCCTGGGGTATCGTCGGCGCTGTTTGGGTCTTTAACAAAGCTACTGTAGGTGGTTGTATTTACTTGCGTGATCCGCTTGACGAGACGCAGACGCGGCTGACCTCTGTCTCTGTTGACACGAATAATCGTAGGAGCGGGAGCGGGAGCAGGATTAGTTGGAGAGCTTGTTAATATTCGTGGTGTTTCAGCGCTCTCCACAGAAGCTTGGTTTTCGATCTGAGTTATGTCTGGCGGTAGTTGCTCATTAAGCCTCACCTGAAACTGGACTCTAACTGTTTCTGGTACTCCTGGCTTAACATTGCCTCTGACAATTGGTTGACTTGGACTGTTAATCAGTTCACCGTTAGCCAATGGAGTAGTCGCACTTTCGTCAGGAAGCGCTGTGCCATTTAATAACGTACTGTTTGGCACATAAGTTGTATTCGCTGGGACAGTATCCGTTATGGCTGTATTGGTGGTTTGAACATTACCATCATTTTTGACAGTAATTGTGTAGGTAATGACCTCTCCTGGATCGGCTAAATCGTTTCCGTTTAAGTCATTGAGTTGGGAGGCTTTGACTGCGCTCAAAAGAGGTGCAGGTGCGATCGGTGTTTCAATCGTGCTGGTATTATCTCCCGTGAGGTTCTTTGCGGGAGGTACCGGCGGATTTTTAGGGTCATCTCCTGGCGTAGCTACGATCGCTGTGTTCCTGGCGCTTGATCCGGCTGCACCTGTTGGTACTACGTTGATAGTAATCGGAGGAGCTGCTATTCCTGATCTTAATGCCCCTCCAGTGTAAGTACAGGTGACAAGTTGCCCAGTTGCTGAACAAGTCCAATTTGTTCCAGTTCCTGAGACAAAATTGAAGCCAGGAGGTAGGGTATCAGTAACAATAATTGGGCCAGTAGTTGGACCTGCTGAGGCAGAGTTCTGCACGTTCAAGGTATAGGCTGATTGCTGTCCGATAGTGAAGCCTGTCGGCCCAGTTTTCCTAATATTCAGGTTGGGTGCGATCGTTGTAATCCCCAGATTCTGAATTTCATGAACGTTGTTTAGTCCTCCAGTTGAAGCAGCAAAACCAAAGTAGAAGTTAGCTGGTATAGGACCTTGATTTGGTGCTGTTCTCAAATCATAGGGAGGAATGACATTTACAAATCCTTGACCATCCTTAAAATCAATGTCAACGGAGATGAAATTGTCTGGAGTCAGAGTAATTCTAGCGGTTCTTCTAACTCCTGGTGAATTTCGATTAGTTGCAGCCGTGTTATCTATACCCTGGGTCAAAGTGTTAGTTCCGGTTAGGTAGCTGTAATTATTAGCTTGGCTGCCTCTAATTGCTACCCCATCCTGGATAAATCCTGGACCACCAGTACGGCCTTCGTTGCTGTTAGAATAGTTGCCATATTCATCAAATCCAATCCCTACATAACCCCCCTGTACTCCAGGTATTCCTGTGCGGTCAGCATAGCCAAGGGAGCCGCCGAAAGCTCCAGCAGTCGTAGGTACACCGCGACTAGCATCAGTCAGAAAGAAACTAATACCATCGGCTCCATCGCCACTGTAGGTGAAGAAGTCGAAGCTAATAACGAGTCCTTCTCCTGAAGGAATAGTCTGGTTGAAAAGCACGAAACCTGCCTGATTGCCAGCGTCTGAAGAAATTCTCAATGTTCCCGATCCGGCTGGATCTGGCAGTGTATTAGCGTTAGTAGTAGTGGTAGGACAGGGAGGAATTCCCGCTGTAGTTGGAGGTTGAGTAACAACCGGGGTGGCTGCTGTTAAGCATGGTCGATCTGAGGTTCCACTAATACCGTTGGTAAAGGAAGCTGGATTGTTAACTGTTGGATTAGCAAAGGTTTCGCTAAACAGAACTGTCTGAGCGGCTACTGGTGAACTACTAGCTGCCAATATTAAAAATGCGCCGCCAGTTAGCCACCCTTTAGACCCCTTTAGGGGCTGATAATTCCATTTTTCTTTTGTTGTCATTTTTTGTTAGTTGTTAGTTGTTAGTTGGTAGGGGCGGGTTTTGTACAGAAATTATTGATTAGTAGCAAAAATTATCCACTAAACCCGCCCTTACAGTTGTTAGTTGTTAGTTGGTAGGGGCAGGTTTTGTACAGAAATTATTGCTTGGTAGTCAAAAATTATCCACTAAACCCACCCGTACAGTTGTCATTTGTCTTGTGTAGGAACTCTCGCATTTGCGCCCAAATATTTAGCTATTACCGACAAGTTAACAACGCAAATGCTTCGCCCTTCCTGTCTAAAATTAAAACCACCCGTACAGTCGTCAGTTGTTGGTTATTTGAAATTAGGAAAATGACAAATAAGCAATAATTAATAACCAATAACAAACAACTAACAACTAATAACTACTGACTGATTTTGGCACGAGACGTGACTCTAGTTGTAGGTCTGTTTCTTGTTCCTCAAAGATGATTTCTAAACCTCTGGTGTCCTTGAAGATAAATTCAACACGGCGATCGCGTGCGTAATCTAGACGCTGGCTTCCTGTTGTTCGACGCTGCATTTCACCAAAAGAACGAATAGTCATGCGCTCTGGGGCAACTCCCCGTCTCAACAAGTAATTTCTTGCTGCTAAGGCCCGACGGTTCCCTAATTCTTGGTTATAGGCGTCGCTGGCACGAGGGTCTGTGTGTCCTTGTAATTCCACTGTTAGGACGGAATTTGAGATGAGTACACTGGCTATTTTGTCAAGTACCTGCAGCACTGGCAGGACTAATAGTTGCTTGGTCAAGGGCAAAGTGGATAACTCTGGGTACCCTCAATCTCAATGGTTGTGGTTGTGGTGGTGTTGGTGGTGCTGGTGGTTGTGGGGGTGGTGGTGGCGCTGGTGGAGTCGTGCAAATGGGGGTTGGTGTTTGGGGTTTGGGATTTTCTGTCACTCTTCCTTTGTCCCCGATCGCCCGGACTTCGGCGTTTAGCGATGGTTCAGAAGTCCCGTACTCAGGAATGGTGGCGATCGCACTGATTTTATCCCCTGGTTTCAGATTACCGACAGTGGCGCTAAATTGCCCTTTAGGGTCTGTGGTAACGTTTGTCAGTGGCTCGCTTAAGGGACCATAGGGAAGATTAGTATTTTCACTAACTCGATATATTTCAACAGTTGAACCCGAATCGGCAACACCTGTAAGCTTGATGGTATCTCCCTCAAGCAAAAAAACAGGTGTCCCACCAGTTGAATTAAACCGGGGAGAGTTGATAGCAGAATTTGCTGTTTCTTTGCGTCGGTTAGGAGAATTTCGTACTGGGTTTGGCCCGTCCCCTACTTGAAAATGAACTGGTTCAACATTCTGTTGAGTATTCAGGTCAATACTCAGTCCTTCAAGTCCAACGAAGCGATTTTTTTCAATAATGTTTCTGTCACTTTTGGGATAAGAAGTAACTACAACACCAGGCCCCGATTGATAACGAATTTGATTGTTAACAACTTGGTGATTATCTCCCATCAGATAAACAGCAGCTCGTCGCAAGCGTCTACCATTAAAAGTGATTTGGTTGTCGCGGATTTGTACCGAACCTTGAGGTTTAAATAGATACACTCCGCTGCCATCATTACCACAAATTAAATTGCCATTAATCTGCGAGTTTTGAATATCTCCTTCTAGGCGAATTGCATCAGGCATTCCAGCCACCCCATTACCAACAATAATGTTTTCTGTCACCAACAGATTCTTCGCTTGATACGAAGTAATAATTCCACTTGCTTGATGATTAGCAATGCGGTTGCGGCGAATTGTTGTACCCTGTGAGTCAAATACCGACACCCCAAAAGTAGATAACGTAACTGGCACTTTTTCAGTTGGTGGAAGACCCAACCAATTTTGCTCAATTACGATATCTTTTGGGGATGAAAATTGAGATTTGGACTCAGGAAGTGCTTCTTCCTTGTCAATTTGCCAATCCCGATTGTCCTGTTTGGCAATAAAGATATCAGCAGGTGGAGTTGGTAAAGTTGCACCTTGGGGAGAGTAACCGAAACCATAGAGACTTAAGCCTCGTACTGTAATGCGATCGGCAACGATTGTTAATCCTCGCAAAATTGTTTGGTCGTTCTCTGGGGTGATTTCTACAACAGGAATCGGAATAGCAATTTCTGCTGTTGCTGACTTGGTGGCATCATAACCGGGTTGGGTTGTACCATCAATTATTAATCCCGGACTTGTCAAAGGTGGCAAAATTTCTTTGAGACGAATGATGGTTTGTCCGGTGGGCAAATTGAAGGTAATTCGGGATGGTGCATTGGGGGACAGAAGTTTAACTTGTGATTTTTCAGCTAAGCTCAATTTCTCTACACTCAACTGATTGTTGACGAGGGCGATCGCCTCTCGCAAACTTAAGGCATTGTCCGGTTGTATTGCCCCATCCTGGTTACTGTTAACTACTACTTCCAGACTATTTATTGGTTGAGCGTTTGTCTTCGCAGTTACGCACAAGAGGGTCAAAATACTGATGACAAATGACAGTTTTGATGACCGTAGGGCTGTATGACAAATGACAACTTTTTTGGGTTTGTGATTCATTGAGTTTTCAGACAGCGATGCTTTGATCGAGTGAATATTTGTTGACAAGCTGGAAGCTTGTTTTACTCGCTTGTGGAATTAAGGGCGCTGGGGATGGCAAGTTTGTTTTCTAAGCTGACTTCTTCTTCCTGTTTTGGTGTAACTCTTTGTCTACCAAAGCCTCCAAAAAGTTCATTCACTTTCAGCGTCAAACCGAAGTATGGGCCACCTTTTGATCGATAGCCACTGAAGTCTCGGTCATCTACACTACCAAAGCTATAACCAACAGCAAGTCGCAAATCTGGTGTTAAGTAATAGCCACCTTCTACTGCGGCGCCAAACTCGTTGTAACCGGGTGAAGATTGACCAATCCAACGTCCTTCAACTGCCAAATCTGTGCGATATCCAAGTCGATAGGTTGCTCTTAATTGGGAGAGGTAAATTGTGGAAGAATTGCTAAAGTCTTTAGCGACATCAGTTGTGCTGTAGCGAAAACCTCCCATACCGTAAAATTCCCAACGCCAACTAGGAGCATAAATAGTTTCCAGAGCAAACAAATGTTCCGTTGAACCTGTCCCACTACCAATCAGAACTGTTTCGGGAATCACGGCCGGATTTTTCCGATATTCGTAGCGCACTAAGGTATTCAAAACATCACTTTGCGGGTCGCGATAAGCAAGTCCGAGACGTAGAGTAGAACTGTCTCCTAATCCTTGAATTAGCTGGTTAGCAAAATTAGCTCGTTCGTAGCGAAACAGTGCTGTCAGCGCTGGTGAAATCTTACCAGCAGCAGCGGCTGAGATCACTGTGTTATCGTTACCAGAACCTGTACGATGCTCAACGCGAGCTGATGCTTGGAAGTTGGGATTATCGCTGTATTCAACACCGACACTATAAACATCTCCACCCAAAAGAGCCAGGGAAGCAGCGCTTTGACCGACAGCATAGGGTTGGTAAAACCGCGTCCCGGATGCAGTGGGAATTGAGCCATTACTGAAGGTATGTTCGTAGCCTAAATTTACCCTCAGTCCGGGAGATATCACCCAGCGATGATTTAAGCCCACAGCACCTTGACCAACGACAGTGTTATATGCATTGAGCAAGGAGTAACGACCGGTGATCGAAGTATTTTCGCCAATCTTGCGTTCCAAGATCGTATCTAGACTCGTAATCGAATTGTTCCCCAACAGTCCCCCATTAAAGAACTGGTGAGCGAGTCGCATGGTTACCCCAGGATAGAGCGCCCAATCCATACCCAGAGTGGTACGGTTAGGGTAAAGTGGGTCGCTTTTGCCGAGGTTCCGTTCGTCCTGTGCCCTGAAAGTGAGAGCTTCAGTCAAGGGTACAGCTAGTCGGGAAACAATCTGGCTTGCATCACCACTGAAAACTCTGCTTACCCTGTCCTCGCGAGAACGATTGACGTAATCTACACCAAGGGTTGCGTCTCCAATTTTCTGTTCGAGACCAGCACGGATCGTCGTCAGGGAGTTACTAACCCGCGTCCCTGGTGGTGCTTCGATTCCTGGGTTAAATAGGTCAAAGAAGCCAGTGCGGACAGCAGCAGCGATGCCAAAGTTTACCTCGTGGTCGTACCCAGCTTGTAGCAATGTTGTGGGACTGACTTTGAAAGCTAGGGATGCTCCGTATCTGGTTTGTCCTGGTGAAAAACTGGTGGTAGCATTATTGGCAAAATTTTCCTCTACCGAACGATAGAAAGCTTGCGCGAACATACCGGGAGTGACGTTACCGGAAGCTTCAAAGCGGTAAGCGGAACCAGTGACTTTTCCTAGGAAAAGGGAACGGTTGCTGGAGTGAGCATATTCTCCAATTAATTGACCTTTTGCACCAAGGGGAAACCGGAAATCAGCGCCATAAAGCTCAAAGTCCTGCGCTCCCTGGTCTTCCCTCAAATATGTCCCACCAAGCCAACTTTTATAAGTGAAGTCCTGGGATAGGTTATATTGCAGTCTTCCACCATAGAGTCTGCTGTCGCCGCCTACATTGTCATATTGGTAGGTAACTACAATTCGCTTGACTAACAATGAGCCTTCCGCTGTGGCAAAAGGGTTAAATTCTGTTGCAAGCATTGGACGCCTGAACATAATTGTGCCTCGGTCGTAGTCAATCTCATAATCGCTATTGCGACCTAGGGGTTGCCGGGAAATGACTGTTCCAGGACGGTTGTTTTCTTCAGTTTCAACGAAAATATTTTCACTTCCAGCGACAAGTTGGCGTCTGGAGAGGAAATAATAGCCACTGGTACCGTTGGGTGCAATAGTGTCTCGCTGGAAGCCTTCAACGCTATTACTGTACATCGCAGTTAGCTGAAGATTCCCAAAGTTGAAATTGCCCTTGAAGCCATGCAGTTGGCGTGTTGTAGCCGTAAACAACTGGGAAGAACGAGCAAATTCCTGGGTGTTGTAGTCTCCCCACATCACGTAGTCAGATTCCGCACCCCGTACAGGTGAAGTCCTCTCCAAACGCACATAGACGCTATCAGTAGAGGGAGTTAGGTAATCAATGGTGGAACTATCACCATATACAGGGTATTGTTGCTCGCAAAACTGTGGTCCCCGGAACAACCGAGTCGCGCCATCACAGGTTTCATTGAGAGCGCGATCGCTGTTATAAGCACCAGTAAATAACCATTCTCCAACTTTACCGGTGGCGAAAACTGCGCCAGTCAAATCAACCTGGGTACCTTTCTTAATTTCATCAGGATTGAGAAATTCTCGTCTCCTCCCTAAGAAGTTAACCCCACCAGCACCAATCCGTAAGTTGACAGTACCAGTAGCGATCGATGGTCTGAGGTTGGTAAGAAATTCTACCTGGGTGTAAGTTTCTGCATTGTATTGAAAGCCTGTAATTGAAACTTGAGGATTAGGAATTAGGGAACTATCTCCCTCTTTTTTACCCTCTCTCTTTCCTACCTTTTCCACAGCAGCACGCACTTGCACTTTCTGCGCTTCCAGTCCAGCTTGCAAGCGTCCAGTGAATTGTCCTCCCCTTGCGACAACCTGAAATCCTGCTTGGTCTTTGTCTTCGTCTGCACCAACAAATTTACCAGCACTTGCTGTCAGGGTTACAACTACATCTTCGGTAATTAGTTCACCTTGTTCATTGATAATTCGTCCTTGCAAAGTAAGGGTAGAACGACCATCAGCAGGTATACGTGGGTCGCCAACTGCAGTAATTTCTATCTTTAGTTGGTTGGTTGTTTGTGGTTGGTTGTTTGTGGTTGGTTGTTTGTTATTGGTTGTTGGTTGTTCCTTACTTTCCTTACTTTCCTTACTTTCCTTGTTTTCCTTGTTTTCCTTGTCTTCCTTGTCTTCCTTGTCTTCCTTATTTTCCTTGTTAAGCTGACTCTGCGCTACTACTTCATTTACCTGAACTGGGCTTGGCGATTGCGTCTGCGTTACTACTTCATGTAACTGAACTGGGCTTGGCAATTGCGGCGATTCCTCAGCAGTTGTAACGTTGGCGTCCGCTGCGCTAACCGCTTTTATTGTTCCAGTCAACCCCAACAAAGTGGTCAACAAACCGAGAGTTAGAGAGGGAAACCATCCCTTGTTTTTGCTTGTTTGTTGTATAGAAAAATCGGGAGACAAATTATTTGTGCCTCTACATTGCCTTCCAATAACTAACAGCAAACAACTACCAACTAATGACCAATTAACGCTTTTCATCACTACTCCCGTGGGTAGGTGTAACCGCAAAATTAATCCGACCCATTCCTCCCGGTTGGAGACGTACTAGGCGAGATTGACTATTGCTTTCAATAAATTTGATATTGGGAGCCAAAGTGTATCCCGGAAGCGAACTAAGATCTATTGCAGCGGTACGATTGCCAGAAATAACATTAGCAACCGAGAACATTCCATTAGCATCAGTGGTAATGCGATTACCGTCATCCATGAAGATCACAGCATTCGGAACTCCAGGTTCTCCTGGCTGTTGTTCACCGTCAAAGTTTTTATCAACAAATACTCGTCCAAGTAACGTACCGCACTCAGACGCGATTCCCTGACGAATCCGCAAACGATAGCTAGCAAGATTACTCCGAGTCTCTTGGGCCACATTTCTACCATCACCTCGAATCGCATCTGGAGTCACCGTTGCAGCATAAACTAGGTTCAGTGTCTGTTGCGGTTCCAAGCTAGGATAGGTAATAGTCACCGTTCGGTTAGAAACCACAGGCGCGGGCAAAGTCACAGGGGTAGTAGCACCACCAGTTGTGATTGAACCCTTCACCGACTGCGGCAACAATCGCACACCCAACGGTAGTGTGTCTGTTATCTTGATATTGTTGGCGATCGCGTCACCAGTGTTTTTTAGTGAGAGCCGGTAAACGACAGTATCGCCCGGTTCAGCCGCTGCGCGGTCTGCTGTTTTGATTAGTTGGAGAATTGCTTGACCAGCCGTTAGGGAAGCCTGGTTGGAAGTAACGATTGGGACATTATCGCCTGAGGCCGAAGCTTGATTTTTGATTTCCTTGGCGGTACTTAGTGAAGTCCCAGGAACGAATACAGAGGTCAATATAACAGTTAGGAGAAGCTTGTAACCGCTCAACTGCTGTGTTGAAAATTTCATCAGAGATATTGGGCAAGAAACTATCTTGGTCTCTAGAGGTTCATGAAAAAGCTAGTTGGTATATTCCCTAACCAACTTTTTCGGTATATTCTCTTAGGTCAGTAGATGGAGGTTGAACCTTGTTAGTAAATTCCCTGATGATCACTTTGCGATATTAGCAGACTTTTTGCGATCGCCAAAGAATTTAATTTTTGTAAAAAAAAACTGTTTTTGTAACGTATTACACGTATACGCTAGTGTTACGCATTCGCAAAAGAGTGCTTTCTTCCGCAGTATTGTGTGTCCGCACCTAGAAGAATTACTTAGATCGTCTCCTGAAAGATCAATTAGGGCATTAAGCTTTAGTCAAGAACCAATACACAAAGTGAGTATACCGGGCAGTCGCACAAGTTTTGCAGAACCCAGTTCCTTTCATTTTGGATAATAAATGTGAAGAAGTTGTGAACAAGCTCTGTATTCACCAGAGTTGTTGAGGAAAAACTCTGTATAATTACTTAGGTCAGGCAAAAAATAATGGCTGTCACCTTATCTTCAGGCGCTGACTTGATTAGGGCAAGAATTACCCTGCTCAAAGTCAGTAATGTTTAATAATGTTGTCTCTGCGATATTCTTGAGGGCATTTGCAGTAAAGAAAGCTTGATGACCAGTAATCAGAACGTTAGGAAAAGTTAGCAGGCGTTGGAAAACATCGTCTTGAATAACATCTTCCGACAAATCCTCAAAAAATAAATTAGATTCTAGCTCATAGACATCTAAACCGAGATAGCCAATTTTGCGGGATTTAAGAGCACCAATTACCGCTTGAGTGTCAATCAATGCACCTCTGCTAGTATTAATTAGCATTACGCCTTGCTTCATTTGTCCTAAAGTTTGAGCATTGATCAAGTGATTGGTTTCTGGTGTTAGGGGACAGTGTAGGGTGATAATATCAGAGTTTTGAAAAAGTTCTGGAAGTTCCACATATTTAGCACCCAGTGCTTCACACTCCGGATTGGGATACAGGTCGTAAGTGAGTAATTGACAACCAAATCCTTTGAGAATTTGTGCCACAATTACGCCAATTTTCCCAGTACCGACAATGCCAACAGTTTGGCCATTCAAGTCAAATCCTAACATTCCATCAAGGGAAAAATTGCCTTCTCGCACTCGATTGTAGGCACGATGAATCTTGCGGTTGAGAGTGAGAATTAATCCAATTGTATGTTCAGCAACCGCATAGGGTGAATAAGCAGGGACGCGCACAATTGTCATCCCCAGTTCAGTTGCAGTTTTCAAATCTACATTGTTATAACCAGCAGCACGTAAGGCAATTAGGCGAGTTTCCTGCGTAGCAAGAACCTGCAATGTTTTTTCATCCAATTGGTCATTGACAAAAGCACAGATTGCTGGCATACCTGATGCTAAGATAGCCGTATCACAAGTCAGACGCGGCTCAAAAAATACCAACTTGTGTCCGTAGTCAGCATTAGCAGCTTCTAGAAACTTTTTGTCATAAGATTTTGTGCTGAAGACTGCTACTTTCATCAGTTCTCTCCCCTTGATTTACCACACACCAGTTTAATTGGCATTTAGCATAAGTGATTGTTTGCTGAAATACCATCTCTATTGAGTAATAGTGAATTTATTTAGCCACCAGATGAATAAAAATGACATTAGCAAAATAATCTGCTAGATTTGATTCGCATAAAAAATTCTACCGTGCTGACCAAGAAAGTAAGTGATTTAGGTATTGAGTCAGTCACAAAGCATCTGAGGGAGTTACTTTAAGTCCCGAAGGTGTCATCTCAAGCAGGGTGTTATGGTGTAATAGCCAAGGGATTAGCTTTGGCATAGTGTTGAAATTTTAACAATCAAAACCACGCTTACTGAAAACATGACGCCATGAAAAGACTGGTGAGAAGCGTCGGATTCCCTTGGCTTTTGGGAATCCTTATCGTTTTTATTTTTATTTTTCAGTTCTGGACACCACCAGCACTGACACAAGAACCCGTGACAATTACCCTGTTGATGAATGCTGGTGAAGTGCCAATTTGGAATAAGTTGATAATTAAAGATTTTGAGAGGCTAAATCCTGGAATTCGTCTGCAAATTATCGAGGGGCCGAACGCAACAGATTTAACCGAAAATCTCTACACTTCGGCTTTTATCTTGGGTGAGTCGCCTTATGATTTGGTTTACATGGATGTAATTTGGACATCAAAATTTGCCGCAGCAGGATGGCTTCTCGACCTCACAGACCGATTTTCTCAGAAAGATTTAAAAGTATTTCTTGATAAAGATGTAGAAGCTGGACGCTACGAAAAAAAACTGTATCGCATACCGCTGCGTTCCGATGCTGGGATGCTGTACTACCGCAAAGATTTACTAAAAAAAGTGGGAGCAAAACCTCCAGAAACCTTTGATCAATTGCTAAGAATCTCTCAAGAATTGCAGCAAAAAAAAGCTGCTAAGTGGGGCTATGTTTGGCAAGGTGCGCAATACGAAGGTTTACCAGCAATGTTTGTGGAAATCCTGCAAGGTTTTGGTGGTTTCTGGATTAACCCTGAAACGAACGAAGTCGGACTTGATCAACCAGAAGCAATTCAAGCTATTGAGTTTCTAAAAAGTGTAATTGAGCAAAAAATTTCTCCTCCTGGAGTCACGACTTACCGGGAAGAAGATACTAGGCGTTTGTTTGTTAGTGGCGAAGTTGCTTTCTTGCGGAATTGGCCTTATGTTTGGTCTTCTGCAAATGAAGATACTTCAAAAATTAAGGGCAAAGTTGGCATTAAACCGATGGTACATCTCCCTGGAAAAACAGGCGGTGCTTGCTTAGGTGGCTGGGGTTTAGGAATTTCTACGTCATCCAAACATCCTGAAGAAGCTTTGAAGGCAATTCAGTACTTTACCAGTTTGGATGTACAGCGTAGTTTCACTCTGGAAACAGGGAATCTTTCTAGTCGCAGGGAGTTATTTTCTGACCCCCAAGTTATTGCTAAATATCCTCACTACGCGAATTTGGAAAAGGTAGCAAACAGTGCAGTTTTAAGGCCCTCTATTGCCCAATATGCCCAAGCTTCTGATCTTTTGCAGCGCTACCTCAATGCTGCGCTAACCAATCCTCAACTCAGTCCGGAAAAGGCGATGAAAGCTGCTGCTAATGAAACGCGCACTTTGCTTTCAGGGACACAAAAAAGTTGAGTTGGTAATGGGTAATTGGTAATGGGTAATGGGTAATGGATCATTAGCTAAAAACAAAGGACAACTGACAACTGACAACTGACAAGAAGGGCGTAGCATTTGCGTTTTTAAATTGTGGTTATACGCAAATATTTGGGCGCAAATGCTACGCCCCTACCGTACGGACGGGTTTACAAAACCCGCCCCTACCAATTAACAAACAACAAATGACAAACAACAAATGAAATTAGATTCAATTCAAGCACAAGAACAAAGAACAGGCTGGCTGATGGTAACGCCTGCATTTTTGATACTTTCGGTAATCTTTGTTTATCCAATTTTGCGCTCCTTTTGGTTGAGTTTATTTACCAAAAATTTGGGTACGAAACTCAAGCCTATCTTCTCCGGTTTGGATAATTATGGGAGAATGATGGGGGATAGTCGCTTCTGGCAAACTCTGTGGAACACAATCATTTTTACTTCAACATCCGTTCTCCTAGAACTTGTCTTAGGAATGGCGATCGCCTTAATTTTACATCAAGCATATAAAGGACGTAGCTTGGTGCGGACAGTGGCCTTACTTCCCTGGGCTTTACCAACTGCTTTAATTGGTTTAGCATGGACATGGATTTTTAACGATCAGTTTGGTGTTTGGAACGACATATTGATACGTTTGGGTATCATTCAAACTGGAGTCAACTGGCTAGGAAATCCGATCACAGCCATGATGGCAGTAATCGCTGCTGATGTTTGGAAAACCACACCCTTTATCAGTATTTTGCTGTTAGCTGGCTTACAATCAATCCCTACAGAACTATACGAAGCTTACGCGATTGATGGGGCGACACCTTGGCAAAGTTTCACCAAAATTACACTGCCATTATTGATGCCACAAATCGTAATTGTATTACTATTTCGCTTTGCAGGCGCTTTCGGAGTCTTCGATTTAATTCAGGTAATGACGGGAGGTGGTCCAGGTGGTACTACTGAAGTCGTATCCCTCTATATTTATTCCACAGTCATGCGCTATTTAGATTTCGGTTATGGTGCGGCCCTGGTTGTGGTGACTTTTCTTTTCTTAGTAGCAATTGTCTTGATTGGTAGTTTCTTTCTCAGTAAATATCGAACCAAAGTTTCAGAAGTCTAAGACTAGAGGATGACATAACCACTGACAAATAACAAATTACAAATTACAAATTATGACGGCAATTCCCCAAGTTGAAACTAACCCAATTCCAGCAAGTGGACGAATCAAAGTCCTCAATAAAGTTATCCTCCCTGTAGGAATCTTTTTCCTGTTAATCTTTTGTCTAGCACCAATCCTCTGGCAATTACTCACTTCAATTAAGGTGAGTGAGGATATCTCCGCCGTTCCCAATATCTATTTTCCCAGTCAGTACACCTTCAAGCACTACATTGATTTATTTGTTCGTCGGCCTTTTGCCCAATACATCTTTAATAGTACCTTCGTCTCAGTTGTCTCCACAGTTCTATGTTTAGGAATAGGGACACCAGCAGCTTATGCTTTGGCAAGGTTACGTCTTTTCGGTGAAAAAATTCTCCTTGCAGGCATTGTAATTATCACCTTATTTCCCTTTATACTGTTCTTCCTGGGCTTATTAGAAATTATCCAAGTTCTGAAACTGGGAAATAACTATTTAGCGCTGATTATTCCTTATACAGCCATCAATTTACCTTTGACAATTTCTGTGATGCGGAGTTTCTTTCTACAAGTACCGCGAGACTTAGAAGATGCGGCTAAGGTGGATGGTTACAACACCTGGCAAATGCTTACTCAAATTTTGCTACCAATAACAATTCCAGCATTAGTAACTACGGGAGTGCTTAACTTCATTTTTGCTTGGAATGAGTTTATCTTTGCCCTCACCTTCATTACCCGCGAATCCATGAAAACAATTCCCGTTGCTACTGCACAATTAGGTGGTACATCAGTATTTGAAATTCCCTATGGCCCAATTGCAGCAGCTACGGTTTTGGGAACATTACCGTTAGTTTTTCTCGTCTTGTTCTTCCAAAATAAGATTGTCCAAGGTTTAGCAGCAGGTGCTGTTAAGGGGTAAAGTAATTTTAGATTCCCCCCTCAAAAATCACAAATCAAAAATGCCTAAACTAGAATTACATAATATCAATAAAACCTACAGCCCAACAATAATTCCCGTAAAAGACATTAGCCTAAATGTCGATGAAGGAGAATTTCTTACCCTACTCGGTCCCTCTGGATGCGGCAAATCTACACTGCTACGCTTGATTGCTGGACTAGAACAACCTACCTCTGGCAAAGTAATAATTAATGGGCGTGATCTGAGTAATGTTGCACCAGGCGAGCGCAATATTGCTATGGTATTCCAAAGCTACGCTCTCTATCCCCACATGACAGCATATGAAAATATTGCCGCAAGTTTGAAACTACGCAAAATACCTTCGGTTGAAATTCGACAGCGCGTTGAAGAAGTAGTCCGTAAACTAGGATTAGAACATTTGGTAGACCGTAAACCTGGTCAGATGTCAGGTGGTCAACGTCAGAGAGTTGCTTTGGGACGTGCTCTGGTTCGTCAACCAGATGTTTTCTTGTTGGATGAACCTTTAAGTAATCTTGATGCGCTGTTACGAGAACAAGTCAGGGAGGATTTGAAGCAACTATTTGAGAAGCAGCAAGCACCCGTGGTTTATGTCACTCATGACCAAACGGAAGCCATGACTCTCTCTACTAAAGTTGCAGTATTATATGACGGTATTATGCAACAATTGGATACACCACAGCGCATTTACACCCAGCCAGCTAATCGGTTTGTTGCTAGTTTTGTTGGCAGCCCTCAGATGAATTTACTGACTCTCAATTGTCAGGGAAACTATGCCATTTTGGGTGATTATAAAATTCCCTTGCCTTCCCTAGGTTATTTACCGCTACAAATTACATTTGGTATCCGTCCTGAAGATATTTCCCTCGCTAAACCGGAGGATAAACAGACGATTCAAGGTCAAATTTTCTTAGTGCAAAATCTGGGGATGTACAACTTAATTAGCGTTCAGGTTAAAGCTTGGAACTCGGTTACTCTACGCGCTCTTTTACCTGCTAATCTGAGGTGGGAAAGAGAAAACGTTACTCTCGCAATACCTCCGCAAGCGATTCACTGGTTTGATCTGAATACAGGCGATCGCTTAGTGTAACCCGGTAGCGTCGAGGGTGTTTCCGATAACTAAGTTGCTGTACATTTATTTTGTCTAATTTTGACAGGCAGGATGCCTGTCCTACATTGTCTACATATCATAAATAAAATGTTTTGTCAATACCTTGCCAACTCATACTCATTACAAATACACTAAAAAGTGAACTCATTACCAGTTTGAGTAAAAAAAAGTTAAAGGAGCCAAATTGATGCTAGCCAATCCCCAGAGCGAAGCGAAGCGCGACAGCGCAGAAGGAAAAAGAGTCCCTAACGTTACCTTCAAAATCTACAGTGATAATAAGTGGGTTGATCTCACCACGGATGAACTGTTTGGGGGTAAGACGGTGGTCGTCTTTTCTCTACCTGGTGCTTTTACTCCTACTTGTTCATCCACTCACTTACCTGGTTACAACGAATTAGCTGGAGTCTTCAAACAAAATGGTGTTGATGACATTATCTGTATGTCGGTCAACGACACTTTTGTAATGAACGAGTGGAAAAAAACTCAAAAGTCAGAAAATGTCAGACTAATTCCCGATGGTAACGGTGAATTTACTGAAGGAATGGGAATGCTTGTTAGCAAAGATGATTTAGGCTTTGGTAAGCGTTCTTGGCGCTATTCAATGTTAGTTAAAGATGGCTTCGTTGAAAAAATGTTCATCGAACCAAATATTCCCGGTGACCCCTTTGAAGTATCGGATGCTGAGACGATGCTCAAGTATATCAATCCTGAAGCTGTGAAGCCAAAATTGGTCTCACTTTTCGCTAAAGTAGGTTGTCCTTTCTGTGCCCGTGCTAAAGCACTTCTCAAAGAAAAGGGTATAGAATATGAGGAAATTGTCTTAGGTCAAGATGTTACTACTCGCTCTTTACGAGCTGTCACAGGAGCGACTACAGTTCCCCAAGTTTTTATTGATGGAAAACTGATTGGTGGTTCTGAACAACTTCAAGCTTACTTCAATGCTTAGAAAGTGAAAAATCTGGTTTTTCAGGTATTGAGAAACCCTGTTGATAAGTAAGTCAACCTCTCCCCTAACCCCTCTCCTACAAGGAGAGGGGAATCATGCTCCCCCTTCCCTACTAGGGAAGGGGGTAGGGGGGTTAGGTTTTTTCGGTTGACCTTACTTACTTATAACCCCTCAACTTCTGCAACCATCAACAGCGTCTTCAAGACAGAATCAGGATTGAGACTAATGGAATCAATTCCCTCTTCTACCAAGAACTTAGCAAACTCAGGATAGTCACTGGGAGCTTGACCACAAATACCAATTTTACGTCCTTTCTCCTTCACATCTGCGATCGCTGTCCTTATCATCCGCTTCACACTTTTATTGCGCTCATCAAAAATATGAGCAACCAAAGCCGAATCGCGGTCTAAACCAAGAGTTAACTGAGTCAGGTCATTAGAACCAATCGAAAAACCGTCAAACACATCCGCAAATTCATCAGCCAAGATAACATTACTCGGCAACTCACACATCACATATACTTCTAAATTATTCACACCTCGCTCTAAACCATGCTTCGCCATTTCAGCTAACACCTGACGACCCTCTTTTGGCGTGCGACAGAAAGGAATCATTGGGATAACATTAGTTAAACCCATCTCCTCGCGTACCCGCTTCAGTGCGTGACATTCCAGCGCGAAAGCATCACGATATTTCTCATCATAATAACGAGACGCACCGCGCCAACCAAGCATCGGGTTTTCTTCCTTCGGTTCAAACTGCTTACCCCCCAAAAGATTGGCATATTCGTTACTCTTAAAATCAGACATCCTGACAATCACTGGCTTGGGATAGAACGCAGCAGCAATCATCCCGACACCGCGAGCAAGTTTATCTACAAAAAACTGAGGTTTATTGTCGTATAATTTGGTTAGTTCAGCAATTTGAGCTTTAACCAATTCATCCTCTAGTTGGTCATAGTGAAGCAAAGCCATCGGATGCGCTTTGATGTGATTAGTAATAATAAATTCCAACCTTGCCAAACCTACACCATCACAAGGAATACTCGCCAAACCAAACGCTTGTTCTGGGTTACCAACATTCATCAAGATTTGGGTACGAGTGCGGGGTAAATCTGCTAAAGTTGTCTCCCGAATCTCGAAAGGTAAAATACCGTTATAAACCTTTCCTTCCTCCCCTTCCGCGCAACAAATTGTCACCTCTTGACCAGTTTTCAAAACATCCGTAGCGTCACCACAGCCAACAATTGCCGGAATACCCATTTCCCGTGCAATAATTGCAGCATGGCAGGTACGTCCACCTTGGTTAGTAACAATTGCGCTGGCTTTTTTCATAATCGGTTCCCAATCCGGGTCAGTCTTATTGGTGACCAAAACTTCACCAGGTTGGAACAGATTAATTTTGCTAGCATCAGAAATTACATGAGCATTCCCTTGACCGATCGCCGCACCAACACTACGACCAGTAACTAAAATTTCGCTATGTTCTCGCAGTTGATAAGTCTTGAGTACGTTAGTAGACTTTTGAGATTGTACTGTTTCCGGACGCGCTTGAACGACGAAAAGTTCACCAGTCAGACCATCTTTTGCCCACTCAATATCCATTGGGGTGTAGATTCCCCGTACACTGGAATAGTGGTCTTCAATCAGCACAGCCCAAAGAGCAAGTTGTAGAATCTCGTCATCGTTGATGCAGAACTTTTCTTGCTCAGAATCAGGTACCCAGACATTTTTTGTCAATCTGGAACTACCGACATCGTAGACCATTTTGATGCGCTTGTTTCCCAACCTTTTCTCTAAAATTGGGCGAAACCCATCTTTTAAAGTTGGTTTAAAAACCAAGTACTCATCCGGATTAACAGCACCTTGGACAACATTTTCTCCCAATCCGTATGCTGCTGTAATTAGTGCAGCATTCTTGAAGCCGCTTTCAGTATCAATGGAAAACATGACGCCAGAAGAGGCTAAATCGGAACGTACCATTTTCTGAATACCAACAGCAAGAGCCACCTCTAAATTGTCGAAGTTATTATTTTGGCGATAGGAAATAGCGCGGTCAGTAAATAAGGAAGCGTAGCAGCGGTGACAATATTCCAAAACCCTTTTGATACCTTGAACGTTCAAATAGGTTTCTTGCTGACCAGCAAAGCTAGCATCAGGTAAATCTTCAGCAGTAGCAGAGGAACGAACCGCGACTGCTGTTTCTTGTCCATAGCGAGCGCACAAAGCATCATAAGCCTTGGTAATCGCTTCTTGGAGTTCTTGAGGAAAAGGTGTACTGAGGATTAATGACCGTGCTTGTTGACCTTTTTGTTGCAGGTTACTGACATCATCAACATCCAAGTCTGTAAATAATTCCCGTAATTTGTCTTCTAAATCAGCCGCTTTGATAAAGTAACGATATGCATAGGCTGTAGTTGCAAATCCTGCGGGAACATTGACTTTCTTTGCTGTCAGTTGTTGAATCATTTCGCCGAGGGAGGCGTTCTTACCACCTACCAACCCAATATCGGCTATTCCTACTTCTTCAAACCAGAGGACGAAAGATTGCTCTTTGGAGAACGGGGAGGACTGTTCCTGAACCGCTGTAACCATAAGTATTTTCCCTGACTCATGATTTCAGTGTAGCTTTATAATTTATTTGGGCTCAGCTAAAAGTCTTATTTCGTAATGATTTCTTGACTTTTTGAAGTCATCTCCCTATTCCCTATTCCCAATTTCCAGTGTAAAACTTGTAAACCCAGATGTCGTATAGTTACGTACACCACGTTGTAACCTGTTTGGGTTCACCAACCAATCCACCGCGATCAAAAACTCTTTTCCACTCTCAACTTGTGGAGGCAAACTAATAGAAATACCTTCTCCAAAGTTGAAGGACAGGTAATCTGTAGCTAACTCTTCTAATCTCTTCAAGGTAGTTGTTACTGGAGGTGAAACTATCCAATCAAGTGTCATGGTTTTGATAGTTCCTTGCCAAGTTTCACCAAGTTGCATTGCTGGAGTAGAAGAAGTTTCCTCGCTGAAACTTCCTAGGTGTTCTGGAATGACTGTCATGTGTTGCAATCCACCATTAGCATCATAAATGACAGCAACGCTTGCACGCCTATCTTCGTATCTGAAACCTGTCTCGAAACCAAACATTTCTCCTGCTGTTACAGTTAAGGAACCCCAGGAAAAGCTATTGTCCAAAAATAAGGATCTCGTCGCTGGTTTCTTGTAAATACCAAAATTTTTAGTCTCAGTTTTGCCATCACCATAAGTATAGTGATTCTGATGATGAATCTCACTGCCATCTTCGTTAGCTTTCAGACTTCTGATACATCGAAAAGAATCAGTTACTTTTCCCTGTGGGGAATACTTCTTCCAAGTTCCATACCAGTCATCGCTTGCATGATATTTACAGAAGTTGTCCCAATTTTGTAGTTCTGGATTCATGATACGTATCTCCTTATTTACAAAAAGCTCCACATTGTAGATTTACAAGAATATGCTCAAGCGTATCGCTTCTTTCGGGTTTAAAGATATTATAGTAACAAGCAAGCGCAATGGACTAATCAAGAGCCTAATTTATTTAATTCAATGTTGAGTAATTTTAATAATCTTCCAGACGAAAACTGGAACAACTTATGTGCTAACCATCTAAGAGATTGGCACGGTATTTGGACAAGATATTCCCCCCAAGGAGAGGTCATTGAATCATTTAAAAGTCTTAGAAGATTTCAGAGTAATCCAGAACAGACAGAAATTGCTCAAAATAATCGCTATATGTACACTGACGCTAAAACTGACGAATTTAGTTGGCAATATAATCAGCAGTCGAATAGCTTACCAGATGGACTCTTTCACCCACAAAGCCCATTAATGAGGGGATTTTTCTTTGAGTGTGGTGCTGCTACATGGACGACAACCAAGTTAGAAACTAGCTCATATTTTGTAGTTGAATTATTTTTCAAGTACCAGGACTTAAGAAATAGTGTTGCTCTAGTTTATGAAGAAAGCGGTATTTTGAAGAGAACGGCTAGTATTCGTGAAGATTCTACTAACTTTCCCAGTAATTATTGGTCAAGTGAAATTAATCTTACGACTGAGCGAAATCTTAGCGGAAATTGGCAAGGAACCTCAGTCACTATGACACCGGATTTAAAAATTTCTCCTGCTGTACCATCTCAACTACATTGGCCTATCGAAGGTAACACAACCTTCTTTTATCCTGATGGAATTTCTTTGAGTTGTCCGATGCAAGTGAGTGTTGGTACTCCGTTTACAATAGTAGGCAATTGGTTGGTGACACCCTCCGAACTGCAACAAGTGAGTGTCAAATATGACGAGTCTGGTGCTTTTTCCTCAGTAACACGAGACTTATTTAATCTGGAAGCTTAAAAAGCTAATAAAGTGACAACAAGACTATAGCCGTGATATCCTGCTGAAAAAATGACGACTTATTCAAGCATAATACCTCCAGCCTGTAGATAGATATTGCTCCAAAAACTCTGCGTACCCCTCTATAGTCTCCCACCCCTCTATAGTCTCCCCTGAAAGGGGAGACAACATTGTTATCCCTCCTAAAAGGAGGGATTATAGGGAGGTGGGGAGACAACATCGTTATCCCTCCTTTCAGGAGGGATTATAGGGAGGTGAGTGAACCTCTGTGTTCTCTGCGTTAAAAAAATAGCATTCCAATGGTAAAGGATTCGATATAACTCAAAAAATAGCAAGAGGTGGTGTCTGAGAATTATCTCATCAACTGAGGGAAAGTAAGAGTAAAAGAGGTAAGATAAGTTTGAGAATCTTCAGATGGGCAGCTTTTGACATCAATCGTGCCATTGAGATGCTGTACTAAGCACTTTACTAAAGCCAGTCCCAGTCCCGTACCTTTAACAGCTTTTTTGGTAACCCCTTGACCGCGATGGAACTTCTCAAAAATATGTTTTAGGTCACCTGAAGATATCCCAGAACCAGTATTGCTGACAGTAATAACAATTTGATTGACTGATTCCTGGACTTGCTTAGTAACCTCTAAACAAACCGTAGTTTCTGGATAAGAGTACTTGCCAGCATTAGTCAAAAGTTCTTGTAAAATGCGATTAAAACTATCAGGTTCGGTTTTGAACATCAGGGATTGCAGCGGACAATCTACCCTTATACTTAACTTTTTGTCTGTCCACTTATACTGAAAAGACTGAGCAAACTCTTTGATCAGCGATATCAAGTCGATATTTTGCAGTTGGAGTTGCGATTGATCTGCTTCCAGTCGCTGCAAATCCAGTAAGTTTTGGATCAGTTCGTTTTCTCGATTCCATTCTTGTTCAAGGATGGAAAGATATCTGTCATGCTTCTCTGAAGGAAGATTAGGTTGACGCAACATCCGAATTGCCAAACTCATATTAGTTAAAGGTGTCCGCAATTCATGACTCATAGTGCTCAGGAATTCATCCTTAAGTTGATTTAATTCCTGCAATTGGTTAATCTGCTGGCGCGTTTTATTGTATAACTTTGCCTGAACTTGTAAACTTTGCTGTAACTGAGCAGTGCGTTCTTCAACGAGAGATTGCACTTGTCGCAAACTTTGATTTTCAATAATCGCCGCGCTGATGCGATCGCTCACCCACTTCATCACCTCTAATTCATCAGGTTGCCAGGGGCGAGTCTGACTATGTTGTAACACTAGGAACCCCAAAACGGTGGCTGTACCAGATGCATTGTTGTGACACCCAACCACGGGAAAAATTACGACGGTCGGCGTCATTTCCTGGTCAAAAATTGTGCTTTGCTTACTTGTAACCTCAAGCTGAGGCCCGTCTTGTCCCTTAGCAATAATTGTCGGCTCAGGGGCGATTAACCAAGCTTGTTGACACAAGAGAGACTCGGAAAGCAAAAAAGACTGGTTTAACAGCGTACCGGCTCCTCCTGACGCCTCTTTTGATGGATTATGTGTTGACTCTAACCACTCATAAGCAACTTTAACTGTGGTTTTCGGTAGGTGCTTTGCAGGTCGGCTTTTAAACAGGGGATCGGCGTATTTTAACAATAAAAGCAGTGCGTGATCGACCATCAGCGCTTGTGCGGTAGAAGCGATCGCCGAGGTGAGAATTTCATCGAGATTGTTAGTGCTACTTGACATCAGACTCAATTGGTGGATCAAAGTCTGGTGTCTTGCAGTAGCAAGCACCTGGAGAGTTAGCTGGACTTGAGAAATGGCGATCGCTATTAATTCTGAAACCAAGCTCAACTGTTCTGTCTCCATGATCGTCCATTGATGAGGATGCGATCGCCCTAAAACAATTACTCCATTAGCTGAAGACTGGAAGCGAGTGTTGATTCTGAGAACCGCCCTAGCGGGTAACATTTGGAAAGGCAAACCAAGGTTTTGGCTACTATCAGAAGCTTCAAGGTCTTGAATCGCCAATGGCTCTAAATTTGCCAAATTAGCTGTGTGAGTCAGGTATTCTAACAGTTGCACTTGGTGCGTCAGGGGTAAGGCTGGGTAGTCATCAGCACACCATAAAGCAAGCGCAGTCCTCGCACCGGGGTTAATTCCTGCCACAATGAAGCAGAAATCCACCTGAAAACTTTCTCCTAAAATCTTTGCCGTTCTCGCTAGTAATATTTGCGGATCTAGGCTTGTTAGGATGACTTCGGTAATTTGTTGCTTAATTCTAGCGGACTGATCCGGATACTGCATGAGAGTCCCCTTATGCTGCTCCACCAAACTTATCAACAATTGTCCACGACAAATGTTTTGTTTGCTTCCTATTTCAAGATTAGAACAGGAAGAGAAAATTACTCATGGAGAACGACAAATATCCTAGGTCTTTGAACTAGGGGTTTGAAGCTGTTGCCAATTGTGGAATTTGACTATGGTCGCTTCTGTTGTGCTTGCTTTTGAGCTACCTCACTATTTTTACGATAAACCACTATACGGTTTTGAGCAGTCTTGTAACGCTGATCGTTGGGCTCTACCGCAGCCATTAAATCAGCAGCACGCTCCCACTTTGACGCCACATCTAACCATTGGGCTGGAGTTTGAACGTTTTTACCAGCAGTAGAGGCCTGTTCCGCTAGACGCACTGCTTGTACAAAGGAATCGGTTGCACTGGATAAGGTCGGTTTCGCTACATTCGCTTTATTCTGTTCTGAATTGGGTCCGCTGTTCAGTGTGTATAAAAACCAGCCAAGTAACATCAACAGTAAGCTCAAGCTAACACCGCTAATAATCCCCCACTTGAATTTGCTTTTTTCTCGAAGCTGGCTACGAGAGGAAACTTGAGGGAAAGCAGTCTTTTTCTTGGTATATGAGGTTTTTTGCTGGTTGAAGCTCTCTGCTATGCGTTTGAAGATATTCGGCTTAGCAAGAATGATTTCTTCAGACCACAGCAGTTGATTTTCTGGGTCGCGGTTAATTTCTTCCAACCAAAGCAATTGTTGCTCTCTTACGATGCGACTATTGATTCTGACGCGCCGAATGTTGCGCGGTGCTATGCTTTCGAGAATCTTTCGGACTTGCGGTATCAGTTGAGATTTCTCAAGTTGTTCAGGAAGAGCCGCTTCACACAAAATTTGCAGGATACCATCGGCAAAAACGGCTCTCGTTCTAACACCCTGATTTGCCAGCTTTTCATTCAGAGTTTGAATAATCGCTGCCACACTACCCTGGCGAGCTTGTGTAGCGATGTCATCCATTGGATCTTGCATTTTCTTTGAGCCAGGAGTTATTAATTATGCCAGACTTTTTTAATTTAGATTACCAGCGTTTTGCACAAAATCATCTCAAGTAAAGCTGCCTAATTTACTCCGGTCAAGACGGCTCCTAAGTTGCGGGAAAATGCATCTTTGTATTTTCCCGCAAAATGTGATATAATTTGAAGTATTTTTTTCTGTGGGACACACAGAAACCAGAGAAACAATTCTCTAACGCTTGGGGAGATAAACCAAGAATCCCCGTCGATTTATCGCGGGGAGTGTCAAAATAAATTTAAACGTAGCGACTGAAGTGCGGGAGCTTTCAACTTCGCCATTCTTTGACACTCCCCATAGCTACGCAAACCTCGCTACGCTGGGTTTACTAAAGCTAGGGGATTCTTGGCTCAACGAAACCACTTAAACTAAGTACCTTGCAGTGCTTAGTCCAGAGGTGGGATTCTCCCCAAGCGTTAATTCGGGTATGCCCTACCCTATTCGCATTGTTGCGAGTCCTTTTTGAAATTGAAACAAAATATGTCTCAAATACTGTTCGTCTAACTCCTCTGAGTCTTTTACCTACTGCGAGGTGGAGTCTAGAAAAATGCAGTAGAACCGCATAGATTCAATTGTCAAGGTTCAGTGTGATCGCTCTCGCGACTGGGTGTTTAGACAGGTTGATTACCCTTTCCTGTTCGGTTCAGTATATCATTTACAGGCGACTAAAGTCGCAAATTGCTTACATCCCCATAGCTAAAGCTAGGGGCATTAGCTCGTTTTTCTGTAAGTAGGAGAATTTTTATGCTGCTTAAATGCACTACCCGTCATATTCGCATTTATACTGCCGAGATTAAAGATAATGATTTGGTTGAGAGCGACAAGGTTTTAACCTTGGACATTGACCCCGACAATGAATTTAATTGGAACGAAGATGCTCTACAAAAGATATATCGCCAGTTTGATGAACTGGTAGAGTCATACAGCGGTTCTGATTTAACAGAATATAATCTCCGCCGCATTGGCTCTGACCTGGAACATTTGATGCGAAGTCTTTTGCAGAGCGGTCAAATTAGCTATAACCTGGATAGTCGCGTGCTTAACTACAGCATGGGATTACCACAAGTGGAACCATCTACTGCTCAATAGAAGGCTTTATCGCCAAGTACGATTTCCCTCTTCGTCGGTACGTGCTTGGCGAATTACATCAGAAATTTCTTCGGCGTCCTTGATGTGGTGTAGTGCCTTTTGCTCACCATCGGGTTCGTCAACAACAAAGTATGTGGGAACCTTGATGTGGTCACCAGTGATGTCAGGTGCATCCACGGCGATTTGTCTAGCTTTTTCTTCAATAGTTTTAGCTTCCGGGTCTACCTTATCACCAGGGTTGAGAACATCATTAGCACTAGGTCTTTCTGGCTTATCCTGGGAACCAAACGCCATATTGTCTTCTTGGTCAACCTGATTATCGGCAGATGCTGTGTTTTCTTCTATCTTGCTCATAAAAAATCCTAAAGTTTTGATTGAGTGCTTGCTATTTCTAGGTTGATATTAAAGAAAAAAATCAGGCGATCGCCTCTTTCTGTGGTGGTAAGTGATACTTTCGTAAGAAGGATATGATTCAGGTATCAGCTTTTCGAGACTTATCAGGGCGCTTTTTATCCAAAAATTGCTTAAGTACTATACGACGATTTTCTAAAAAGCGACTCCAAAAACCAGGGAGAAAATGATCCATAGTTTGCACGAGGGCCCAAGTCTCTAAGTTAATCATTTTGTACCGCAGCTCGTGAGACTGCTTTCGGTCAGCAATCAACTGCTTAATCTCAATGCTTGCAGGTGAGTTAAGGTCTGTGAAGCTTGGTTCTGAAGAAGAGTTAAGATCCCGCTTGGGCATAATGATTAATTACGGGCGAGCATTGGCAGATTAAACTAGAGGATAGGGAGAAATTGCGCAGTGTCCCTATCAAAAAAACTCAGATAAGTGAGAGACGGCCTGCTTGCAATCTAAAACCGCCGCCCTAACTTCTCACACCGGATACAATTTTTAGAAACTTGGGTCAATCAGATTTTGTCTTATCAACAACCTTTAAATCCTTGGAATTATAAGCCCTGGTGGTGTCAGCCCTGGTCTATCCTACTGACAGGAGTAATGATTGTCATAGGGAGCTGGGCAATGGTAAAAACTGTCTGGGTAACAGTTCTCGTTTCCCTGCCGATAGGAGTGTGGTGGACTTACTTTTTGGTAATCTGGCCCCAACTGATGAGGCAAAGTGGCACCCTGGAAAGCAATGAACAATCTACCCAAGATTCTATTTCTCAGAAAAGAAATTAATCATAAGTGTATCAACTGATGCCTGAGTCAGACGCTAAAATCTTTAATCAACACTCTTGGATTGATCATCCTAGAAGGCGATGACTTTTCTCCTGTAATTAGCAGACAAATTCTAGCCAAATCATCATCGGCTCAAGGTAGCGAAGAAGTTCATGGTAAACCCAGTGGCACAGATCTACTGCTCTAACACTCGCTGTCAGGCTCCTAATCCCCAAAGCAATAAATTCTGCCAGCAATGTCGCACGCCGCTGCTTAGACGTTATCTGTGGGCAATCGGCGAGGGGATAGAAACTTATCCACAGGGAGAAGTCCTGGCTGAGCGCTACCTAGTGGTAGGGCCGCGAATTCTTTTAGATACTAAACCGGGGCTTCCTCCGGATGCTCCCCCGGATATTCCTGTTGGCATTGCGCCCTATCTTCGGCTTTCTCCCCATAAGTTACACCTTCCTCAACCCTACGGGTGGCTAACGCTGACGGAGGGGCGCAGCCTCCGAGAAATCTGGCTATTGGAAGATGCACCAATTGGGGAAACTAAGACTAATGAAGCCGAAGGGCAACTTTTTCCTGAACTGACTAGCATTTGGCAAGATGCTTCAGGTTTCCGCCAACTTAACTGGTTGTGGCAAATGGCTTCTCTGTGGGAACCCTTGAGTAGTGAAGGTGTAGCTTCCAGCTTGTTGACACCAGCACTACTGCGGACTGAAGGGTCCCTCGTCCGGTTGTTGGAATTGCAGCCGGATGCTGGGAGAGCACCAACGTTACAGCACCTTGGCGAACTGTGGTCACAATGGATGCCCGGTACATCAGCGGTGATTGCTGGTTTTTTCACTCAACTCACCAGCCAACTGACAGAGGGAAAGCTGCAAAGATCTGAGGAGTTAGTAGCGTTGTTGGATAAAGCGCTGCAAGATACTGGGCGATCGCTAGAACATCGTTATCAGATTTTCACTTCTACCGATAAAGGGCCGAATCGCAATCAAAATGAAGACGCTTGTTATCCGCCTCCAGGACAGTTAATCCGCCCTGCAAAGGGTGAAGTCGCCTTAGCAATTGTCTGTGACGGTATTGGCGGACACGCAGGGGGTGAAGTTGCCTCTAATTTAGCAATTGACACACTTCGAGAAAGGGTGGCGAACTTGCCCGCTAAGCCGGATGAATGTAACCCGGCCATTTTAACTGAAGAATTAGAACGTGCAGCCTGTGCGGCTAATGACCAAATTAGTCAGCAAAACGACAGCGAAAACCGCTCAGATAGGCAACGTATGGGTACAACGCTGGTGATGGGTCGTAGTTGCGCCCATGAAATGTACATCACCCATGTGGGAGATAGTAGAGTTTACTGGATAAGTCGCAACAACTGTTACCAAGTTACTCAAGATGACGATTTAGCTTCCCGCGAGGTGCGACTGGGCTACGCCCTTTACCGCAGTGCAGTACAACAACCCTCATCTGGTTCTCTGGTGCAGGCTTTGGGTATGGCGTCATCAAGTACACTACATCCGACTGTACAGCGCTTTGTCTTAGATGAGGACTGTGTTTTTCTGCTTTGTTCTGATGGACTCAGTGATAATGACCGAGTGGAGCAATTTTGGCAAACAGAAATTTTGCCAATTCTTGCTGGACAAATTGATGTCAAAACGGCGGGAGAGCGACTGCTTAACCTTGCCAATCGGCTAAATGGACATGACAATTCCACTATTGCTCTAGTTCACTGTCAAGTGAGTTCCCCCAAGGAAACCGGGCAAACACAGCTTTCGCGGGCCTTGCTGCAATCGCTTCCTACTACCGCCAAAACAGGTATGAAAACTCAGCAAATACCCTCGGCTCGTTCTGGGGGAAGTCCTTGGGGGCTATTGCTGCTAATCTTCTTTTTGCTGGGATTGGGCTCAGTGCTGGCTTATGTGTTGAGTGAAGATGTGAGTATTGCAGTTAATGGACTGCTGGGCAAAGTTGCTTCTAATTCTGGTTCTAGTCCCGAACCTACTCCTGCTAGTTTACCTAAGCCGACAGGCACAGAAACAAGTAGTTCCGAGATTACTTCCTTGAATGAGCAAGCGGTGATTAAAGTGGAGAGAGGCACTATCAAAAACCCAGAGGGTAAGGATGTGCCGCTAGTGATCAGAGGTGGATTCCCACCCCAAGACCAAAAGGTGGTGGGAATTGTATCTGCAGGTACTGTGTTGAAGGTCATTAGCAAGTCACCGGATGGACAGTGGGTACAGTTCGTTGTTTGTTCTCCTGGTGCCATCGCATCATCACCTCAACAGCCAAAGCCAGCTAACACCCCTCCTGAAAGCCCTAAAGGTAAAGTTACCAAACCAGGTACTGTAGCGAAGTCTAAGCAGACTACAACGCCTAATTTTGTGAAACAGGGAGATGGTGGTTGGATCAAAGAAGCCGATATTTTGGCGATCGCCCAAGCAGCCCAAATTAGCGAATGTACACCTCCGACTCCCCCTGCGTCTCCTTCTTCCCCTGCGACACCCAAATCATCTCCATAGGTTCAGCAAGCGCCACAGAGCAAAATTTTGCCTAAAACACCGGATTGGCTAGGCAAAAGTGAGAGTGAGGACAAGACGCTCAAAATTTGGCAGCTATAAGTGCACAATCTACAGAGAAAAGAAGGCGAAAGAGTAGGTAGACTGAAAAAACAAGAGGAGAAGTTGCCCAATCTATGGGCTTTTAATGTCTAATATGGAGAATCCTTGCCTCAGTTTAGCGATCGCGCGTCTTTCCACTGCTGGGGCAGAAAATTTTGCAATCTGGGTAACAAAAGCCCCCTATCCTGGGGGATACGTTCATCATGACTGTACTTGGTCAGAAACCATGACTCAGACATGGTTAGCGTGGCAAGAAATGTTTTCCCTGCGGGGTCTACCTCATGTTCCCCTGATTCATCATGCCACCCAGTCGGCCCGAACTTTGCCCCCAGATAATCACAATGGTGCAGCAGTTCAGACAACCAGCTACAGTAGTCGTCTGATGCAGCATCTGGGAATTGATTTGTGGAAGTGGCTGTTTGAAGGCCCGATTCAAGAGGCTTTGGCTGAAAGTCGAGGAATTGCCAGTGGGCAAAATAAACCGCTGCGTCTGCGGCTGGAAATTCGCGACCCAGATTTTATCCCGCTTCCTTGGGAAATCATGCAATCAATGGCAGCTAAGCAAGCAATTTCTCTGTCGCAGCAACTGCTATTTAGTCGCACCACCAGTGATGTTGATTCCCTCAAACCCTCGACGCGCCAGGAATCGGCATTAAACATCTTGTTGGTACTTGGACAAGACACTCACAAGCATAACCGTACAGTTGCACCTTTACAGCTAGAACAAGAAGCCGCAGCTTTAGCAAATGTTCTCCAAGCTTGCGGACAACCAAATTCCAGCAGTGATAGATTTGTTCCACCAGTTCCCAGCCACGTCACTACACTGCTTCAGCCGACTCCAGCAGAACTGATTGACGCTTTGGAAATGGGTAACTATAATATCTTGTTTTATGCTGGTCACGGAGAACCAGCACCAGACGGCGGTTTACTGTTTTTACGTCCGGATGCGATTATCAACGGTACAGAACTGGCCCAAGTCCTGGTTCGCACTCAGGTAACTTTGGCAGTTTTCAATGCTTGTTGGGGTGCGCAACCAGACCAAGTAGGCTCTCAAACTATTCCTCGCAGCAGCTTAGCTGAGGTGCTAATCCATCATGGCGTTCCTGCTGTTTTAGGGATGCGCGACTCAATAGCTGACCACGAAGCCCTAAGTTTTATTCAAACTCTTGCTGTTGCTCTCGCCTCGCGGATGCCAATTGACCAGGCTGTAGCGGTGGCCAGACAGCAATTGTTGACGCTTTATAAGTTTAACCAACCAGCTTGGACTTTGCCTGTGCTTTATATGCATCCTCAGTTTGAAGGTGAGTTGATTAAACCGATAGATGAGGGCATTACGGAACTACCGAGTATAGCAACTGGTTGCCTGAAAGTCCCTGGGACAATTGCCTGTTTGCGTTCTCTAGGCTCAAACGTTAAGGTTTGGCCAATTCGGGGCGGACTGATGCGAGTGGGTCGCCTCCAAGAGTATAACGATTTGGTGATTCAGGAGGGGTGGGTCAGTCATAAACACGCAGAAATCATCTGCCGTGAGCCTTACTTTCCCCAAGAGTCTAGCCCCACTTTCTTCTTGCGCGATTTTTCTCGCAACGGCACAATGGTTTTAGGCCCCAATGGCTGGCAAAAAGTCAACCATCAGGAGATACCTTTACAATCGGGCATCCAACTGAAGTTTGGTAGTAACCACGGTCAAACTTTAGAGTTTGTGATTGAAGGCTCAGAATCTTTGGGCTAAATAAGATATCTTCCTTTGAGTTAATGGGCTCCCTGGTTGTGTCGCGCTATCTTTATAAATTGTTAACAAGCAGTTTTGGATCAGGGAATTGTCGATGCGAGTAAAGTTTTCACCCTCTTACATGATCAGCCTAGTCACAAAGCTTTACACCAAAAGCATCCTCAATCTCTAGCAGGAAAGTTCAAGCCAAAATTCCCAATCGAAAATCCAAAATCCGCTGACTGCTTACGGAACTCCCTAGATTGCCAATGTAGCTATCCATGCCAGGTTCCATCTACCCCAGATCACAGGAGACGCATTATGTCAAGTCAACCCATTCAATATGAAGAGCGCGAGGATTCTTTGATCGGCTTACAAGGAGAACTATTACAAGCACTCTTGCAGTCAGATGAAGAGGTTTATCCTTGGAATCCAGCGGAACCTGAAGCAGAAGCTTTTTTTGCTGAACTAGAGGAAGGGTTTTTTCTGGACTATTGGCAAGAGGAAGAGGAACTTAAGCACTCATCGCAAGCCTTATTCGACCGCTTGCACAAGTGCTGGGAAACGGTTTTAACAGAGGAATCACCGACTTTATTAGAAAGTGACACCTTGAGTAGGTCTTTAGCCGAGCGGTTTGAGAAGAGTGTACCGACAGCATGGCTAGAGGCGATCGCTCACATTGCACAACAGGTTTTCAAGAGCAATTTGTCTTTGGCAGAGCAAATTGTGCAATGTGTCAAGCCTTTGCTCCCGAATTGGCACGAAGAAGATCTACTGCTCTTAGCTCGTCCTGTAGCCTACGCAATGCGTGGAAACTCACAGCCAGCGAGTGAAGAGATGCTTAGTATTGTTCCACCTGTAGAGTGGAGTTCCTTATCTCAAAAGGAACAAGTGCGTTTGAGTCTAGTAGTGGCCAACTCCGCTCTCACTCAACTGCATTCTGCTATTGAAAACCTTGAAAAATAATAGGTCAAGTTTTGAGCCGCTATCTTTGGGGGGAAAGTTTGCCAACCCCCCCCATAATTAGACCGAAAGCTTACAAATTAATTGTGTGACCAAAAAGAAAATTCATTGGTTCTGCTTTCTTTACCGTAGACCTGAATTTTCTGTTGGGAGCTACTGACTTATTGCTAATTATCTAATATTTCCAGTGATTCATAAAACAAAGTTACTTCTCAAAACCAAGGTAAACGTAAGGGCCAAAAATCGTTATTTTGTTTAACTTTTGGGGGAACTTCTTGAAAACCTTCTGAAGGGGAAATAAAAGTGTCAGGTTTGCCACCACCACAATGTCCGGTAATTTCAGGGGGTCTCAGCCAGATTTCAGGGGGTGGAGTAGAGGGTTTCTTACTTTCCCAAAGAACTGCATATACAGTAGATTCACAGACAAATATTATTGTTCGATGGTTTGTGCCATAGGTTATCCCTGGAAATAACAATCCCACATAGGTTTTAAGTTTAGGATTTTTAGATATTGCTGTGTTCATAACTACTGGAGGAGGCTGGTCAAAGGGAATTGTTAATTCCTCTTTAGGAGGAGGACAGGATTTTTTCGGGGAAGATGGTAATACAAATCGGTAGCGATTTTTTCCTAAAGGAACGCCTATAGCACTTCTGTAGCTATAATTTTTTGTATCTGGTTGAATTCCCAAACCCAGACTCTCCAAGCAATGTGTAAAATTATTATTTTCTAGATAGTAGGCTTGTTGCGCTCTGTTCATTGAGCCCACATATGTTTTTCCTTCTGTCTCTTGACTAGCAATGTCATGTTCTACATAAATATACAAAGCAAGAGGTACTATACTGCACACAAATAAAAGGAAAATAAAAAAACTAACCGAGCTAAAACCTTGATTAGAAACTTGTTTGCAAAAATATTGTAAATACTTAGCTTTTAGGTTAACTTTCATAGATAGCTCCCTCGTTTGTTGTTGCGCTTCAGCAGGTGGTTAGTTTTGTGGATGACGCTCACGCTGCGCTTGCATACATCTTTTAATGACTTGTCTTTCCTAAGTTTCAGATGATTTTTCCTAAAGGCAAGTATTAAAAATCATTGATAGTGATCATGATAGGGTAAATGTCAAGAGCTGATCCGAACAAAGTTGAAACTTCAACGAATAGGCAGAATGTCGGTTTCGCCTTCCATTCCAGCCCGAATCTCTTGCATGGGGTAGCACAAGCAACCAATCAACTGCTGACAATCGGCGACTGCACAACAGCCATCAACCGCAGCTTAGAAACATTGGGACAAGTAACAGGTGTGGATCGGGTTTATATTTTTAAAATTCATCCCCATCCAGAGACAGGTGAAGCTGCAATGAGCCAGAAATTTGAATGGGCCAGGGAAACTGTCACGGCTGAAATTGACAACCCAAAATTGCAGAACCTCACCTTTAGTATGGCTGGGATGAACCTATTTTATCAAGCTCTTGAGGCGGGAAAATCTTGTAGTGGCTTAGTGCGAGAATTATCGACCCTTGAGAGACAACTATTAGAACCCCAGGGAATTCTCTCAATCTTGGTTGTACCAATTCCAGTGAATGGCAAACTCTGGGGTTTCATCGGCTTTGATGATTGCCATAGCGATCGCAGTTGGTCAAAAGACGAATCTGCTGTTTTGATGACAATGGCCGCGACAATTGGTTCATCTGTTGCTCACCGACAAGCAGAAGAAGCCTTACAGCAAAGCCAGTTGCGACTAGAACAAATTGCAGCCAAAGTACCGGGAATGATTTTCCAGTTCCTACAGCGTTCAGATGGCTCCCGTTCAGTTCTCTATGCCAATTCCGGCTGTAGAGAACTATTTGAGTTAGAACCAGAGGAAATTCAGGCAAACTTTCAGACGCTTTCTGACTTGATACATCCAGATGACCGGGAAGCCTACGAACAGTCGGTTACCACTTCTGCAGCTACGGGAGCCACTTGGGACTGGCAAGGGCGCATTATCACCCCCTCTGGGACACTGAAATGGGTTCAAGGAAACTCTCGTCTAGAGCGACAGTTCAACGATGATTTGCTTTGGGATGGTTTTCTGGTGGATATCACGGAACGCAAGCAGACAGAGGCGGATTTAAGAGCAAGCGAAGAGCGTTTACAGGGTTTCTTTGAAGCCACCTTTGAAGCCGTTATCATTCACAATCAGGGCACAATTCTCGACCTTAACTATGCTACCGAGGCTCTGTATGGCTACTCAAGAGCAGAATTGATCGGTCACTCAGTACTAGAGCTTGCGGCGGAAAGCTCACGAGATTTGATTCAAACCAGAGCGCAATTTCCCTTAGATCAGCCCTTTGAAGCGATCGGTCTGAAGAAAGATGGTACAACATTTATCGGGGAAGTTTCAGCCAAAAGCATTATTTACCGAGGAACAAAAGCACGTGTGGCGGGGATTCGCGACATTACCGCTCGCAAGATTGCGGAAAATGCCCTACGTCAAAGCGAAGCGAGAAATCGTGCTTTTCTTGGTGCCATTCCTGATCTAATCTTTCGCTTTAGCCGAGACGGCACCTATCTTGACTGTCAAGCGGAAAAAGTTAGTGACTTACTCGCACCAGCTAGTGAATTGATTGGCAAAAATCTTCAAGAATTTGTCACAGAAACCGTGGCCCAATTGTATATGGAACAAATGGAGCAAGCGCTATCTACTGGCGTTACACAAACTCTAGAATACAACCTGCCAATCCACGGTAAAGAGCGTTACTGGGAAGCGCGACTTGTTGTTTGTGGGGAAAATGAAGTTTTAGCAATTGTACGTGACATCACTGAGCGCAAGCGTGCTGAAGAAGAACGACGGCTTACCGTTGAACGCGATCGCTTATTAGCACAAATTACCCTACGCATTCGGGAATCCCTCAATCTTGAGCAAATTCTCCAAACTACAGTAGCAGAAGTTCAGCAATTTCTGAGATGCGATCGCGCTTTCATCACTCGCCTCAATGAACATTTATTGGGACAAGTTTGTGCAGAATCAGTTACATCTTCTTGGGGTTCAATTTTTGATATATTGCGAGGAAACCCCACCTATCTTAAGGAACTGAAAACACTTTTTCAAAACGGTAATATTCAGGTTATTAACGATACGAGTACCGCGGAAATTTCAACTATACGAACGAATTACTTTGCTCAATATCAAGTCAAAGCTTGCTTAGCTGTGCCAATTATGCTCAGTGACAAACTGTTTGGGGTTTTGGTAGTCCATCAATGCGATCGCCCCCGTTATTGGCAACAGTTTGAAATTGACTTGCTGCGAGCTCTAGCAACTCAGTTAGTGATTGCTGTTCAGCAAGCTCAACTTTATAAACAAGAACAGGATCTCAAGAGCAAATTAGAACGCCAAGTCGAAGAGCGTACCAAAGAGTTAGAGCAAAAATATACTGAACTTCAAGAATTAAGCCGACTCAAGGATATATTTTTACACGCCGTTTCCCACGATTTACGAACACCTGTACTTGGCTGGTTAATGGTTCTGAAAAATTTACTGAATTTTCAGGTATCAGGAGTAATTGCTCAAGAACAAAGGACAACTGACAAAGGACAACTGACAATACCAGTTTTTCGCTCAATTTTAGAGCGAATGATGCAAAGTAACGAACGCCAACTGCGCTTGATTAACTCACTTTTGGAAGTTCATGCTAGTGAAGTAGCGGGAATTTCCCTGGAAAGAGAAGCAGTACAACTGGGTGAGTTAGTAAAAATTTTGGTAGAAGATTTTGAGCCATTAGCCGCAAAAAATCAGGCTACACTAATTAATCTAGTTCCTAATAATTTACCGATAATTAGCGCCGATCCAGCACAACTCAGGCGAGTCTTTGAAAACCTGCTTACCAATGCTTTTAATCATAACCCTCCCGATATCAAGCTAACGTTAGATGCCCGTGTTGAGCAAGAAATGATTCACTGTACTGTTGCTGATAACGGTGTTGGGATTAGTCAGGAAATATGCGAGCAGCTTTTCCAATTATATTACCGAGGAAAGGAAGTTCAAGGGCGAACTCAGGGACATCGCCCCTACACGGGTTTGGGTTTGGGATTATATCTTTGCCACGAAATTATTAAAGCTCACGCAGGCAAAATTGGGGTTAATAGTCAGCAGGGAGTCGGTACTAATTTTTGGTTTACTTTACCGATAAATTCTGTTAACAATTAAACTCCTTTAAATCCTACTTCCATATCCATTTCCTTAGCAGAATTGACTGGAGGTGTAGGGGGAGTTTCGGTACTTTTACGAAAAACTCCAATTTGATTTAGGACGATGCCGCCGATAATAACACTGCCTCCAATATATTGAGCCATAGTAGGCGATTCTCCTAAAATTAAATAAGCTGCTAATATCCCTGCAATTGGGCTAAAAGAACTAGCCAACGAAACTTCTGAGGCGCTAGAACTCTTCAAACCAGTAAACCAAGATAATTGACCCCCCACGACAATCACCGCGCCATAAACTAGCATCCATTGCCACAGCAAAGGTGAGAAAGCATCTCTGAAATGAATAGCACCATATAGCTTGAGCGCAGCAACGAAGAATAAAAAAGTTCCTAAAGCTGTCCTAAATATGGTAAAAATTCCCAAGGAAATTTGGCGGAGTTTAACTTTACTAATAATTGTAGAAAAGGCTAAACAAATAGCCCCTAGTGCTGCCATCAGTTCACCATTTCCTATTTGGAATCCTCCCATCTGCGTCAGATTTTTCCCTGGCTCTTGAAGTATGATCGTTAGGGCAACGCCAATAAATGAAATAAGCGCCCCAGTAACAACCCAATGATTCACTTTTTCCCGCAATAACAATACTGATAAAGCTAAGGCAAGGGGCGGTTCGATTCGTCCAATCAATACCACATTATTGACCGTTGTTAGATCGAGAGCAGTAAAAATTAAAGCAGGAGCTAGAGCACCGGAAAGAATTGCCACCCCGATCAAACCAAGCCAATCTGTCCAAGAAAGCTGCTTTAAAGAAGGAAGGTTCCACTGTTTATGATAGATGAAAATCAGAGCTATTAAGGCGCAGAGATTTCCCACAAATAAAACATTGCAAAACGCAATGGGATTTCTACCAGCAATTAAGTTTTGTGCGCCAATTTGTGTGAGCTTACGTGTCACAGAGTTAGCAGCAGCGAAGATCAGAATGGCGAGCAATAGATAAGCTCTTCCTGGAACTCGATTGATTGCATCTGAGACTTTAGCGATTAATCTTGACATGAACTGATTTAGGCTTAATTGCTAGTTGAAAAGTTATGTGTAAGCCATGCCAACTACAAAGATAGCGGCAAGAGAGGTAATAACAGAGTGACGAAATAGTAAACCAAAGGAGCAGTGAAAATATAACTATCTGTTCTGTCTAAAATACCACCGTGACCAGGAATTAATTGCCCAGAATCTTTGACACCAGCATCTCGTTTCATCATCGACTCAGTTAAGTCTCCTAAAAGGCTAGCAATGCCAACTAGCACACCCAAAATAATGCCACTAAGTTGCCAGCTTGGCCACTGCAGATACCAAGCACCTGCTATCGCTACACTGACACTACCAGCGACACCGAAAATTGCCCCTTCTACAGTTTTTTTAGGACTAATAGTAGAAAGGCGAGTGCGACCAAAAAATTTACCGAAAAAATAAGCACCAATATCCGCAGCCCAAATGCAAGCAAAGGCTAACAAAGTAGCAGTTAATTCTTGAGGGAAAGCACTCAAATCAGTCCAAGATTTAGGCCAATATCCGTTCAAAGGTAGGTTATAAGTAGAAGCTATAGCATCAGAGGGGAGTGCTGCAACTTGAGTCAAACCTACTCGCAACCTTACCCAATAACTGGGCAGATAGCCACCATAAAGTAACCCCAAAATAGAGGAAGCAATATCAGCAATTGTCGCCATTTTGGGCTGAAATAGTAGATAGAAACAGATAAAAGTTCCAGCTAGGGGAAACACTGCATCCGGGAGAGTTGGTGAAAGAGTAGCAGTAACTAGCAGTAGTTGACTGACGACAAGGGTAGTTTTGGCCGCTGGGGCAATACCCTTTGCCTTAACCAGTTGAAAATATTCTAATTGACCCAGATAGACGATGACACAGAAGCCTAGGGTAAAATACCATCCCCCAGTAATAATCATGCCCATCGCCAGGACGAGCGCAACGATTCCACTTAAAATTCGAGACCAAGGCATAGGATGTTTTTTTGTCAAAGACAGTTCGGTCAAACTGTCCAAATCAGAAGGTTTGTTTGGAACAGATTAACAATTTCTCACAAAAGGGAATGCTCACTTTTGCTTAATCTAACGAATTCCGGGCAAACCGTAATCTGTCTTGATAGCGAGGTGAGCTGGTACTCCTTAATTATTGTCTGCTGAATTTGTTTAATTTTCGATTTTTTCAGGCAAAGGATGCAGAATTTGAGGCAAAGGTTCGCGGAGTTAGTGGTTAACCGCTAGCCAAGGAGGCGCTATTTTTTGTTTCACCTTAGATTGCCAAACCTTTAAGACCTTGCCATTAATCAAGCTTCTCCCCACTCAGGATAAAAATGGGATTAACTGCTGCAAAGGTTTGATGAGTACCCCTCGTTTCTAGACGATTGACGGCTGATTGGACTACTTCAATATTACGGGCTTGTAACTCGGCGAAGCCTTCGGAAAGCGCATAGAGACTTTCTAGATTACTTGCTGTGGCGACTACTCGGCCTGATGGCTGTAAGTATCCCCATACTTGCTTCAGTATCTCCTTGATATTGCGTCCTCCCCCAATACAGACTCGTTGAGGTGGTAGGGGTAAGTCTTTGAGGCATTCTGGAGCACTACCTTGAATGACTTCAACGTTATGGACGCCAAAGCGATCGCAGTTACGCCGTATCAGGTTAGCGACTTCTTCATCCCTTTCTACTGCAATTATCTTCCCTTTGGGACACAGTAAGCCTGTTTCTACGGAAATTGTCCCAGTACCAGCACCAATATCCCACAACAAGCAGTCAGGTTGCAGCCGTAAGGCAGAAATCATCAGCAACCGCACCTCTTTCTTACTGAGAGGGATACCAGGTAACTGTTCAAATAAATCATCCGGGATACCAGGAGTGACGTAAGGCCAGAGTTTAGGATACATTTTAGGGCGTTGCATCGTCAGTACAGGGCTCTTCCTAGATTAGCCCACCCAGGAGTGAGGTATTTAAACGCCAGACTGAGAGTGAGACAACTAACAACCAACTAACAACTCAGGACTTACGCAACTGTAAAGCCGGGTTTAGTAGATAATTTTTGCTACTAACCAATAATTTATTTACAAAACTCGCCCCTATCAACTAACAACTTTTAAAGTCTTAAAACTGGGGTCACTACAACCAGTAATATTTCCCCCCAAAGCTAGCACTTGTTGTAGGTATTCAATAGCGGCTGGGTTGATAATTTCTCCTGGCATTAATGCCGGAATTCCTGGGGGATAGGGACAGACTAATTCAGCACTGATCCGGTCTATGGCTTGTTCTACTGGGAGTGTTTCTGTTTTAGCAAAAAAAGCTTCGCGAGGAGAGAGGACAGAACGCAGGATGAAGGATGAAGGATGAACGAAAAGCAATTCTTCCTTCCACTTTTTGAATAAATCTTTCAAATGGTTTAGGGCTTTGGGACGATAAGCATCCTGGGTAATCGTCACGAAGGCTTGTATTAAATTTTTAATATCTGATTCTTTATTCCCCAAACTGATGATAAATGTCAAATGTTGCAGGGTTGGCAATTCGGCGGTGACACCTAATTGTTGATGAAAAATTTCATCGGCTTCAAACCCACTAAAACCTAATTCCGATACTTTCACCGTTAGCCGCGTTTTGTCTAAGGCAAAGAAACCTGGGGTATTTGTAGGCTCTAAAATAGATAATCCAGGAATCTGCCTAATTGGCATTTCTAGCATCACTAGCTAACTGCAAGGTTCTCCTCATCAGTTTTTCACCATGAAGCGCCATTTGTTGTCTGGCTGCATCCAGAGAAGCTAATAGTAAATAACTGGGACTTGTAGACTGCAACATTTGCAAAGCTTTATTCAACCTTTCTCGTTCCACCAAATTTCCCTGAATGTGTAGCATCGAAGCCTGAGTCATCGCTCCCAAAACCTTATGGGTGGATTGCACGCTTAAGTCAGCACCTGCGGATAATGCACTAGGGGGTAAATCTTGATGAAAAGCAAAGTGAGGGCCGTGAGCTTCATCTACTAGCAAAGGAACGTTATATTGATGAGCAAGTTGGGCGATCGCTTTCACATTGCCACAGACGCCGTGATAAGTTGGGTAAACCATCATCACCGCTTTGGCGTCTGGATGTTGCCTGAGAGCCGCTGCTACGGCTGTTGCCGTGATACTGTGAGCAAGGTCATTAGATGGGTCGTATTCGGGGTTAATAAAAACTGGGATAGCACCGGAGAGGATTAATCCGGCGATCGCTGATTGGTGGATATTGCGAGGTAGGATAATTTTGTCACCAGCGTCACAGGTAGCTAAAATTGCCGCCATTACCCCCGCAGTGGAACCATTAACCAGAAACCAAGTTTGCTCGGCACCAAAAGCTGCTGCTGCTAATTCTTGCGCTTCCTGAATCACACCTTCGGGAGCAAATAAGTTATCTAAATCCGGCAATTCTGGCAAATCTGCTGGAAACACCGAGGCCCCCAACAATTCTAGCAAAGGTTGAGGAATTCCCTGTCCCCGCTTGTGTCCCGGTGCATAAAAGGGAGCATCAGGCTTATGAGGCAGACACCCGGAGAGCGTCTAACAAAGGCGTTCTGTCTTGAGGATTGGCGGAATCAGAGGCAAATGACATGGGGTAACAGATTAACAAATTTATGCTGTGAAAATTAGTAGATTTTAGGTATTCAGGAAAATTCGTCTTACACCCCAATTCTCGACACAGTATTTTATTCTTGGACTATTTCAGCTAGCAGTGAATTACCTAATAATTTAACTCGTGACAAGGCTTAGCCCGATGGGAGATGTCAAAGCTAGGCCCTTTCTTATAGCGTGGTGAGGTAGAGTTTTGCAATCCCACACCATGATTAATCCCATTCCTCAACCTACTCCACAACCACAGATTCCCAATCCGGAACCAAACCCCTTACCATCACCCGAACCCATACCTAGTCCCTTTCCCAATCCAGTACCAGAACCAGTACCTAGTCCCATTCCTCAACCGATTCCCAATCCAGTACCAGAACCAGTTCCAGCACCCATTATCCAGCCGGCTGTACCAGAGATCCCGCCAGAGGTAGTACCTGCACCAATTCCCCAAACAATTCCCGAACCACAATAAAATCAGTAAGACTTAGTTTTCATAATCTCAAATCGCCATGCTCAGAGCCGGAATTGTTGGACTACCTAATGTTGGCAAATCCACCTTATTTAACGCCTTGGTTGCCAATGCCAAGGCTGATGCTGCTAACTTTCCATTCTGCACGATTGAGCCTAATGTTGGCGTCGTTGCTGTACCAGATGAGCGGTTGCAACTTCTGGCAAAAATTTCCAATTCCGAGCAAATTGTGCCAACTCGCGTGGAGTTTGTCGATATTGCTGGCTTAGTCAAAGGAGCTAGTAAAGGCGAAGGATTGGGAAACCAATTTTTAGCAAATATTCGGGAAGTGGATGCACTTGTCCATGTGGTGCGCTGCTTTGATGATGATGACATTATCCATGTTTCTGGTGTGGTTGACCCAGTACAGGATATTGAAATCATTAATCTAGAATTAGTTTTATCAGATTTATCCCAAGCTGAACGTCGCATTGATCGCACTCGCAAGCAAGCTCGTACTAACAAAGATTCCCAGATAGAACTAGAAGCACTGGAAAAGTTAATTACTGGCTTAAATGAAGGGAAACCAGCCAGACAAATTAGCTTAACAAAAGAAGAAATTGAGTCTGTGAAGCCTTTGGGATTACTCACTATTAAGCCGATCATTTATGCGGCGAATGTAGCGGAAGATGACTTGGCAACTGGTAATGAATGGGTGGAACAAGTACGGATAATTGCTGCTCAGGAAAACGCCCAAGTTGTCATTGTTTCTGCACAAGTAGAGTCAGAACTTGTTGAGTTACCGGAAGAGGAACGAGCCGACTTTCTCGCATCTTTGGGTGTGGAAGAAGGTGGATTAAAATCCTTGATTCGCGCAACTTATGAACTATTAGGTTTGCGTACTTACTTTACTACTGGCCCCAAAGAATCTCGTGCTTGGACAATTCACACAGGAATGCGAGCTCCCCAAGCAGCAGGGACAATTCACTCGGATTTTGAGCGGGGATTTATTCGCGCTGAAACTGTTGCTTACAAGGATTTGACAGATAATGGTTCAATGAGTGCTGCGAAGCAGAAAGGATTAGTTCGTTCTGAAGGTAAGGAATATGTTGTACAGGAAGGAGATGTGATGAATTTCCTGTTTAATGTCTAGTTTGTGATCAGGAAAAAGCTGGCAAAGATTAGCCTCTTGACTAGGGTTGATTCTCCAGCTTCATAAATCGTCGAAAATTCCTTGATTATGGAGCGCTAACTAGCGCTTCTTTTTTATTTAAGATGAATTTATTAATACCAATTCCCTCAATAATTGCTATAGAATTTTACCTCAGTTTAGAAGACTGGGGGACAGAGAAACAAAGCCTGTCTGCACAGGCTATTAAATGCATCTTCATAGAGAAATAGTATAAGATACAAGGAAGTAAATGCTTTTAATCTCCAGCTCTCAGATAGACTTTGGGAATTGCCTCAATAAACTGGCTTGGTGACTTGGAATATCCTCCAAAGTCTTTCAAGAAGGCTGAGAGAAACAGTCGCTGCTTTGCTCTGGTAATCGCCACATAAAAAAGTCGTTTTTCTTCCTCTATTTTCCCATCTCGTACACTAAAAAAAGCTGGAAACTCACCTTCAGATAAGCCAGCTATAAAGACTGTATCGAATTCCAAACCTTTCGACTGGTGAACAGTAATAATCAGGACTTGATTCCCGTCTTGGGAAACCTGATCTAGATTTTTTGCTAAAGCCGTGAATTCAACAATGCTTCTAAGAGCAGTATCAGGATTGAGTTCTAAATCATCTCGATTTTGGAACATCTTTACTAGGCATAAAAGATTTTGCCGACGTTTATCATCACTTTGATAATAGATGTACAGCCCCGATTCTAATAGTAATTTATCCAGCAGCTTGGCGGGTCGTAATTCTTGGCTATCATCCCTCCAAGCTTCGATTTGTTCAGCCAGTCTCTCAAATTCCTCTCCATATCGATCAACCAAAGCTTGACAGTAAGGAGCGCAATGTTCTATCGCAGGAATTAAATAATGAAGCAGTTCAATCGTTGCATAAGTATCATCAGTTGCTTGATGGCTGGGTGAATGAGTGAAACCTAACTTTTTTGCTAAAGCTGACAAGCTGTAACTATCTGCTTCAATAAAGCGATTAGCTAAATTCCAGGTATCCGCCCATTTGAACTTGGGAATAATTACACCCACTTTGCTAGCATGGGCTGTTACCATCTTGATATCAAAGCCAATATTATGCCCTACTATAAGTGCATCACCAGCAAAGGACAAAAACTCACTGAATACCTGTTTTGCAGTCCTGCCATTTGTAGATAAGAACTGGTCACTATACCCGTGTATCCACTCTGAAGCTCCTACACTTATTGTATTAACTATATACGCTTGAAATTCGGCTTCCGGCTTTCCATTCACCAACCGCACAGCCGCAATTTCTACCACTTCATCAGTGCTGACTGAACGCCCAGTTGTCTCCACATCAAAGACAACTATTGTTCCAGAGATATAGTTAGTAAGCAAGTTACTAAAAGGGTCGCCATCAACCAAGGTTTGGCTGGATGCCATATCTGTAAGGCTAAACCCACAATCTTGCCCTTCCTTAATCACATTCTCAATAGTTACAGCACCAATTCTATGGCTTGGTCGTAGTAGCATCCGACGCATCGAACCCGTGTCAAAAGGATTCAAGATTAACCGCAAATAAGCAAGAGCATCCTTGACTTCTTGACGCAGGAAAAACTGGAACTGTTCTACTGTAATGCCAGGAATATTCAGTTGCTCTAAAACTCTACTAACCATCTCAACACGCTTGTGAGTTCGAGCCAAAACAGCTACTCGGTTATAGGCAAAAGTCTGACTATTTTCGGCAATTTTTTGAATTTGCCTACCAATCCATTCAGCTTCCGCTCGCTCATCCTTGGCCAAATTAATCTGGATTAATTCTCCTGGTTCACAGTTAGGAGCAGGAGTGATTTGTGTTTTCCTTTGCTCGAAACAATCTGCAAAAGCAGAAGCCGTTTTCAACAAGGTTTGGGTAGCACGATAATTAAAAGTTAAAGAATAGGTTGTTGCTTTAAAGTCATGCTTGAATTGCTCAATTACTTGATCTGGTTCAGAACCTCGCCATTCATAAATTGTTTGGTCTAAATCTCCAATCATGGCAAGATTGCCACTGTCAGATGCCAGATAGCGCACAATTTCGTATTCTGATAGATGAGTATCCTGTACTTCGTCTACTTGGATGAATTCATAGCGATTCTGCCATCGTTGCCTGATGTCTGATTGACTATGGAACATCGCACGAACATAAAACACCAAATCTGCAAAATCCAGAGCATGACGCTGCTGCAAAATTGTTTGATAACGCATCGCTAGTTTGGCTTTACTTTCTCCTAGCGACGCATAAAGTTTTTCTCCTGGATGGATTAGGGATAATTGAGAACTACTGGCTTTAGTCTTAGACTCGCTCAAATTGAAAAACATTCGTTCAGCATCTTTATCCTCAGATAAACTGAATACTTCCTTGACTAATTCTCTACAGTCAGCGTCGTCATAAACCACAAAATCTGCTGGTAAACCAATCTGTCGTGCCTCAATCCTCAGTATGGTCGTACAAAGACTATGAAATGTCTTGACAGTAAGGTGACGAAATTCATTTGGGTAAACCTGTGACAATCGATCAGACATCTCTTTTGCTGACCGATTTGTAAATGTCAGACAGAGAATTTTTTGAGCAGGAATACCACTTTTTATTGCTTGAACTACTCGCTCTGAAAGAACATGAGTTTTTCCAGTCCCTACAGGAGCAAGAACTAAAATTGCTCCGTCTAAGTGGTTAATAATTCTCTGTTGTTCTAAATTAGGTATGTATTTCGACATTAAATTATGTATGTCACAAAGAATAACGAGGTTTATCGTCACCAGTCGTAGCTCTTTTTACACTGTAATATTGTCTAACTATTGCTGGCTCATCTTCTTTGAAGAGTTCTGACACTTTGCCTTCTAGGGCAAGTTTAAGCGCATCGCGAATTATATAGTCTTCCTTGTCTTGTTGTGAGATTGAAATATTGGAAATAGCATCTGGATCGTGCATTCCCAAAATCAAGATGTAGTTTTTCTTGAGTCTAGTAAATGGCGGAGTCTCACTATTTAAAGCCTTGATAACTGCTTGAATATGGTAATTTTGTACAAAGGACTTAGCCACATCACCCAGATATAACCAAGTCTCAGTCGCCTTGAGACGTTCAATATCAGATTGACCTGTTGTTGCAGATTCAAATATTAATTCCCAATTTTCTAGGTCAATACTTGGTAAAAATCGAATGGCTTCCAGGACAACAGCACGAATGTATTCACTCGTTGGCCGTTCGTTGTTTTGATAGCATTCCCATAACCGCTTAATTGCATCTGCATAACCTTGTCGTGCTAGCTTCGTTACAACTTCCAGTAAGTCACGAATAACAAATATTTCACCACAGATCAGTTCAACAACTTCTTCCCATATTTCTTCAAAACCTAGGATAGTTAATTTATTGACAGCGAATCTGATTCTAGTGTCTAGCTTTCTCCGTTTAATCAGAAGTTTAGGTCTTTCCTCTGGCTCTATATTTTTGATTTTTTCTACAATTCCTCTGAGTTCTCTTAGACTTTGCTTAAAAAGTTCAATTATCTCTGCTTTTAAGTTATTTTTATCTTTCAGACATGTAGGTTGTAAAACCTCAAAAGCTCTTGCCCAATTTGAGATCAGGCTAAAATTATCACTGCTGGCAAAAGGTGGTAAATCTAATTCTCGATTCCTGTTTGTATTTTGCTGAAATAGATATTGATATATTTTTCTACTTAAATAAGTTTCGGTGACATAGATTTGAATTGAATACAAGCATTGCTGATATAGATGAATTCTCTCCCACCATGAACTTTCTGTTTCACTATTATGAGCAAATTCAAACCCAAGTCGATAAGTAGAATTCATTTTCCATAAATTAGAGATAATTTTGTTAAATTTCTCGCCCATTGTTTGGAGAACAGCATCATCTACCATTGTTTCCAGAAAAGCACCAATATTGTCATAATGTTCTGTTTTATCTTGATTAAGCTCAAGTCCTAGCTTAGTTAGCTCATCTTCCAGCTTTTGTTCCACAGCATCAATATATGAGGTGCGAGGAAGAATGATAATAATGTCATCGACATACCGATAAAACTTTACCCGCCATTTTTTGTCGTTGTTGAATATTGAATCAATAGCACTTAAATATAGATTGGCATAAAAACCTGATGTAATAGTTCCTTGGGAAAGACCCAGACCTGCTTGATGTCCAGGTAAATCCTGACCCAACGTCTTTTCGAGTAACCAACGAAGACGTTCGCTATTAAATCCTAATTTTTCCTGGGTGATTTCAAGAAGCTGCTTTTGAATAACGTTTGTATAATAAGACTTAATATCAGTCCTTAGAACCGCTCCACGAGGATATTCTTTAACCCCTTCTCGTACTTCATCTCTAAACTTTTTATACCCCTCCCACCAGTTTTCATATAAATATTCTGTGGTATTCTCATCATCGACTTTGGTCGGGCGATAGGAAGAGAATTCAAGCCCAACTTTATTCCCTATGGTTTCAATGATCGCTGTCGATAATATCTCTTCTTCCAATCGTGATAGCTGTTTAGGACGAGTAGCGGATGTCCCTTTAACAAAATTGTAAGGAATTGCTTCGTTTACAGGTATTACTTCGTCGCAATAAGCCATCAACTGTTGCTGCATAAATTTAAGATTGCTATCCAGGTTATTTTCAAATAAGCGAATTTCTATTTCGTCATAGCAAGCTTCGATATTTAATAAATTGTGTCTCGCCCTTACCCAAGCTAACTCCAGATTTTCGAGACTTATCAATTTATTCCAATCTTGATCGGCTTCTACTTTACGACTGCTAATGGTGTGAATACTAGCTTGAAACTTAGATGAGTGCTGCTGGTTTTGCCAATAACTCTCAAGGGGATTTTCAAAGTGAACTTGCTGTTCTCCCTCAAAAACAATAGAACCATGATGACTATCGCCAATGATTTTTTTCATGGCTTGGTTGATTGACGGAAGTACATCAATTAATTGATTAAACTGGCTGTTTTCTTGAATATATTTCGTTAGATTTTTTGTGCCTAAGAGCAGGAGACACAAATGTTCTATCGGTACTTCTTCCAGTAACTGTTTATATCCCAGTACTTCGGCTTGCCAAAACTCCTTATCCGTTTCTAAAATTAAGTCTGTCTCTACCCCTAATTCTTTCAGTTTTTCATACTGTTCTCTTTTCAAGATTTGATCTTCACTAATTGAAGAAGCAGCATCTAGCTGCATGAGAAAAAGATTAGATAAAACAGGCTGTCCCCAGACCTCGCGCTTTTTCTGTAGATAGCGCATTGCGGTAATCATCGCTTGTGGTACACGCTCACATATAGGCTGAAACTCTAAATTAATGTTCAAGGAACTAAGATTTTGCTTAAGTTCTTGCATTAATTTGCTATAAAGCGTAATTCCATAAATACTAGGGTCTATACCTAGACAAACAATTTCTATTGGATTTGATATATTCTCATCTTTTTGTAAAGTCAAAATTCTCTCTATCAAGGCAGCAGAAGCTGCTCCCATCGCACAGCCAATATCTACTACACAGATGCGTGGATTATATTTGAGTCCTTTCAGGAACCTAGTTGAATGAATGATGTTCTCTAGAGTATGAGCGGATTCAAAATAGTAGCGAGGGAAGAGGGTGTAGTACTGAAAAGCTGTGCTTTTTAAGTCGGTTTTATCCAGTGATAGCCAAAGGTCTTTAGAATAATCTAGTTTTTTGTAGCCTTCTGCTTCTGGTCTTTGGTTCAACCATTGATCAACAGCAGAGTAAGCGGACGCAATTAGAGGATGAAATGAGCGATAGATCTTTGGTTCTTCAGCAATAATTAGATCAGTGAGCTTGCTTGGTTTGTGAGCAGGAATTCCTGAGAGTGCTTGCTCAAATAGTTGCTTTGCTACTTCATCGATCGCCGCACCATCAGCGCTAGCTCTCTGTTTAAGAGCTTCCATCAGTTGAGCATCTAACTGAATGGTGACTACTTGCTCTGGTTCCCAAACAATTGTCAGTTTTCCATTCAAAGCTTGGATGATACCTTCAATGGTTTCCAGCTTAGATGATCGTGGGTTTTCCATTGCTTTCCCAATCGCGGTTTGGTATCGCGTAGCAGGAGAAACATCCCCATCCGCTGCTCGCAGGATTGAGAATTGCTTTGCTAGCTTGTAGAGTGTCCAGCCCAAATCCTTTAGGCGCTGCTCTAGGTCTTCTTTGCGTATCATTTTGGCTTGGGTGTTGTCTAAGTTTTTTATCGGAGTGAATTATGCAATATTGCCATTCTCGATTGGATGCGGTTAAGGACTAGAGGCACAAGGCCTTCCGCCCCTACAATCTGATGTATCACACACAGCCTACAATGCTATATTGCACTGTGGTAGATTAACCACTGTAGTTATGCTCTCGATCAGAGTAAATTCTAGTTCCTTACTGAAAATATATCACCCCAGTGCAATACTGCATTGATGCCGAGTAAATTCTAGTTCCTTACTGAAAATATATCACCACGGTGCAATACTGCATTGATGTCGAGTAAATTCTAGTTCCTTACTGAAAATATATCACCACGGTGCAATACTGCATTGATGTCGAGTAAATTCTAGTTCCTTACTGAAAATATATCACCACGGTGCAATACTGCATTAATACAGGAATAGGACACTACTGTATTGACATTTAATCAACACAACACCTACAATGAAACAAGTTAAAGGAGGTTTCTGGACTCCTAATCCAGAAACCTCCCTAAGATTTTAGATTTTGAAACGATCTAGGCTCTCTACCGTTAGCTCGTTTCCGCAACTGATGAAAAATTAATGGCATTCAGCCAAAGGATTGACTGCGCCCATGCAGAATTTTAACTCATTTCCTGACAAGGAGTGGCTTGAGCAGATAAACCTTTACCTGGAAAAAGTCGGGAAACTCGCTGAAGTCTACGGTAAAGAGTGGGTAGAAAACGTGATCAAAGGTTGGTCTGATCCAACCGTACCGGACACATCCTTTAGAGCTAACAGATCACCCGAGACATCTCCAACTACCAGCAAGGCTTTGCTAGTAGGTCAAGTAAAGACTTTGGGACTCAACCTTAATGATGGAATGATTAATTTGATTAATCATTCCAACGAAAAGCAGGTTACAAGGGCGATCGCTAAATACAAGACATATCGGCCTTTGAAAAACCCAGAGGGATTGTTTTACACAATCCTGAAAAATGAGTCCAAATCTGACCAGTCTAATTTTTAAAGTTTAGAAGGAGGTTTGATATGTCTTTTCAACCTAATCAGCGATCATCTCGCGCACTGTCGTTCACACGACGTAAGCCCAACAATCGCATAACTCAACTAGAAGAAAGGATGGATCGAACAGAGGAAAGACTTGCTGAGTTGGAATTCTATGCAATTCAAGTAGACGGCGAGATTACCTTCCCTGCGGACTTGCGAGAACGGTCTAGCCGTCAATTCTGACCTATTATCCAAATTCTCTGCTAAACCTCAGAGCCGGTTTTGTGCCGGTTTTTTTATAAGGAGCATACCTGAAAACCCCGTGCTTTTAAGCCGGGGATGAAAGGGCAAGTGGACTGAAGTCCACCTAGGAACTTTGTTGAGCGATATACCGTTTTACTTGTTCAGTCGAGATATTTCCTGCCGTTGAGACAAAGTAGCTAGGTGTCCATAAGCAGGGGAGTTTTAATAGTTCTGGAAAGTCACCATTACGAAGGTGATGAGATGCTCTACCCTTGATTCGCTGCATGATTGTAGATGGAGCATCAGTTGGCTTGGCGTTCAAGAATAGGTGAACGTGGTCAGGCATGATTTCTAGTGCAACAATCCGCCATCTATTTTCATTACAAACTTCACAAATAATTTCTTGAAGTCTTTCTGCCACAGTTCCTACTAAAACCTTTTTTCTCCGTTTTGGGATAAAGACAAAATGGTAGTTGAGTAAAGAGACAGCATTACTCTCATGACGATACTCATCTGGGTCAAATTTTCCCATTCTTCCTGAAATATCCTTGATTTCCTGTATAAGGATAATGTAGCTTAGATATATTGCTAAGACAACAAAGGAGGTGATTCAAGTTGCTAGTTCTGGAGTATAAAGTTAAAGCAAACCCTGGTCAGTACAAGGCAATTGACGAAGCCATATGCACGGTACAGTTCATTCGCAACAAGTGTTTGCGGTACTGGATGGATACTTCAAAAGAAACTAAGATTGACCGTTTTGCCTTGAATAAATACTCCACAGAGCTTCGCAACGAGTTTAAATTTGTTCAAGACCTTAACTCAATGGCAGTACAAGCTTCGGCTGAACGGGGATGGCTAGCAATTTCTCGCTTCTACGAGAATTGCCAGTCTAAAAAATCAGGTAAAAAAGGATTTCCTAGGTTTCAAAAAGATAACCGCTCAGTTGAATACAAAACCTCTGGATGGTCATTGCATCCAACAAAGCGCAGGATTTCCATTACCGACAAGAAAGGGATTGGTGAACTCAAGCTATTAGGTAAGTGGGATATTCAAACCTATCCAGTCAAGTCCATCAAACGAGTTAGGTTGGTACGTCGTGCTGATGGCTATTACTGTCAGTTTGCTATAGATGTTGAGTGTGTTGACGTTCAGCCTTCTACAGGGAGGGAAATTGGTTTAGATGTTGGTCTTGAGTCGTTTTACACCGATTCAAATGGACATCATGAGTCTAACCCTAAATTCTTAAGAAAAGCCGAATCAGACATCAAACACGCACAACGTCAAATCTACAAAAAGAAAAAAGGTTCAAACAATCGTCGGCAGGCAAGAGTAAGGTATTCCAAAAAACACTTAAGAGTAAATAGGCAACGTACCGAACACGCCAAAAGAATAGCACGTCACGTTTGCAAATCTAACGATTTAGTAGCCTATGTTAGCGAAGCGGGGCGGCGTCTTCGCCGCACAGACTTGAGAATTAGGAATATGGTCAAGTGCCACAATCTAGCTCAATCAATAGCTGATGCTAGTTGGTATCAATTCAGATTGTGGCTGGAACATTTTGCTAAAAAGTTTGGGAAAACCGCTGTTGCCGTCCCACCTCACAATACAAGTCAAGAATGTTGTTTGTGCAACAAAAAAGTTCATAAAGATCTGAAAGAACGTATTCATGCTTGTGATTGTGGGTTAGTCATCCACAGGGATATAAATGCGGCAATCAACATTTTGCTAAGGGCAAAATCTAGGGAAGGGCATTCCCGAAGTAACGCTTTAGGAGTGGACGCCTCTACTCTAGTTGGAGCAATCCTGCTAGGGCAAGCGTCCACGTTGATTAAAGAATCTCCGTGTCTTTAGACCGGAGAGTGTCAATTAAATACCTTCAAACAGTTAGACAAGCTTCAAGTCGGGATACGCAGCCATGACATCATCTGAGGTGAGGGTATCGCCTTCAGCTTGTGGCGTCCAGAGAATTTCTACAGCCAGTAAGCGATCGCTAGAAATTCCGCCAATCTGACGCAAGGCTTGACGTAAGTCATCGGAACTATTGATTTTTGGCAGTTCCAACTTACCTTCAGTACCTACCACAATAGTGACGATAATATATTCACCCGGCGCTTGTGTGGTAGCTAACTCTCCACCAGCACCTAAAGCAGTTCTAGAAGTACCTTCTCTGAGTGCATTATTAACATTCGAGAGAGTTTCTTCAGTGAACTTGCTGCGCTCAGCCAATGTTAGCTGATTGAACTTTGCTTCAGCAGATTCTAGAGCAGTTTGCTGGGATTCAGCAGCGCCGTACATCCAATATTCCGGATGACGCAGTAAAGCTAAGGAGGACTCTTGTAAAACTTGCGCTCTCCCAGTAGCAGTACCAGTATCAGCAGCACGCGCTAACTCATCCAGTTCCTTTTGTAGGCCACGAGCACCTTCTAGCAGTCCAACCTGTACACGCCCTACAGAAACTTTGGAATTGTTGCTCAAGAACACCATTATCACCAGCTTCACCCATACTGCGGAAGCTTTGCAATAAGAAATTGCCGATCGCCAAGAAAATCAGGACAGTGAAAATACTGCCAAATCCGCCACCGAAGCCCAAGAAGGGAAGCAGAAACGGAAAACCAAATCCACCACCATAGCCACCATAGCCATAGCCATAACCACCACCTGCAGGAGCGCGGTAGCTGCTGCTAGGAGGCGAGTAAGAACGACTGGGCGCTCGGAACGAACCACCACCAATTCGCCCACCGCTA
>JAYFMV010000039.1:0-27902 GCA_042408245.1 Potamolinea sp.
ACTCAAGCGGTACAAGAACTAATCAAAGCTATACCAGAATCAAAGCTTAAAGCAGATTCCACTAAAGAGGATAGTGAAAATGAGACTGATTAATTATTACCAGCTTCTCTCTGTCCTTAGAAGACGCTTAAAACAGATAAATTCTCATTGCTGGTTAGCGGAATTCTTGTATCTAGCAACTCATCCGCAGTGTAACTAATTACACGGGCTTTTAGCTCAAGTTTTCAGGAGTTTCTTCGGGATTATCTTCAGGAAAAACCACGTCTTCATACAACAGAGAAATAGGTAAGCAAAAATCAACGCTAGTCACTTGAACCTCTAGTTCTGTTTCGTTAGTAATCGATTCTTCAACTGAATAAGCCGTCAGTTCCCATTTCCCTCTCTCATTGATTCGATAACATTCCACACTCATTCGATCTGCTTCAATGAGAATGTATTCTTTTAACGTCTCAATTTGTCGGTAATGCCTAAATTTTTTACCCCTGTCAAATCCCTCTGTACCAGGAGATAGCACTTCTACAATTAAACAGGGATGATAAATAACTTGGCGAGCATTCTGATCTCGACTGTCACAAGTTACCATCACATCAGGATAGTGAAAAGGGCCATTTTTTGAAACTCCCACTTTAGCATCTGCCATGAAAACTTTACAGCCTTTACCTCGAAGATAATTTTTGAGTCCAGATGTAAGATTTATGGCAATGGAATTATGGGGAAGAGTTCCCCCTGTCATAGCAAAGACTTCCCCATTGATATATTCGTACTTAATGGGTTGTTGTTCTTCCCAGTCAAAATACTCTTGAGGAGTCATGAGTTAGGGTTGATGTTGAGCAATCATTGGAAATGTCTCCTTTTAATTAAGGGTAATCCCCATCTACCAAGAAAGCCACGGACAGTAGATACTGAGTTTTGAGCAAATACCGCATCGGAGTATCAAGCCAAACCTATGACTACCCAAGAACCAAATCTTGAAACAGTCTCCACTCAAAGCTTGTCAACTGCAGATATAATCACCTCCGAATTGGTAGAGGAACCTACCCAAGTCAACCATGTAGAGATTATTGAAACTGTTATCTCCAGCCTAGACCAAGAAAACACCGCAATGGTGAGCCAAGGCGAAGATGGTCACCTGTGGAAGTTTAAGTATGGTAGCGTTGAAGTGTTTGTACAACTCACCGGTTCCACCGATGAGGACACCTTCACAGTTTGGTCTGCAGTGTTACAGCTACCAGCCAAAAACGAACCGCAGTTGATGCGCAAGCTTCTGGAAATGAACTGGGCTGACACCTTTGAATCCTGTTTTGCTATTGTCGATCATCAAATTGTGGTCTTATCCTCGCGAACCGTAGCCGAACTATCCCCTGGAGAAATTTCTCGCGCTATCACTGTAGTAGCGACAATTGCTGATGACAACGATGAGGCTCTACAAGCTGAATTTGGTGCATCCTAAAGTTTAACAGTCTGAAGATTGGGTTAAATGAAACATCCGCAATCTACACCTCCCCAATCTTCTTGGCGTTTGATTCCATTGTTACAGGCTTCAGGAAAGCTTCAGATGGCGATCGATCGCTGGCTCTTGGAACAACACCAAGCAGGACATCCTCCAGTTTTACGATTTTACACCTGGGCATCGCCAACTATTTCATTAGGCTATCATCAACGGCGCTGGCCTGATTCCTGGCAGGAACTCACTTGGGAGCAAGCTCCAGTAGAATTGGTAAGGCGTCCCACCGGCGGCCGCGCGGTGCTACACCAGGGAGATTTAACTTACATGGTGGTTACTTCCGGGCTTAGTGGCAAGCGCCTCGAAGCTTATCACAAAATTTGTGAGTTTTTGATTGAAGGTTGGCGATCGCTGGGTGTAGATTTGCACTACGGTTTAGCTGGCCGAGATTATATTCACAATCCCAATTGTTTTGCTACTGCTACCGCTGCAGATTTACTGACTGCTGATGGATACAAGCTAATCGGTAGCGCACAGTTACAACGGGGCAAGGCGATTTTACAGCATGGTTCTATGCATTTGTCAAGAGATAGCAGGCTATTTACTCAAGTATTCGGGGAAGCAGCACCGATAGTCCAACTTCCGATTCCGCAGGAAGGAGAGGCACTCCTTACAACTGTGGTCGAGGCCTTGACTAAAGCTGCTTGTCATTGTTTTGACATAGATTTAGTTACGCAACCTTTGTCGGATGCTGAATTGCAGGAGATTTTGGCGCAACTGAGTTGAGTAAAACAACATAATTTTGCTCTAATAATAAGTTTTTCGATCAGAATGAAGGTAACCTCTATTGGGGAAAAGTCATGGCTAAGGAAAAGGGTGGCAGAGAAGCCAAGAAACCTAAAAAGGAATCTGAGAGTAACAAGAAGCAGAAGAAAGATCCAAACAGACATGATGGCATAGGAGGGACTAAAGCCAGTTAGGGAGTCTCCTGTTTATTCCTTTCAACAAAGCCCAGCCATAGCCGCTGGGCTTTATCGTTTTTAATTTAGCGCTTTTCTTCGTCAGTAGGTGATTTTTTCCCGTTGTTGAAACTGATGTTGATTGAGGTTTGATGTTCCTGATTATATTGGGGAAAGTCGGTAGATTTGGTAGCCTTTGGGATGTCAAGCTAGTTTGGGCTTATAATTTGCTCAAGTCCCGATATTAGTTTTAAAATCGAAGCAGCTATCGCTCTTGGCTACAACGCACTATTTTAGAAACTTAATCCATAACACAATAGGGAAGTTGTCTGCTGGGTGAATAGGTGGAAATCGGAAATTTTAACTCTTTTAGTCTTCCCACTCTACCACTATTCACTGTAATGATATTTACAAGCCACGATAGCAATTTCTTCATCCGTAACTTGATAAACTAAACGATGTTCATTATCAATACGTCTTGACCAAAAACCAGTTAATTCGTATTTCAGAGGTTCAGGTTTACCCAATCCTTCAAACGGCGATCGGTCTATATCCTTAATCAATTCAACAATTTTGCGATAAATCTTTTTGTCTAATTTTGCCCATTCATTAAAATCTGCACTTCATCAGAGGATTCAAAAACGATTCTTCTGCTCATTCTCTGCTGCTGATTGCAAATCCTGTAAATTAACTTCAACTAAATTTTGATACTGTTTAACATTGTCAATAGCTTTTAATAGTTTATTCTTGTTGCTTTCTGCTTGTAAAAGATATTGGGTTTCATCAAATTCTGAAATAATGATTTCAATCTCTTTATTTGCAAATTCCGCTTTGATTTGCTCTAAAAAATGATGATTGAGTTCGCTGGCTTTTAAACGATAAACTGCTGACATCGTTTTGACCTATTTTCGATTACGCTAATTATAACGTTTTTGGTCTAATGAAGTGGAAAAGTATTCAGGCGAGCGACAGCAAGAAAATATGCAAACTACGCAAAAACTCTCCCTCCCAAACATGGGTTGCGGAACTTGGGCCTGGGGGAACCGACTTCTCTGGGGATATGACGAAAGCATGGATGACCAATTGCAAGCCGTCTTCAACCTTTGTGTGAGTAAGGGTGTAACCTTGTTTGATACGGGTGATTCTTACGGAACTGGAAGATTAAATGGACGAAGTGAGCAACTTTTGGGAAGATTTTCTAGGGAATATCTCGGCCCCAATAAAGATGATATTTGTATTGCTACCAAACTAGCTGCTTATCCCTGGAGATTGACACGCAAATCAATGATTTCTGCTTGTTCTTCTTCGTCCCAGCGATTAGGAAGAAATGTCGATTTGGTACAAATGCATTGGTCTACAGCTAATTATGCACCTTGGCAAGAAGGAAGACTTTTGGATGGTTTGGCGGATCTGTATGAGCAAGGATTGGTTAAGGGAGTTGGTCTATCCAATTATGGGCCGAAACAACTATTAAAGGTACATAAAAAGTTTGCCCAGCGAGGTGTACCAATTGCTACTTTGCAAGTTCAATATTCACTGCTATCTACTTATCCGGTCACTGAACTAAACCTCAAAGAAGTTTGTGATCAGCTTGGGATAAAACTAATTGCTTACAGTCCTCTAGGATTGGGGATTTTGACAGGAAAATACTCTGAGAAAGGCCCTTTCCCAAAGGGAATTCGAGGTTTACTTTTTAGGCAGTTACTACCGGGAATCAGCCCTATTTTGTCATGTTTACGAGAGATTGCTCAATCCAGAAATAAGACTATATCTCAGGTAGCTCTCAATTGGTGTATTGCTTCAGGAACTATTCCTATCCCAGGAGCGAAAAGCTTAGAACAAGCTCAGGAAAATATTGGTGCTTTGGGTTGGCAATTAGATTCTAACGAAGTTGCAGAACTTGATCAAGTAGCTGCAAATTTAGATAAGAAAATGGTGCAAAATATCTTTCAAACGACGTAATGGGGATTGGGGATTGAGGATTGGGGATTGGGATTGGGGATTGGGTAATATCGATTTTGTATTGGAATAATGTGTTTTTTTAACGCAGAGAGCGCAGAGAGAAACGCAGAGAAACGCAGAGTTTTTTGAATAATTACGGTGTAAAGGGAAAGGATATAATTGGTAATTGGGCGAAGTATGCGGACAGCAAATTTAGGGTTTTAGAGATAGGTTATCACCCGAATGCTTAGCCCCTACAGTAATTTTTTGACTAACCTTAGTCGTGGATTCTACCATCAGGCAAAATTGCACCAGCTAAGTTTGTTCCAACTAGCTTAACTAGCAGTTTGTCTTTTGTCCCAACCTTAGCACCCCTCAAATCAGCACCCCTCAAATCAGCGCCACTCAAATCAGCGCCAATTAAATTAGTTTCCTGTAAATTGGCGTTCCTCAAATTAGCTTCCAGTAGATTTGCGCGGAAAAGATTCGCTTTGTAGAGGTTCGCTCCCTGAAGATTTGCCTTATGCATAAAAGTATCGCTCAGGTTAGCTTGACTGAAATTTGCATGGCTCAAGTTTCTACCTGACAAGTCTTTTTCTTTTAAGTCCAAACCCTGAAAATCCGCACCACTTAGATCGGGATGGGAGGACTGAGTTTGATGCTGAGATTTCGGCGGTGTTTGTTGATAGTATTGATTTTGATGGTGAGATTTCGGCGGTGTTTGCTGGTAGGATTGATATTGCTTTTGATACTCATCTCTAGAGTTATAGGAACTGCTACGCGATCGCGAATTGTTGACCGTATCTGATCGCGGAGATTGAGCAGTTTTGTGGTCAGTACTAGCTCGATGTGACCGCAATTGATCGCGAGCGTGATTAATTTCTTTGAGTCTTTCTTCGGCTTTTTGTCGCAATCGAGGATTATCTTGAGGAATGCGATCAGGATGCCAAATAAACGCTAAATCTTTATAAGCCTGATTCACTTCTTCTAGTGACGCTCCAGGTTCAATTCCCAACACTTTGTAGGATTTCTCTAAATCGCTCATGTTCTTCATCCTATCGAATGTTGAGCTATTTTGACTGTTGTTTTAAGCTTCTAAATCAGTAGTTGCTTTGGCGATCGCCCCTAACTGAAACTCTGGAGGATAAGTACCATCAGCTTTAATTCGCTTAATTTCCTCTTCGGGAATTGGTAAAGAAAGCTTCTTGGCGATCGCACTCACAATATCACCCCGATCAATCACCCCAGCGATCGCACCGGCTGGTGAAAGTACAGTCAAACGATTTTCCTTGCTGGATTCCAGGGTATTAATCACTGTCAGCATTGGCGTTTTTTCCTCAACCGTTGTCACTTCTGATAAATAGCGCACAATACTTTCAACAGTCTGAGTTTCCCAAAGACTACGCTCGATAAAATGTAGATCCTCAATCGCTACCAAACCACGATAACGCCCATCTGCGGCCGCATAGAAAGATAATGGCGCATGAGTATCTGTCAAAATGTACTCTTGGGCAAAAGAATGCAGCGTTTGATTAGCATCCACCACTCGAAATTCACGAGTCATCGCATCCGAGGCCTTAAGCTGAAGTAAGGCTTCTTGCAGAGTCGTCAGTCTGTCGTAAGCATTGGCATTGCGGAAAACAAACCAACCAATCAAAGCCGTCCAAATTCCAAAGGGAGAACCCCGTAGCAGCACTGATAAGCCAAAGGCGATCGCCAATCCACCGATTATTTTACCTGTTAGCGCTGCCCAACGAACGCCCTGAAATTTGCTACCAGTTAGTTTCCAGACTGCTGCTTTGAGAACTTGTCCACCATCGAGGGGTAAACCTGGAATTAAGTTAAATAGTGCCAAAACCAGGTTAATGTTCGCTAGGTCGAGGGTTAAAATATGCCCTACGCTAGATGTCGGCAGTACTTTAGCTATGGCATAAAATAGCCCAAATAAAATAAAGCTGACTGCTGGCCCGGCGATCGCTACTTGAAAGGCCTCCCCAGGAGTTTTAGATTCCTTTTCAATTGAAGCTACCCCACCGAAGAGAAACAGGGTAATAGAATTAACCTTGATGCCTTGGGACAAAGCCGCTACACTGTGACCTAATTCGTGTAACAGCACACTAGCAAACAACAGCAGTGCCATTGCTAACCCAGCACCCCAAGCCAAACCTAAACTGAATTGAACAGAGAAATTCTGTGCATTGATATAGGTTACGAACGCTAAAATAAAAAACCACGACGGGTCTAAAAATAGCGGTATTCCTAGTAAAGAGCCTATTCTCCAATTTGCCTGCATCAACTTTACCCCTAGCTTCGACCTTCGAGGCCTCCTCTTACCAGCATAGATGATGCTTCCTACCAAAATTCAGGATTGAACTGGGGACTCGGTACTCTTGATTAGGACAGTAGGGATGGGGATTGAGCCCCAACTTAACCCCAGTTGAAAGTTAAAAGGTTGAAGACTGAAGGTACTAACCCTCAACTTTCAACCTTCTAATTTTCAATTTTTTGAGGAAAATGTTTTTAAAAAATACCCGCGTTAGCCAAACCTAAACTAGCACCAACCCCTAAAATATGACCGATGGAAAGGGCTGCTAATAATTCAGGTAGACCGAAGCCTTTACCGAGAAGTGGTTCTAACAAAGGCAGTTTTGGCCCTCTTCCTTTTTGCTGAATACCAATTTTAGCAATAATAACGCCAAGGATCATACAAATACCCATGACTACAAAGAGACTCCCACTAACTGCAGGTGTATCAGGGGTAGTCGGTTGCACTGCTGCCAGTAAAATTGAATTAATCAAGTTTTATTCTCCGGTAGTGACTAAATTACACAAATAGAGTAACTAAAGGCTACCGAACACAGATTTTTTTCCCTTCTGCCTTGGGAGTGATTGAGGTTGGCCTAGGAAATTTCAGCTAACCTCAACCAGAAATCGTTATATCTTACAGCACGCCAGCGTTGCTAAGTCCTAAGATAACTCCCGCACCCAGAATGTGACCAAAGCTGGTTGTAGCCAACAGTTCGGGAATGCCAAAGCCTTTTAAAATATCAGGTGTTGGTCCAGGTATCGCAGGCCCTTTACCACGACTCTGGATAGCGTAGCGACCAATCACAAAAGCAAACAGGTTACACAAAATCATCACCAGCCCGATGGTAGGATTCCAATCTGGCGTTGCAGGTACAGTAGCTTGAACAGCAGCTAATAAAATTGAGTTAATCAAGGGTTTTTCTCCGTTATTGATAAAAAATGCCGACTAAAAAATAATAAAAAGCTATGAGTATAAATTCTCAACTTGTTGAAATAATTAACACTTTTGCTCTGTTTTTCGTTACAAAACGCAAGGATTGGGGATTGGGGATTGGGGAAGGTGAGGAATGTATTAGTCCCCGCGTCTCCCCCATCGTTAGGGCGGGTTTTGTTGAGAGATTGTCTGCTGTAGTGTTAGGTTATCTTCACGCACCCGCCCCTACATTACTCCCCAATCTCCCCCTCTCCCTCATCTCCCTCATCTCCCTCATCTCCCTAAACTATGCGAGTTAAAATTTGCGGTATTACTAAAGCAGAACAGGGTATGGCGATCGCGCAACTAGGATCAACAGCACTAGGATTTATCTGTGTACAAGCTTCCCCCCGTTACGTAACGCCCGCACAAATACGCATAGTTGTAGAACAATTGTTAGTACAGGTTGACTTAATTGGCGTCTTCGCAGACTGCACAGAAAACGCAATTTGTCAAGTTATTGAGCAAGCAGGTTTGACTGCAGTTCAGTTACATGGCGGTGAAACGCCCGAATTTTGCCAAAAACTACGCCAAATTCTCCCTGGGATTGAAATTCTCAAAGCCTTGAGGATAAAAACACCAGAATGCTTAAATCAAGCGATTACTTACGCAAGTGTTGTAGACACACTACTACTTGATGCTTATCACCCACAAATGCTTGGTGGTACAGGTAAAACCTTAGACTGGGGAACCCTACAGCAATTTCGTCCTAGCTGTCCTTGGATACTCGCAGGTGGCTTAACACCAGATAATATTTTAGACGCCTTGAGTTCACTACAACCCAATGGAATTGATTTATCTAGTGGTGTAGAGAGAGCACCTGGAGATAAAGATTTAGTCAAAGTTGCTCAACTGTTTGAGAAACTAGGCTATTTAGCAAAGCACCCCCCAAACTTGGAATTAGGGAGGTGCGTTACTTAGGGGGGCGACTAGCGTTAGCTTTCCTTTAAACTAGGTAAGCAACAGTTATTAAAGAGGGAATAGTTACCAAGTTTAAATCTAGGAAGATAACGACCTTGAATTTGTAGCGATTGCCCCACACTCAAACTTACAACTTAATTACCGAGAGTCAGAACCAGAACGCACTCCTGAATTAGGGTCATTATTAACGTAACTAACTTCTTCTGTACGCTTGTTGCGAGCTAAACCTGCTAATCCAATCAAACCAAGTAAACCAAACCAACCTAAATTATTATTATCACGTTCGGTATTAGCACGTATCGGACCTGTAGTATCAACTCTTCTGTTTTGCTGTGTAGTGGTGTCTGTATTATTATTATTATTCTGGGCTTGTACAGGAAGAGTCAAAGGCGCAATTGCTAAACTAGCAGCAACCACACCAGCACCTACAAATTTGGATACCTTAGAAAGCTTCAGGTTCACGAGTAAATCTCCTTTTGTAACAAAGTAATTTCTAATATCCGCAATAGTAGTACTTTGTCAAAATAAATTTCTCAATCTTGAGCAGTAACCTTGATTCACTCTTGATTCAACTAAAGATAGATAAAAGTTAAACAAAAGGTCTATCTTAAAGAGGTTATTAAAAAAAATCTGCTTCTTCAAAATCTCTATGCTTGGCATAACTGTTTTCCTAGGTTGCTCTCAGGGCTAAGGAATAATATCATTTCCGAATAATCGGAATTCATCAAAAACCTCTGCGTCCCTCTGCGTTTTCTTCTGCGCTCTCTGCGTTAAAACAACCTACTATTCCAAGCATTCGGATTCGAGATAAGGACGTATTGATACCGACGCCAGTATAAGAGATAACAATTAACCTTTACAGAAAGGCATTGCTTAACAATTCTTGAGCTAAATTTTAATCTTCAATACTGGTCTTTTCTGGCGAGATATACTATGCAAAGAAAAAGCTGATAAAATTGCCAAAAAATCTGAGTAACGAGCAATGACTGTAATAGAAAGGAATTGACTTATGGAACACAGGAATATGTCAAAGATTTCCAAATCCTCTACATCCCAAATTGTAGCCATTGGGTACAGCAAGAAAAGCCAGCACTTGTGAATCAGTATATGCGGGAGTTTCTTGCTGGATAAAACTTGAATGGGGAATTCAGTAAGCGACAAAAACAGTCAGGGAATTATATCATTGACCTATGCATGGGAATTAACCGAGATTAAGCTCCAAAAACTCTGCGTTCTGAAGTGAACCTCTGTGTTCTCTGCGTTAAAAAAAATAGTATTCCAATGCTAACGGATTCGATATAAATTCCCTGACGGATTACGCGGATGATTCGACTGGTGCAATATGTCAATTAAATAGCAGTTACCGTTGTTTCCGAATCAGTGAGTTCAAGCTTAGGGGATTCTGGCAAAATACGCGCTACTCCTTGCTTGATAAAAGCCTGTAAGAAAGCAACTCTTTGATTTTGCTGGAAAACGTTTTGCAGTTTCTGTCCAAGTCGGTCAAGATTGAATTGTCCAGTAGCGTTACTTTCGCTTTGTTCCAGTTCTTGGAAGTATTCAATTAGACTTAAACCAGCTAATCTTGTTAGATAAGCAGCGCTAATTCCCTGTACTGCTCCCCCAGCAATAAAAGTAACAGCATTACTTTTGAGAATACCGCTAATCGTTTGCGTGGAAAGTTCCACTAAACCCAGTTTTAGCATTAAACTGCTGATAGTTTTAACGGCGATTTGAGCTTGTGAGAAAGAGAATTTTTGCTGATAAATTTCACCTATTTCTACAACTAATTGAGCGCTAATCGCCGCAGTTGCGAGTAAATCCAACGCTGGTACTGGATTGGCAAAAGCAGTAGCAGCAGCAATCCATTGATACTGTTCAATTATTGGTAAAGCGCGATCGCCTCTCACTTTATTTAACTCATTCTTCGCTTCGGCTTTCAGCGCTACTGCTAACCTGATCGTACTCGCCCACACTAGCTGTTGACTTTCTTGTGTGATAATTTGATTTAATCGCTCGGTAAGCGCTGTCAAATCAGGCTTTTGTTCCTCCATCCACTCTTGGACAGAAGCATCTTGCTGATGCTGTCGCACTTTCACCTGTACTGGAGAAGAGGCGATCGCCACTACATCTTCTGTTGACAATATTGGGTGCATATGCTGTCGCAACTTTTGTAAAACTGTTGCTCGTTCTGGTGGTAAATATTGGTCTTGTTTGTTAAATACCAAAATTGTTCTTTGGTTCGCAGTTTTCAGTTGCTGCAATGTTTGAAATTCAGTATCAGTCAAGTCACCAGCAGTTACAAATAAAACTAAGTCTGAGGAGAGGGGAACTTCCTTGTTCTCGGTATTTGTAGCAGAAAATAAAGCTGGTGTTTCTTGTAAGCTAATCGTCTGTTTTGGCACCCAATTATACTGAAGCACTTGCATCAAGTTAGTCTTACCAACGCCTTTACCTCCAGTCACGGTTAGTTGTAATTCTTTTCTATCTAATTCTGTTGTGAGATTAGTAGCTTTGTCTTGCAAATGGGCGATTATATGCTGGTTAACTGTTTCCGTTTCCAGTTGTTTAATCATGGTTTCTGCTTGGGCGATCGCCTTTTCTACTGTCGCTCGATCTTTGATGGAAGCGCTTGGAGAAAAGTCGATTTTTTGGGAAGTTTTTCCCTGAAAAAACCAAAACCCTGCACCAACAACTAATATTGTTAGTACAGCAAACTCGCTTACTTGTGCGATCGAATCATGAAAACTCTGCCAAAGCCAGATCGCATAAGATAAACCAACTCCCCCCACTAAAATCGGTCGCTGCAATTTCACAGTCATCTCTTCCTCTAACAGCTAATTTGCTTGAGCATTACTGCCAACCAAGCGAATCCTCCTTTGGCAATATCCCTCTTGCTCTATGCTAATCCTAGCGGTGCAAACTTCCTATCTCTGCTGGGTTAAGAGGCGATTGGGTGAAGCCCACGCTTCATCTCCACGGAGGGGTAACCATAACCCTCCAAGAGAGAAAGGGGAAAATATAAAGCCGTCCTAGAAGGACGGGGTTTCTACCCATATTTTCGATGAAATCCAGCTAGCGCAATCACTCCTAAAAAATTTTATTTTTATTTACAATAATCTTCACTTATTTATCAAAGCCCTCGATCCCGCTTTGTGAAGCTAATTTAGCTTTGCCAACTCCTACCAGGATATCAACTCAATTTTAGTTATCTCAATAGCTTGAAACCATTGCTTCACAAGCTATTTACTTGCTGAGTCAGGGATTTATTACCCTGGTGTACCGACGCAAATGCGTGGTGATTGACCAAGGGCGATCGCCTTTTTTGTTTATTGTTCCTATTTAATAAAATTAATTACACAAAATTGACTTTTAACTTTTTATAGCTGTTCAAGAGTAATCAGAGCGTTTTAGATTGAATATATAGACTCAAAAGCTTAAGAATTCCTTTTTAAACCCCAAACTAACGAAAATGCCACTTTCTTTTCCTTGGAACTTGGTCAATAATGCATTCATCACTCAGAAAAAAGAACAGTTTGACAGGTTGGAAACAACCCTTGGGGTAAAAAGCCTACGTGCCGACCCGACGCCGGCGGCAAATACAATATTCGAGTTTTGATCCGAACTATAGGAGACGACGAAGCGTGAAAATCTCAGTTTATGGAAAAGGCGGTATCGGTAAATCCACAACTAGCTGTAACATCTCAGTTGCGCTAGCAAAGCGTGGCAAAAAAGTACTGCAAATAGGCTGCGATCCGAAGCACGATAGCACCTTTACCCTCACAGGCTTTTTGATTCCCACAATTATCGATACCCTTCAGGAAAAAGATTACCACTACGAAGATGTCTGGCCTGAAGATGTCATCTACAAAGGCTATGGTGGTGTTGACTGTGTAGAAGCAGGTGGTCCCCCAGCCGGTGCGGGTTGCGGTGGCTATGTAGTAGGTGAGACAGTCAAACTGCTCAAAGAACTTAACGCCTTTGATGAATACGATATCATCTTGTTTGATGTTCTCGGTGACGTAGTTTGTGGAGGTTTTGCTGCTCCCCTCAACTATTCTGACTACTGTATGATTGTTACAGACAACGGCTTTGACGCCTTGTTTGCTGCTAACAGGATTGCTGCTTCTGTGCGTGAAAAAGCTCGCACTCACCCCCTACGTTTGGCTGGTTTAATTGGTAACAGAACATCCAAGCGCGATTTGATCGACAAATATATTGACTCAGTACCGATGCCGGTTCTGGAAATTTTACCCCTAATTGAAGATATTCGCGTCTCCCGCGTTAAGGGTAAAACCTTATTTGAAATGGCGGAGAGTGACCCTTCTCTGAATTACGTTTGCGACTATTACTTGAATATCGCTGACCAAATTTTGGCACGTCCAGAGGGAGTTGTTCCTAATGATTCTCCTGACAGAGAGTTGTTCTCCTTGTTGTCTGACTTCTACCTCAATCCCACTACACCAAAAGTGAAGACTGAGGAAGAACAATTAGACTTGATGATGGTTTAATTTGTTGTTTGTTGTTTGTTGTTTGATAGTAATCAACAAGTGAAAATAAACACAAGATAGGAAGGGCGGGTTTTGAACATAAGATAATGATTGGTGTCAAGTCTTATCCCTAAACCCTCCCCTACACATTTATCTTGGTTTTTTTACGCCTACTGGTAGGGAGGGTTTTGAACATAAGATAATGGTTGGTGTCAATCCTTATCCCTAAACCCGTCCCTACACATTTATCTTGGTTTTTTTACGCCTACTGGCAGCAGGGCGGGTTTTGAACATAAGATAATGGTTAGTGTCAATCCTTATCCCTAAACCCGCCCCTACACATAAAATAAACACAACATGGGAAGGGCGGGTTTTGAATATAAGATAATGATTAGTGTTAAGCCTTATCCCTAAACCCTCCCCTACACATTTATCTTGGTTTTTTTACGCCTACTGGCAGCAGGGCGGGTTTTGAACATAAGATAATGGTTAGTGTCAATCCTTATCCCTAAACCCGCCCCTACACATTTATCTTAGATACGAGGACGAGGATACTTTTCCATGACTCTTGCAACACCAGAACCGTTAAATTTTGAGTGTGAAACTGGGAATTACCACACATTTTGCCCGATTAGCTGTGTAGCTTGGCTTTACCAAAAAATTGAAGATAGCTTCTTCTTAGTAATTGGTACCAAGACTTGTGGATATTTCCTCCAAAACGCGATGGGGGTGATGATTTTTGCTGAACCTCGTTATGCAATGGCGGAATTGGAAGAAGGGGATATTTCAGCACAGTTGAATGATTACGAAGAACTGAAGCGTTTGTGTTTGCAAATTAAGCGCGATCGCAATCCAAGTGTGATTGTTTGGATTGGTACTTGTACCACCGAAATCATCAAAATGGATTTGGAAGGATTGGCTCCTAAACTAGAAGCTGAACTTGGTATTCCCATCGTAACCGCTCGTGCTAACGGGTTAGACTACGCTTTCACCCAAGGGGAAGATACAGTATTAGCCTCAATGGCCCAACGCTGTCCAGATAAAGCCCCTGTGATGGAAGCAGAGAAAGCAGAACGGAACGCGATCGCCACACTCCTCAACTTCGGCCGCAAGAAAGAAGTAGTAGCTGCAGAACAGTCAGAATATGCAGATCATCCACCATTCGTCTTGTTTGGTTCCCTACCTGACCCAGTTGTGACTAACTTGACACTGGAACTGAAGAAGCAGGGAATTAAAGTTTCCGGTTGGCTACCCTCCAAGCGTTACACCGAATTGCCAGTACTAGAAGAAGGGTATTATGTCTCCGGTGTCAATCCCTTCCTCAGCCGTACTGCTACTACCTTAATGCGTCGTCGCAAGTGTAAATTGATTGGTGCACCGTTCCCAATTGGGCCTGATGGAACCCGCGCTTGGATTGAAAAGATTTGCTCTGTTTTCGGTATTGAACCGAAGGGATTGGATGAACGGGAAGCGCAAATTTGGGCAAGTTTGGAAGATTATCTTCAGCTAATTCGCGGTAAGTCTGTCTTCTTCATGGGTGACAATTTGCTGGAAATTTCTTTAGCACGTTTTCTGATTCGTTGCGGTATGACTTGCCATGAAATTGGTATTCCCTACATGGATAAGCGCTATCAAGCGGCTGAATTAGCGTTGCTTGAAAAGACTTGTCATGAGATGGGTGTACCAACTCCAACGATTGTTGAAAAGCCGGATAATTACAATCAAATTCAACGGATTCAAGAGTTGAAAACTGATTTGGTGATTACTGGTATGGCTCATGCTAATCCATTGGAAGCGCGTGGGATTAATACAAAGTGGTCAGTTGAGTTTACTTTTGCTCAGATTCATGGCTTTACAAATGCGCGGGATATTCTGGAGTTAGCGACTCGTCCCTTGCGTCGGAATAATAGTTTGAAAGATTTGGGTTGGGATAAGTTGGTGAAGGAAGAAGCTAAGGTTTAACCTGCTTTTATATCGACCTGCTTTTAGATCCCCGACTTCTTTAAGAAGTCGGGGATCTTGAATTTATTATCTACACAGACACAGAAGAGAAAATCACCTTTGCAGTGCTAGCATTCAGATACAGGAAATGTCAGTATTTGAGGAGTTCCATCATGAGTCAGACGATAAATGAGGGAGTGCGTTGGACTATACAAGATTTAGAACTTCTTCCAGAAAATGAAGGAACGCGCTACGAAATCATTGATGGAGAGTTATTTGTGACTAGAGCACCTCATTCCAGACATCAACAAACCTGCGGTAAATTTTTCTGGAAACTTGATGTTTGGTCTGAAGCAACTGGTTTGGGTGAGACGATTCTTAGTCCTGGTGTGTTGTTTTCAGAATCAGATAATGTTATTCCCGATGTAGTTTGGGTTAGCAATAAAACCTATGCATTAATGATAGATGAAGCCGGACATCTCACTGGCGCACCAGAGTTAGTTGTTGAGGTTTTATCGGCTGGTAAGGAAGACCAAAGACGCGATCGGGAAGCTAAACTTAAACTCTATTCATCACGAGGGGTAGAAGAGTATTGGATTGCTGATTGGCGAGCGCGTAAGCTTGAAGTTTATCATCGGGAAAATAGTCAGCTTAAATTGGTAGCAACTCTTTTTGGTGAGGATACTTTAACTTCTCCTCTTTTACCTGGTTTTAGTTGTATTGTAGATACGTTTTTTCCTAAATTAACGAGTTGATAATTAACGTAATTTTGACCTCTCCCCCTACCCCTCTCCTGGGAGGAGAGGGGAGTAAGAGAAAATGAATAAGTTTAAGGGTGATTTTGTGCGATCAGCTTTGCTGGTGAGATCTGCGCGATCGCTCTTTTTTATTATTTACACAGACAAGACAAAGAAGAGAAAATCGCCTTTGCACTTCTATAAATGTCTATCTGGTAGCCCAGGAAAGCAAAACAGGGATTTTGGCATCTAGAATAGAGATTGGACAACCTATATACAGGCTATTGATTCCTTAATTCAATAAAAATGGTAGTAAAAAATCAGCACTATGTTCCTCAATCTTATCTAAGAAATTTTACTAATGAACAAACTTTAATATTTTCTTTTGACAAATTCAAACACAAATCTTTTCAGAGTAATGTAAAAAATATAGCAAGTGAGACATACTTTTATGATTTTCCCCAAGATGCAGAAGGAAATAAGCGTGTACAGAAGATGGAGAAATTTTTCTCTGAGCTTGAAGGAAAAGCCTCTAGGTTTACACTACATATACAGAAAAAAGTAGAAGGAATATTTAGCTTAAGAAACTTGGGTAAGGCATACTCTATCAATGTACTTACTCCCGATCAAAAACTTGATCTATCTTGTTTGATAGCTATTCAGGCTCTCAGAACTAGAGATTTTAGAAATTTTCTGATCGAGATGTTTCAAAAATCTCAGCCTATCGCGAATGATATAACAGAAGTATATACTATCGAAAGCCTCAAAAAATTTGAGGAAGAATATTCTGTTAAATTAAACGAAGCTCTGGTTGAACAGATAAAGTCTATTGGAGCTGGTATTGGGTTTTCTATTTCAAATTTACTCAAGACGGATGGAATATCTATAGTACAAGCTCAATTTATATTTGACCATTATAAGGAGCTTTCAGAAACCTTACTCAATCATATTTGGATGATTGGGATTAACGAGACTGGTCAGCCGTTGTATACATCCGACCATCCTGTAGTCAAGCATCGGCATAAAGACTTTAGTGGTTACTCTTCAGAAGGAATAGAGATAGTCTATCCTTTTGACAAGAGGATACTAATAATAATTCTAGAAAGAAACCACTTCCAAAAATGTATAAGCTTGGATAGAAAGCTTTATCCATTAACTTTTGAGGACATTCGTTATTACAATGGACTACAAGTTTTCCACAGCAACAGAATGGTTTTCTGTAGTGAAGATAAATTTGATTTAGCTAGAGAAATTTGCCAAAACTATCCGGAAGTCTGCAATGAAGAGAAAAATAGAATTCAGTTGAAAACACCTCAGCCCCTTTCGGAGTAACCCTCTGAAAGATACAATTATGAGATAAAAAAGATTTATGGGAGTGAGTCCGTGCGTTACGCGCTCGCTCTCCTCACCCTCAAACTTATCAACTTTTGGAATAAGCGATCATACTTGCAACATCCTCACGAGTTGCACCAATAGCTAACAACGCCCTTACTATCAAATCCAGAGAAACTGATGGATCGCCAGCCTCCATTTTTGCTACTCGCGACTGACTAGAATTGATTCTTTTAGCTAAACTATGCTGAGAAATGTTCTGACTTAAACGAAGCTCTTTTAAGCGTTTACTAAGAGACAGCTTCATCTCAATAAAAGCTACTTCATCAGGTGAAAATTCTAGAAAATCTGCCGCATCTCCGACACACCAACCAGCCGCTTCTAGACGTTGACGCTTAACTGCATCCATCGTTATTCCTCCCTTGTTTTAACAATTATTTCACTTCTGAGATTTCGTCATACAATTTCAATTCCAGACACAAAGCAAGAGCAAGCCATCACTTCAACAATTACCTACAATCACTATATGGCTTACCCAGAGGAAGAAAAAACGCCATGCAGATCGCTACACCTAGCTACCAAATCACTTGGGAAAAGCTACCCGATGATTTTCGTTTACCAAATGCTCCGGGAGACGACATAAATCAGCCTGCATTAGCAGCAGCTTTGACTGATAGTTTGGAACAAGCAGGACTACTGCGAGAAGATGTATTAGTCAGCACCAACTATGGTGTCTGTGCGACCTTAGATGGCAAAATTGTAGTTAAAGCTCCCGATTGGATGTACGTACCTCATATCTTGGTTTCGCAAGATGAAGTCCGTCGTAGTTATACACCACAACTACAAGGAGAAATTCCTGCAATTGTGATGGAATTTCTCTCAGAAACGGAGGGAAGTGAATATTCAATCAAACCAACTTATCCACCTGGAAAATGGTTTTTTTATGAGCAAGTATTGCAAGTTCCGCAATACGCGATTTTTGACCTACAAACAGGAATGCTAGAAGTTTATCAGCTCAATAATTCAGGACGTTATGACCTGCAACCGCCCAATGCCGAAAATTACTATAAAATTGAGGCATTGAATCTATTTCTGGGTGTTTGGCAAGGAACAAAGGTAAACCGAACCGGTTACTGGTTACGTTGGTGGAATGAAAGTGGGGAAATGTTACCTTGGGGAGTAGAGTTAGTGGAACAGGAACGACAACGTGCTGAACAGGAACGACAACGTGCCGAACAGGAACGACAACGTGCTGAAGCGTTGATAGCGCAACTACGAGCAGCGGGAATTGAACCGCAGGTGTAAGAAGCACCTTCATTACTTACCATACCTCCAAACTCAGGCTTAAAGTCCGCGCAGGCGGACTTTGTTTTTGTAGCCACGACGGACTGTCGTCGGGTCTTCTTTTAGCCTTTTAGTCTGCGAAGGCAGACTTTGTTTTTGTAGCCGCGACTTCAGTCGTCGGGTATTAGGGTATTTATGCAGTAAGTCTAATATATTTACTCCCCAAAAAACACTCACCTAATTCAGAAGTTTAGATTAGAATTAATGAATCTTCTGTTCCCTGCTAAAAACTTGGAGAAGTAAACTATGAAAGCAAAATTAACTTTGGCAGCTATTTTATCTACTAGCGCGCTCGCCTCTGGCATTTTGTTGGCTTCAGTCAATACCGCTCAAGCCTCCTGTGGTGGTATGAAAAGATCTGCCTATTATCAGCAACGATACCAGCCAACGCATTGGTTACGCACGCCTTTAGCCGCAGTGATTATCTTACCTGGAATTGCCATAGCAACGGCTTTATCTGTAGGCAATCGCTACTACAAAAGCCAAAATTGAAGATTAGCAGCCGCAGAAATAAGTGTTTGTACAGCAGTTTTGCTCTAAAACTTGAGCAAAACCTTAGTAGCGTCTGGATTCTCTGGTTTGGGAAATGGGAATCTCAATCACAAACTCTGTACCAACACCAGGTTCAGAAATACAATAAAGTTGACCTCCATGACGTTGCACTACTAGCTGGTAACTAATAGACAAGCCTAAGCCAGTTCCTTTACCAACTTGTTTAGTAGTAAAAAAAGGATCAAACATTCGTTTGTGCACTGACTCGGTTATTCCCAGTCCGTTGTCAGCTATTCTAATCACAACTTTTTCAAGTGTCCCTTGTCCCTCATTGATTTTTTGGTACTGACTACTAACAATTTCCGTGTGAATAGTAATGCAAGGAATCTCTTGAGTTTGTGTAGGTAGCTCAAGATTAGCTTCCCTCAATTTAAATTTTTCTCTACCCCTAGATTCGCCTGTAATTGCACAGCATGGGGCTGCTGCCAAACAGAGTTGCTTATTTTGATTCTGAGTTACAAATCTGTTAGCTTGAGAGCTGGCTTGCTCCTTTATTCTCTTCTCTTCTAAGGCATCAATTGCATTATTGAGAATATTCAAAAACACTTGATTTAGCTGCTTGGGGAAACATTCCACTTTAGGCAGGTTGCCGTATTTCTTAATTACCTCAATACCAAAATTTTCCCCACTTGCTTGTAGTCGGTGATGCAACATCATAATCGTGCTATCAAGTCCTTCATGAACATCAACAAGCTTGAGTTCAGCTTCGTCAAGCCTGGAAAAGTTCCGCAGTGATAGCACCATGTTATGAATCCGAGATGCTCCAGACGACATTGATTCCATAATTTTTGGGAAGTCTTCTCTGACAAATTCCCAATCAATTTTCTCTAGATAATTCGCAATTTCTTGAGGGAGGTTGGGATAATATTTTTGATACAGTTCCATCAACCCTTGTATGTCAGCTAAGTAGTTTTTAGCATGACTTAGATTACCTTCAATAATGCCAATTGGATTATTGATTTCGTGAGCTACACCAGCTACCATCTGCCCCATAGAAGACATTTTTTCACTGTGTACAAGCTGTGCCTGAGTGCGTTGCAAATCCTTGAGAGTCAGCTTAAGTTGTTGATTGGCTTCACTCAATTCCTGCTGGGAGCGATACAATCGCAATGCGGATCGTACCCTTGCTAGCAACTCATTGAGAGCAACAGGTTTATTGAGAAAATCATCGGCACCTGCATCTAAACCTTCGACTCGATCAGCGATCGCCTCACGAGAGGTCAATAAAATAAAGAAAGTATTGGCCAGCTTTGGTGATGCTTTAACGCGACGACATACTTCCACCCCATCCATCAACGGCATCATCCAATCACAGATAATCAGAGCTGGATGTATCTGCATTGCTTGTTGCAAACCTTCTTCCCCATTCTTGGCTAATGCTACCTCGTAGCCTGCCAACTCCAAGTGTTTTTTTAAGAGTAATCTAGTCACCGAATCATCTTCAATCAGGAGAATTTTCAGGGGAAATGTTGCTTGTGGATCTTGCATGTCATGAGCTGATAAAGGGAAGGGTAACGGTCGCGAACCACCTCATCGCAGCAGGAAGTAGGCAGGATGAGGTGGTTCTAGATGTCTCAGGTAAATTCATTTAAATTACCAGTTTTAACAGTGTTGTTACTTCTGTCTGAAGATATACTAGGGTTAATTTTATTTTTAATTTTTTATATAAAATAGTGGCAAATATGAAAGTTTTGTAAACTTTGGTAAAAACTACAGATTTATGTAGATTTTTACCAACGGTGTTTAGCAATTATCTTCTCGAAATACCATCCATATTGGGGACTGGGATTTTCAGCGTTTAAATTTCTGGTGAACCTTCTTACGCTGTGGCAGACAATTCACCAGAGATCTGCTAAGAGTGAGAATGAACAGCAGCTTGTTGAGTACGACGCTCTTTCAGATAAGAGAAGAACTCCCCACCTTCCCGAAGACGACGTACCAGCATCTGGCGATCGCTCAACATTTCCCGCACAATGGGCAAAATAGCCTTTGGTCGGAAGTAGAAGCGGCGATACATCTGTTCCACAGCATCCTCAATCTCTGCACTGGAAAGGTGCGGATATTGCAGTGTGGAAGTTTGAATTCCAGAGCTCGCAACCAGAGCATCATTGTTAAACCACTTGTTAGCTTGGGCTTGTCGATAAAGCTCCGTACCCGGATAGGGCGCTGCAATGGAAACTTGGATTGTGTGCGGACTAAGTTCGCAAGCGAAGCGGATTGTCTCCTCAATTGTCTCACGAGTTTCGATGGGTAATCCGATAATAAAAGTACCGTGGATAGTAATGCCAAGTTTGTGGCAATTCTTGACAAATTCCCGCGCCACTTCTAGCTTAATTCCCTTTCTAATGTTGTTAAGAATATCTTGGTTACCAGACTCAAAACCAACAAGCAGCAAACGTAAACCATTGTCTCGTAGTTGCTTCAGGGTGTCGTAATCCAGATTAGCGCGAGCATTGCAACTCCAGGTGAGTTTGAGCCGCTTCATGTGTTCACTGATAGCGATCGCCCGTGGCTTATCAATCGTGAAAGTATCGTCATCGAACATATACTCTCGCACGCGATCGCCAAAAATCGCCTTAGCTTCTTCCATTTCCCGGCCTACAGCTTCGGGGCTTTTGGTACGGTACTGGTGTCCGCCAATTGTCTGGGGCCAGAGACAGAAGCTACATTTTGCAGGGCAACCGCGTCCTGTATAAAAAGATACGTAGGGATGCAGCAGGTAACCAATGAAATATTTTGTAATGTCCAAATCTCGCGCATAAAGCGGCAAGACACTAGGCATAGCATCCCAATTGTGGATCGGTTCCCGATCCTGGGTGTGATGTAAATTACCATTGTTATCTCGGTAGCTAAGTCCAGAGATCTGATCCCAGGCTTTACCTTCCGCTAGTTCCTTGCAGGTATAGTCAAATTCGTGCCGACAGACAAAATCAATGATTTTGTTCTCTCGTAGAGTCTCTTCCGGCAATACAGCAACATGGGCACCAATAAAGCCAATTTGTACATTCGGGTTTTGAGCCTTAATCGATTCGGCACACTTGACATCATTAGCCAGAGAAGGCGTACTGGTGTGCATAATCACCAATTCGTAATCCTTGGCAATTTTCAACACATCTTCCACAGTCTGGCCGTGAGGTGGCGCATCCACCAGCTTACTATCAGGAACAAGCGCCGCGGGTTGGGCCAACCAAGTAGGATACCAAAAAGAAGTAATCTCCCGCTTAGCCTGGTATCGGGAACCAGCACCCCCGTCAAACCCATCAAACGAGGGAGGACTGAGAAATAGAGTTTTTTTCACTGAATCTTTTCTCTCCTTTTTAAAAAGGCTTATTTAAACCAACATACAAATCCGATTGCATCTGCATTTATCTGCGTCCATCTGCGTCCAGACGCTCGTACAGCCCTTTGGGCATGAAAACCGCGTAGCGTGCCGCAGGCAAGACTCGAAGAAAGAGCTTCGCTATCTGCGGTTAAAAAATCCCATCAAAATTCAGACAAAACACCTAAACTCACTGCTCTGAAACCATAACTTTGCCATTCTCCGAAGACCGACTTCCAGGCAATAACCTAAGAATACGATAAGCAATTGCAACCAGCCTAGGCATCAATTGCGGACGCAATAAACGCTCATCAAAAACACTCATCCGTCGGGCATTTTCCTCAAGGCAAGTTGAGAACAATAACTCTAGCGTCAAATTGTCCGTAAAATTACTTGCTCCCGTAGCCGTAAAACCTTCTCCACTTCCATCACCGGAACTACCAAAAGCTTTAATCAGATGCAGAAGCGCCCTACCATAATGCCAGAACGCATGTCCAGCGCGTAAAACTGGCGCTCCCCGTCCCTGACTAATTTGCAGATAAGTCACCCAATTGACAAAAAACTCAATATGACGTGCCTCCTCATGAAGAATCGGATCGAAGATCGAGAATAACGCTTCTGGAAAATAGGCCGATTGACGAGCGATCCCGAACAGTCCGAAGGCAAAAAACGAGTCGAGACATTCCCCAAAGCCAAAGTCAATGAAGGCTGTTTCAATATTTTCGGGAACCACAGGAACTGGACGTTCTGAAATCTTGATATCGTAATGGTTAATCAAAAACTCAATCAAGCGAGCGTGACGTGCCTCTTCCCGGCCTTGGAGGGCGATCGCCTCTCGGATCAGGGGATCGCTCACCGTTGCAGCAAAAGCACTAACCATAACTCCAGCCTCGCGCTCGGTGTCTAGGGCTTCTTCCCAGAAGGGAATGGCCCGCAAACGTTCCAGGGCTACACCATCAAGAACAGGCCACGGGAGTTTCTCTGGTTCATACTCCAAGTGGCTGTCTATGAAGCTTTTGCAGAACAATTCCTTATGAGCTTCAGATCCAATTTTCATGACAATTTCTTGGTTGAGCACAACAAATCCCACCCTTACTTACTCATTTTTGTTACTTGTTCAAGCAGCGCCAACACATCACTACGACTGAGTTTATCTTTACCATGAGCAAGAGCCTCAAGGGTACCGTGAGCCAAAGTTAGGGGAATTTGGCAAAAGTCTAAGGCTGGACCGACAGGCAGGGCGTTAGTATAAGCGTCAGCTAGTGCTAGATTCCGACGAGCATAGGCTTGCATATCGTCTGCACTCCAATTTTCCGGGAAAAAGTCCACTCCCCTCCCCTTATCTTCAGTATGGTTGCGCAGAATATTCACTGCTTGTAAACCTCTACCAAACCCAAGAGCATTTTGGCGGTTTGTCTGGGTGTTATCGTACCAAGCCCACAAATCGCAAAGTAACAATCCAACTGCGCCTGCGACGCTAAATGTATAACGATCTAAATCTGATTCTGTATGAATTTCCCAGTTACTTTCCGCCCAACAAGCCATCCTATCTGCCATAGCAGCAGTTGCATCCCAAATCCGAGGTGCAATGCTTTCCGGTGCCAGTAGCGCCCATTCTCTAAGGCGAACACTTACCTCTGGTAGCGGAGAGTGAGGCGTATTGGGTCCCACGACGAAGCTATCAACAGCAAAACCATCACCCGCAGCTTGTAGTGTCAGGCTAATCGTTCGCAAAAGTTTCGCCTTGGTGAGGTTATCCAGTTGTGGATGATCTTCAATTTCATCAATGGCACGCATACACAGATAGGCTGACGCTACTGCTTCTTGCAATCCAGGTGGTAAACCACTAATGGGGATGTAAAAAGTGCGGCTAGTTTCTTTCAAAACTTCCAAAGCATCTCTACGCAAATCCATCCGTTCCACTCCTCTGAGATTGTTATACCAAGCTACAGGTTGAGAGGACGTTGCTGATTAGAGAAACGAAGCCCCTTACCTACGGTGTATCAGCAACTGAATGCCGAAGTACAGCCGTTTCACCTATCTAAGCCAATTGTGACTTGTCGAGGCGACGATACGGGGCATTCTACACCGAAAATCCTGAAGTCCCGTCAGCAGTCGGCTGGAAAAGCTGATTAAGTCCTCTTCACTTTCTTGCTGATACAGCAGAAACCACGTTGAAGAAAGAAAAAGAATATGCTCCTTGATGATTTCCCCCAGCTACGTGCAGAGTCCATGCTTTGCCAACGTGCTGAGGGTTTTTTTTCTTGTACGGGCTTAAATCCTAGAAATTCTCTAAAGGCTGCTTAACTGATCAGCGAGTTTCGGTTACTCTAAAACAAGAGTTGAACTGGTAAATTTGGCTATGCCACTGCTTAATAATGCTCGCTGCCAAAAGTTCCAGTTTTAGCCCTTCCAGGCACGAGGATACAAAACTGTTCTGATTAGGTAAAACTATTGTGGATGCGGAGAATCATCAAAGAATTAGAGAGTATTTCATCGCAGAAGCCAAAGAACACCTCGAAACCATCGAAAAAGGGCTTTTAAATCTGCGAGCTGTTATGCAAGATCCGGAACAGGTGAATGAAATGTTTCGCGCTGCTCATTCTGTCAAGGGTGGTGCAGCAATGCTGGGGTTTAGCAGTATTCAAAAAACAGCTCATCGCCTAGAGGATGCTTTCAAAATTCTTCAAGAAAGTGACATCAAAATTGATCAACAGCTAGAGACTTTGTTCCTAGAGGGTTACGACACTCTCAAAGACTTGGTTGAAAAGCTGCAAGGACCGTTTGGCCTTCGCGAAGAGGATGCACAAAAGACAATAGCCGCCGCTGAGCCAAATTTTGCTCGATTGCAGAGTTACCTCAAGCATTTGGTAAGTGGCGCTAAGGAATCGCCCATACCCACACCTCCCCCGGTTACTCAAACAAAAGCTTCTGCTTCTGCTTCTGCTTCTGTTCCCCCAAATTTTGCCTCTGTGGTGATGGAATCCCTCAAGCAAATGTTGCAACTGTTTAAACAACCAGAAACACCAGAAAGCCGCCAAAAACTGCAAGCCCTAGTCAAGCGTTTAGCTCAAGCGGGAGCGGGAATTAAACCTTGGCAAGCTTTGCTGCAAGTCTCTTTTAAGGCGATCGCCAATCAGAAGAATGCTTTTGGCTCCCTCGCACCATTAGTAATCAAGGAACTAAAGCTTGCCAGCGATCAGCTACAAGCTAATTCAGCTAGTGCTGTTGCCGCTTCTCCTACATTGCAGAAACTTGCTGGTTTGTCAACTACTACTTCTGGGACTCCAGGGAAACCAGCAGCCCCAACAACAGCACAGGCTGCTACTTCTGGGGTTGCGGGGAAACAAACTGCACCAACGACAGATCCGGCTGCTACTTCTGGGGTTCAGGGAAAACCAACTACCACCCCTAAACAGATAACCATTCCCGTAGAACCAAGAGCCGCAGCCAAAGCTCTCATCCAAGGTTTTGATAAACCACAACTGTTGCAATTAGTCAAGCTATTGGTTCAAGCAACTCGTTCCTCACCCTAGAAGTATTGGTTGTTATCGCAGGATAAGCGGGACGCTTGTCACAATTGTTTATTAGACCTCTTGCCAAAGTCTAAATGTATATGTAGGGGCGTAGCATTTGGGTGAAAAATTATCGGTTAAACCCAAGATATTATGTCCAAATGCTACGCCCTTCTATGATTTTTGCAATCTTGTCTATTGTTTGTCGGGTGGACAATTGTGACATCCTCAAAGCGCTTGAGAAAGTCGCTGAATCAAATCAGCAGGCTTGAAAGTGAAATAGATGTAAAAACTGTCCGAATTTCCAGCTTTTCCTAAAACCTTGGCATAGATATCCTCGCTGAGTTCTGCTGAGTGATTAGTTGGTAATAAATTAAGTTTAATATTGCTTAAAGGTGGTGGTAGGGACTTCAGTTCTTGATTTTGAACTCTAACTTCGGCCCCCTTATTGGAAAGCTTTACTATACTTCCTTCAAATAGAGTATCGCCAATCTTCTTGCCGTCTACAATTGTGTAGAGAATAGGAATTTCTGCGGACAGGGACAAGAAAATATCTTCTTCTTGGGTGAGAAACAGATTGTATGGTTGATTAATACCTCCAACTTCGTAAATAGTAATTGGCTGTTGAACACCTTTGGGTGTTACCAGTTGGGAGGAATTGATGCTCAAAATTGAAGATCCTACCTCTTGAAAAGTTGACTCAGAAATAAAAATTTGACTTCCTGCTGTATAAGTCTCAATGCGAAACGCTAAATTGATATGATTGCCGATCGCCGTATATTCGCTGTGTTGTTCGCTGCCAATATTGCCAATCACAACCTCACCAGTATTAATCCCAATGCCCATTTCTAAGCAGGGAAAACCCAAGTGCTGCATCTCCTCATTAACTGCTTTCATCGCTAACTGCATCGCTACAGCGCTAGCCACCGCCCTTTGAGCATCATCTTCTCTAGCTGTTGGTGCACCGAAGAGAACCAAAATTCCATCCCCCATAAACTTATCAATTGTTCCTTGATAAGAGGCGATCGCACTCAACATATGTTTGAGATAAATGTTGAGGATTTTCACCACATTTTCGGGGTTCATTTGTTCTGAAAGTGCGGTGAATCCTCTCAAGTCAGAAGTCAGAACCGTAATTTTCTGGCGCTTACCACCAAGTTTCAATCCGTCCTTACTTTCTAGTAAATTAGAAACCACATCGTCACTCAAATAACGCCCAAAAGTCTGGCGAATTTTAGTAGCTGTGTGAGCAATGTAGGAAGTGATCGCGATCGCAGAACCTGATATAGCCAAAAAGGGTGGTATGACAGGAATCCACCAACCGCTCAAAAACGCTATGTAGGTGCTACCAAATAAAAAAAGAGCTGCTAAAACTTGCCCCACTCTTCTGTAGAATGAAATTTTGTTTGCGGATTTTGTAGAGCGCCATTGCCAAGTCAGAACAGCACCAATTCCCGACCAAAGCAAAATCCATAAACACTCAACAGGTTCAGACCAACTTTTGATTAAAGGACGACCATCAATCGCCGCACTAATAATTTGGCTAGCGAGATGAGCGTGAACTTCAACACCAGCCATTGGTTCATGTACAGCAAGTATTTTGCTGCTGTAAGGTGTGGAATAAAAGTCCTGAAAACTATCACCCACATAACCAATCAAAATCACGCGATCGCGTCCCCATTCTGGGGGTAATTTCCCTTGCAAAACATCTCTCATCGAGACAGTTTCAAAAGTTCTCGCACCTCCCCGGTAGTTGATTAAAAACTGATATCCGCCATTATCCGCTTGGACATAACCGCCATCATTGGGCCCAAAACGCTCAAAAATTGCCTTACCCAACTGCCAATTTTGAGTTCCTTCTACTACTTTCGGAGTAATTCCTTTGGTCTGAAGATACAACAAAGCAAGATGGAGGCTGAAGCTATAAACGGTTTCCCCTTCGGGAGTGTCTACCGAGATCAAACCCCGTCGTAGGCGATCGTTGGGATCAACAATTAGGTCATTCGCTCCCACTTGTTTCTTAGCTTTCAGTACTGGAGGTGGGCCAACTCGTTCGCGGCCTTTTTTTCCCACTGCTTTCTCAATGCCTACCAAATTTGGGGTAGTTTGGAAGACTTGAACTAATTGCTT
>JAYFMV010000040.1:0-36826 GCA_042408245.1 Potamolinea sp.
GTCTACTGCCATTGGTAGAGTGTTTTGCAGGGCAGATTAATCAGGTATTTATGAATCTCCTCACTAATGCTGTTGATGTTTTGGAGGTGTCAGCTAATGTCCAAGAAAGCCCCCGTTGCATCACCATTACCACTGCTGTTGAGGAAATTAGCACAGAACACCCAGGTATGAGTAGTTCCGAAAAGATTCCTCATGTTGTTATTCGGATTGCTGACAACGGGCCGGGAATGACTGAACAAGTCTGTCGTAGGTTGTTTGACCCATTTTTTACGACGAAACCTGTGGGCAAAGGTACGGGTTTAGGTTTGTCGATTAGTTATCACATTGTTGTGGAGAGGCACGGGGGTCAATTGACTTGTAGTTCTGAACTAGGTAAGGGTGCAGAATTCTCCATTGCCATTCCGATTCGCCAGTTTCAAGGGACTGGAGTTTGATGGTTAATGTTGTTTGTAATTTGTAATTTAACCAACAACTAACAACCAATAACCAATAACTAATGTTTACAAACCCACTTCCACAAGGGGTGACTCTTTCCCTGCTGACTAATCCGGTGTACTTGTTGCTCCAGATTTCTCTGTTCTTGATCTGGCAATCCCAGTAAAATATTGCGACTTTGCCAGACCAAAACAGATAAAGTCATACCAATACACAAAGTAAGGCCTAGTGCAGGTAGAGGATTGAAGACAATGCTATACCGCAATGCTGACCAGGTAAAATGCGATCGCATCAGAGAGACTTCATAGCGCCAATTCCACAAGCTCAAAGGGCCGAGAGTCAGCCAAGAGATAGCCACCACCAACCACCGACTATATACAGTCAACTGATGTAACCTTTGTACCTGTACCTTGAAGGTAGGGTCGAGTTCTGAGCTTACTATTGGGGGTGTTTCGGCGTCTGGCTGATCCATTTTGGCTAATAGCTGATGGCTGATGGTTGAGCGATGAACAATTAGCATGGGCTAGCCCTAGCGTTACCAAAGGCTACAATTAGGCTTCGTCGGAAATTTGAGCGTCTTGTACGGACAGAGGTTGAGCATTGCCAGTGCGTTCTCTCCACCAAGCAAGCAGCGTACTAGCAATGAAGATACTTGAATAAGCACCTGCAGTAAACCCAATTATCAGACACAGAGCAAAATTTTTCAGAGTTTCGCCACCAAACAGGAAAATCGAGAACAAAGTTAGCAGCACAGTTAATGTTGTGTTGATCGAACGAGTTAGGGTTTGATTAACCGCATCATCCACAACTTGGTCAATGTGCTGCTCCGGATGCAGGGTGATGACCTCCCGCACCCGGTCGTAAATTACCACAGTATCATTAACAGAAAAACCAATAATTGTCAAGATGGCGACAACAAAAAGGCTATCAATTTCCACACCCTGCACCAGTCCCAAGATCGAGAATATGCCAACGGTGATCAAAACATCGTGGAATAGGGCAATGAAGGCGAAGAAAGCGTAATCTAGCTGGAAGCGGAAAGTTAGGTAAATGAGGATACCGGCGAAAGACAGGATAATTGCCAGTAAGCCAGAAGAAAACAATTGACGCCCCAAAGATGGCCCAACAGTATCATTTTGGATAGTTTTCGGGTCAAACGCCCCAATTTTTTCGCTTAAAGTATTTAGCAACTTGGTACGTTGCTCTACATTTAAATTCTTGGTGCGAATCGTCACCCCTGGTGCTTGGTTTCCAGTCTTCTCGATGACTTGGATACTGCTATCACCCAACCCTTCAGCCTTCATCACATCCCGCACGGCTTCGATCTGGATGGGTTTGTCACAGTTACCAGCTTTTGAGCATAAGAGCGCAAATTGCAGCCGCGTACCGCCGACAAAATCCAAACCCAGACGCAAAGGCGAGCCTAATTTTACCGTGGAAATCACCATGCTGAGAATACCAGCAAGGATGATTGCAGCAGAGATAGTCCACCAACGCGATCGCTGTTTAATTACATTCAGTTTCATTATTGTCGTAGTGGGAAACCACGCAGCTTGAGCTTCGTGAAGGAACACTCTTGTAGCGCTTTTAAGCGCCTACCCTCCAAGAATTGAAGGCAAGAAATTTAATGTCTGACGCAAGAGCGTTCTGAGTTAGACGCTTGCCAGTTGAGAGACTGTGCAAACTTATAGACTTGCGTATTGGGTCTTTTTTAGTCGGTGATTCTTGCCAGCCACCCACGTAACAAAAACCGAACTTAGGATGCTTGACCACCGAGCCGCGCTTGAATCCGGCACTCATCGTGCCACCATATCTAGAGCGAATCTGACCGGGAGCGTGTTGCAATCGGTGTAACTGGCGACGATGAAACTCAAGCGGAATAACCTCTATTAGCTTGATGTTGTCAGGTTGAATATGTCCTCCTGTATACCAATTAGCTAGTACCCAAGAATCAACACAATGAGCCTCAAACTTGTTTGATAGCTTGTGTTTTGATTTCTTGAGTCCGCAGCTTTGACGCATTTCGTAGGTTTCAAAACCCGTCTTGGTTTCAAGGTTCGCTAGTTGCTGGATTTGGGTATAAAACCACTGCTTGCCAACTTCTATTGGACTAAACATTGAATTCCATTTTTTAGCACCCTTCCAGGTCTTAGCTTTTACATCCTCAACAACAAAAATACTAACAGGAAACATCGAGGTTAACCATTTACAGATTCTCAGCTTCCATTGCCACCTGGCTTTTGTTGATGGTGGAAGACAATTTCTGTTAACTAATCGATTAGCTCGGTTTTGACGGCATGGAGTATCGCGAAATCGTCTGGCACGTCGCATATTTCGCCTCACCTCAACGTGGTCTTTCACCCAATCAACTGCATGGGTTTGGATGTTTAGGTATGTGTGAGTCCCAGATTTGACAGTAAAAGCTTCTCGCTTTGAACCAGGGTCAATTCCTACCGCTATCGGTTGATGATTTGTGCTAGAGGGTTCTACGTTGAGTCGAACACAAAATACTCCCTTTTTCCAGAATGGTGTTGCTTTACCTGACTTGATCCAACGCTTGGTACGGCTTGGAGTTGTCGGCATTAGCGGTTTATTTTCGCTGTTTACAACTGGTACAAACATTGACGATAAGTCCTATCGCTAGGTATATATATCCCTTCGCCGCTGACTACCAGAGAGGTTAAAAACTAGGGAGGCATTCTTAACGTCTAGGGGGATACCACTCCCAGGTAGTTCAGCAATTGGCTAGACACTGGTTTAGTCCTGAATTAAGAAGTTGGTGAGTCTTCCTCTTTCAAGCCCTGTCGCTTTAGCGCAGGGTTAGTGACCTTGCCTCTTCTATGATTTCACTGCTGCGGTCGGATTGGGAACAAATAATTCTGGCTTCTGACGCAACCCTGGAAATCCCAGAACCAGCATGATCAGAAAAGTACGACTACAGGTGAGTGCCGTAAACATACTGACTATCACCCCCAAACCCAGTGTCAGGGCAAAACCCTTCACCAAACCTGAACCCAGCCAAAACAGAGCAGCACAAGCAATCACTGTGGTGACGTTACCATCCAAAATACTAGAGAATGCTCGGTAAAAACCAGATTCAACAGAGCGATACAAAGTCTTGCCGGCTCTTAATTCTTCCCGTGTCCGCTCAAAAATCAGCACATTAGCATCAACAGCCATACCAATGCTGAGGATAAAACCAGCAATTCCTGGCAAAGTTAAAGTGACACCCAAAAGAGCAAAAGCAGCAAGCGTCAGCACTGCATAGATTATCAAAGCAACGTCAGCAATCAAACCTGGGAGTCGGTAGTAAACAGCCATGAAAATTAATACTAAAGCCAGACCACCCATCCCAGCATAGATACTGCGTTGAATACTATCTCGTCCCAAAGTCGCTCCTACTGTGCGATTTTCAACGATTTCCACCGGCACAGGTAAAGCACCACCTCGTAGCTGTACCGCTAATTCATTAGCCGTTTGGGCGGTAAAGTTACCACTAATCACCGCACCACCGCCAGATATACCAGTTTGTGCGTATTCTGGGCCAACAGTAGGCGAGCTAATTAGTGAATTATCTAGGAAAATGCCGATACCCCGACCTGTTCCCGCCAAGTCTTTAGTAAGGTTGGCAAACCCTTCCCCTCCCTTGGTATCAAAGCGAATCGCAACTTGCCAGCTATTACCTGTTTGAGGCGGTTCAGCACGGGCGTCTTTGAGGTTTTTGCCTGTAACCTCAGTACGTTCAAAAAGGTTGGAAATTGCCTCATTACTGCGCTTCAGGGAAGCTTGATTTTCCGCGATCGCCTTTTCCTCGCCACCCTTGCTGAGTACTTCCTGCTTCAGAACGTATTCCTGTTTGATCTGTTTTTCAATCTGCAGTTGAGCTTCTGAACCTGGTTTTTGCTTACGAAAATCCAGTTGTGCTGTTCCACCCAACACCCGTTCTGCTTCTTTTGGATCATTCACTCCAGGAAGCTGTACCAAGATTTGATCAGAACCAACGGTTTGTACCACTGCTTCTGAAACCCCAAGTGCGTTGACACGGCCCTCAACCACACTTTTAACAGCTTCTAGTTCTTCTTGGGTGATTTTTGGGATCTCTGCTGTCGTCTTGACCTGAATTGTAAGTTGTGCGCCACCTCGCAAGTCTAGTCCCAAGGGAATGGGATTAGTCACCAAAAAAGTGATGGAAGCAATCACTAAGCCTATAATAAAGGCGAATAACAAACTCTGTTTTTGCATACATTTGTTTTTGGTTGTTGGCTATTTGTTATTGGTTGTTTGTTGTTGGTTATTGGTTGTTGGTTATTGGTTATTGGTCAACTAACAACTAACAGAAATGGCGTAGCAAAAGCGATTGTTAAATTGTCGAGCATATCAAAATATTTCGGTGCAAATGCTACGTCCGTAACGTACGGGCTGGTTTACCAAACCCTCCCCTACCAACTGACAGAAAGGGCGTAGCAAAAGCGATTGTTAAATTGTCGGTAAGATCCAAATATTTCGGTGCAAATGCTACGTCCGTACCGTACGGGTGGGTTTAGTAAACCCGCCCCTACATAACTGACAACTAATAACTAACAACTATTTACTCATAACTAACAAATTAAACCCGTAGCGCCATCATTTTTTGTACACCTTCAACAATCTGTTGGGGTTGTACAATTGTCAGGCTCTCCAGAGTTCCATTGTAAGGTGTAGGGATGTCTTGAGAAGATAAACGCAGCACTGGCGCGTCCAACTCATCAAACAATCTGTCATTGATTGATGCTGTTAATTCTGCTCCAATCCCACCGGTTTTCATGCATTCTTCTACAATAATTACTCGGTGAGTTTTGCAAATGGAAGCACCGATAGTCTCGAAGTCTAGAGGCTTCAGGGAAATTAGGTCAATCACTTCTGGATCAAAGCCTTCTTTCTCTAATGTACGCACTGCTTGCAAAACGTGGTGACGCATTCGTGAGTAGGTGAGAATGGTGACATCTTTGCCCTTTCTGACTACTTCCGCTTTATCTAGAGGAACCAGATATTCATGTTCTGGCAAGTCTTCTTTTAAGTTGTAGAGCAGGACGTGTTCAAAGAACAAAACTGGATTATCATCGCGGATGGCAGATTTGAGCAACCCCTTGGCATTGTAAGGTGTTGAACAGGCGACGATTTTTAGACCTGGTACGGCTTGGAAGTAAGCTTCTAGACGCTGGGAGTGTTCCGCACCCAATTGACGGCCAACGCCACCAGGACCCCGAATCACCATTGGGATTTTGAAGTTACCACCAGAGGTATAGCGTAGCATCCCTGCGTTGTTGGCAATTTGGTTGAAGGCCAGGAGCAAAAAGCCCATGTTCATACCTTCAATAATCGGTCGTAAACCAGTCATAGCCGCACCAACAGCCATACCAGTAAAACTATTTTCAGCGATCGGAGTATCTAGAATCCTCAGTTCGCCGTATTTTTTGTACAAATCTTTGGTTACTTTGTAGGAACCGCCGTAGTGGCCTACGTCTTCACCGAGAACAAATACTGCTTCGTCGCGACCCATTTCTTCATCTATGGCTTCGCGCAGAGCGTTGAAGAAAAGTGTTTCTGCCATCAATACATAACCAAATACGGCAAGTGTAATCCTAACATTGCCCAAGCCTGCTAGGGGAATTTGCCTGAACAGCTCTCAAGTCAGGGCTGTATAGCGGATTATATCAGCATAGAATACACCCCTCCCTAACCCTCCCCGAACTCCGGGGAGGGAGCGCGTTAGTGGGGGAGGTTGTTGTATTCCAGTGAGTAGAAAAGCGCTATGTTCCATGTAAATCAGGGGTTTTGCGGCTGCGACTAATATTTTTTCAGAAAATATTTGCATACTAAAAAAGTTGTGCTAACATTAGTAATCGTGGTTGCAAATGGGTCGATGCCCGAGTGGTTAATGGGGGCGGACTGTAAATCCGCTGGCTACGCCTACGCTGGTTCAAATCCAGCTCGGCCCACCACGATTCAACTTTAGATTTGAGATTTGAGTAATCTAATCAAAAAATCTATTTGCCCGTGTAGCTCAGTGGTAGAGCACATTCTTGGTAAGAATGAGGTCATGAGTTCAATCCTCATCACGGGCTTCTAGTACATCTGGTAACTTGACAGAAGCTTTTTTCATCCAGTATCCTCTGGGTGGCTTTGCGATACCGTAGCCTTTACACCACTTTTCCACGGCCTTATCTGATACGCCAAATTCTTTAGCAATTTGTGCAGTTGGCTTTTCCCATACAAGTTTTTCTAGTTCTTCCTTGAAAGGTCTTTCTACTTTTCTGGTATGGATTCTTGAGTCGGGATTAACTTTCCTTGTTGTTAGATCAACTCCAAATTCTTTGTAGTTGCGTTTAGGAGCAACTTCAGTCAAATCTATAAAATCTTCCCACCAATAGAACGGTGTGGGCGAATTGGGTAATTTAGTAGCTATATAGCAACCACCAAACTTAATGGATGGATAAACTAATCTATCTATATCTGGTAGATAAACCGCATAGAAATCAAAGTCATCTAGTTTGTATTTTTTCTGATGACAACCCTTGGAATCCGCCCAATAGCTTATGTTGTTCACCAAATTCTTGCTTGCGTACTTAGCTTGTATTCTGTAACATTTGCCATCTTTATAGGCAATGAAATCAAAAGGTAAATGTTCACAGACGACTGCTGTAAAAATCAAGTAACCTTTAATTGTTAGATCTGCTATTGCTTTAGTGGCAGCAATATCTGCTTTACTTTTTGTGTGATGCATAACACAATAAATGAGCTTTCTGCTGACAATTCATGGATGATTAAATTCTTCCCATCAAGAAACACTGGGCTAGTATATAAAAGATGGGAAGCTAATCGCTTTATTTTTCTTTATCGACTTCTTTAAGCTCATCTCGATATTTCTCAACTGCTGACTGCAAGGATCAGAGCTAAAGGATCATGTAAATAACAACCATAAAAACCTTCATGATCTCGATGGTAGGGAACTAAATCTTTTGAACACAAATAATTCAGAAGTCAGCAGTCATAATTCAGAATTAAGGAGAAAATCAAGAAGTAATAGCACGCTTGATTTTCTCGCTAATTATTAGACTTAGATAGCAAAGTCTTTTGAATTCTCAATTCTGGATTCTCACTCTTTACTCAAATCCTGCTATTTGTAGATCAATCTTCCTTCGATATAGCTGTTAAGATTTTGATGATGACCAAAGTATTCTTCAAGAACATCCTGTGCTGATTTGGAAATCAACTTTGGTTTGCCTAATTCTTCATGGGTTATGCCTAAACTCGGCTCGGAATTTTGATAACGATAGTCATCAATACAGATGGTGTATTGACGATCATCTTGTAGGGGTTGTCCATTAATAGTTAAAGGTTCAAGCGTTTTCTCAGCATCATTGTAAATAGCTTGAATACCTTTATTTACCTGAAAATACTCACTTTGACCTGAGATTTTGTTTTCACGTCTCATGATATGTGTAAATATCTTGGTAAGATGGACACCGCTAACTGTAAACTTATAAAGACTATTGTCGTAAGGGAAAACTTTTTTGAGATCGCTCAATGTAACTAGCGGACCTAATTCATTTCCGCGTATTGTACCACTCGATACAAAAACTACGTCCAACGCATCAAGCTGGGCAAAAATATCAGCGATTAAGTTACCCAATTCACTTTCTTCTTCACGTTTAAGATGGGTTAGTTGACGTGCTAATCTTCCAACCAGCCGATTATACTTGCGATCTACTTCTTCTTTGAACGTAGCAATCAAACTTTCGATATTGGGATCTGGTTCTGCCAAATTGTTATCTACAGGCAGAAGTTGCCATTTCCATTCCACAATGCTATTTGTATCATCATCTACGACAATATCGAATCGTCCAATTTGGTCTGTGCCAACTCCAGCCTGTGCAATCAGAATATTATTAACTTCCGCAGGCTGTTCTAAAAAGGTATGGGAATGTCCTCCAATGATCAGATCTACCCCCCATTCTGGGTCTAGCATTGCTGCTAATTTTTTATCCTCTTCAAAACCGATGTGCGTCAGAATAACTGTTAGGTCAATGTCATCATTTTTGTAGACATTACAAATTTTACCAATTTCTGCTGCGGCATCTTCAAGGCTGACAAACGTGCCAATACTGCGATCGCGTTTTAATGTTTTCAGAGCTTCTTCAGTCACAATTCCGATGAACATGATATCGAATCCATCTACATTCAGGATCAGATAAGGATTCATCAAGCGTTTGTTATATTTTTTAATATACAAGTTGGCATTTACTATGGGAAAATTAGCCATCTTTTCCAAGAAAAGTAAATGAGGCAAGCCATAATCTAATTCATGGTTCCCCAAAGTTACTACATCTGGAGCTAGGTAATTCATTATTTCCATAGTGGAAATACCTTTGTATTCTGTATCAATCATAGAACCCTGGAGCATATCACCCGAAATGACGAAGAGTACGTTTTTCTCTTCTTGGCGAACTTTATTGATATATCCAGAAAGTAGCGACATTCCCCCAATAGCATGACCTTCTGCTATGCCAGATGCCTCTGCTAAAAAGTCTCCGTGCATATCATTTGAATGTAAGATTGTAAACTTTTTAAATCTCTCAGTATTCATGGTCTTTTACCTCTAAATATCTTGGGTTGAAAAATTGTAACATCTTTACCAGTTCAGGCTTTAATCAGTTCCCAATTTCTTGGATTTTCAGCTTGACTGAGGTTAAGACAATCTACCTTATAGCCTCAAGCTAGAAGGGCGGGTTTTGAAGATTAGATATTGGTTTGTATCAAACCTTATCCCTAAACCCGCCCCTACAAATTTATCTGGTTTTTTTACGCCTATCTGAAATACAAAATCTTCAGCCTGCGCAGGCAGGCTTTGTTCATGTAGCCCCATCCTTGAGGGTGCGGGCGGTTGATTTCCTCACCTCAAAAACAAGTCCCGAATCCCAGCACTACCAATTTCAATAGCTAACGCTGACAGCAGAAAACCTAAAAGTCTCGTGACGATCAGAGCCCCTTCTGAACCAATTAACTTATCGATATATCCTGCTTGACGGACAATAATCCAGCTCACAAACATCGCAAGTGTGATACCAACAACTACGCTTACATGAGCATCAGGAGATTCCGACATCAACAACATTACCGTCGAGAGTGTTCCCGGCCCCGCTAACAGAGGTAGCGCCATTGGAGTAATCGCTACATCATGTCCCTCTTCCACAATTGGCGTATCTAATTCTCCCTCCAGCATTTTTAAGGCAATTAACAGCAAAATTAGTCCTCCAGCTACTTGCAAAGACCCGATGCTGATGTGCAAGTATTTCAAAATCCATTTACCAGAAAAAGCAAAGAGCAAGACTACAGATGTCGCTACCAAACTAGCGCGATCTATGACATTATTTCTTTGCTCTGGTTCCATACCCTTAGTCAGAACTACAAATATCGGAACATTGCCTAAAGCGTCTGCTAGGACAAATACAGCAACAAAGGTTTTGACAAATACAGAAGTATCCACAGTTGGGGTGCTAAAACAGGTCTACTCAACGGTAACGCGAGCGCTCTCTAGTTTCCCACATTCCGCAGTCATTTGGGATTGGGGATTGGGGATTGGGGATTGGACAAACAACAAACAACAAACAATATAATCAGTGATTAACCGAACTTGATATGAACTCTTTCAACCTTTCTAGTGAAGAGAAATCTCAGCTTTTAGATGCAGCCCAGAGTGTGTTCAAAAATGCTTATGCCCCTTATTCAAAATTTAGGGTAGGTGCTGCTATCCTTACCAATACAGGTAATATTTTCAGTGGATGTAATGTTGAGAATGCTTCCTACGGACTAACAATTTGTGCTGAGAGAGCAGCAATTTTCTCCGCTGTGGCGAAAGTTGGGGGAGAAAATTTGAAAATCCGAGCAGTTGCAGTTGTGAATGAAGCGGGTATTTACTGTCCGCCGTGTGGTGCTTGCAGACAGGTAATATTTGAATTTGGAGCAGATGCGCTTATTCTGATGCGGGAGGGCGAAAATTTGAAACAAATGACGATCAATGAACTTTTGCCAGAAGCCTTTAAACTTAGATGAGTAATTTGCTGGCATCAAATTGCTTGATGTGATCTTCACCAAAGCAGTTTTTTGTGTTTACTGTGTAATACCCTTCCCAGGTTTGAGGGAAGATTGCAACCCTCACACCGCTAACTTTAAGAAGCGATCGCGATCTCCTCGCTGAAGCTGTGGCAAGAAGGCTGTTGAGAGTGCCATAACTCACGAGATTCTTGCCTCACCCGACCTTCCATTGCCTCTTGCTGCAATCTAATGAAAGCCTTAAAATCTTCCCAGTCGTACTTCGTTAATAAAAGTTGACGCAGTTGGTCTTCTGCTTCCAGAGTCAGATAACCAGTGATCAAGGCTTGTTGGACAATTTCACGAATTCGGCTCATCTCACCTTTCCTCACTTGCTTGTTATATAAAATCTATACGATACTTCTCTAGTTTACGGATGCAAAAACTACATTTCTACAATTAGGAGAGACGTAGCGGCTTAATTTTTGTTTCCGATTTCCTGATGAATCTAAATATCGCTGTATTATTGTTACCTTTAGTTTCTTTTTTGTAATACATGGCTTGAGTTTTTTATTTATTTGATGTGAAGCTTAGCTAATAGGCAGTTGAGGAAATATCTGCCTGAAGTAAGATCAAGAAAGATTTAGCCAACAAGAGAAAAAAGTTACAAAGGTCAGGAAGTCCGGCGCGACAGACCAAAAAGCGTCATACAGACGTTATACAGATAACAGTACGGCTTTTCGCAGCCAGGTTTGTTCAGTTTCTCCGAATGTGGTATCTTACTGCTTCGGAGAACTAGACGTAGCATCGCCTTCCCTATTCGCGTAGCCTTCTTGTCGAAGGCTGTCCAAAAATAGCGTTAGAAAAGCACGATATAGCTTAAATCCGCGTACAGCGAATCAAGCTTGGCAAGCAGATCGCTCAAGTCTGAGGCGTCAGTATAGCCGTTATTTGCTTTGCCTGGTATAGTTGCCAAAACTCAGCTAGAGAATTTTCCGTCCCTCACTACAAATGAAGTCTTATCTTGCCGCTGCTATTCAAATGACAACGCTCCCCGACCTGGAAAAAAACCTGGTTGAAGCGGAAGAACTTATCGAACTTGCTGTACGTAAAGGTGCAGAGCTTGTGAGTTTGCCAGAAAACTTCTCGTTCCTAGGAACAGAGGAAGAAAAAATTGCTCAAGCAGAGGCGATCGCTCAAAGAAGTGAAAAATTCCTGAAAACTATGGCTCAACGTTTTCAGGTAACTCTCTTGGGTGGTGGCTTCCCAGTACCTGTAAACAGCAACAAAGTCTACAATACTGCTCTGCTGATCGGTCCCAACGGCAACGAACTCGCTCGTTACCAGAAAGTCCATCTCTTTGACGTTAACGTTCCTGATGGCAACACCTATCAAGAGTCGAGCACGGTTATGGCTGGTACCGAGCTACCACCTGTCTACTCTTCCCCACACCTAGGCACAATGGGACTTTCCGTGTGCTATGATGTTCGGTTCCCGGAACTTTACCGACACTTGGCCTACAAGGGTGCTGACATTTTGTTTGTCCCTGCTGCTTTCACGGCCTACACAGGTAAAGACCACTGGCAAGTATTATTGCAAGCTAGAGCCATTGAAAACACTTGCTATGTGATTGCACCAGCCCAAACAGGTCATCACTATGCGATGCGTCAAACTCACGGCCACGCGATGATTATTGACCCTTGGGGCGTGATCTTAGCTGATGCTGGAGATAAACCAGGAGTGGCGATCGCCGAAATTAATCCCGCTCGTCTCGAACAAGTGCGTCGTCAGATGCCTTCTTTGCAACATCGGGTATTTGTTTAGAAGGAATGGGGAATGGGGATTGAGGATTGGGTAATGTCGGAATTTTCCTTCATCTCCCCCTTGCATAGGGCGGGTTTTGTTGATAGGTTGTCTGTTTTACCGTCAGGTTATCTTCATCTCCCCCTTGCATAGGGCGGGTTTTGTGGAGAGATTGTCTGTTTTACCGTCAGGTTATCTTCATCTCCCCCTTGCATAGGGCGGGTTTTGTGGAGAGATTGTCTGTTTTACCGTCAGGTTATCTTCATCTCCCCCTTGCATAGGGCGGGTTTTGTGGAGAGATTGTCTGTTTTACCGTCAGGTTATCTTCTAAACCCGCCCCTACATTACCCCGCATCCCCGGTTCAATCAAATACAGTTGGCCAGACTTGAGACACTGGAAGTTCCCACTCAGGTAGTATCTCTGGAACTGTCAATGTGTCCTCGTTGCTGAGTACAATCACCTCACCCCCTTGAGGATGCATGGCGACAGTTTGCTCATCCGGGTCAATCAGCAGTCCTACAAGCGTTCCTTGCTCTAAGAACAAGTGAATTTTTTCCTGCAGTAAAGATACCCTGTCAAAAGCAGATTTTATTTCCACTACCAATTCAGGTACCACTTCTGGATAGGTTCGCGGTATCCGCTGCAAACGTTCCCGCGAAATGAAAGCCAAACGTGTAACCAAAACATCCCCATTGGGTAAACCAAAGCCAGCTTGACTCACCACACGTCCAAGTTGGCGCGGTTCTACCCAAGACAGTAAAATTGCACCCAGACGAACGCTAATTTCAGCGGAAGCTAGGTCTGATGGGTGTTCGCTCTTAGATGACTGGTCACTAACATTCCCGTTAAATCGACTGATTTTTGTAGGGATTGGTGGCTCTTCTTCCTCCATTCTGGTTTGTTGCAGTTGTTCTTGAAGTTGTTGTTCTAAATTCTCAACATTAACTCCCAGATTTTTGAGGGCGATCGCTGATACACCACCCTTTTCCCGAATCAAACCCAGCAAAAGATGCTCTGTGCCAACTTCGTTATCACCCAATCGTGAAGCTGCTTCTGTTGCCAATTTGACAACTCGCTTTGCCCTTGGTGTCAAGGGAACTTGTCTATCTACCAGTGTGGAACCATAACCGATAATTTTCTGAACCTCGGTTTGAGCGTTCCAGAGATTCACTCCCATCGATTGCAGAAGTTGAGCGGAAAAGCTAGTTTTCTCAGCAATTAGTCCTAGCAAAATCTGTTCCGTACCAACAAAATTATGCCTCAAGCGCCTCGATTCATTTTGAGCGAGTCTGAGTACTTCTTTTGCTTTCTCGCTGAGTCCTTCAAAGCTAAAGCTATCATCGTGACAGAATTTTCTAGCAAACATAGATTTTTGCTCCAGAAAGAAAATTTTTTCTACAGAACAGTTGAAAAGTTGAGCAATTTTGAAGGCGAGGGGCAGACTGGGGTCAGATTTCCCTGTTTCCAGCGCGTTGATAGTTTGACGACTGACATCTAAAAGCTCTGCCAGATTCGCCTGAGACAAGTTACGTTCAGTCCTAAGAGCACGCAGACAATTATTCATTAGATAGATCTCTTGCAAAAATCAGGGAAGGGCGTAGCATTTGGACTCTACACCTTGGGTTTAACCGATAATTTTTCGTCCAAATGCTACGCCCCTACATATACATTTCAACTTTTGCAATCTTGTCTATTACTTGTACTTGGACTGGGGATTTCAACCTCACCCTTCATGTAGCTCTATCTTGATCTAATTTTTAGTGTAAATCTTGGAGCCTCGTTATGTCAAGCATTACTTACACAAAAATAGAAGTTTTAGTTAGGTCAACTTTACAGATAAATTCAAGCAAGCCATTGCCAGCAGGACAGACGCCAGTCATGTCCTTCCACAGCCAGAGCCCCCATGTATCCAGGGGCAAGATTCAGCGCCTGGAGTGACCAATTAGCAGTAGCTTGCGAGTCTTCTGCAATACTCAGCAGTTTGGCAGGTTCCCCAATCGCCAGGGAAACCTCAACTTGTTGCAACTCAGTCAATCCCTCGCCGGTGGCTTTGAGATAGGCTTCTTTACAAGTCCAGCCGTGAAAAAATGCTTGTTGTTGTTGTGTAGGGGGAAGATCACGAATCACCTCATATTCGCGGGGACAAAAGAAGCGTTTGGCAAGCTGCTCAACATTGGAAATAGGGCGGATATATTCAAGGTCGATACCAAGCTGTCTATGATGGGCGATCGCATATAAAGCCAGCTCCTCTGAATGAGACAAATTAAACTGGAGCGTACTATCAACATCTGTGGTAGCAAGAGCTGGCTTACCACGGGAACCATAGGCAAACTGTAACTGCTTTGGAGCTAGGTTAGTGTAGCGAGCTAGGATATTTCTGAGCAGTCCGCGACCGACAATGAAACGCCTCCTGTCGCGCTCAAAGTAAAAGCGTTCGGCCCTAATTCGCTCATCCTCAGAAAGCGTTTCTGCTAGCTTTTGAACTTGTTCTGCTGGTTGTTCGAGAGAAGCACACCAGACATGAACATCATTGTTCAGCAACATCAATTCTGCTGGCGGCTGAACCCAATTGGACTTACACATTTTAGCTTTAAAGTTTTAACACAGGCAGTAGCAGCAAGTCACTATTTAACTAATTGACTTAATTATTTAAAACATCTTAACTAATGCAACTTTTCTTAGTAAATAGTAAAAACTGTTTCGACTATTGACTACTGACAAAGAACAAAAAAACGACAGACTAGATATGATGCTGATCGCTTTTGTCTAAAACATGGTTGAAAATCCAGAATCTTCGAGACAGGTATTAGTCTGTCAGAGCCGCAGTTGTCGTAAGCTAGGAGCGGCCGCAGTCTTAGCAGCTTTTCAAGCTTGTTCACTTACTGATGTCTCGGTCATCGGTAGCGCTTGTCTGGGACAATGCGGCTGTGGGCCAATGGTGCTGGTGATACCTGAACAAATTTGGTACAGTGGCATTCTCTCTTGCGAAGTGCCTGCAGTTGTCGAACGACATCTACAAGGTGGGCATCCGGTGCCGTCTATGCTCTACCCCAAGTATCATCAAACGAGAGGATAAGGGGTCCTGTTAATGTAGGGGCGGGTTTAGAAGATAACCTGACGGTATAACAGATAACCTCTCAATCAAAACCCGCCCTCTTCACAGAGAGATCTGAGAGTAATGTAGGGGCGGGTTTAGAAGATAACCTGACGGTATAACAGATAACCTCTCAATCAAAACCCGCCCTCTTCACTCTTTTTTTTAACGCAGAGAACACAGAGTTTCACGCAGAGAACGCAGAGTTTTTGGAGCTTAATCTCGGTTAATTACGATTATTCGGAAATGATATAACAAGATAACCTCTCAATCAAAACCCGCCCTAGAGATCTGGGAGTAATGTAGGAGCGGGTTTAGAATATAACCTGACGGTATAACAAGATAACCTCTCAAACATTACCCGCCCTCTTCACTTACCCATTCCTAAAATTATCGATATTCATGAGTCAAGAAGGGGACATCAACAATTTCACCTTCCACCTCTCCTACCTTTACCTGAAGACCGACTCCACCAGCCTTAGTGCGAATATAAGCTAAACCAAATGGCCCTTGTTCAGTTTCAGTAAAACTTGTCAGTTTGCCAACCTTTTCTTCCCCTACCATCACCGCACAACCAGGCTCAACTTTTGCTTGTAGACGAATACCCCAAAGTTGTTGCTTGACGCCTTTATATGTATTTAACCTAGCAATAGTTTCCTGACCAATGTAGCAACCTTTTTCCAAAGAAATGGTTTGCCATAAACCAGCTTCTAGGGGATTATATTCATCTGTTAATTCTTGATCGGGAACGGGACGGCCTTGCTCAATTCGCAACTGTTCCCAAAGGCGATCGCCCATTGCCTTTGCTCCCGCTTCCTTTAACAGCTTCCAAAGCTTTGCCGCATCCTCAGCAGCAACAACCAGAGTATATCCGGGAAGTGCCAAACCATTACCTACAGCGACACGTACCTGAATCTCACCCAGCATCAACTGTTTGTGCATAGCATAGTTTTCGCCAATTGGCAAGGAAACGCCTAAATTTTGTAAAAGTGTATCGCTTTCTGGGCCAATCAGTGTGAAAGTTGCAGTCTCGCTGGAGACATCCTTTAATTCCACCCGATCCATCGGAAAAATATAGCGATCCAGCCAATCTAGCAACTGCTGACGCCGATTAGGAGAGACTACCATTAGCACCGCATCCTCGGTAACATAAGCAGTCACTAAGTCGATGGTACGAGCAGTAGAAGTTACAAAAACCGTATCACAGCCTTCTCCTGGCTTAAGTCGTTGGAAGTCATTGGTACTTTGGTTGTGTAAGTAGCGCAACCTATCGTTATCCAGGACGAGAAGACGACCCCAATGAGACAAGTCAACTATGGCTACACCCTGACGCGCTGCTTGAATTGCTTGTGGATCATTACCGAAACTCGCTACAACCATAACATCACCAATTGGTTCAAATCTCGCCCCAGCGTCAAGCTGAATATCGTACAATTCCTGAATCATTCGATCATTCGATAAGTGCTTTTCTGTTGGATTAGAGCCTATTTTAAGCACTACGCTGACTCAATTCCTGCCAACGCTGCTTCCATACATCATGCATCCCTTGCACCACTTCTGGCAAATCCTCAAATTGCTCAGTTTGCTGTCTCATTTCCGGTGCTAAACGCAGTAAAGCTTTTAAATCCTGACAATGTTTTAAGATTTGTTTCCAAGCTGACTGCCATTCCCATCCTGTTTGTTCACGAGCACGAATCGGTTTGAGACGTTCCTCTTCGGCTGCTAGAATTGCTGCTGCTTCCCGAAGTTGTGCTGCTTTTGCTCCCCAAGCATCCCTCCACGGCTGCACAGCTTCTGGTTGCTCATGCTCATCGTACCATTCTCTCTCGCTACGCAAAATTTCTCCTAACTGGTCGAGACTGGGGCGATCGCCACAACTATCAATTACTGTCAAACCCTGTTCAAGCCACAAGGGTAAGCAGCGATAACTGACTAATTTTGCTCTCGATTCTACAATTTTCACCCAAATCTGATGACGCCAGCACTCCAAGCGTTCTATTTGTTTGAGGGGAATATTCAGCACGGCCGCGACTTCCTGCTTTACCTGTTCGATTGGAAATTGCGTCGGGTCAATGATTCCGGCTGTGATTAAGTTCAAAGACATGATAGAGCACTCCCTGATTTTGGGTGAATAGACAGCAACCCAAAAACTTAGCCACCCCGAATTTTGCAATAAGAAATCGGGGTGGCCAGATGCGTGATAACATTGCTTCTAGCCTCCTGACTGCTCTTGACAGCTTGGGGGGTTAGCCTCTCTGAGCTGCTGAGTACAGCTTTTGAGTGGCGCTAAGATATTTAGGTTTTTTATTTAGTGTCATTACTTTAGCAGATTCCAGGAAAAGTGCGATAGGGTCAAGTAGTTTTTACAAATCTTTATTCTTGACAATTGGGGATTTGTTTTGACCGCTATCGCGCAATTTTATGGCTAATTTCTGGCTAAATAGTCGGCAAATCTGCAAAGACTCGATCTACTAACATTTGTGCTTTGGAATCTAGAGTTTGCCAATCCACATCACCAGTTTCATCAATTAGCGTTGTATCAATATCAACATCCTGGCTTTCTAGTCCAGCGTGGGTTGGAGTGTAGTTGAGAAAACAGACTTGAAAACAAAGTTCCCACAAATCAACGCATACAGCAATATCATTGCGTTCTAAACATAGTTCATAGCCTGGTATGGGGGATTCTACATTATTGTAAGTTGCCTTCCAAGTAGTTGTTTCCAGTTGTTTGCGAACGTGATCGAGAATGCGGATTAAAGCAGGTTGCATCAGCAATTCAGCTTGTTCCCAGGCTAGGGTATTTTTAAATTTGGGTTTCATGAATCAATTTAAAAACATTAGAACAGTAGGTAAATCATGATGACGTTAGTAGAGCAATGTTTCCCAGGCTCTTAGCTAACACCCATTTACAATGTGCCAGCTAAGAGAAAATATTGCAATTGTTAAGCAGGTAGGCGTAAAAAAAACAAGATAAATTTGTAGGGGCGGGTTTATGGATAACGCCTGACCAGAACCAGTTGATCATGTTCAAAACCCGCCCTCCTGATATGGATAACGCCTGACCAGAACCAGTTGATCATGTTCAAAACCCGCCCTTCTGATCTGGAAAACGCCTGACTAGAACCAGTTGATCATGTTCAAAACCCGCTCTCCTCATGTTGGGTTTATTTCCACCCACCTACTTATCTTTGGGAACATCCAACAGCGTTAATGTGGAGTTAGCGGAATTTATATCAGCAAAAGTAATAACGCTCATGCAAGTACAACTCAATTACCTATCCTTTCCCAAATATCTGGAATTAGAGCAAACAAGCCCAATTCGCCATGAATACTTGGGTGGACAAATATTTGCCATGTCTGGTAGCAGTGAGGAACATAACCTGATTGCTGGAAATATTCATGCTTTGTTACGATCTCATCTGCGGGGGAGTTTCTGTCGAACGTTTATTTCAGATATGAAAGTCAGGATAGAAAGCACTGATGTTTCTTATTATCCTGATGTGATGGTAGTTTGTGAACCCCAAGACCGGGACAGATATTTCAAGACTTGTCCTTGCTTAATTGTAGAAATATTGTCGCCAACGACAGCAGCTACAGACAAGCGAGAGAAATTGTTGAATTACCAAAAAATATCCAGCTTACGGGAGTATGTATTAGTTGCTCAAGACGAAATGAAAATTGAAGTATATCGTCAAGATAATCTGGGGAATTGGTATCTGCAAACTTTAGGGAAAGACGAGCAACTAAGTTTGGAATCTGTAAACTTATCAATGACAATGGCAGAGATTTATGAAGATGTGTTGACTGCGTAAAAAAACTTGTGTAATGGACAGGCACTATGGGGCGATCGCGCTAACTGTCACAGCAAAAATTAATCAGCTTAACCCTTAAAAAAGACTCCCAAGGCTCTGGTCAGAGATAAATACTATCAAAAACGCGAACTGGCACAATCGTGGCACAAAAACCTAACCAGCGTATGCCAAGATTAACACATGAACTCTTAGGCGGATAACCCCAATGTTAGGCAAGTTACTGGACAGGCGTTACCAAGTAAGCCAAGTCCTCGGTGCTGGGGGATTTGGTAAAACATACATAGCACAAGATACTCGGCGCCCCGGTAATCCCATCTGCGTCGTCAAACAACTCCAACCCCTGAGTACTGATCCAAGTTTCTTGGAAGCGGCACGAAGGATGTTTAATAGTGAAGCAGAAACTCTGGAACAACTGGGAAATCATGATCAGATTCCCAGACTATTAGCCTACTTTGAGGAAGACCAAGAGTTCTATTTAGTACAAGAATTTATTGAGGGACATACCCTTACTCAAGAACTGCAACTTGGTCAAAAGTGGGAAGAAAATCGGGTAATTGAATTACTCGAAGAAATCTTGAGTATTTTGGAATTTGTCCACAAACATGGTGTTATTCATCGTGACATTAAACCCGACAACATTATTCGTCGCAATTCGGACAACAAATTAGTCTTAGTAGACTTTGGTGCTGTCAAACAAATTCGCACTCAATTTGCTACTGCTTATGGAACACCAGCTAATACGATCGCGGTGGGAACTCCTGGTTACATGTCCAGCGAACAAGCGCGAGGTCAACCACGTCCCAGTAGTGATATTTATTCCCTTGGAAATATTGCCATCCAGGCACTTACTGGTTTATCTCCAATACAGTTTCAGGAAGATGTTAATACTGGCGAAATACTCTGGGAACATTTGGTATCAGTGAGTAGAGAACTGGCAAATGTTGTCACGACAATGGTAAAGTATCACTTCAAAGACCGTTATCAGTCGGCAACGGAAGCTTTACAAGTATTGCGTCAATTGAATGCTCCCTACTCACCTCCTCAGTATCCACCAGCGAGAGAAACTTTACCCCGACAAACATATCCAAATCCCTCAGAAAATCTTACTTTACCAGTTAGTCCCGCAGCGCGTCCTTTACCACCTCCTAGACAAACTGTTCCTTCTTCAGTTCCGAATGAACCTGCTTCTTCCTCTGGTGTAGCACCTTTGTTGATTGGTATCGGGATGGTACTTGCTGTTGGTGCTGGTATCGCTTTCGCGCTGCGTCAAAGTTCTTCAGGGGGAGGTATTATTGGTGGTAATAATCAAAAAAATTGTGTAGTGGTAGCAGAGGGAGCTTTGAATGTTCGTTCGCAACCTGAAGTGCGAGATGACAATGTAGTCCAATCGCTTTCAACAAACAGAAATATTACTCTTACTGGTGCTAAACAAGGTAGCTGGGTGGAGATTCGTACACCAGTAAAAGGTTGGGTTTCTAGTAATTTGATAGACTGTAATTCAAACATAGCTACTGATACACCAGCGGTAGTTAAACCAACTCCTACACCTGTTGTTACTCCCAAGGTAAAAGTAGTTCCTACAGTCTCTGTTCCTCCGTCTCCTTCTCCCTCTCCATCTCCTTCTCCAGTCAAGCCAAAACCTCCTGTTGATGACAGTTCAAAAGTATTAGAAAAAGCCAACGAGAAGTATCAACAAGGAGATTTGCCAGGGGCGATTGATGAAGCTGCAAAGATTATCGCCAGTGGTGCTGCTGCTAAAGATGAAGCTATAGCAAAAATTAAGCAATGGAAGCAAGAATGGGATGATGCTCAGGCAAAATATAATCAAATTAAAAAAGCTCTTGATGAGGGTAAGTTTGATCAAGTATTGATTCAGGAAGCAGACAAAGCTTTTCCAGAACAACGTTATTGGCGAGATCAATTGAATCAATTAATTGAAGAGGCAAAAAAGCGAAAAGCTGAAGCGGAAGCCAACATTAAAAATCCGACTCTTCCAGTAGAAACGCCAAGTTCCCAAAAGCCAACACCTCAAACAACCCAATCAGGAAAGCCATCAGCTTCACCTGTTAGTAGATAGGTAATAGGTAATGGGTAACAACTAACAACTAACAACTAACAACTAACAACTAACAACCAACAACCAACAACCAACAACCAACAACCAACAACAAATGACTAATTCAAATGCAAGACTCTCGCGATTTATACAAAATTCTGCAAGTCTCCAAAACAGCTACGATTAACGAAATAAAAGAAGCTTACCGTAGACTTGCTCGCGAATATCATCCTGACTTGCATCCAACAGATCCAACTGCAGAAGAGAGATTTAAAGAAATTTGCCAAGCTTACGAAGTACTCTCTGATTCAGTACAGCGAAGCCAGTATGACCAAGGGCTTGAACCTAACAGTAGCGTTCGCAAAAAAACAGGAATGACTCCTCAAGATTTCTATGTTAGAGCGCTCAGCAAAGCATTAGGAAAAGATTATCAAGGCGCCATGGAAGACTATAACCAGGCGATTGAACGAAATCCTAACTTTGTCGAAGCTTACATTAAGCGAGGTGAGACGCGCTACAAACTTGGAGATGCGAGGGGAACACTCACAGATTGTAGCGAAGCACTGCGTATCAATCCTAACTTAGCTGATGCTTACTACTACCAAGGTAGGGCACGTTACAGGTTGGGATATACTCAAGCTGCAATTGAAGCTTATAATCAGGCGATCGCCAAAGAAGCGGATTTTGCCCAAGCTTATTATCATCGAGGTTTAGCTAACAATGATTTGCAAGAAATCGCTTTAGCTATTGAGGATTTGCAAAAAGCCGCAGAACTTTTTAACGAACAAGGAGATAGAACTGGCTATCAGCTAGCACAGCAAACTATTCATACCCTCAAAAAAACTAAGGGTAAACAGTTCACATCTTTGGGAAAGCAGACAAAAGCGGGAGTGCAAACTTTGCTTGTAGATACGCTTTTTGCTTACAAAACTTTGGCGCTTAATCCTACTGAAGGACTGTTAACGGCATTTGCTAATCTTGACAAGAAACAAGCGCTGTTCGTGGGTATTTTATTTGCCATAATTGCTGATTTTTGCTTTGTGGTTGGTGCTTATGTAATCTCGCGTGATTTGTCTCGTGTGATTTCAATTCTTAATCTAATACTTGTTGGATTGGTGCCGTTTGTCAGTCTTTTTACTACCAGTACAATTGTGCGTGCTATCTGTCGTCGTCGCGGGAGTTTGTCTGGCGATATTTTCCTTGCAGGTGCTTCTATGATGCCACTAAGCTTTCTGGTTTTACTAAGCAGTATCTCTAAATTTTTGCCTAATAACACTATGTTAATTCTCTCTGTATTCGTGAGTTGCTACACAATTCTCACCCTTTACAGTGGCTGTACTCAAATTTCCAATTTACCAGAAAAGGTAGCAGCGTTTGTTGTTCCAGTGATGTTGCTGGTGAGCGGTTGGTTCTCGTATTTTGCTTTTAGTTTAATAGTTTTGTAGCCGGGTGTATTGATTTTGGTTAAGTCCTCGATTTTTACCTAGGATATCGAATCCGTTTGCATTTAATCATTTGTTTTTTTTAACGCAGAGAGCGCAGAGAGGGAACGCAGAGGGACGCAGAGGTTTTTGAGTAATTCTGATAGGGAAATAATATCAAAGAAGCTTGGGATTTCTTTTCGGTTCTAATTAATGGAAGTAAATATGTTTAAACGCTGGACAAGCTTAATCGCTGTAATTGCATTGCTGGTTATATTTGTCTCCCCTCACCAATCTGACTATCCGCTGATGGCGACTATTCCCAATCCAATAATAGAACTAGCTCAGACAAATAAACCTAATAATTCAAGCCCTAATCAGAATGTGAATAAACCTCCACTACCTTCTGAAGCAAGACTGATTGATATTCGCACAGTTAATGACAAAATTGCCTTGGATATTCGCTATGCAACCGACAATAATTTTTTGAAGCGCAAAGTATATCCAGCAGCGCGATGTGTGCTTAGAGGTGCAGCAGCACAAGCCTTATCACAAGTGCAAAATGATTTAGCAAAACAGGGATTGGGATTGAAAGTTTATGACTGCTACAGACCCCTATCAGTTCAGAAGTTGATGTGGGAAATATTGCCCGATAGTAGTTACGTTGCTAATCCAGCCAAAGGCTCTCGACACAATCGCGGTGCCGCAGTAGATGTTACACTTATTGACCGCAATGGAAAAGAATTAGAAATGCCAACGGGATTTGATGATTTTACAGAAAAAGCCTTTAGAAATTCTAGCGCGGCAAGTACTCAAGCTAAGAAAAATAGTCAGTTGCTGGAAGAAGCGATGAAAAAATATGGTTTTATACCACTAGCAACAGAATGGTGGCATTTTGATGCGCCAGGTTGGGATAAGTTTTCGATTCTTGATATACCTTTTGGAGCAATTCCGGTAAAGTAGACCTTGCTTATATTTGCCCTCAGTCTAGAAGACTGGGGCTACAAAAACAAAGCCTGTCTGCACAGGCTATTAAGTAAACCTTACTTATATTTGCCCTCAGTCTAGAAGACTGGGGCTACAAAAGCCAAGCCTGTCTGCACAGGCTCCACCAGTGTATTTTTGAAGAGAAATAGTTTTAGTTATTCAGACTTTTTTGGTGACAACCTCAAATTGTCAAGTTTTGTCACCCCTCAGTTGGCAAATGCTCCTCTTTCCAACACCTGTGATAATATTTTGACTCAAGCTAGGGGTGTCTGAAAACAGGCTGAGATCAAACCCTTTGCACCTGAGTCCGGGTAATACCGGCGGAGGGAAGCTGTTAATTGAGGAAATCATCAAGATGCGTAGCGAATGGATTGCCAAGCGACGTGGCCAGAGCAATGTTTCTCAAATGCATTATGCTCGTCAGGGTGTCATCACCGAAGAAATGCAATATGTAGCCCAACGGGAAAACCTCCCAGTTGAGCTGATTCGAGAGGAAGTAGCGCGAGGAAGAATGATTATCCCCGCCAACATTAACCATACCAACCTAGAGCCGATGTGTATCGGCATCGCCTCCAAGTGTAAGGTAAATGCCAACATCGGCGCTTCGCCCAACTCTTCCAATCTGAGTGAAGAAGTAGATAAACTGAAGCTAGCGGTCAAATACGGTGCTGATACCGTCATGGACTTGTCTACCGGTGGTGGTAACTTGGATGAAATTCGCACCGCGATCATCAAAGCCTCACCCGTACCCATCGGCACTGTACCAGTTTACCAAGCCCTAGAAAGCGTCCACGGTACAATTGAAAAACTCACCCCCGACGACTTTCTCCATGTGATTGAGAAACACGCTCAGCAGGGAGTTGATTATCAAACTATCCATGCGGGAATTCTCATTGAACACTTACCCTTGGTGAAAAACCGCATCACTGGGATTGTCTCACGAGGCGGCGGAATTCTAGCAAGATGGATGCTACACCACCACAAGCAGAATCCCCTCTATACCCACTTCCAGGACATCATCGAAATCTTCAAAAAGTACGATGTATCCTTCAGTTTAGGTGATTCCCTGCGCCCTGGCTGTACCCACGACGCTTCAGACGCAGCCCAACTAGCTGAATTGAAAACTTTGGGGCAGTTAACCCGCAAAGCCTGGGAACATGATGTACAGGTGATGGTGGAAGGGCCTGGTCATGTGCCTATGGATCAAATTGAGTTCAATGTCAAGAAGCAAATGGAAGAGTGTTCCGAAGCACCCTTCTATGTTTTAGGTCCCCTGGTGACAGACATTGCTCCCGGTTACGACCATATCACCTCCGCGATTGGTGCGGCGATGGCTGGTTGGTACGGAACCGCTATGCTTTGCTATGTCACCCCCAAAGAACACTTGGGTTTGCCGAATGCTGAAGACGTGCGCAATGGGCTGATTGCCTATAAAATTGCTGCTCATGCGGCCGATATTGCACGTCATCGGCCAGGGGCACGCGATCGCGATGACGAACTTTCCACAGCTCGTTATAATTTCGACTGGAACCGTCAGTTTGAATTATCTCTCGACCCCGAACGGGCACGGGAATATCATGACGAAACTCTCCCAGCAGATATCTACAAAACTGCTGAATTCTGTTCGATGTGTGGGCCAAAATTCTGCCCAATGCAGACAAAAGTTGATGCAGATGCTTTGACAGAATTAGAGAAATTCTTGGCAAAAGAACCTGTTACTCAGAGTTAATCAACTTTTCAAGTTAGAGAGCGCCGAGGATGTTTAAAAACTCTGCGCTCTCTGCGTAAAACTCAGCGGAACATCCAGTTTTTGCAAATATATACCCGCAGGCTGGAAGCCTGGGGCTACCCGAACGAAGCCTGCCTACGCAGGCTAAATTGAAGCCCGCGCAGGCGTGCTTTGTTCCTGTAGCCGCGACTTAAGTCGTCAGGCGTTTTTACTGGAAGCCTGGGGCTACCCGAACGAAGCCTGCCTACGCAGGCTAAATTGAAGCCCGCGCAGGCGTGCTTTGTTCCTGTAGCCGCGACTTAAGTCGTCAGGCGTTTTTACTGGAAGCCTGGGGCTACCCGAACGAAGCCTGCCTACGCAGGCTAAATTGAAGCCCGCGCAGGCGGGCTTTGTTCCTGTAGCCGCGACTTAAGTCGTCAGGCGTTTTTACTGGAAGCCTGGGGCTACCCGAACGAAGCCTGCCTACGCAGGCTAAATTGAAGCCCGCGCAGGCGGGCTTTGTTCCTGTAGCCGCGACTTAAGTCGTCAGGCATTTTATTGCTAACAATTAGCGTCCTCTGCGTTAAAAACCTTATTTCAACTGTTGCGATCTCGTCTGAAGATCAGAAATAGAAAACACCGCTTCAAACTTCAATCCAACTGACTGATAAAACTGGGCTCCCCCTTGTTCTCGGTCTACCAAAGATATCACCAAATCTACAATGTAACCAGCATCTCGCAGTCGCTCAACTGCTTTCATCGCTGACTTTCCAGTAGTCACAACATCTTCTAAAACTACTACTTTTGCTCCCGGTGGGAGAGTTGGCCCTTCAATATAAGCCATCGTCCCATGTCCCTTCGTTTCTTTGCGCACAATTAATGCTGGGATTGGTCGATTTTCCAGAGCAGAAACTACACTAACTGCACTTACAATTGGGTCAGCTCCTAAAGTTAAACCAGCAACTGCTTGGGTGTCAGTTGGCAATTTTGATAATAGCAGGCGTCCTGTTGCTAATGCTCCTTGGGGATGTAGAGTTACTTGTTTACCATTGATATAATAAGAACTCTGCTGTCCCGAAGAGAGAACAAAATCACCTTCTTTGTAAGCTAGTTGGCAAAATAAATCTAGCAGCAATTGGCGCTGGTCAATTAAATCGCTATCAGTGTTAGCGGGAAGCGGTTGTTTAATTTTGTCAATCATCAAAAAATGTCCTGAATCGGCAATGCATGAAAGGCAACGCTTCCAGCATCACACTAAACTTGAGCAACAATAAACTTAACTCAAATATCAGATATTATTGGAAAAAAGTGAGTGTGAGTGTTATGCAAATGCGGTTAATCGGTGCTTTGGTTCTTGCAGCTACTTCTAGTTTATTCGCTTCTACAGCAACCGCCCAAAGTATCCCCACAGGCTTTGAGCCAATTCGTGTAGAAACCCTTCCAGATGCGATCGAGCGAGCCTTTTACACTGACTCTGGAGACTTGTATCGCAACCGCAGTATCCCGCGTCAAATACAGTATATGTTTGGCCCAGGTTTACCAGGAAGAGCCACTTTTCCAGATCTTGAAATAGAGCGGGATGCTTTGCGGCTCAATAGAATTTACAGAGATGCTTTACAACAGCAGGTTTCCAGTGACTCAATCCTTCGTACTCCAGATTTGCCTAACCCCTTCAGCAGTACCTTACGACAACAGTCAGACTTTCGTCGCTTCGGTACGCGAGTAGAGGGAAGTGAGTTTATCTTGGAAACACCGCCATTGCGGTAGTCAAAAAAAATCCAGGGTGCAGGAGTTGAACCTGCCTTGGGCGAATTATGAGTTCGCTGCCTCAACCGCTCGGCCAACCCTGGTTACTTTTTGGTTAGACTATTGTACGCTATCTTGGATGGCATAAGCTAGGTTATGCCAGATATTTGCTTGCAAAAACTAACCAATAAATACAATTGTGGCATCAAGCCATACAATTGAGTATTCTTGTATCGAAGAGCTGTTAGCTGTAAGTTAGGCATGGCATACAGCAGGTTTTGCAGCAATTCGGAGTAAATGTAATTACTAATGAAATTCAACTCAACTATAGCACTCACCTTAATTTTGCTGGCAATGATGTTAGGAGCCGGTTTTGTGAGCGCGATGTGGGGATTCACTATCGGCCATGAAGCCCTCAAAGGCGTTACACAGCCTGATGTTCGCCCCACAAAAAAACTAACGGACAACCAACAGACTTCTCCAGGGAAAGAAGGTGTACCGATTCTGCGGGAAGAGGATATTCTCGTCAGCGTTAATGATTACATCAACGGTAAGGGTAAGGACTCTAAACCGGAAAATACCGACAAAACTGAGAAAAAAGACGAGCAGGCTAACAACAGAAATAAGTCTGAACCTGAGAAGAAACCTTCGCCCGAAGCTTCTACCACACCAACACCATCTACAAATATAGCTAGCAATCTCAAGTTACCGATCAAAAGTCAGGATCGGGGAGTAACCTTGGAGGTACGTTCTGCTACTCAACAGGGTGGTTCATTGTTGTTGAATGTCAGCTTGAAGAATAATGGCAATAATTCTGTAAGATTTCTTTACAGCTTTTTGAATGTTGCAGACGACCAAGGTCGCGCCCTGAGTGCGATTACGGACGGATTACCAGGAGAATTGCCCGCAAATGGGGAAGAATTTTCCGGAACGGTGAGTATCCCCACAGCCTTGCTAGAGGACGCTAAGAAACTTTCGCTGACACTGACGGATTATCCAGATCAAAAACTTCAGTTGAAAATGTCGGAGATTCCAATAACCAGGTAAAGCGCATACTAAGAAGAGGGGGTAAGTGAAGGTTGAAGTTTAAAGAATGTATTTTTTTCAGGCTTCATATTTCATACTTCATTCTTCCTTCCAGTATCATGTTGATTTTTTACCTTATAATAGGCTTTCCGACCTAATGCTTCTCCTAACAGTGAGTGTTGCTATTAACCTCACCGGTCGAGACATTCTCCTACGATTGTTATCGGTGCTGCTACTGATTGCGATCAACGCCTTTTTTGTCACTGCTGAGTTTTCTATGGTTTCGGTGCGGCGATCGCGAATCAATCAGTTGGTTGAAGCAGGTGACGTACAAGCCAGAACCGTCCAATCGATGCATCGCAGCATCGAAAGGCTACTTTCCACTACTCAGATAGGGATAACCCTGTCAAGTTTGGCACTTGGCTGGATTGGTGAAAGTACGATCGCCATCCTAGTAGCAACTGGGATCAAACAACTACCACTACCAGAAAAATTTAACCTGGGAATTGCTCATTCCCTATCACTCCCCCTAGCATTTTTACTAATAGCATATCTGCAAATTGTTCTGGGAGAACTTTGCCCAAAATCCGTTGCTTTGCTTTACTCAGAAGAACTAGCAAGGTTTTTCGGCCCACCCAGTCTTGTAATCGCACGTTTTTTTAATCCCTTCATCTGGATTTTAAACCAATCGACTCGCTGGTTACTGCGACTTGTCGGGATTCAATATACTGGTCAAAGTTGGAATAGCCGAGTAACACCAGAAGAATTACAGCTAATTATTACCACCGAACGCGAGTCTAGCGGACTGGAAGCGGAAAAACGAGAATTACTCAACAATGTATTTGAATTTGGCGAAGTTTTAGCCGCTGAAATGATGGTTCCCCGCACTAGCATAGTCGCCCTTCCCATTACCGCAACCTTCCAAACTTTGCTTACAGAAATTGCTAAAACTGGTCATTCACGCTACCCAGTCACTGGCGACTCCCTCGATGACATTCGCGGGATTATCTACCTCAAAGAATTGGCTGAACCTTTATCTCAAGGGAAGCTAGGCCTCGATACTCCAATTGAACAATGGATACGTCCAGCCCGATTTGTACCGGAATTTACGCCCTTGAGAGAACTATTGCCATTGATGCAGCGATCGCATTTAGCAATAGTTATGGTTGTGGATGAATATGGTGGCACAGCGGGGTTAGTAACGCTCAAAGATTTGGTTGCCGAAATTATTGGTGAAAATCCCGAACCGGAAAATAAGTACGATTTGGCTGTACAAATTTTGGACGAGCAAACATTCCTAGTGCAAGCCCAAATGGACTTGGAAGCACTTAACGAACTTTTGGATTTAAACTTACCCTTAACTGACGAATACCAAACTATTGGAGGGTTTTTACTTCACCAGTTTCAGAAACTTCCCGTACAAGGTGAAATTCTGCAATACAACAATATTGAATTAACAGTTGTATCTGCTTCTGGCCCTCGCTTGCATCAAATTCGTATTCATCGAGTGGAATCAACAGCAACATCGCCAGAAAAAATCAGCCAAATAACTTCCAACATCGATAATCCTAACCTTGCTCAATCTGTCGTAAATATTGATGAAAACTCTTCCAATGATAGACCCCTGAAGTATTAGCAAATATCCCTCTTCTGTTACTCTCTAAACATTAGAATCAAGGGAGTAAATACTTTAAATCTCTACTCAAGAGATAGTATCCCCTTAGATTGAGATAATAACAAAACATCTTGTTGATGCACATACATAAATATTTACAACTTAGGATTTTTATTTACAATCTAGTAATTGGTAAATCTCCCAATCAAGTTATAATTACCTAGCATTTAGAGTCAAGAGCTAGATATCTGTATCCAACTTTGGGAAACTCGTCCACAGTTCAGAAAATTTTATGAAATCTCAATCAGAAGTAATATCGTTGACTTGTCCAATTTTTCTTGTAGGTACTGTTAAAAGTTCAAGTACCATCACAGCTCAATGTTTGGGAGAACATCCCAATGTCATTTATCCCAGACTCGCTCACTTTGAACTTTCACCTGAATGGTGTGAATTAGCTGAAATTGACATTGCTGTTCCAGTAACAAAAAAACATACTTGTCCTCCCCTCTATGCAAGTGACGCAACTGATAAAATTTGTCAAAAAGTGCGTGAAGGATTTGCCAAAATCTTGTTAGAAGAAGGTGGCAATAAAGACTCTAGATTTTTCAATAAGAGTCCCCATCTTTGGAACAAACTTTCCTTTGTGCATCAAATTTTTCCCGATGCCAATCTTATTATTACGAGCCGAGATGTTTGGAGTACTGTAGCTAGTACAAAGCACCTTTTGATTGATGTAGAAAAGACCTTTGGAATCAAGCATTACCTCCCACCAGATCCTACACAATGTTGGAGTTGCATTTTCCCCACATCTCCTATTGAGACAGATCCTTACCGTACTTTTCCTGGTGGAGATGTTTCTGTGCTAGCTGAATACTGGTTACGAGTATACAAAACAATTGAGGAAACCGCTAATGATTTTTCTCTAGTCTTTAACATACGGCATTGTGATTTTACAGAGAACCCTCATGCAGTGCTGGATGAAATGTTTAAAGCGCTAAAACTACCTAAAATAGAATATTCGCTACCTCAAAAAATTGATAAGTCCCGCAATGAACGCTGGTACGATATTTTAACTGAACAGGATAAAAAATCGCTCAAAGCTTTTATCGAAGAAAACTATAACGACATCAAGTTATTGAAGTATGCAGATACAACAACGAGCTTCTGAAGTTATTCATTCAAGCTTTGATGGACTAATAAACCCGGATTTCTCATATGAATAGACGAAGCCTTTTACAGCTAGGTTTACTTACTACTATCTCTTGGATCTTTTTCGAGTCATCGGCAAAAGCTTGTGTCAGTAATAGTGTTCTTGATCAATTACATCAAAAGCTACTGAATTTGCCACACCTGAATAATTTTCAAGTCATTGGAAAACGCTACCTCAAATTGTATCCAGAAGAAACTCAACTGAAGCACCTGATTGCTGGGTTTAGCGAATTAGCTGTCATCACAGGAGATGAACAGTTAGGAAATGATTGGTATCAGTGGCTGGAAGCAAAAATTAAAGAAGATTTCGAGAACCGACAAACAGTTCAAATCGATGGGTGGATTCTTTCCAAGACAGAAGCTCAGTTGTGTGCTTTCCTGACTCTCTGTTAACTCTATATCAATATTTAGAAACCTAAGAAACCTAATAATATTATGCACATTGATGCAAGAACATTAGAAAATAACACTTTAATAGAAGGCGATTTATGTATTATTGGTGCAGGTGCTGCAGGAATTAGTATTGCACGCGAATTCCTGGGTACTCCTTACAAGGTCATTCTTTTAGAGAGTGGTGGGTTTGACTATGATCAGGAAACCCAGTCTCTTTATCAAGGAAAGAACATTGGCTTGCCCTATTTTGCCTTAGATCAATCTCGGTTACGCTTTTTTGGTGGAACAACAAATCATTGGCAAGGTATGTGTGCTCCCCTTGACCCAATTGACTTTGAAAAACGTGACTGGATACCGTACAGCGGTTGGCCAATTAGTTGGTCAGATTTAGATTCCTACTATTCTCGTGCTCAGAAAATCTGTGAATTGGGACCATATCGTTACGACATGGAGTTCTGGGAACAGCAGGAGCAAAACTTAAATAAACTCCCATTAGATCCATCAAAAATTGCTTACAAAATTTTTCAATACAGTCCGCCAACGCGCTTTGGACAAGTGTATCGCGAGTCCCTGCTCAAAGCAAATAATATAGTGCTATGGACTTATGCTAATGTAACAGCAATTGAGACAAATACTAATGCAGCAAAAGTAACGGGATTACACATTAAGTGTCTCAACGGGAAAGAACATCAAGTTCGGGCACGGTACTATGTGCTTGCTTGTGGGGCGATAGAGAATGCGCGGTTACTGTTAGTTTCAAATCAGATTGAACGTAATGGATTAGGAAATCGGCACGATTTAGTGGGGCGTTTTTTTATGGAACACATCCACGTAGGTTCTTTTCGTTTGCTGGTGTCAGCTTCCTTTCCTTTACAATATGTGGCTGATATAGGGTCACAGGAGAAGGTTCATTTAAGAATAAGCGAGCAGTTTCAGCGAGAACGTCAACTGTTGAATTGTGCCTTTGATTTGTACGCACAAGACATTTTACAAGCTGGTTACTTCGACTCTTCACAACAAGATGAGGTATCAAAGCAAGAGATAAAACTTCATTGGGAAGCATTACAAACGCTCAAGGATAGTTTTTCGGTAGATAAACGCAAGCGCTTACCATCTCCAGATGATTTGGTGCGGGTAGGAACTCGCGAACTAATTGTTTTTTCAGCCTTAGAGCAAGTTCCTAACCCAGCTTCACGAATTACTCTAGATCGAGAGAAAGATCGGCTAGGGCTTCACAAAAGCCAGTTAGATTGGCGTTTTACAGACCTAGAACGAAGGACTATAGAAGAAGCCACTCAGCTCATGGGTTATGAAATGGGGAGATCAGGTTTGGGGCGCCTACAAATATTTGACTGGTTAACTCAAGAAACTCATGCTTGGCCTCAATTTCCTGAAGTGTTGAGAGGAGGTTATCATCAGATGGGAACCACGCGCATGAGCGATAATCCTCATACTGGCGTTGTCAACTCTAACTGTCAGGTTTATGGAGTTAGCAACCTCTATATTGCAGGGTCATCTGTTTATCCTACTGCTGGTACAGCCAACCCAACCTTAACGTTAGTAGCATTGGCGATACGGCTAACGGAGCATCTCAAGAAGTTGTTGTAGTTTTCATCTCAGTTGGTAAATCATATTGCCATTTTTCAATTGTAAAACTCCATTCTTCAGTAATTTTTTTGATCGTTTCTTCGTCTAAAGTGTACTTATTTGTTTCATAGTTAGCTTGAGATTTAATATATTTTTTGAATTCAGCTTCTGCTTGTTCAAAGTCAGGAAGATTGAATTGCTCATATATCTGCTTGAAGTATTGGATTTCGTTACCAATAAAATCCTCATACTTAATCTCAATCAAGTTTTCTGGCGGAATAGAACTTTTATCAACTAAAAACTTTTCCATCATTTGTTTATAGATAAAAATTATATTCTCCTCTAGTTCCGCTTCATTTATAGTCTGAAGCCCAAGAAGGCGCACAATTTTTTTATAGAGCGTGTTTGTGGAAGCATAAATGCTGTAGGGATTTCGATAAATGTGAATAAACTTTGCGTCGGGAAACATTGACAATAAAATTTTTACCCTAGCTGTATTTATGGGATTTTTGAGAATAAGTCTTTTTCCATTAGCACTCAATGTTATTCGCTTTAACATTTTTGTATAGGCTCTTTTCCATTCACTTATTATTTGTTGGTCAACGCCTTCAAATAATACGAAATTTTGGAAAATTTTTCTCATATTCTTGGGAAAGTAAAACCAAGTATAAAAAGAGTAAGGACAGGCATTTGCTAGAGGGTATTCTTCTTCTGCGGGGGAATTAGCAAACATCATTACCCCATCGGATATTCTTTTTCTGGGATAGTTTGAATCTGCCCAACGTTTAGCTAATTCTTGATTGCTGAGAAAGATTTCTGACCCTCTCATTGCTTGCCAATTTTCCAGATATCCTAAATTGGGATCTAAACTCATTAAATACTGAAAATATGTTGTCCCACTGCGGGGATGCCCAATAATGAATATAGGTGGGAACTCAAGCTGAGTGTCTGCGATCTTTTGAGAAAACTTGACGTTCTCAAAAATCTTTAAAGGAATCGTCAAAAAACTTGCGGTTGCTACAGATAAGGCTTGGGGTAAATATTCTCTATCTACACCTCCATTCCGAAGAAACAATTTCATCAAGCTAATAAAGGAACTCCCTGCTAAGGGGTGTTGTTCAACAGCAGTAATATTTTGTTTAGGTTTCATTTAGGATTAGTGGGTCTAATTTTTGATAATTCTAAGTTTTTTTCGCTTTGTCTAACGCATAAAAATCAGGTTCGCGACCTATGGCAAACTTGAGAGAGCTAGATAAGTCTTTGTTAATCAATGTGATAAAAAGTATGACAGCTAACAAGGCTATGCCTGCACACAGAGAGTAAACAGCTCGGTAACCTAGATTCTCGGCAACAAAACCCATAATGAATCCAGCTAGAACAACTCCCAAATCTAGACCACTAAGAGCGGCTGAGTAAGCTCTACCACGTTCTTCGGATGAACAGCGATCGGCAACTAAAGTATTTAGCATTGGTGCCCAAGTTGCTGCGGCCGCTCCTTCAAGGAGAGCTGCGAATAAAAAAGCTAGTGTACTTTGAGCATAAGCTAGGGTTACCAGAGACAGTGCAGACAACAAAAGACCTAAAGTAATAAATATTCCTCGCCCATAGAGATCGTAAGCTCGACCTACAATGAAGCGTAGAGCAAGATTGGCGATCGCTGCTGTTGCAAAAAACCAGCCTACATTCAGGTTGACTCCAGTTTCTCTGATAAACAAACTCACAAAGATATTTAACGAATTAAAAACTAAACTACTCAATAGGAAAATTAGAAAAGGAACCCGGAAGCGAGGGCTGATTAATAGCTCAAAATAGTCACTGAAGACAGAGAAGACAGATCGAGAAGTTTGGGGTTGAGCAACCTTCTGAGGTTCGCGAATTTGGCTAACACATAATATAGCCAGCAAACCCAAAAAAGCAGCACCAAGAAACAAACTTGTGTAGCCAAACTGACTCATCAGGAAGCCACCTATAGCTGGACCAATAAACAGCGCCAGCGGTCTTGCCATACTAATAGAGCTAATTAACTGACCCCGCTTTTCTACTGGCGACAAATCGGCAACCAGAGCAGCACAACTCGTACCGAAGCCAGCAATTGCTATCCCGTGGAAAGCTCGGATGACCATCAGCGGTACAATCGAATCGACAAACCTATAGGCTAAAGGTGCGATCGCCATTACACCGGTAGCGATACCCAATACCAGCTTGCGACTTCGGCGGTCAGAAAGAGAGCCCATTGAAGGTTTAAACAACAACAGCCCAAAGGTCAAGCTCCCCATCACCAACCCAACTTGCTGGTCGCTACCTCCGACATCTGCAATATATTGAGGCAACGTAGGTAGGAGAGTATCGAAACTTGTCCAAAACAGCAGGGAGGTGGCACCTGTAAACAGCAGCGAACGATAGGTATGGTCGAGGTTCTCTAGAGGGGAGAAAACTAGCTGGACTAGCGGTGGGCGCTCGTCTATAGCACGTAGCGCATGGAATAGGTGTCCTCCCAGGAAGACAACACCTAACCACAAATGCGCATTTGCTAACCAGATGCGAGAGGTGAGAATTGTTCCATCCCCACTGTATAAAGCAGGAAAAGGGTGGAAGCCAAAACTCAGCGTTGGTCCGAAGAATTCAACAGGAAAAACTACTGTGTTGACGGAAACAAACAGAGTAGCAATCAAAGCCATCAGGCTTAATGCACCGATACTGTAAGACAGGTAGGCTTCTCCTGACCAAACAAATAAATGTTTAATCCAGCCAAAAGGTTGGGTGAGTATATGCCAAATCCCACCCCCAATGCAGATGGTGCCAACATAAATATGACCCCCAATTACGTCTTCCAAATTATCAACACTAGCCAACCAAAATTTCCCCTTCAATCCGACTAGATATCCGAAAATTTCTGCTGGGTTCAATGTGGGGTGAGTGACTAAACGCACTTGGCTAATTGTTGGGTCATAAATGCCACCAAAAAACATAGCTTTAGTTACCAACAACCATGCTCCTACACCCAAGAAAATCAGGTGAATGCCCAGAATTGTAGTCATTTTGTTAGCATCATCCCAGCGATAGCCATAGAATTTATCCTCTATGACATCTGGACTTTTAAGAGCATGAAACAAACCCCCCACACCGAGAAAAGCTGAACTAATCAGGTGTAAAACTCCTATAACGAAGTATGGGTAAGTATCAATAACCTGACCACCTTCACTAACACCAAAGCCCAGTCGCGCTAAGTTAGGCAATACAATTAAATTCTGCTGGTACATCGGCTGCGTTGGGTCAAAAATATGCAATTCAAATAAGGCGATCGCACCTGCCCAAAACACCATTAAACCAGCATGAGCAACATGAGCCCCCAAGAGCTTTCCTGATAAATTGAGCAAACGAGCATTACCCGACCACCAGGGAATCTCCTGAGAATTATTAGGAAAATTCATACACTTCGTTGCTGAAAGATTCGCCCTGTTCCATCAATTTAACCTTCACCTGATAGCCCAGTAACTCTGCGGTTCCCTTGGGGTTATTAATCTCATCCCCTAGATCGGAATAATTCATCAGAATTTTGCCATCTGACTTGAGGTAATTTCTAGCTTCTTTCAGAAATCTTTCGTTGAGTGGACGACCTTCATCTGGGCTGACATTAAAAGGACCATTTCCATAGTAGAATGGTTGATTAAATACGATTAAATCAAACTTAATTTCGGGAGAAATTTGGGAAAATAAATTGCTGTGAACTACCTCAATCGGAGCTAAATCTGGATTATTCTTGATGTTTTCTTTTGTACACTCAACTGCTGCTTGATTTAGGTCTGCAGCCCAAACATTTGGCACTTTGTTTTTGCGAAGAGTTAACGCCAGATAACCACTA